>SHVA01000039.1 GCA_009691195.1 Solirubrobacterales bacterium | reverse complement strand
GCAGGGCTGCGGCTAGGCGCCGTGGCATTTCTTGTACTTCTTGCCCGAACCGCACCAGCAGGGGTCGTTCCGGCCGACCTTGTCGTGCTCGTCCTTGATCACCGTCTCCTGCTCATGAACGGTCGGCGCCCCGTTGCCCTCCTGGGCGGTGCCGTCGATCGCCTGCTCGGCCGCCGCGTCGGGGCCGGCCGCCGTCGCGACCGCGGCCTGGCCGAGGGCGGAGGGCTGGTCGGGGGTGCCTCCGGAGTAGGAGATCTGTGTGGGGGTCTCGGCGGCCCCGAACTGCTGCTGGGCGCGTGGCGCCAACTCGACCTCGACGTGGAAGATCAGGCGGCTGAACTCCTCCCAGACGGCGTACATGAGCTCCTCGAACATCGAGAAGCCCTCGTTCTTGTAGGCGACGAGGGGATCGATCTGGGCGAAGCCCCGGAGGTGGATCCCCTCGCGCAGGTAGTCCATCTCGTAGAGGTGCTCGCGCCAGCGGTTGTCGATGATCTGGAGCAGGATCGCGCGCTCGAGCTGGCGCATGAGCTCGTCGCCGAACTCCTGCTCGCGTCGGTCGTAGGCACCGAGGGAATCGGCCAGGAGCTGGTCGCGCAGGGCCTCGCGGTCCACCTGCTCAGGCGTGAGGCTCGCGATCTCGAGCTCGGAGGGCCAGAGCTGCCGCACCTGGGTCTGGAGCTCGGCCAGGTCCCACTCCTCGAGCACGTCGCCGGGCGTGTACTGGTCCACGAGGCGGCTGACCACCGAGGCGAGCTCCTCGCGAGCTGTGCCCGAGATGTCCTTGCCCTCGAGGATCTCGCGGCGGTACTTGTAGATCACGCGGCGCTGCTCGTTCATCACGTCGTCGTACTCGAGCACGCGCTTGCGGATCAGGAAGTTCTGCTGCTCGACCTTCTTCTGGGCGCCCTCGATCGTCTTGCTCAGCATCTTCGCCTCAAGCGGCTCCTCCTCGCCCTCCTCGTTGACCGGCCCGAGGCGGTCGAGGATCTTGTAGATGCGCTCGCCCGCGAAGAGGCGGATCAGGTCGTCCTCGGCGGAGAGGAAGAAGCTCGATTCCCCCGGGTCACCCTGGCGACCTGAACGGCCACGCAGCTGGTTGTCGATCCGCCTCGACTCGTGGCGCTCGGTGCCGACGATGTAGAGGCCCCCGAGCTCGCGGACCTCGTCCGCCTCCGCGGCGCACTTGGGCTCGAGCTCCGCGTTCAGCTCCGCGACCTGCTCGGCGTAGTCCTCGGCATCGAGCGAAACGCCGCGCTTGCGCAGCTGCAGCATCGCCATCTGCTCGGGGCTGCCGCCGAGCTTGATGTCAACGCCGCGGCCGGCCATGTTGGTGGCGATCGTGACGGCGCCGCGCCGGCCCGCCTGTGCGATCGTCTCACCCTCGAGCTGGGCGAACTCGGGCTTTGCGTTGAGCACCACATGCTCGATCCCGCGCCGCTTGAGCTGCCCGGAGAGCATCTCCGAGGTCTCGACCGAGATCGTCCCGACCAGGACGGGCTGGCCGAGCTCGTTGCGGCGCTCGACCTCCTTGACCACGGCGTTCCACTTGCCGCCCTTGGTCTTGTAGATCTGATCGTTGCGGTCGTCCCTGACCATGGGGACGTTGGTCGGGACCTCGACCGTCGGCGTCTTGTAGATCTTCATGAACTCGGTGGCCTCAGTCAGCGCCGTGCCGGTCATCCCCGAAAGCTTGTCGTAGAGGCGGAAGTAGTTCTGGAGGGTGATGGTCGCGAGCGTCTGGTTCTCCTCGCGAATCTTCACGCCCTCCTTGGCCTCCACCGCCTGGTGAAGTCCCTCCGACCAGCGCCGGCCCTCGAGGATGCGGCCGGTGAACTCGTCGATGATCATCACCTGGCCGTCCACGACCGCGTACTCGCGGTCGCGCTTGTAGAGCGACTCCGCCTTCAGCGACTGGATCAGATGGTTGACCAGGGTGCCGTGCTCGCCGAGGTAGAGGTTGTCAACGCCGATGAACTCCTCGGCGTTCTTGACGCCGCGCTCGGTCGGGGAGACGGTCTTGTGCTTCTCGTCGTACTCGTAGTCGTATTCCGCCTCGGTCGTGTCCTTGGACTCGCCGAGCGACTTCAGCTTCTGCTTGGCCTCCTCGCCCTGCATCTGCTTGGCCAGGCGGGCGAAGGTGTAGTAGGTGTCAGCCGCCTGCTCGGGGCGCCCCGAGATGATCAGCGGCGTGCGCGCCTCGTCGATCAGGATGTTGTCCACCTCATCGACGATCGCGAAGTCGTGGCCGCGCTGGACGCACTCCTCCAGGGAGGGCGACATGTTGTCCCGCAGATAGTCAAAGCCGAACTCGGAGTTGGTGCCATAGAGAACGTCGCCGGCGTACTTGCGCTGCCGGGTGGCGTGGTCATCGCCCTCTTGGAGCGCGTCGACGGAGACGCCGAGGGCGCCGTAGATGGGCTTCATCCAATCGGCGTCGCGCCGGGCAAGGTAGTCGTTCACGGTCACCAGGTGGACGGCGTTGGCGGCGAGCGTGTTGAGGAAGACGGGGAGGGTTGCGGCCAGGGTCTTGCCCTCGCCGGTCTTCATCTCGGCGATGGACCCGGCATGCAGGACCTGGCCGCCGACCAGCTGCACGTCGTAGTGGCGCTGGCCGAGGGCCCGCCGGGCCGCCTCACGCGTCAACGCAAAGGCCTCCGGAAGCAGCTCGTCGAGCGGCTCGTCGTTGCGACCGCGCTCGCGAAGCGCGTCTGCCTCAGTACGCAGCTCGTCGCCGTCGAGCAGCTCCATCTCGGGCTCGATCCGATTGATCGCCTCAACCCTGCTCTGGAACTCCTTGAACTGCTTGCCCTCGCCGACGCGAAGAGCGCGGTCTATGAGACCCCTTGCCATCGCAGGTGAGCCTAGCAATGGCCTCCGTGCTCGAGACTAGGCAGATTCCTGCCGCAAGCGGGCCATCAGCTTGCGTGTGCGCGAGCGCTTGCGTTGCTTCTCGCGGTGCTTCTTGACCCGGCGGCGAACGTCCTCGGCCAGCTCGTGGATCGAGTGCAGCATCTCCGGGGAGGCCTCACGGGCGTTGATCGTGACGCCTTTGAGCGCGAGGTGAGCCTCGGCCACGCAGCGGTCGGCGATCGAGGGGTTGCGCTCCTCGAGCAGCTCCACGTGGAGCGTCGCCTGGTCGGAGACCTGCTGGCCGGTGCGCTCGAAGCGCTTCATCACCGCCTCCCGCAGCTCCGGGGTGACCTCGACGTTCCGGCCTCGAACCTCGATCTTCATGACCGGCCTCCTCTGCGTCGGTTTGCGCCGCCTTGCCCGTCAATGCTACGCCGCATCGATGGCCCCGGCAAGCCCTCGGGGATGGGGCCACTGGGCCGAGCGGGCCAGCGTCAGGGCCACCACTTCGAGGCTCCCTCCGGCGCGCAGGGCGGCGGCGGAGGCGGCGATGGTGGCTCCCGTGGTGAGGACGTCGTCGACGAGGACGACGCGAGCCGGCGGCTCCGAGCGAAGTGCGACCCGGGGCGGCCGCGCCAGCCGTGCCCGTCGGTCGCGCCCGACCTGCCGGCGCCCCGCCCGCCGGCGCAGGCAGGGCAGGAAGTCGAGGCCGGATCTCCGCGCGACGGCCAGGGCCAGTTCCTCCGCCGGGTCGAAGCCGCGGCTCCGCCAGCGCACGGGATCCGCGGGAACCGGAACGACCGCGCCGGCGAGCTCGACCGAGGCCTCGTGGGCAGCGTGCAGCATCGCCGTCGCCGCGACCTCCGCCAGCCGCAGGCGGCGCCCGAACTTGAGGGCATGGGCGAGCTCACGAATGCAGCCCGCGTACTCGCCGGCCGCCAGCGCAACCTCGACGCCGGCCTGATCCCCGAGCAGCACCGGGCGTGCGAGCGCGAGCTCCGCGGCGCACCCAGCGCAGAGCGCCGCGTCGGAGGCACAGCCCTCGCCGCAGGCCGCGCAACGCGGCGGGACGACCAGGCCGAGGAGAGAGCGCGCGGCGAACGGGACCACCTCCCCAGCCTCCCAGGGGCGAACGCGCGCCTTGCGCGCGAAACGCTACGGCTTGGCGCGGGCGCCGTAGACGCCGCCGGCAACCACGGCGCCGTCACCGAGCTGAGCTCCAGAGAGCACGACGGCGTTTCGCAACATCGCTCCCGCCCCTATCCGGCAACCATCGCCGACGACGACCGGGCCGTGCAGGTCAACGCCCTCGCCGAGCTCGCAGCCGGCGCCGACCAGCACCGGCGGCTTCACCCCTCCCGCTCCCAGGTCTCCGCCGCCGGTGACAAAGACGCCCTCGGCGAGCTCGGTCCCTGGGTTGTTGATCGCCACCGCCCCGGCCAGGGCGTCGGCGTTGCCCTGCACGTACTCCTCGATCGAGCCGATGTCGTTCCAGTAGGAGCCGAACTCGTGCGAGTAGAAGGGGATGTCGGCGTCGAGCAGGCGCGGGAAGACGTCCATGGCCCAGTCGACGAAGCCCGGCGGGTCGTCGGGGCCGGCGGCGGCGCTCCGCTGCTCGGGTGGCGGGAAGTGATCGAAGATCTCCGACCGGAACATGTAGATGCCGCAGTTGGCGAGATCGGACAGGGCCTCGGCAGGGTCGGGCTTCTCCTGAAATCCCTGGATCCGGCCGTCCTCGCCGGTGATCGCGACCCCGAACTCACTGGAGTCAGCCACCCGCTTGGTCGCCAGCGTCGCGATCCCGTCGTGGGCGAGGTGCGCCTCGCGCATCGCCGCGAGGTCGATGTCGGTGAGGGCGTCACCGGAGATCACCAGGAAGGAGTCCGTCACGGTCAGGAACTCCGAGGCCCTGGCGACCCCTCCTGCGGTCCCCAGGGGCTTCTCCTCCCGGCTGAAGCCGAGCTCGACCCCGGCCCCGGCCCCGTCGCCGAAGTGCCGCTCGATCTGCTCCGGCATGTACGAGACATTGGCGAGGACCTCGCCGAAGCCGTGACGCACCAGCAGCCGCAGGCCGTGCGCCATCACCGGCGCGTTGAGGACGGGCGCCATCGGCTTGGGCATCAGAAAGGTGAGCGGCCGCAGCCGCTTGCCAAGGCCGGCGGCGAGAATCATCGCGCGCATCGGGCGCAGGATAGAGCGGGGTGTCAGCCGGCTGCGCTCCCGGGTACCTTCGCTGGATGCCTCCCACGCTTCGCATCGGCGACGAGCTCGAGCTGCCGCTCGAGGAGATCGAGCTGCGCGCCAGCCGCTCCTCGGGCCCCGGCGGTCAGCACGCCAACGTCACCTCATCGCGAATCGAAGCCGTCTTCGACGCCGAGGCCTCTTCCACGCTCAGCGAGGGCCAGCGGCGCCGGATCATCGAGCGCGTCGGGCCCCGCGTCACCGCCGTCGCCCAGGACGCTCGAAGCCAGGCCCGCAACCGGGAGCTCGCGCTCGAGCGGCTCGCCGCGAAGCTTGCCGTGGCCGTGCGCCGCCCCAAGCCGCGCCGCCCCACCCGCCCCGGCCGCGCCGCCCGGGAGCGCCGCCTGGAGTCAAAGCGCCGGACCTCCCGCACGAAGGCCCGGCGGCGACCACCCAGCGGGGACGACTAGTCCCCGCGAGAAAAAGGCGTGCTGCCGACGACCGGCAGCGACTGGCGTAGGCTTTCCTTCCGCAACCGAACTGGAGCCTTCCAACCGATGACGCCACCGAGCAGCGCAACCGCAACAGAGCAGGACTTCAAGGTCGCCGACCTCTCGCTTGCCGAGTACGGCCGCCGCGACATCGCCCTCGCCGAGCACGAGATGCCCGGCCTGATGGCGCTGCGCAAGGAGTTCGCCGACCAGCAGCCGCTGGCGGGCGCCAGGATCACCGGCTCCCTTCATATGACCGTCCAGACGGCGGTGCTGATGGAGACCCTGGTCGCGCTCGGCGCCGAGCTGCGCTGGGCCTCCTGCAACATCTTCTCGACCCAGGACCACGCCGCGGCGGCGATGGCCGAGGCGAGCATCCCAACCTTTGCCTGGAAGGGCGAGACGCTCGAGGAGTTCTGGTGGGCGATCGACCAGACCCTGCGCTGGGGCGACGAGGATGGCCCCAACATGCTGCTCGACGACGGCGGCGACCCGACCATGCTGATCCACAAGGGCGTCCAATTCGAGGCCGCCGGCGAGGCTCCTGATCCCGAGTCGGGTGGCAGCGATGAGGAGAAGGTCTTCCTGGCGCTGATCGCCGAGTCGATGGCCGAGGACCCTGAGCGCTTCACGCGCCTGGCGGCCGGCATCAAGGGCGTCACCGAGGAGACCACCACCGGCGTCAACCGCCTTCTGCAGATGATGGAGGAGGGAACGCTGCTGTTCCCCGCGATCAACGTCAACGACTCGGTCACCAAGTCGAAGTTCGACAACATCTACGGCTGTCGGCACTCTCTCGTGGACGGCATCAATCGCGCGACCGACACGCTGATCGGCGGCAAGGTCGCGGTCATCTGCGGCTTCGGCGACGTCGGCAAGGGTTGCGCCGAGTCGCTCCGCGGCCAGGGCGGCCGGGTGATCGTCACCGAGATCGACCCGATCTGCGCCCTCCAGGCCGCGATGCAGGGCTACGAGGTGGCGACGCTCGAGGAGGTGGTCGAGACGGCAGACATCTTCGTCACCGCGACCGGCAACAGGGACGTGATCAGTGCCGATCACATGGCCCGGATGAAGCACCAGGCGATCGTCGGCAACATCGGCCACTTCGACAATGAGATCGACATGGCCGGGCTGGCCGGGATCCAGGGAATCGAGAAGGCCCCCTTCAAGCCGCAGGTTGACGAGTGGCGCTTTCCCGACGGCCACACGATCATCGTGCTCTCCGAGGGCCGGCTGTTGAACCTGGGTAACGCCACCGGGCACCCCAGCTTCGTGATGTCCAACAGCTTCTCCAACCAGGTGATCGCCCAGATCGAGCTCTACGGCAAGACCGAGGACTACGAGAAGCAGGTCTACGTCCTGCCCAAGCACCTGGACGAGAAGGTCGCCCGCCTGCACCTGGACGCGCTCGGCGTCAGGCTGACCGAGATGACCCCCGAGCAGGCCGCCTACCTGGGCATCCCGGTCGAGGGGCCCTACAAGCCGGAGCACTACCGCTACTAGCCAGGCCCTCGCCGTAGGATCGCTTCTCCGAACGCAACCCAGGAGGAGCAAGATGCCCAGCTTCGAGTACAAGACCGATGTCCTCACCTCGATCGTCGGGGAGGAGAAGCTTCGCCTCGGCGATCTCGAGAACTCACTCAATGACCACGGCAAGGACGGCTGGGAGCTGGCCACGCTGGTGCCCAACGTCAACATCCAGCGCGGCAAGGACGGGGACCTGCTGATCTACAAGCGCGCCGGCAGCTGAGCCGGTGAGCGCCCTCGGCCGCTAGGCGTCGAGGCCGGCCTTTAGAGCGTCTATGGCCTGCATCGAGGACGGGTCGACGCCGTGCCGCGCAGCGAGATGCAGCGAGACCAGGTCGCCGAGCTGGACCAGCTCGAGCAGGCGCTCGGTCCTGGTCTCCCCCTCCACCTCGAGCCTGACGACGTTCTCGACGCTGGAGGAGATCTGCGACTCGGTCAGCCCGAACCGGCGTCGGCCCCGGGGCGGCTGGTCGGAGTCCTCGAGGAAGACGCAGGAGTAGCGGCCGACGCCGGCGGCGCCGGCCCAGCCGGCGATCTGGTTGTGGTTGGACTCCGAGAGGGTCGAGCGGAAGGCCGGGAGCTTGGCGTTCTCGTTGATCTCGCACGCCCAGCGGTAGGCGACCGGGTCCGTGAGGGCGCTGCCGTGGATGACCACGGTGGCGTGCCCGAGGGCGTCCGCGATCTCCACCGAGCGCGCCAGGATCGCGTCCCGCCGCTGCTCGAGCCTGGCCGCCGCGGCGTCGATCTCGGTGTTGATCCGCGGCCCAGCGCCGGCAAGCGCCGCCAGCTCGGCCGCGCAGGCGAACATGTATCCGACCGCGGCGCGCGGCTGAAGCCCCGCGGGCAGGCCGACAACGGGGACGTCCTCGCTCCGCGCGAGGTCTGCAAGCTCACCGCCGGTGGTTGCGACCAAGCGCCTTGCGTCGAGCGCCTCGGCCGCGGCGAATGAGGCGAGGGTCTCCTCGGTCTGGCCCGAGTAGCTCGAGCAGAGCACGGCCGGGCCGGCCGGCGCCCACGAGGGAAGCCCGTAGCCGCGCACGGTCAGCAGCGGCCGGGTCAGGCGGTCGCCGAACGCCGCGGCCGCGAGGTCGCCGCCGATCGCCGAGCCGCCCATGCCACAGACGAAGGCCGCGGGCGCCTCCATCGACCCCAGCCTGGCGGACTCGATCCGCCAGAGGGCGTCGCGCAGGTGGTCGGAGAGCGCCAGGACCGATTCGAGGTGATCGCCTGAATCGGCAGCCCGGATGGCCTCGATCGCCTTCTGGACGGCGGGCGACTCGCTCATACCGGCGTCTCCCGGCCCACGACCTCGCCCGGCCCGACGACCTCGCCGTCGGCGACCACGGCGCCGGCGGACACCTCGGCGCCCTCGGCGAGGATCGCGCGGCCAACCATGGCGCCGGCGCCGATTCCGCATTCCTCGAACAGGATCGACCCGGCGAGCGTCGACGATTCGCCCACGGTCGAGCGCGCGCCGACCACCACGGGGCCCTCGACCGTCGCGCCGGCCTCCAGGACGGCGCCCTCGCCTATCAGCGCCGGCGGGGTGATGATCGCGTCGGTGGCGACGTTCGCTCCGGGATCGACCAGGAGGCCGTCGTCGCCGAGCGCGTCACCCGTGCTGGTGCGTACGCGGCCGCGGAGGATGTCGTCGCTCGCTCGCATGAAGCGCTCGGGGGTCCCTATGTCCATCCAATAGCCATCCAGGCGGAGACCGTAGAGGCCGTCCCCGACGAGGCGGGGGAAAACCTCGCGTTCGATCGAGACCTCCTCTCCCTCGGCAACGGGGTCCAGGACCGAGCGCTCCAACACGTAGGCGCCGGCGTTGATCTCATCCGTGTCGAGGTGGCCGGGCTCGGGCTTCTCGAGGAACTCGAGCACTTGGCCGTCGTCGGCGCGGCGGACGAGGCCGTAACCGGTGGGGTCATCGACCGGGTACAGCGCCAGCGTCGCCCTTGCGCCGCTGCGCTCGTGCTCGGCGATCAGCGCGCTGAGGTCGAGGTCTGCGAGCACGTCGCCGTTGAGGGCGAGGAAGCGGTCCTCGAGCAGGTCCATCTCTTCGCAGAACTTGATCGCGCCGGCGGTGCCGCGCGGCCCGGGCTCCTCGGCGAAGATCAGCCGGGGCCGATCGATCCCGGCGAGCGCCCGCTTCATGTCCTCGGCGAGGAAGCCGAGGGAGAAGACGATCTCCTCCACCCCGTGCTCCGCGAGCCACTCGACCATGTAGACGATGAACGGCTTGCCCGCCAGCGGAAGCACCGGCTTCGGCACGGTGTCGGTGAGCGGGCGCAGTCGGGTGCCCTGCCCTCCGACTAGGACGACGGCCTGCACTCAACCACCCGCGTCGCCGGCGACGCCTGGGCGCCCGATGCCGTCGTAGGTGAAGCCGGCCGACCGCAGCGCATCCGGGTCGAGGAAGTTGCGCCCGTCCACCATCTGCGCGGCGTTCATCCGCCCGGCGGCCTCGACCCAGTCGATCTCGGCGAACTCCGGCCACTCGGTCACAAGCACAGCGGCGTCGGCGCCATCGAGCGCATCGAGCGCCGACTCGCTGAACTTCACGTTCGGCAGCAACTCGCCCGCCTGCGCCCCGGAGACCGGGTCGAAGGCGGTGACCTCGGCCCCCTCCCCCTCGAGGCGGGCGGCGAGCACCAGGCTCGAGGCCTCCCGCATATCGTCGGTGTCGGGCTTGAAGGCGAGCCCCAGCAGCGCCACCCTCTTGCCCGACAGCGATCCGAGTCGCTTGGCCAGCTTCCCCATCACCCGTCGCTTCTGAAGCTCATTGACCTCGATCACCGAGCTCAGGAGCTGGAAGTGGTACCCCGAGTTCCCCGCGAGCTGCTTCAGCGCCTGGGTGTCCTTCGGGAAGCAGGAGCCGCCGAAGCCGATGCCGGGCTGGAGGAACTTCGGGCCGATCCGCTGATCGAGGCCCATGCCGCGGGAGACCTCGGCGACGTCGGCGCCGACCTCCTCGCAGACGTTGGCGATCTCGTTGATGAAGCTGATCTTGGTAGCGAGGAAGGCGTTGGAGGCGAGCTTGATCATCTCGGCGCTGGCGACGTCGGTGCGCACGACGGGCTTGCACAGCGGCTCGTAGGCGGCGGCGACCGCGTCGGCCGCCCATTCGTCCGCCGGCTCGGCACCGACCACGACGCGGTCCGGCTCGAGGAAGTCATGGACGGCCGAGCCCTCACGGAGGAACTCGGGGCAGGAGACGTAGGCGAGCCCGCCTGCCTTTTTCCGGATCTTGCGGCCGGTGCCGACCGGCACCGTGCTCTTCATCACCAGCGCCCGGCCCTCGCCGTCGCCGATCTCCTCGACCGCGGTCTCCACGGCGCTGAGGTCGGCGTCGCCCGAGTAGGTCGGGGGCGTCTGCACGCAGACGAAGATCAACCGCGCGGCGTCGAGCAGCTCACCCATGTCGGTGGTGAAGCTGAGCCGCTCGCGGTTGCGCTCGAGCAGCTCCGGCAGCCCGGGCTCGTGGATCGGCACCTCTCCCCGCCCCAGCGCCTCGACCTTGGCGGCATCGATGTCCCGGGCGACCACCCGGTGGCCGAGCTCGGCGAAGCAGGCGGCCGTGACCAAGCCCACCCAGCCCACGCCGACGACACCGATCGGCTCGCTCCCCTTCCGCTCGCTCACGCTCTCAGCTTCTCAGGTCCCCGGGCAGCGGGCGGCGCGGGACTACTTGCCGTCCGACAGCTCTCGCATGCCGCGGGCGATAGCGATCATCTCGTTGTTGTTGAGCGAGGTGATCAGGGTGTTCGAGAGCCAGAACGCGGAATCGTCCTGGTGCCAGGCGACCATCCGCAGCCTGTCACCGTCGTAGTAGAGGTCATAGCTCCGGTCGCCGAACTCGCGGGTCTCAGTCGGGTCCTTGAGGATCGGCGGGTCCTCCCAGCGCGTGCCCATGAACCCGTAGTACTCGCCGAGCGCCGGGCGGGAGAAGACCCACTTGTAGGCGGCTCGCCGGCCCTCCGGCGGCGAGTCCTTGCCGGAGCCGTTGATCTTGTAGACGCGGGGCTTCTCGGCGTAGTCGCTGCCGTCCTCCAGGACCGTCGGGTAGAAGATCGGCACCTTGCTCTTCTTGGAACGGATCCCCTTGGCCAGCTCCTTGCCGTAGGAGGTGGCCACCAAACCCGCCGTGGAGGCACCGCCGCCTCCTCCTCCCCCTCCGCCGCCGCCCTTCTTCGACGCGGGCCGGCCGGTCGAGTCCTTCTTCGCCTGGGCCTGGCCGGACGGCTCGTCGGCGCCGGGAAGGGCGCTATTGCCCGGCGAGCCCGGCATGTCCTCGATCCCGAGGAACTGGTTGACGGCCTTGTCGATCTCCGACGGGGAGGCAGTGACGAACGACGGCCCCAGGGTCCCCTCGAAGTGCACCTCCTTGACCGGCTTGTTGCGGGCGTCGAGGAAGAGCTCGAAGACCTGGAGCATGTCGCTGACGTTGGCTATATCCGAGGTGGTGTGCTCGGTGAAGATCGTTATCAGGTCGTTGCGGTCGGAGACCAGGCGCGAGACCGGGACCTTCTGGCGCGCCTCGCGCAGGAAGTCCTGCTGGCGGGCGGCGCGAACCACGTCGTTGTCGGTGTGCCGGTAGCGGGCGTAGTCGAGGGCGTCGAAGCCGCAGAGCGCCTGGTAGCCGGCCTGGAGGTTGATCTCCTCGTAATCGTCGGTGGTGTTGGCGTTGCTGTGGGCGTAGCGCCGGTCGACGTCGACATACACGCAATCGATCGCGTTCACCGCCCGGGCGAAGCCCTCAAAGTCGATGTTGACGACGTGGTTGACCTCGAGGCCCTGCGGAAGCGTCGGGGACCGGGTCAGGTTCCGGAGCGTGGCCAGCGTCTTCTCCGGACCGCCGTAAGCGTAGGCGGCGTTGAGCTTGTCGACGCCGACGCCCGGGATCTCCACCTTGAGGTCGCGCGGCAGCGAGAAGACGGCGATCGCGTTGCGGTCGGGATCGAGGCGGACCAGCATCGTGGTGTCCGAGAGGCCCCTGAAGTTCGAGGCCTTGCTGCCCTGGGGGCGAAGGTCGGAGCCGAGCAGGAGGATCGTCTCGGGCTCACCGGGGTTGACCTGGTTGAGCTTCGACTGAAGGGCGTTGAGGGCGCCGTCGTGCTTGAGCGCGGAGGCGACATCGGAGATGTAGAGCAGGATGCTGGCCGAGGTCGCCGCGGCCACCGAGGCGACAATCAGCAGCGAGGCCGTCGCGAACCGCGCCCACAGCGGCCAGCTCATCCGGCGGATGCTCCGGAAGGGGGCGCCGAACGCCCAGAGGACAGAGCTCAGGCGGCCGGGGCCCTCGCCATCGGAGTCGCCCACCGCGGCGGCGCCGACCAGGGTCTTCTCCTCGGCGGGCTCGTCGGCGGTGTCGCCATCGTCGACCAGCTCCTCCTCGCCCGTGGGCGGGTCAGGCGCGGCCCACTCCTCAGTCTCGGCCGAGACGACATCCTCCAGGTCGTCCTCCTCGAAGCCCTCGGGGTCGAGGTCGGTCGTGTCACCCCGGTGGTACTCGACGGGCTCCTCGATGGAGTCGTCGAGGTCGGCGAGGATGTCCTCGCGCTCCGGGTCCTGCTTCCGCTCGGAGGACTTCGCCTTCGGTGGCTGCTTGGCGGCCTGCTTGACCCCCTTCGCGGGCTTCTTCGCGGAGGACCTCGGCTTCCCGCTCGGCTTCTTCCCACCCGGCTTCTTCGGATCGTCGGCCATCAGGCGGGCACCAGTCCGGGGAACTGGCCGACGAAGCCGACGAGGGCCTGCCGGTAGGAGCGCAGGGAGGAGACCGAGACCCACTCCTCGGGGCCGTGATGGCCCTCGCCGAGGGGCCCGAACTCGACCGCGGGAACCCCGGCGCGAAGGAAGGAGACGGCGTCGGAGGCGCCATCGCGCCCGACGCTCATAACGTCACCCGGATGGTGCGGCGAGGCCGACTCGCAGAGCCCGACCACGCATGGCGACTCGGGCGAGACGATCGCCGGCGGGCGGCGGAAGGTAGCCACGATCTCGGTGTCGGGAATGCCCCGCACCTGCTCGAGGATCTCGTCCGGGTTCTGTTCGGGTAGGAAGCGCACGTCTACGTCTATCGCACAGGCATCCGGAACCTTGTTGAGTGCATCGCCGCCCATGATTCGACCGAGGTTGATCGAGGGCCCGTCGAAGAGCTCCGAACTCTGGCCCGCAAACGGTAGCGACTCGATCCTATGGAACACCTCAATGGCCCTGAGGATCGCATTCTCGCCCAGCCAGGGCGTGGCCCCGTGCGCCGAGCGGCCGCCGATCAGGAGCCGCATCGCCTGCACGCCCTTCGCCGCGACGCCGATCTGGAGGTTGGTGGGCTCCCCAGTTATCGCGAAGTCGGCCAGGAACCCGAACTCGACCAGGGCGTCGCTGCCGCGGTCGGACTCCTGCTCGGACTCCTCGTCGGAGACGATCCCCATCCGCAGCCGCACCTCGTCCTGGTCGCGCATGTCGTGCATGACCAGCAGCATCACGGCCAGGGCGCCCTTCATGTCGTAGGCGCCGCGGCCGTAGAGGCGGTCGCCGTCAACCCGCGGCGTGAACTGGCCGGGCAGGCCGGGGACGACGTCGAGGTGACCGAGCAGCAGCAGCGTCGGCGCATCGGGGGGGCCGACCTCCGCCCTGATCACGGGCAGGCCCATGACCTCGGTGGTCTCCGCCTCGATCTCCCGCGACTCGAGCCAGCCGCCGACGAAGCCCGCCGCGCGCCTCAACCCGTCCTGGTCGGCGGTGTCATAGGCGATCAGCCGCTCGCTGAGTGCGACCTCGTCCAGGGTGCTACTCGCCGGCGCCGGCGACCTCGAGGAAGGCCTCGGCCCGCTGCTTGTCGCGCCGCGCCAGGCCGTGGGCAGCCGTGCCCTCCTCGGCCTCGCCGAGCCGTTTCTCAGCGTCCTTGACCCGCTCGCGCAGCTGGGCAGCGTCGAGCTGGTCGGGGGCGAGGCACTCGCCCACAAGGACCATCGCCTCGTTGGCGAAGACCTGGAGCCAGCCCTCGCCCTGCGCATAGCGCGTGATCTCGCCACCGGGCATGTGCAGCCTCAGAGCCGTCGGGCGCAGGCGGGCGAGCACAGGGACGTGGTTGGCGAGAATGCCGATCTCGCCGACCGCTGTCCGGGTCGAGAGCTGCTCGACCTCACCCTCGAAGACCTTGCCCTCGGGGGTGAGCACCTCTGCGTGCATCGTGTTCCTGGCCATCGTCCCGACCTATGCCGCCGGAGCGGCCTCCGTCGCCTCGGCCTGATCGGCCTTGGCCTCCTGTTCGGCGGACTCGCTCTCCACCGTCTCCTCGACGTCCTCGCCCTTCATGGTCTTGGCCTCCTGGAGCACCTGCTCGATCGAGCCCTGCATGTAGAAGGCGCGCTCGGGGATCTCGTCGTGCTCACCGTCAACGAGCTCCCTGAAGCCGCGCACCGTCTCCGCGACCGGCACGTACTCGCCGGTACGGCCGGTGAACTGCTCGGCGACGAAGAACGGCTGCGAGAGGAAGCGCTGGATCTTGCGCGCGCGCGAGACCGTCTGCTTGTCCTCGTCGGAGAGCTCGTCGATCCCCAGGATCGCGATGATGTCCTGGAGCTCCTTGTAGCGCTGCAGGATCTCCTGGACCTCCGTCGCCGTGTTGTAGTGCTCGTCGCCGAGGACGGCGGCCTTGAGGATTGTCGAGGTCGAGTCGAGGGGGTCCACCGCCGGGTAGATCCCCTGCTCCACCAGCGCCCTCGAAAGCGTCGTGGTCGCGTTCAGGTGGGCGAACACCGACGCCGGCGCCGGGTCGGTGAGGTCGTCAGCCGGCACGTAGACCGCCTGGATCGAGGTGACCGAGCCCTCCCGGGTCGAGGTGATCCGCTCCTGGAGCTCGCCCATCTCCGTCTCCAGGGTCGGCTGGTAGCCGACGGCGGAGGGCATCCGCCCCAGCAGCGCCGAGACCTCGGAGCCCGCCTGGACGAAGCGGAAGATGTTGTCGATGAACAGGAGCACGTCCTGGCCGCCCTGCTGGCGGAAGTACTCGGCCATGGTCAGCCCCGAGAGCGCCACCCGCAGGCGGGCGCCGGGCGGCTCGTTCATCTGGCCGAAGACCAGCATCGTCTTGTCGATGACCCCGGACTCCTTCATCTCCATCCAGAGGTCGTTGCCCTCACGAGAGCGCTCGCCGACGCCGCAGAAGGCCGACAGGCCCTCGTGCTCCTCCGCGATGTTGCGAATCAGCTCCTGGATCAGCACCGTCTTGCCGACGCCGGCGCCGCCGAACAGCCCGACCTTGCCGCCCTTCGCGTAGGGAGCGAGCAGGTCAACAACCTTGATCCCCGTCTCGAGGATCTCCTGAGCGAGGGCCAGGTCCTCGACCTCGGGCGCCTTGCGGTGGATCGGCCAGCGCTCGTCGCCCTTGACCTCGGGGCCCTCGTCGATCACCTCGCCGAGCAGGTTGAAGATGCGCCCCAGCGTCTCGCGGCCGACCGGGACCGTGATCGGCCCCCCGGTGTCCACGACCTCGGCGCCGCGGCTGAGGCCGTCGGTCGCGTCCATCGCGATCGCGCGAACGCGGTCGTCACCGAGGTGCTGCTGCACCTCGCAGATCAGGTCCGTGTCCTCGCGGCCATCGGCCGCGGGCAGGTTGATCTTCACCGCCGAGTAGATCTCGGGGAGCCCGTCGGGGAAGACCGCGTCGACGACCACGCCGGTGACCTGCTCCACCGTGCCCTTGTTGACCTTGCCTTTGCCGTTCTCAGCCATTCGTCTCCTTCGTCTCTCTCAAGTTCTTCAAAGTCTTTAACCGAGGCCCTCGGCACCGCCGACGACCTCGAGGATCTCCTGGGTGATCTCGGCCTGGCGCACCCTGTTCATCTCGAGGGTCAGGTCCCCGATCACCTCCTTCGCGTTCTCGGCCGCGTTGCGCATGGCCGTCATTCGCGAACCGTGCTCGGAAGCGGTTGATTCCAGCAGCGCCCGGTAGACCGAGAGCTGGGCGTACTCCGGGACGAGCTCGGCCAGCAACTCCTCGGGGTCGGGCTCGTAGACCCAGAGGGCCCTGCGATGAGCCTTCGCGAGCTCGGTGTCGGGGCCGGCGCCCTGCTGGTCCTCCTCCTCGGCGCCCTCTCCGAAGACCTGGGCGTGCTGTATCGGGAGAAGCGTCTGTCGCCAGACGAGCTGGGTCAGGGGCGAGACGTAGCGGTTGTAGACGAGGTCGACCCGGTCCACCTTCTCGTCCACGTAGTCGGCGATCAGAGCGTCGGCGATCCCACGGGCGTCGGCGAAGGCCGGGCGGTCGGTGAAGCCCACGTACTCAGCGGCGAGCTCCTCGCCCCGGAAGCGCATCGTCGAGGCGCCGCGGCGGCCGACGACCGAGTAGCTGATCTCGGCGCCCTCGGCCTTCACGGCCTGCCTCAGGTTGAGACCCTCGCGGAGGATCTGCGAGTTGAAGGAGCCGGCCAGGCCCCTGTCGCCCGTGACCAGCAGGACGCCGACCGTGCTCACGTTCTCGCGGTCCTGAAGGACCGGCAGGTTTCGCGCCTCGGCACCCGCTGCCTCGGCGACGTTGCGTGTCATCCGCCGCAGCTGCCCGGAATACGGGCGCAGGGCCTCGATCCGCTGCTCGGCGCGGCGCAGCCGGGCCGCCGCGACCATCTCCATCGCGCGCGTGATCTTCTGAACGTTCTTGACGCTCGCGATCCGGGCTCTGACTTCCTTGCGGGTGGCCATGGTCGGGTCGCCTCTTAGGCGCTGGCCTCCGCGGCCTGCTCCGTGCGCGCGGGCGCCTGGCGCTCCTCCTCGGACATGATCCGGTCGGACTCGCCCTCCTCGATCGGGTCTCCGTCCTGGTCGAAGTCCGCGCCGAAGTCGTCGATGTACTCGCCGATCGCCTTGCCCAGCGCCTGCTCGTCCTCGTCGGGCAGCAGGCCCGTCTCCTCGATCCGGTCCATCAGCTCCGAGTCCTCGGCGGCGAGCCGCTCGAGCAGTCCCAGCAGGAACTCGCTGACGCGCTCGGTCTTGATCCGGTCGAGGTAGCCGGCGGTCCCCGAGTAGATGGAGGCCACCTGCTGCGACATCCGCAGCGGGCTGCGCTCGTTCTGGTTGAGGGCCTCGACCATGCGCTCGCCGCGGGCGAGGCTCTTCTGCGTGTCCGGGTCGAGCTCGGAGCCGAACTGGGCGAACGCCTCAAGCTCGCGGTACTGCGAGAGGTCGAGGCGCAGCTTGCCGGCCACCTTCTTCATCGCCTTGGTCTGGGCGTCGCCGCCGACCCGGGAGACCGAGGTGCCGACGTTGATCGCCGGGCGCACGCCCGAGTGGAACAGGTCGGTCTCGAGGAAAATCTGACCGTCGGTGATCGAGATCACGTTGGTCGGGATGTAGGCGGCGATGTCGCCCGCCTGCGTCTCGATGATCGGCAGCGCGGTGAGCGAGCCGGCGCCCTGGGCGTCGCTGAGCTTGACCGCGCGCTCGAGCAGGCGGGAGTGCAGGTAGAAGACGTCTCCCGGATAGGCCTCGCGGCCCGGGGGGCGCCGCAGCAGCAGCGACATCTGCCTGTAGGCGGCTGCGTGCTTGGAGAGGTCGTCGTAGATGCAGAGCGCGTGCCCGCCCTTGTAGAGGAAGTACTCGCCCATGGCGCAGCCGGCGTAGGGCGCCATGTACTTGATCGGCGCCGCCTCGTCGGCTGAGGCGGCGACGATGATGGTGTTCTCCATCGCGCCGGCCTCCTCCAGGATCTCCTTGACCTGGACCACGGTCGACATCCGCTGGCCGATCGCGACGTAGATCGAGACCACGCCCGAATCCTTGTTGTTGATGATCGTGTCGATCGCGATCGCCGTCTTGCCCGTCTGGCGGTCGCCGATGATCAGCTCGCGCTGGCCGCGGCCGATCGGGATCATCGAGTCGGCGGCCTTGAGGCCGGTCTGAAGCGGCTCGGAGACGCCCTGGCGATGGACGATGCCCGGCGCCTTGAACTCGGCGGGGCGCGTCTCGTCGGTGTTGATCTCGCCCTTGTCGTCGAGCGGACGGCCGAGGGGGTCCACCAGGCGGCCCAGGAGCGCCTCACCGACGGGAATGTCGAGCAGGCGGTTGGTGCGCTTGACGGTGTCGCCCTCGCTGATCTTCTCCCAGTCGCCGAACAGCACGGCGCCGACGTTGTCCTGCTCGAGGTTGAGGGCGAGTCCGACGACGTCATGGGGCAGCTCGAGCATCTCGAGCGCCATGCAGTTATCGATCCCGTGGATGCGCGCGATGCCGTCCCCGATCTCGAGCACGGTGCCCACCTCGGAGAGGTCGGCTTCGCCCGCCTCCATTCCCTGGATGCGTTCCTTGAGGATGCTTGCGATCTCGTCGGGCTTGATCTCCATGGTCTCTGGTGACTCCCTTTTCTACGCCGCGCCGGCGACGCTCTTTCGAAGTTTGTCCAACCGGTTTCGAACGCTGGCGTCGAGGACCATGTTCCCGACCTGGACCACCAGGCCGCCGAGGATGTCGTTATCTACCCGCCGCTGAAGCTCGACGGTGCGGCCGGTCTGCTTCTCGATCTCCGACCCGATCCTGTCGCTGATCTCCGGGTCGAGGTCGACCGCGCTGGTGACGATCACGTCGAGTCGGCCCTTCTCGGACTTCCACATCTGCTCGAACTGCCGCTCGATCCTGAATATCACCGGCAGGCGGTGCTTCTCCGCCAGTAGCTCCAGGAAGTTGAGCAGCTCGGGCTCGGCGCCGTCGATCGCGCGCCGCAGCCCGTCCCGCTTCTCCTGCGAGGAGAAGTAGGGGCTGAAGAGGAAGAGCTTGAGGTCGCGATCGTCGCGCAGCGCGCCGACGAACTGCGCGAGCTGCTGCTGGATCACGTCGAGCTTGTCATCCTCCTTGGCCGCCCTGAAGAGGGCGTCCGCATATACGCGAGCGATCTCCTCCATCAGTTCTTGTTGGCCTCCGAGCCCGCAAGGGCGCTGAAGTCGACCTCGGACAGCGCCTCGTCGACGAGCCGCTTCTGGTCGTCGCTGTCGAGCGAGCGGCGCACGACCTTCTCGGTGGTGAGCACGGTCAGGTCCGCGACCTCCTTGCGGATCCGCTCCAGTGAACGACGGGTCTCGGCCTCGATGTCCCGGCGCGCCGCCGCGAGCAGCTCCTCGCGCTTCGCCACGCCCTCCTTGGTGGCCTCGGCCTTCGCCGTGTCGGCCGACTTGCGGGCGCGGGCGACGATGTCGTCTGCCTGCTCGCGAGCCTCCTTGAGCCTGGCGCGGTACTCGGCCAGAAGCTCCTCCGACTCCTTCTTGCTCTGCTGCGCGGCGTCGATCGAGTCCGCGATCAGCTTGGCGCGCTTGTCGAGCGCCTCCTGGATCCGCGGGAACGCCAGCTTCTTGAGCACGTACATCGTGAACAGGAACGTGGCGAGCGTCCAGATCATCAGCCCGAGGCTCGGAGAGACCAGGAAGCTCCCGCCCTCGTTCTGGGCGGCGCCCACGGGCACCAACGTCACTATGTCGCCAATCAGCGTCATAGGCCTAGAGGAAGAAGGCGATGAGGCCGAAGATGAAGGTGTAGAAGGCGACGGCCTCGGTCAGGGCGAAGCCGAGCCAGCGAATGCTCTGCAGCTCGTCCTTCATCTCGGGCTGGCGGGCGACGGACTCGATCTCCTTACCGAAGATGAACCCGATTCCGATGCCGGCGCCGATCGAGCCGAGCCCGGCACCGACACCGAGCGCGATCGCCTTGCCGGCATCGGTGACGCCGGTGTCAGTGACCGTTCCGGTCGACTGCGCGATCAGGGGCAAGACGTCCATCATTTACAACGCTCCTTTTTTCTAGTGACTTTCGGCGACTGCGCCGCCGATGTAGATCGCTGTGAGGGTCGCGAAGATGAACGCCTGAAGAGTGGCGACCAGTCCGACCTCAAAAACGTAGAAGGCGAATGCCATCGGGAAGGTCAACGCCCCGAGAGCGGCGATGCCCAGCAGCACGGCGAGCCCTCCTCCCATGAACAGAAGCAGGAGGTGACCCGCCAGCATGTTGGCGAAAAGTCGTACGGACAGCGAGATCAGCCGCACGGAGTGCGAGACGACCTCGATCATGAAGATCGCGACCTTGCCGATCGGGTTCATGTCCTCGAGGCCGGAGGGAAGCCAGCTCGCGAAGTACCTGAAGACCCCGTGGGCCCGGATGCCCTCGACGTGGTACGAGATCCAGACGACGAGCGTCAGCGCCAGCGGAATAGAGATGTTGGCCGTGGCGGCGTAGAGCGCAAAGGCGGGGATCTCGGCCCCGAGGATGTTGATCGACTCGGGCGTGTTGGTCGGAAGCGGGATGTAGCCGATCATGTTCGAGAACCAGATGAAGAAGAAGAGCGTCGCCAGGAAGGGGAACCAGCGCGTCGCGATCTTGCCGTCGAGGTTGCCGCCGGTGATGTTGTTCTTGGTCAGGTCGTAGGCGAGCTCGATCGCGGTCTGGGTGCGGTTCGGCTTCTCGGCCATCCGCTTGGAGATCCAGACCATGACGAAGATCGTGAGGGCGCTCGCGAGCACCAGGTAGAAAACGGCGCGGTTGATGCTGAGGTCGATGCCCGCGATCTTGATGCCGAGCCAGGGCTCGAGCTTGAACTCGTTCTGCGGCTGGAAGTCCTCGTTCTTGCCGTCGCTTCCGAAGATCAGCCCGAGCGCGATCGCGAACGCGATCCAGCCCGCGAACACGAGCAGGACCTTCATCTTCGTGCTCAGCGCGCTGAGGCTCATGGGGCGTCCCCGGCCGATTCGAACAGGCGCGTGAGCACGCGGGCCGCGAGGTGGATCGTGAACAGGACCATCGCGAGCACGGCCGCGGCGAGCCCCGCCTCGCGGTCCTGCAATCCGACCAGGAGCACGGCGAGCGCGATGACCCATACGCGGGTCAGGGTCGTGACGGCCGTCCAGCCCATCGCGGCCTGGCGGTTGCCCTCCCCCAGGGCGCGATTGGCGCGGCGCTCGAACATGTACTCGACCACCGCCTGGGCGAGCCAGACCCCCGCGAGCACCGCGTAGCCGAGCATCGGAAGCCCGGCGAGGAGGAAGACGGGAAGGCCCGCAGCGAGCACGAGCAGGTCGACGTTTCGCAGGGCGAGCGAGCTGCGCCCGGGCCCAGCCACGTCGCTAGATCCGTCTAAAGCGAGCGTGGACAAGGATGAATCCCACGACGAGGCCGACGAAGAGTCCGAGCAGCCCGAGGGGAACGGCCAGGCCGAGCAGCCAGCCGAGGCCGTAGCCGGCGAGCGCGCAGGCGATGATCGAGCCGAGCATCTCCATGCCGGCTGTCGCCGCGGCCGGTCCTCCAGACCGTGGCTCGCTCATGCGTGATGTCGAGTTGGTTGGCGCTCAATGACGATCAGGTTTCAACCGCCGCGTCGCGGGACCATGCGCGACTGCGGGTGCTCGGTCAGGGGGCGCCATGCTAGCCGAACGGCATCACCGCCCGGCGCCTCAGACCCCGGGCGCGTGCCGCCCATCACAAGCCCCAATCGCCCTCCTCGTCCTTCTTGTCGTCCTTCTCGAGCTCAGGCGCGACCTCCGCGTCGACCAGCGCCTCCACGGGCGCCGAGGCCTCGGCGGCTCCCGCGCAGCTTCAGGATCTCCAGCACGTAGACGACGTAGACGCTCGAGGCCATCGCCAGGACCAGGCAGACGCCGATCACGGCGGTCCAAGCCGGATCGAAGTTGCCGCGGTCGTCGCTGTAGGGGACGAAGCGCAGGGCGAGCGCGAGCCCGGCGAGCACCAGGGTCCAGCCGTACAGGTAGGCGAGCGTTCTTCGCTTGGAGAACCCGATGTTCGCCATCCGGTGGTGGAAGTGCCAGCGATCGGCCTCGTAGATGGGGCGCCTGTACTTGAGCCGCTTGGCGACGACGAAGCCGGTATCGAGGATCGGTACGGCCAGCACGACCAGCGGCAGGGCGAGCGCCAGAACGGCGTTCGTCTTCAGCGACCCCTGGACCGCGATCACGGCGAGCAGGTACCCGAGCAGGTTGGAGCCCGTGTCCCCCATGAAGCTCGAGGCCGGCGGGAAGCCGTGACGCAGGAAGCCGAGCGAAGCGCCGGCCGTGATGGCCGCCAGGACCCCGGCGTCGAAGCGGTCGCGCGAGATGGCGATGATCGCGAAGGCGGCCGCCGAGATGCCGCAGACGCCCGAGGCGAGGCCGTCCACGCCGTCGATGAAGTTGATCACGTTGATCACGGCGACGATCCCGATCACCGTCAGCGGGTAGGACATCCAGCCGAAGTCGAAGCCCCCGACGATGGGGAGCGTGGTCACGTCCGCGCGCACCCCTGCGAGCACCGGGATCATCGCGGCGGCGATCTGGCCGAGGAGCTTGGGCAGCGCCGGGAGCTCGTAGACATCGTCGATCACGCCGAGCAGGGTGATCGCGGCGGCGCCCCCGAGGATCGCGCGAGTCTGCCCGTCCCACGGCAGCCAGATCGCCCCGGCGCCGAGCACAGCGACCAAAATCGCCAGCCCGCCGAGCTTGGGCGTCGGCACGTTGTGGAGGCCGCGCTCCTTGGGCAGGTCCATGGCGCCGATCCGCTTCGCGACCGTTTCGGCCACGGGTACGAGCATCCACGCCACCGAGGCAGCGAAGAGGAACGCAAGCAGCGCGTCGCCGGTGTCGAGCACCTGCATGGGCGGGATTGTCCCTGAGGGGCGGCGCGGAGGGCGGCGCCGTCGCTCAGCCCGTCGCCGAGAGGGCCGCGTCCACGAGCAACTGGGGATCGCGCGGGTGCTGCACGCCGGCCGGCGCCTCGCGCTTTCGAAGCTCCAGCTCGAACGGGTCAGAGAGCGGGCGCAGCCTCCCCTCGGCGATCAGCTTTTCGTCGACCGCCCCCATCTCGCCGCTGAAGATCGTGTAGGCGGGCGTCCCCAGCGCCACAGCCTCGCGGTTCATCGTGCCGCCGGCGCTGACCACGAGATCCGAGAAGGCGATCAGGCTCTGGGCGTCGATCGCGCGTTCGGGGACGATCAGGGACGGGGCGCCCCGCTCGCGCAGGCCCCGCTCCTGGCCCTCGGTCCTCGGGATCACGACGACGGCGGCGCCGGGCACCCCGGCGAGCCGGTCGATCACGCCCTCGTAGAGGGGATTGGCGGCGTGGTACTCCGAGGTCTCGGGGGGCGGGCGCACGACGACCAGGACAAGCTCGTCCTCCCGGCCCTCGTCGATGCCGAGCTCGCTCAGCCGCAGCTCGCCGAAGACTCCGGCGTCCGGCTCGAAGTCGGCCAGGTAGTAGTCCTCCTTCAGGCCCGGGTAGCGAAAGAGCTGCTCGGGGCGCGCCCCGGCCCGCTCCATCGCCTCGACCGGGATCACGTCGGGCGCCAGCACCCGCCGGGCCGCGCGAAAGGCGATCCGGCGCTGCCGGCCGGCGTGCTCGTAGTCGTTCATCTGCGCCAGCGGGATCCGGAGCGCCCTCGAGACGACGGCGATGTCAACCGATCCGTGGGCCAGGGCAAGGTCGAAGCGCCGCGGCCGCGCCCAGCGCCAGAGCCGGGTGCTGCGGGTCGCGACGGCCCCGCCCTTGGCGACGGTACGCCCACCGGCGTGCCTGCCGATGCTCGTGTACGGAATCCCGAGCCTCTCGAGTAGGCCCTCCGTCTGCCCGTAGTCGCGAGCGGTCACATCGACCTCGTGCCCCGCGGCCTGGAGCCGCTCGATGATCGGCCGCAGCACGATCGGGTGCGCGGCGGCGGTGCAGTCGACCCAGACCCTCATCGCGATCGCTAGCGGTCCAGGCCGAGCTCGAGCACGCGCTCGGCGACCATC
>SHVA01000038.1 GCA_009691195.1 Solirubrobacterales bacterium | reverse complement strand
GCGCCCAGCCTCAGCTCGAGCTGAGGACCTTCGCCTTCTGCTGCTCGAACTCGGCGTCGGTGAGGGTGCCCTGTTCGTGCAGCTTCGCCAGCCGCTCGAGCTGGGCGACCTGGTCACCGGAGTCCGCGGGCGCCGCAGACGCGGGGGTCGGCGCTGCCGGCTCCGGGGAGGCCCCGCCGGCCGACGGACGGACCTCGCCGCGGGCGGGGCCCGCGCCGACCGAGTCCCAGTCGATCGCGATCTTGGACTGGTCGTCCGGGTCCACCTTGATCGGCAGGGTCACCCCGGGGCCGATCTGGGCGCTCTGCGGCACCAGGTACTGGTTGGCGAGCCGGTAGGCAGCGCGTCCGCTGACGTGGACCTCGAGGTCGATGTCGAGGTTGAACCACTGCGCCCCGCGCTCGGGGGTCCCCATCCCGACGATCACGCCCTGGCCCGAGATTCCCTCGGCCATCAGCCGCCCGCGGTCGCCCTGGCTGTCATTGAGCTCCGCCAGCTGCTGCTTGGTCTGGTCGAGCATGCTGCCCATCTGCTGGAACTGGCCCGCCATGCCGGGCTTGAAGCCCTGTTCGGCCTGCTGCTGCTCCTGCAGCTGCTTCGCCTGCTTGGTGACGTCCTTGAGGTCCTTCATTCCCTTGAACAGGCCCACGGGAGTCCCTTTCTGTCGGCGGCGCCCTCTTGGCCCGCAACTATACCCCGTTCAGTAGGTTCTCCTGTAAGCATGCGGGCAATGAGCGCCAGGGGCAGACGACTGCGGATAGCGGCGCCGATCGCGATCGTTGCGCTGCTGGTGGGCGCCGCTAGCGCCTGGGCGGCCTTCCCGCAGGACCCGCCCAACGACCCCGGCTACGACCCGGCCGAGCAGGGCGGGGTCGGCACCTGCTCGACCAAGGCCGCCGACGCCCAGCAGCACTACCTGTTCGCCGGGCCCTCGCAGTGCACCCCCGGCGCGGACGCCGGCGCCTCGGCCGGGATGAACATCGGCCGCACCACCAGCAGCCCGACCGCGGACAGCGCCTGGAGCGACTTCACGATCGGCAACCCCGACACCCGCATCGCCTACATCGAGGGCGGGATCAACTGGCACAACGGCGACGCCGCCGAGTTGCGAAACAGGGTCTTTCTCAACCAGGGCGAGCTGCCCACGCCCACCGACCCCGACGGCCTCACAGACCAGCTCAGCGCCTCGGACTACGAGACCTTCAACGCCACCGCGCCCCCCGATGCCAACGGCAACGGCGTGGTCGATCCCGAGGACATCATCGTCCGCTTCTCCGACGGGGTCGACGACGACGGCAACGGCTACGCGGACGACATCTCCGGCTGGGACTTCTACAACGACCAGAACGACCCGGCGACCCTGGACTCCACCTACGGCCACGCAAACGGCCAGATGAAGCAGGCCGCCGCCGAGACCAACAACGGGATCGGCGACGCGGGCATCTGCCCACGCTGCATGCTGATCCCGATCAAGGCCGGAGCGGAGGCGCTTGATCGCACCGACGACCTGGCGCAGGCCTGGCTCTACGCAGGGGACATCGGCGCCGACGTGATCGTCTCGACCACCGCCGACCTGGGCTACTCGTCGTTCATGGACCAGGCGGTGGAGAAGTTGTGGGAGGACGGCGTGGTCATGGTCGAGTCCTCAAACGACTTCAACTCGACCGACCACCAGGGCGGGATGATGCACCCGCACGTGCTGCCCGGCAACGCGGTGGTCGCCAACTCCCACGGCCTGTCCACCAGCGCCGCCAACGCCAGCGCGACCAACGCGGCCACCACGACCTACAACGCGCGGTCGAGCTACCCCGAGTGGGGCACCCACAACATGTTCGTGGGTGCGACCACCGGCGGGACCACCTCAGAGGCGACGCCGACCGTGGGCGGCGTGATGAGCCTCGTGATCGCCTACGGCAAGGAGGCCGGGCTGACGGGCGGGCCACTCAGCGGCCAGGAGGCGATCCAGGTGGTGCGCGAGAGCGCGACCGACATCAGCGGCAACCCGAACCCTCCCTACGGCTGGGAGGGCAAGCCGGGCTGGGACCTCCAGTACGGCTACGGGCGGCCGGACGTCCGCGAGGCGATGGAGCAGATCTCCAACGGCGACATTCCCCCGGTCGCCTGGATCGACTCGCCGGACTGGTACTCGCTGCGCGACCCGACCAAGGCCTCCACCGTGCCGGTCGCCGGCCACGTGGCGGCGCCGCGGGACTCGGTGGCGGAATGGAAGCTCGAGTTCGCCCCGGGTGCCGAGCCGACCGAGGGCGAGTTCCAGGAGGCGGCGAGCGGCAACGCGGCCGCGGACGGGCAGCTCGGCAGCATCGACCTCTCCAGCGTGCCCCAGTCCTTTTGGGACAGCGCCCAGAACCCATTCGGCCTCTCACAGTCCAAGACGCTCGAGACCAACGAGCAGTACACGGTCACGATCCGGGTCACGGTCGAGGACTCGCAGGGAAGGACCGGCGAGGAGCGCCGCGCGATCGCGGTCCACCGGGACAACTCCTGGCGCGACGGCTTCCCCAAGGAGATCGGCCCCGGCCTCGAGTCGCAGCCGGCGCTCGCCGACCTCCAGGGCACGGGGAAGCTGGCGACGATCTTCGGCGACGCCGACGGACGGGTTCACGCCCTCGACGACAAGGGCGCCGAGCTTCCCGGCTGGCCCGTCAACACGAACGCCACCCAGGTCACCCGCCAGCACGCCGGCGTCGATCCCGGTCACGAGCCTGTCCTCAGCAACGTCGCGGTCGGCGACCTCGACCACGACGGCAACCAGTGGGTGGTGGCATCGACCCTCACCGGCCGGGTCTACGTCTGGGACTCTCGCGGCAACCGCCGTGCCGGATGGCCCAGGGCCCTCAACACCGGTGTGACGGCCCCGGCGATCCCGCGTCCCGATCTCAACTTCACGCGGCAGCCCGTGATGGGTGCGAGCTCTCCCCCGGTGCTCGCCGACATGGACGGCGACTCGAGGCTGGAGATCGTGCAAACGGGGTGGGACGGCCGGATTCACGTCTGGCGGCCCAACGGCAGCGACCTGCCGGGGTGGCCGGTGAAGCCCGTGGCGCCGACCCCGGGCGGCGGGCGGCAGCTGATCAACGACGAGAAGATCGACGTGCCGGCGACGCTGGCCGAGCTGGACGGTGACAATACGCCCGAGCTGGTGGTCCGCACCCAATACAACGAGACCCCGGGCGGAGGCCTCCAGCAGCTCAACGTCGCCTCCCACCTGCACGCCTACAACGCCGACGGGACGCCGGTCCCCGGCTGGCCCAACAGCTTCGGCGGCCTGGCTGTCTACTACGGGTCGGCCCAGGAGTTCATCACCGAGGGAGCGAACGCCCCGAGCGCCGCGGACGTCGACGGGGATGGCCGGACCGAGATCGTGGCGGCGCCCGGCATCTTCTCCCCCAGCGCCCTGTTCGAGACCGACGGCACCAAGGTCACCGACTACGGCCCGGCCGCCGCCGCGCTGCCGCTGGTGTTCCAGCTGATCGGCGGCAACGTGGACCTGCTCGACCTGCCCGACGCCGTGATCGACGGCGACCCGACCCAGGACCTGCCGGTGAACTTCACGACCTCGGGGGCATTCGGCCGCTTCGGCGCCTCCGACACGCTTGGCTTCGCCGAGCCGGGCAGCGGCCTCGCCTCGGTCTCGGGCTCGCTCTTCCTCTCCGGAAGCGGGATCCCACTGAACAACTACGCGCGGGTCAACGACGCCGTCAGTGGCCTCCCCACCTCCGCCTTTCCCGCCAAGCAGCAGGGACTCGATTTCCTCGGCGCGCCGGTGATCGCCGACCTGACCGGCGACGGCCGCGCCGAGATGGTCATCGGCGGCGACAGTTCCGCCATGCACGCCTACAACACCGACACCGGCGCCCAGGCGAGCGGCTTCCCCAAGTTCCAGACGGGATGGATCGTGTTCGGCCCGACGGTCGGCGACCTTGACTCCGACGGGAAGGTCGAGCTGGTTGCCGGAACCCGTGAGGGCTACCTGATGGCGTGGGACACCCAGGGCAAGTCGGCCGCTAACGACGAATGGTGGAGCTACCGCCACGACGAGCGCAACACCGGGCGCTACGGCCTTGACACCCGCCCGCCCGGCGCCCTGAGGAAGGCCAAGGTCAACAAGGCCAGGACAGCGATCAGCTTCAAGAGCCCGGGCGACGACTGGTACGCGGGCAGGCCCAAGAGCTTCCAGGCGGTCAGCTCCCGCAAGAAGATCACCGCCGCCAACTTCCGCCAGGCCAAGAAGCTGAAGGCTCACAAGGGCGCCTCCGCCGGCAAGAAGGTCACCTACCGGCTGCCGGTGAACAGGTCTCGCTACGTCGCGGTCCGCGCGATCGACGAGGCCGGCAACGTCGGCCGAGTCAAGGTCCTCAAGGTCGGCAAGGCCAAGCCCAAGAAGGCTTAGTCGAAGACCGCCTTCTCGACCACCGCCAGGTCGTTCTTGCAGCCGATCACCGCCGGCGCCTTGCCGAGCGCCGTGTCGGGGTCCTTGAGGCCATGGCCGGTGAGCACGCAGACGACCGAGGCGGGAGGCTCGTCACCCTCGGCCACAGGCAGCCCGTGGGCGAGCAGCCCGGCGACCGATGCCGCCGAGGCCGGCTCGCAGAAGACGCCCTCGGTTGAGGCGAGCAGGCGGTAGGCGTCGAGGATCTGCTCGTCGCTGACGGCGGCGATCCTGCCGCGCGACCCTGTCAGTGCCGTCATCGCCTCCTCCCAGCGGGCCGGGTTGCCGATCCGGATCGCTGAGGCCACCGTCTCGGGGTTCTCGATTGGGTGGCCCTCGACCAGCGGCGCCGCGCCGGCAGCCTGGAAGCCGTAGAGGATCGGCGACTCCTCGTACTCCTTGAAGCCGCGCCAGTAGGCGGTGATGTTGCCGGCGTTGCCGACCGGTATCGCCAGCGCCCCGGGAGCCTCGCCGAGCTCCTCGCAGACCTCGAAGGCGGCGGTCTTCTGGCCCTCTATCCGGTAGGGGTTGACCGAGTTGACCAGCTCGACGGGGTGGCGCTGGGCGATCTCGCGGACGATCTCCAGCGCCTGGTCGAAGTTGCCCTCGAGAGCGATCACGCGGGCGCCGTGCATGAGGGCCTGGGCGAGCTTGCCGATCGCGATCTTGCCCTCGGGGACGATCACGACGCCCCTCATCCCTGCCCGGGCCGCGTAGGCGGCCGCGCTGGCGGCCGTGTTGCCGGTCGAGGCGCAGATCACCGCCTCGGCACCGGAGCCCTTGGCCCGGGAGACGGCGACGGTCATCCCGCGATCCTTGAAGCTGCCGGTGGGGTTCGCGCCCTCGAACTTGAGGTAGACCTCAGCCCCGACCCGCTCCGAAATCGCTGCAGCGCGGATCAGCGGGGTCGAGCCCTCGTTGAGCGAGACGATGGGATCGCCGGGCTCGAGTGGCAGCCGCTCGCGATAGCGCTCGATCAGCGGGGCCGGCACTACTTGAACTCTTCCTCGATCACCCGGATCGAGCGCGGCGCCGAGCGCATGAACTTGAGCTTGCCGAGCTTGGACAGCGCCGCCTTGAATCGCTTCTCCTCGACCTCGTGCATGACCATCACCAGGCGGGCGTCGGCGCCGAGCCCATGCTGAACCACGCTGCGCACGGAGACCTCGTTCTCACCGAGTATCTCCGCCACCTTGGCGAGCACGCCGGGGCGATCCTCGACCTCGAGGTGGAGGTAGAAGGCCGAGCTGATGTCCTTGGCGATCTTGACCTTGCCGCTCGCCTCGCCCAGCGGCGAGCCGCCGGCCAGCACGGAGACGACGTCGCCGAGCACCGCGGTGGCGGTCTCGATCCCCCCGGCGCCGGGGCCGGACATGGTGATCTCCCTGATCGCGGGCGCCTCGACCATGACGGCGTTGAAGGCGCCCTCGACGGGGGCGAGAGGGTGACCCGGGTAGAGGAAGCAGGGGAAGACCCGGATGCTGAGCGCGCCCTCCCCTCGCCGCTCGGCAACCCCGAGCAGCTTCAGCGACAGCCCCAGCTCCTTGGCATATGAGAGGTCGTCGGAGCTGATCTCCTCAATCCCCTCGTACTCGACGTGCTCGAGGGTGACCGGGGAGCCGAAGGCGAGCCGCGCCAGGATCGCCATCTTGGCCGCCGCGTCGGCGCCGTTGACGTCATCGGTCGGGTCGGCTTCGGCGTAGCCGAGCTCCTGGGCCCGCTTCAGCGCGGAGTCGTAGGAGGCGCCGGTGCGCGCCATCTCGGTGAGGATGTAGTTGGTCGTCCCGTTGACGATCCCGAAGACCTTCTCGATCTCGATCGTGCCGAGGCTCTCCTTGACGACCCGGATCACGGGGATCGCCCCCGCCACGGCTGCCTCGAAGCGGAGCTCGGCGCCGCCCTCGCGGGCGGCCTCGGCCAGCTCGTCGCCGTGCTGGGCGATCAGCTGCTTGTTGGCGGTGACGACGTCACGGCCCGAGCGCAGCGCCCGGGTCACGTAGTCGCGTGCCGGGTCGGTGCCGCCGATCAACTCCACAATCACGTCGCTGGCGGCGAGGATCTCGTCGAAGCTCCCCTTCTTGCTGGTGAGCACTCCACTGATCTCCGGGCGCCTGCCGGTCGCCTCCTCGACCGCGTCGGCCCGATCGGCGAGCAGATCATGGAAGGCGTCGCCGACGGCCCCCCGGCCGAGCAGCCCGACGTATGCGGTGTTGCTCATTCGGCGTCCCTCGACAGCAGGTCGTCCCAGCTCTCGCGGCGCACGACCACCCTCGCGTCGCCGTCGCGGCAGAAGACCACCGGCGGGCGCGGGACGCCGTTGTAGTTGTTGGCCATCACGTGCCCGTAGGCGCCGGTGGCCGGTGTGACGAGCAGGTCGCCCACCGCGGGGGCCGCGAGCTCGACGTCGCGCACCAGCACGTCCCCCGACTCGCAGTGCATGCCTGCGACGGTCGCGAGGGCGTCGGGCGGTTGGGCGGCTCGGTTGGCGACCAGTGCCTCGTAGCGCGCCTGGTAGAGCATCGGGCGAAGGTTGTCCGACATGCCTCCGTCCACGCCGACGTAGGTGCGGACCCCGGGGATCTCCTTCACGGTGCCGACCGTGTACATCGTCACCCCGGCGTTGCCGACCAGGGAGCGGCCCGGCTCGATCAGGACCCGCGGCGCGGGGTCGAAGACCTTCTGGATCCCCTTGACCTTGACCTCGACGTACTCCTCGATCGTGGGTGGCTCATCAGCGGCCGTGTAGGCGATCCCGAGGCCCCCACCGACGTTCATCAGCTCCGGCTCCAGGTCGAGCGAGTCGCTGAAGCCGGCCAGCACCTCGATCGCCCGCACGTAGGGCTCGAGCTCGAAGATCTGCGAGCCGATGTGGGCGTGCAGCCCGACCAGCTCGAGGTGCCTGGATGCGCGGACCCTCTCGACGGCGCTCTCGGCGAGCCCGTCGGCGAGCCCGAAGCCGAACTTGGAGTCGATCTGGCCCGTCTGGATGTGGGAGTGGGTCGAGGCCTCGATCCCCGGGGTGAGCCTGATCAGCACCCGCTGGGGACGGTCGAGCAGACCGTCGGCGAGCTCGATCTCGTCCAGCGAATCGACGATCAGGTGGCCGACCCCCGACTCGAAGGCGTACTCCAACTCGCGCCTGGACTTGTTGTTGCCGTGCATGTGTATCCGCGCGGGGTCGGCGCCCGCCGCCAGCGCCATGTGCAGCTCGCCTCCCGAGGCGACATCGATCGAGAGGCCCTCCTCGACCATCAGCCGGTAGGCCGGGGTCGCCGCGAAGGCCTTGCTGGCGAAGAGGACATCGAAGTCGTCGGTGAGCCCCCCGAAGGCGGCCAGGTAGTCGCGCGCTCGCGAGCGGGCGTCGTCCTCGGCATAAACGTAGGCCGGCGTCCCGAACTCGGCGGCGAGCTCGACGATGTCGCAGCCCCCGATCTCGAGGTGCCCGCGCTCGTTGACGCGCGAGCCGCGCGGGTACACGGGGGAGCCCGCGACGCGGTCGGCGGGCACGGCTTCGCTCTCGGTCTGCGGTGGCATGGGTGCGCCATTGTGACGCAGGGGGCGCGATCTCCCGCGACCGGCCGTGCACGCGTGGGAGAATCGCGCCATGAATCCGCCCGCCCCCCGCCGCCCGGATCGCGAGGGCTCGCACGAGGGTCTCGCCTACGCGCTCTGGCTCCCCGCCGGGGAGGGCGATCTGGCGAGCGCGGCTCCCGAGCCGCCGTGGCCGGCGGTGCTGATCCTCCACGGCGCCGGCTCCTGCAAGGAGAACCACGCGGACTTCGCCAGGCTCGCCGCTCGCTCGGGCTGGGCGGCCCTCAGCTTCGACGCCCGCGGCCACGGGGACTCCGACGGCGAGATGTCGCCCGCGGCGGTGGCCGACGTGATCCGGATGGCGCGCCTGCTGGCCGGAGTCGAGGGCGTGGATCCCAAGCGGGTGGCGGTGCGAGGATCGAGCATGGGCGGTTTTCTCGCCATCCATGCCGCCGCCGTCTCCGAGCAGATCGGCGGCGTGATCGCGATCTGTCCGGCGGGTGAGCAGCACCTGCGCAGCGGCCTGCGCGAGGAGCGCCTCGACATGCGGGTGGACGCCGATGCCCTCTTCGCCTGGCTGGGGGAGCACGACCTGCGCGACGCGGTCGAGCGCCTCGACGGGCGGCCGTTGATCCTGCTGCATGCCGAGGGCGACGACCAGATCCCCTGCGACTGGTCGATCGAGCTCTACGAGCGCGCCCTCGACCCCCGCAAGCTGGTGCTGATCCCCGGAGGCGACCACCGCTCGATCCAGCACGACGCCGAGCTGCAGGCCGTGGCGCTGCGCTGGATGCAACGACAGCTCGAGCCTTCCGGTGAGCGGCTGTGGCTCTAGAGGTAGCCGAGCGGATCTACGGCCGTACCGTTGACCCGAACCTCGAAGTGGAGGTGGTCGCCCGTGCTGTGCCCGGTCGAGCCCACGTAGCCGATCACCGTTCCCTGAGCGACCGAGCCCCCGGTACGGGCGAACCCCGACTGGTGGCCGTAACACGTGGAGAGCCCGCCGCCGTGGTCGATGCATGTGTAGTTCCCGTATCCGCCGGTGTAGGCGGCAAGCACGATGTTGCCCGACGCCGCGGCCCTGATCGGTGTTCCGCCGGGCGCCGCGATGTCGAGACCCTCATGCATGCGGCCCCATCGCCAGCCGAAGAGCGAGCTGATCGTCCCATTGACCGGCCAGATGAAGATGCCGGAGCCGTGTCGGATCGGGCCGGCCGGGAGGCCGCTGCCGAGCTGCTCCTGGATCTTCTTGGAGATCTCTGAGAGGTCGCCCTCGAGGTTGTCCTTCTGCGAGCGGACCCTCGAGAGCAGGGTCTGCCGCTGGCCGCGCGCGTCGGCGAGCGCGCTCGCTCGGCTCTCCAGCGCGGCCCTGGTGCTCTCGAGCTGCTGCTTCTGCTGGGCGATCTCATCGCGGGCCGTCTTCACTCTGTCCACGATCTCCTGCATCTGGTTGCGGAGGTCACGTACGTTCCCGACGATCTCGTTGTCCTGGTCCTCGAGGCGCTGCAGGTACTCCTCGCGCACCGCGAGATCGTCAAAGCCGTTGGAGTTGAGCAACACGGTCAGCACGTCGGGCTCACCCGACTTGTAGATCTGGACAAGGCGCTCCTCGAGCATCGAGATCGCGCGGTCGAGTTGCTGGCGGAGCACCTGCAGTTGGACCTGGGTCCGGTCGAGCTCGGCCTGCTTGGCGGCCAGCCTCTCCGCGACCGCGGCCTCGCGATTGCGAAGAACGGCCACCTGTCCCTCAAGGGTGGAAATCTGGTCGGAATAGCCGGAGATCTGGGTTGTGAGCACGCCCTCCCGGCTCTCGGCGTGGTCGAGCTTCGACTGGGTGCCATCGAAGCGCTCCTGCAGGGTCTGGGCCGGCGCCGAGACGGCGTCGAAGAGGGCGGACGCGGCGACCGCGAGGGCGCCCACAGAGAGCGCGGCGAACAACCGCACGAAGCGGCTTGAAGCTCGGGGATTGGCGGACCGGTTGCTCATCACTCGTAAGTGCCTGCGGGGTTAGCTGTCGGGCTCGCGCCGAGTGAGTGGCGCTTGGCGCATTCGCGCCTTTCGCCCCGTGAAACCGGGTCCCCCGCTTCCGCACGGCTCAGAGCCGACGGAATTAGGCGTTCTGTGGCTGACACCGACAAGGCTACCAATCGTGACGATCTGCTCACAAACCCGGCTGGCGTATGTAGGCCGCTGAACGACGGTTTGCAGCCGGGCGAGAGAGCCCGGGACGCTGCGCCGCCCGCCTCGACCCCGCACCCACGATTGACGACTTTTCCGGCATGCAGCCGGAAAAGTCGTCGTTCAATTCCCGCGGGCCGGGGCCAGGACGGTCTACGGCTTGGAGCCGTGCGCGGCGGCGGCGCCGTTGGCCTTCGCCACGTCGCCGAGCAGCTCGAGGCGCCCCCGGGCGGCCGTTTCGGCCCATCCAGGAGGCGCGCAGCCTCGCGGAGTCGATCTCGGTGGCGACGTCGGCCAGCACCTGCTGGATCCCCTGCTCCTTCAACCCGGACGTGCCGCCCTCGACGGTCTGGCCCTCGAGGTATTCGAGAATCCACTCGTAGGCCGCCTGAGCACTTCCCCCCGGGCGCGCCCGCAGCGCCGGGTCGGATAGCGTTCCCCCGGTGCGGGTGCCCGAAGCGATCAAGGATGCTGCGGGCAGGTTCCGTGATGCTGCGGCCAGGGTCCGTGACCTCCCCATCTACATCTCGGGCCGCCACGCCCTGCTGGGCCTGGGAGCCATCGTGCTTGCGGCGGTCGTCGTCTGGGCGATCGCCTCGGGGCCGCTCGGCGGCGAGGACGACTCCGGGGCCGGCAGCCGGGTGGTCACCTTCGCTGCCGAGGGCAACGACCCGGGCCAAGTCGGCACCCTCGGGTTCCCGGTCGTCGCCACGCGGAACACGACCCGGATAAGCGGCGGCGACCCGACGACCGACGCGGCCGCGGCCGCGCTGGCCACCCACCCCGCGAGCGCGGCGCCGCTGGAGGCAGCCGTGCTCGTCAACTCCGAAGACTGGCAATCGGGGATCGCCGCCTCGGTGCTGTCGGGCCCGCCGCTGCGGGCGCCGATCCTGCTCGGCCAGGCTGACGGACTGCCGCAGCCGACCATCGACGCGCTCGACTTCCTGAAGCCGAGGGGCGGCGGGCCCGCCGACGCGGCGGTGATCCGTGTCGGTGACGTGGCCGCCCCCAGCGGCCTCGCCAGCACCACCGTGGAGGGGGACGGCCCCGCCGAGCTCGCCGACGGCATCGACCGCCTGCGGGGGCGCCTGACCCGAGCCGACCCGGCCCACCTCATCGTGGTCAGCGAGGACGAGCCCGCCTACGCGATGCCGGCCGCGGCCTGGGCGGCGCGCTCGGGCGACCCGGTCCTCTTCAGCGGCCGCGACGACGTGCCGGAGGCGACGCTGGCGACGCTGCGGCGCCACCGCGGCACGCCCGTCTACGTGCTCGGCCCCCGGTCGGTCGTCTCCGAGGAGGCGATCCGCAAGCTGAAGCGGGCCTCGGCCGCGGTGCGACGGATCGGCGCCGAGCGGCCGGTCGCCAACGCGATCGCCTTCGCCCGCTACGCGGACGCCTCCTTCGGCTGGAACATCAACGACCCCGGCCACGGGATGGTGATCGCCAACGTCTCCCGCCCGCTGGACGCGGCCGCGTCGGCTGGGCTCTCCTCGAGCGGCGCCTGGGGGCCGCTGCTGCTGGTCGAGTCGCCGGCGCCGCTCCCGGCAGAGCTTCGCGAGTTCCTCCTCGACGTCAAGCCGGGCTACGTGGAGGACCCGACCCGCGCCGTCTACAACCATCTCTGGCTGATGGGCGACACTACGACGGTGAGCGCAACAATGCAGGCGGAGATCGACGAGCTGGCCGAGCTGGCGCAGGTCAGCGGCGGCGGCCCGACGGACTCGCTGGCGCTGCCCGGCGGCCCCGACGAGGAGAGCCAACCCGCCGGAGGGGGAAAGCAGAAACCATGAGCGAAGCCGAGACGCCGGAGCGCCTGAGGGCCGACCGGGTGACCGCGGCGGATATCCGCACGATCGCCGGTCCCTCCACCCCCCATTTCGCGCTGCAGGCCCGCAACCGGATTCGCAGGCTGATCGGGCCGCTGCCCGAAGGCGACCCCGCCAGGGTCGAGGGCGAGAGGCAGATCGGACGGCTCGAGGAGCTGGCCAGGCACAGCGGCGACCCGCGGGGGATGGGGCCCGGCGAGGAGGCGATCGTCCATGACGAGGGGATCATCCCCCACGAGGATCCTCTGTGAAGCAGCTCGCCGAGGGCGTCTGGCGCCTCGACGAGTTCCCGCGGCCGACGATCAACATCTACCTCGCGGGCGACGTCCTGATCGATGCCGGCCGCCGCTGGGACCTCGGCCGGATCCGCAAGCAGACCGCGGATCGCGAGCTCTCGATGCTGGCGCTGACCCACGTCCATCCCGACCACCAGGGAGCCGCAAAGCCGATCTGCGAGAAGCGGGAAATCCCGCTCGCCTGCCACGAGGACGACGTGGATGCGATGGAGGGCCGCCGCCCGGTCCAGGAGGCCCACCCGCGCAACCTCTACAACCGGGTGATAAAGCGCATCTGGGAGGGCCCGCCGTACAAGGTCGAGCGCCCCTTCAGGCAGGGCGACGAGATCGCCGGCTTCGAGGTGATCCACGCCCCCGGCCACGCCCGCGGCGAGGTGATCTTCTGGCGCCAGGCGGACCGGGTCGCGATCTGCGGCGACGTGGTCCGCAACATGAGCTACGCGACGACCCTCCCGGGCGTTCGCGAGCCGCCTGAGCTCTTCACCTACGACGTCGCCGAGAACCGCCGCTCTATCCGAAAGCTCGCCGAGCTGCGCCCGGCGCTCACTCTCCCCGGCCACGGCCCCGTGATCAGCGGCCACGAGGAGATCGAGCGCCTGGCTGAGGGCATCGGCGCCTAGAGTCGCGCCAGGGGTTGCCTTCACCCGCCCGGGCGACATACTGTAGGCGCATGACAGGGACGGGGCGTTCGCCTCGCCCGCGTACAAAATTGGGGAGAAGAGATGAACGACACGCTTAAGGGCAGGGCGCCGCGCTGGGTGGCTCTGCTCGGTATCGCTGTGATTGCGATCGGCGCCTACATGATCGCTCCGGCGATCGGTGGCGGCGGCAAGACGCTGACCGCGAAGAAGGCCAAGAAGCTCTACCTGCAGATCAAGAAGGCGAACAACACCTTCCTGCCGAAGATCGGCAAGACGACCCTGTCGTTGGCGCACAACAGCTGGGTCGCCGACACCAGCCTCACCTCCAGCGTCACCTACGGCACGAGCACGGCCCTCTTCACGGCGGCGGGCATTGCCACCGATCAGTTCTTCTCCCTGCCGCTGACCGTGCCAAGCCCGCTGGCCGGCCAGGCGCAGCGCCTGGCGTCGGTGGAGCTCTGCTACAACGCCAACCCCAACCAGGTCCTCGATCGCATCTTCGTCGACCAGGTGACCGGGACGACGGCGTCGCCGACGCCAACCGGCGTCGTCGTGGCCGACGACGACACCGACCGCACCGACAACACCTGCGCCACCGTCACCCCCCCGGCGCCGGTGCCGCTGGGCGAAGACAACGGCACGATGATCCTCGTGCGCGTGGACTTCCTCGAGGCCGGCAGCATGAGCGTCGGCCACGCGACGGCCAACCTGATCAAGTAGCGGCGACTTGGCTGGAGAGGGCGGCGCCGCCGAGCGCCGCCCTCTCCACCCTCAGGCCGGGCCCGCGGAGGGGCCGAAGGCCTCGATCAGCTTGTGCTGGTACTCGGCGACCTGCTCGGGAGGGATGAAGTAGGTCGGGGGCGTGACGCCGACGCCGTCCCCGCGCTCGGCGACCTCGGCGACGCGCTCACGGACCTTGTCGATCGGTCCCGCGGCGGTGTAGGTCTCGACCATCTCGTCGCTGATCGCCGCGGCCACTCCCTCGAGGTCCCCCTTCTTGAAGGCCTCGCCACAGGCGGCGGCGTTGGCGCCGAAGCCGTGCAGCTCCCAGAGCGGCATGTAGGTCCGCACCGTCGCGTAGAAGGCGAGCGTCCGGCGAGCCGCGTCGCGGGCGCGCTGCTCGTCGTCGTCGATCGCGCAGCAGACCCCGGGTAGGAAGTCGAGGTCGGCGCGCTGTCGGCCCGAGCGCCTCAGGCCCTCCTCGAAGCTGGGGACCATGACCTCGTCCAGCCAACGCGTCGAGGCGATCAGGTGGCCGACGAGGCCGTCGGCCACGTCGCCCGCCATCCGGCACATGCCCTCGCGGACGGCTGCCGTGTAGATCGGGACCCTCTCGCGGACCGGCTTCTGAAGCCGGACCCAGCCCTTGATGTCGATGTCGTAGTAGGAGCCCTCGAAGCGAATGGGGTCGCCGGTGTGCGCCTTCTCCATGATCAGGCGGACGGCCTCGATCGCCTCCTTCAGGTGCGGCGCCGGCTTCCCGTACTCCACCCCGTGCCAGGTCTGGTTCAGCCGCTTCACCCCGGCGCCAAGGCCGAGGCGAAAGCGTCCCCCTGACATCTCGTCGATGTCGAGCGCGGATACGGCGAGCACGAACGGGGTCCGCGTGAAGGCCCAGGCGATGCCGGTGCCGACGCCGATCGTCTCCGTCTGGGCGGCGAGCCAGGTCGCCTGGGTGATGCTGCTGCGAAACAGCTCCGGCGCCCAGACGCACTCGATCCCCGCCTTCTCGGCGCGGCGGCCCTCCTCGGCGAGCTCGGTCGCGCTCTCGCCGATGGCGGTGATCCCGATGCGGTCAAGCGCTTTTGTCATTCGCTCCCCTCAGTGGCCGATGCAGTCGCCGTGCCGCCGCACCCCGCGACGACGGCCACGGCGAGGATCGCCGCAGCCGTCGCCCGCGCGGGATACGGAAGGCTCAGCCTCCGCAGGCGGTCAGCCCGTATTCGTTGGCCAGCCTGGGACGCTCCTGCAGGCCGTCAACGATCGCACCCTGAGGCTGTACGTTGGCCTCGGCGAACGTATCGGCGCCGCCGCCGAGTGAACCGGGATCGCTGTCGATCTCGTCGACCGCGTCCTGGGCGGCCGTCAAGATCGCATCCACCTGATCCTCGTCACCCTCCGGAGCGGCAAGGGCGCCGATCTGGTCAACCTCGGCCTGGATCGTGGGCACGGCATCGTCGCTCGCGAAAGCCTCGATCTGCCCCTTGCTCGGGTTGTTTCCCAGCTCGCTGGCGGCCTGATCGAGCTTCTTGTTGCCCGTGGCGCAGATCGCGTCCGCCTGACTGACGAACTGGGACTTCGTCAGCGCGTCGCTGCTGGTCTCGTCGCTGCTGTCATCGTCGCTGCCGCAGCCGGCGACGACCGCTCCGATCGCGAGTGCGCACACGGCGAGCAGTACGAACTTCTTCGTTATCTCGTTCCTTCCGTAGGTCTGGTTGCCTCGGCGCTTGCATCCCCCAAGGCCGCCGCGCACCCTACTCGACCCTGCCGGAGCGCTCTAGGTCGGAGCGTTGTCGAGCGAGCGCCACAGGTAGAGGCAGGCGAGGGTGCGGTGCGGGCGCCAGGACTCGGCGATCTTCTCCATGTCGGTGGGCCCGGGCAGCTCCTCCACCCCGTAGCCGATCTGCATCGCGCGCCTGATCCCGAGGTCACCGGTGGAGATCACGTCGGGTCGGGCGAGGTGGAACATCAGGAACATCTCGGCCGTCCAGCGGCCGATCCCCTTGATCTCGGTCAGCTCGGCGATCACGTCCTCGTCGGACAGCTTCTTCAGGGCCTTGAGGTCAACCTCCCCGGTCTCGACCTTCTCGGCGAGGTCCTGGAGGAAGCCCACCTTCGCCCAGGAGAGCCCGGCGTCACGAAGCTCCTGGGGGTCGGCCGCGAGAAGCTGCCTGGGCTTCGGCGTCTTGCCGCCTAAGACCTTCACCACCCGCTTCCAGATCGAGGCGGCGGCCTTGGTCGAGAGCTGCTGCCCGACGATCGCCCGCGCAAGCGCCTCATAGGGATTGGGGCGGCTGCCGCGGCGATCCTCCTCGGGATCGATCGGGCCCCGCTCCTCCATCAGGCGCTTCATCACCTTGTCGGCGCCCATCAGCTCGCGATCGTCAGCGCTCCAAGCGTCAGCGGACCGGCGAGCCGCCGCGCCCGGCGGTCGGCCAGATGGACTCATGCGGAGCTAGACCCGCTGAATGAGGGTGCCGGTGCCGAGCCCGCCGCCGCAACACATGGTCACGAGGCCGGTCTCCTTGTCGGTGCGCTCCAGCTCGTGCAGGAGGGTGGTGATCAGCCTCGCTCCGGTGGAGCCGAGCGGATGGCCGAGCGCGATCGCGCCGCCGTTGACGTTGACGCGGTCCATGTCGGGCTCCAACTCCCGGCGCCAGGCTGCGACGACCGAGGCGAAGGCCTCGTTGATCTCGACCAGGTCGATGTCGTCCATCTTCATCCCGTTGCGCTCCAAGATCTTCCGGGTCGCGGGGATCGGGCCGGTGAGCATGATCACGGGGTCGACGCCGACCGTGGTCTGGTCCACGATCTTGGCGCGCGGCTTCAACCCGAGGGCGTCGGCCTTCTCGCGGGTCATCAGCAGCACCGCGGCCGCGCCGTCGGAGACCTGCGAGGAGTTGCCGGCGGTGACCTTGCCGTCCTCCTTGAAGGCCGGCTTCAGCGAGGCGAGCTTCTCCGCGCTCTGGGGACCGGGGGGACGGATGCCCTGGTCTACGACGTAGGTGTCACCGTTGTTCCTCCAGGGGATCATCTCCCGCTCGAAGCGGCCCTCCTCGGTCGCGACGTGAGCCTTCTGGTGGGAGTCCAGCGCCAGCTCGTCAAGCTCGGAGCGGGGGATCTCCCACTTGTCGGCGATCATCTCGGCCGAGATGCCCTGGGGCACGAGGTTGTAGTGCTTGATCAACTCGGGCGAGAAGGCGAAGCCATGCTCCTCCATCACCGAGACCGAGTCGGCGAAGGAGATGTGGCCCATGTGCTCGACGCCGCCGCCGATCATCACGTCGTGGACGCCCGAGGCGATCATCGCCGCGGAGAAGTTGACTGCCTGCTGGCCTGAGCCGCACTGGCGGTCAACGGTGGTGGCGGGGGTCTCGATCGGCAGCCCGGCCTCGAGCCAGGCGTTGCGGGCGATGTTGAGGCCCTGCTCGCCGAACTGCTGGACGCAGCCGCCGACGACGTCCTCAACCTCGGAAGCCTCGATGCCTGAGCGCTCGATCACCTCGGAGTAGGTCTTGGCCAGCAGGGTCGAGGGATGGGTGTCCTTGTAGTAGCCCTTCTCCTCGTGACCGCGGCCCACGGGGGTGCGCGCTGCTTCGACGATGACGACCTCGCGACCCTGGAACTTGGCATCCGCCATGCGATTTCCTCCTAGAGGTCTTCGTTTGCGGCCCGGTCCTGGGCGCCGGCCGCGCTTGAACCGAAACATACTCGATCGATTGACTGGCGAGTCAGCCAGGGTGAGCCCTGAGCGCGCGCGGCGGATGCCTGATAGCAATTCCGGTCCGTGGCAGCGTCGGACAGATACCGGAAGCCCGCGATCGCCGGAAGCGGCGCGATCGCCTGCGGCCTCGCCGCGTGCGCCAGCTCCGTCTCCAGGACGGTGCTGCTCGCGCGCTCCGACGCCTCCGCCTGGAACGCGGAGGAGCAGGCTCACAGGCTCTGCGCCAAGGTCGATGGAGGTGACCCTGGCAAGGTCAAGGTGACGACCAGGGTCGAGGACCTGGCCGAGTGCGATCTGATCATCGAGGCGATCGTCGAGGAGCTGGACGCCAAGGTGAAGCTCCTGAAGGAGGTCGGCGAGGCCTGCCCGGATGCGGACCTGGCGACGACGACCTCATCGCTCGGGGTATCCGAGCTCGGCAAGCGCTCGGGACACGGCGACCGGATCGTCGGGCTGCACCCGTTCAACCCGGTCGTCCGGATGGAGCTGGTCGAGCTCTGCATCCCCCAGGGCGCTGACGAGGAGGTCGGCCGGCGAGCCAGGGACTGGTGCGAGGCGGTCGGCAAGACGGTGGTCGAGGTGCCCGACAAGTCGGGCTTCGTCGTCAACCGGCTGCTCTTTCCCTACCTGTTCAGCGCCGTCCGCGTGCTCGAGGAGACGGGGATGCCTCCCGAGGACGTGGACCGGTGCATGACCCTCGGCGCCAGCTACCCGATGGGGCCGCTGGCCCTGCTCGATCTCGTGGGGATCGACGTGGCCGTCGCGATCGGCCAGGCGATGCACGCGGACAGCGGCGCCGAGCACTACAAGCCGCCGGGCCGGCTCATCTCCCTGGTGGGCGAGGGCAAGCTCGGCCGCAAGTCTGGCGCCGGCTTCTACGAGTACGAGCGCTCCTAGACGGCCAGCTCAGGGTGAGGCGAGCTCGATCGCGAGCGCCGTCACGGCCTCCCCGACGGCGTCGATGGAGCTGACCGAGAGCTTGTCGGGCGTGTCCTTCACCGTGTCCCGGTGGGGGTAGGAGAAGTCGATCAGGTCGATCGCCGGCACCCCCCGCTCGACGAAGGGGTAGTGGTCGTCCAGCAGCGCCACCTGCTCCTCGTCGGAGAAGACGCCCCGGGCACCGACGCGGCCGGCCGACTCGAGCAGCCGGTCCCAGAGGCCCGGGTCCGAGTTGCCCTCTCGCCTGATCAGCTCGTCGCGGCCGGCGATGTAGTCGAGCAGGATCACCTCTCCCAGCTCGTCGGCGTGGGCATCGGCGTAGGCCGTGGAACCCCGGAGCGCGCAGTCCGCGAAATCTTCGTCGGCGCAGCCCGGCGACTCCTCCTCCCCGTCGAAGAGCACGAATCGGACCTCGCGGTGGCCCGCGGGTAGCTCGCGCCGAAGCGCCCGCGCAATCCCGATCACCGCGGCGGTGCCGGCGGCGCCGTCGTTGGCCCCGACGAAGCCGCGCGGCTGGTACTCGGTGTCGTAGTGGGCGCCGATCAGCAGCGCCGGGCCAGGCCCGGGGAGGCTCCCGACCGCGTTCCGTAGGCCGGGATGGCCGGGGACGGGCTCCAGGCGCCCCCGCGGCAGCTCACGCGTGAGCCGGGCGGAGAGGCCGCGGAGCTGGGGTGAGCCGGCCGGTCGCCGTCCGACCGCGACCTGGCGCTCAACCAGCCGCATCGCCGCGGCGCCGTTGAAACGGTCGGCGCTGTGAGCTGGATCGTCCCCGCAGCCGGCGACCAGCGCGGCCGCGGCCGCGGCCGCGAGGCAGAGAGCGGCTCTAGGCGGCGCGCTTGCCGCCGGCAGCGCGGCCCTTGCGCCGGCGCTTCTTCGCGCCTGCCTCCATCGGTGGAACGGCGGGCTCGGCATGGCGACCGCAAAGATCCCAGATAACGTCGGCCTCCGTGATGTTCTGACTCCGCGCCCGGTCCTCGACCTCCGACCAGGGGAGCGAGGCCTCCGGCAGGTCGTCCCAGCGGGCCAGATCGAGCGCCTCAAGCGCACCTTCAAGCGCAGGCCCACGATGCTCCTCGGAGCGAAGCACTGCGCGTACGACCTCGAGCTGCTTGTCGCTCAGACGGACGACCCACATCACTGCCACCTCGCTTTCAAACCGCTCAGGGTTGGCGGCAAGCTAGAGGCGAGCGCGGACGAACAGATTTATCCCTGCACAGAGTGCAAATCCGCACGAACTCCTGGTCAGGAGCCGTCGCGGGGGTGAATCCGGACCGCCTCGACCCGGTTCTCCCTGACCGACTCGACCCGGATCTCGAAGCCGTCGGCGCTGATCAGGTCGCCGCGCTTGGGCAGGCGCCCCAGCTCGCCGAAGACATAGCCCCCGATCGAGTTGTAGGCGTCGGTGTCCACGGGCAGCTTGATCCCGCGATCGGCGAGATCGCCGAGCGAAACATGGCCCCGCACGTACCAGTCGCCGTTGCTGAGCTGGCGCACGGCGCCCGCCAAGGGGTCGGTCTCGTCCTCGATCTCCCCCACGACCTCCTCGAGGATGTCCTCGATCGTGACCACGCCCACGGTGCGGCCGTACTCGTCCACGACGATCCCCATTGAGGAGCGCTGGCGCTGGAGCTCGGTAAGGAGGTCGTCGAGCGGCTTCGTCTCGGGGACGATCAGGGCGTCCCTGATCGCGGGCTCGATCGCGGCGTCGGGGCCGTCGCTCATGTAGAGCCGCGCGAGCCTCAGCGCGTGGGCCATGCCCCGGACCCGGTCCTGGTTGCCGTTCTCGACCACCACGAGGCGGTTGTGGCCCGAGCTGACACAGAGCTGGAGCGCCGCGGCGGCGGTCGCCCCCGCGTCCACCGTCACCACGGCGGGAATAGGCGTCATCACCTCGCGGGCCTCCTGCTCATGAAGGTGGAAGACGCCGCCGAGCATCGTCGCCTCGCCGGGGTCGAGCTCGCCGCCGACCGCCGACTGCCCGATCAGCAGCTTTAGGTCCTCGGTCGTCGGCTTCTCCTCGAGATCGCCCGGGCGGATCCCGAAGAGGCGAAGGATCGCGTTGGAGATCTTGTTGAGGCCGAGGGTGAACGGCGCGGTGATCCTGCTGAAGATGTTCAACGGCCGGGAGACCCGCCTGGCCGTCTCCTCGGCATGGGTGATCGCCATCATCTTCGGCACCTGCTCGCCGACGGTTATGTGGAGTGAGGTGGCGAGCGTGAAGGCGATCGCGAATGCGAGCGCCGTCGCGGCTCCGTGGGAGAGCCCGCCGAACAACGGCTCGATCAACACCGCGAGCGCGGGCTCGCCGAGGAAGCCGATCCCGATCGAGGCCATCGTGATCCCCACCTGACAGGCGGAGAGGGTCTCGTCGATGCGGTCGAGCTGCGCGATCACCCGCTTGCCGGCGGCGTCGCCCTTCTCGACCCATTGCTCGAGCTTTCCGCGGCGAGACCGAACCAGTGCGAACTCGGCGGCGACGAAGACGCCGTTGAGCGCCACGAGCACGAGCAGGCCGATGAGGGCGAGGGTGTTCATCCGGCGTGCCCGGCCAGTTCAGGCAACCGACGCCCGGCGCATCGCGCCACGGCTCGGGGCCAGGTACTCGAAGGAGGGTCGTCGTCGTTCATCGGCGACTCGCGGAGGCTAGCAAGGGTGTAGACAGGCGGGACGTGCTTCCCAACTTCTTCGTCATCGGCGCCGGCCAGTCGGGCACGACCAGCCTTCACCGCTACCTCGGCCTCCACCCCCAGGTCCAGGTCAGCGAGCCCAAGGAGCCGAACTTCTTCTGCCGTGAGCAGGACGGCCCCTGGCCGTTCGGGAGGGTGGGCGACCGGGCCGCCTACGAGGCGCTGTTCGACCCGGAGGCGGCGGCGAGGGGCGACTGCTCCCCGAGCTACTCGCAGCACCCACTCCGGCCAGGCGTACCCGACCGCATCGCCGAGCTGGTGCCGGAGGCCAGGCTGATCTACATGGTCCGAGACCCGATCGACCGCATCGTTGCCCACTACGTCCACTCCGTCTCCTCGGTCGGCGAGAGCCGCCCGTTCGCCGAGGCGCTCGGCGACCTCGATGACCGGTTCAACCCCTACGTCATCGGCAGCTCCTACGCGACCCAGCTGGAGCGCTTCCTGCAGCGCTTTCCCGACGAGGCGATGCTGGTCGTGGACTCGCATGAGCTGCGCCTGAACCGGCTCGGCATCCTGCGCCGGGTCTTCGGCTTCCTCGGCGTCGACCCGCGTTTCAGCTCGGCGGGGTTCAGCGAGGAGCTCAACGTCGGCAGTAACAAGCGGATCCACTCCGAGCCCTACGCGAAGGCCCGCGACTCCCGGCTCGGCGGCCTCTGGCGGCAGCTGGTGCCGCCGGCGCTGCGGCGCCCGATCAGTGACCGAGCCCGCCGGGCATCCGCCCCCGCGATAGCGCGGCCCCAGCCCGACGCGAAGCTCCGCGGGGCCCTTGCCGAGCGCCTGCGCCCCGAGACCCGCCGGCTTCGCGAGCTCACCGGCGAGACCTTCTCCGCCTGGTCGATCTGAAAGCGACCCGATGCCGGCCGGCTAGCGGAGCGCGTCGATGCGCTCAGCAAGCTTGAAGTCGTTCTCGGTGAGGCCGCCCTCAGAGTGGCTGGTGATCGTCACAGTGACCGTGTCCCAGGAGATCTCGAGGTCGGGGTGATGCTCCATCTCCTCGGCCGGCGCAACCAGCGAGTTGACGAACTCGACCGAGCCGACGAAGTCGTCGCCCTTGAACTGCTTGCGGATGGCGTCCCCCGAGCGCTCCCAGCCCTCGAGGCCGGCAAGTGATTTCTCTATCTCCTGGTCGTCTAGTCGTGCCATAGTCAGATCCGTGCGCATCGCCAGCCTCGTGCCGTCCTCGACGGAGATGCTATTCGCACTCGGCCTCGGTGACCAGGTCGTGGCGGTCACCCATGAGTGCGACTTCCCTCCGGAGGCCGCCGCCAAACGCCATCTGACCCGCACCGTCATCGCCGACGGGCTCTCCGCCGGCGAGATCGACGCTGAGGTGCGGCGGGTCACCGGCGAGGGCCGCGCCCTCTACGAGCTCGATGAAGCGGCGCTGGCGGGGCTCGACGTCGACCTGATCGTGACCCAGGCGGTTTGCGATGTCTGCGCAGTCTCCTTCGACGATGTCCGAGCCGTCGCTGAGCGGCTACCCACCCGGCCCAAGGTGATCTCCCTCGATCCGGTGACGCTCTCCGACGTCCTGGCCGACGTCACCAGACTCGGTGAGGCCGCCGGCGTCGGCGAGCGGGCAGCGGCGCTGCGAGCTGAGCTGGAGGACAGGCTGAGCGCGGTGCGCGAGGCGGTCGAGGGTTCACTCCGCCCGCGGGTGTTGGCGCTCGAGTGGCTGGATCCCCCGTTCATCGGCGGCCACTGGATTCCCGAGATGATCGGGATCGCGGGCGGCGCCGACCCGCTGGGCGAGGCCGGCGCCAAATCGCGCACCGCGGATTGGGAGGAGCTCCGGGCGGCCGAGGCCGAGCTGGTCGTGGCGATGCCCTGCGGCTGGGACGCGGCGCGCGCTCGCCGCGAGGTCGGTGACCGGATCGGCGAGGTCGAGTCGCTCGGCGCCGCCCGGGTGGTCGCGGTGGACGCCGCGGCATCATTCTCGAGGCCCGGGCCCCGCCTGGTGGAGGGGACCGAGCTGCTCGCCCACCTGCTGCACGCCGACCGCGTCGATCCGCCTCCAAGCGTGGCGTTCGAAGAGGTCCCCATGCCCAGTCCGAGCAGATAGGAGCGCCAGAGGATGGGAATCAACTGGGCCGAGCACACGGTTGAGATCGAGGCCCCGATCGAGATCTGCTTCGACGCGATCGTGGACTACGAGAGCTTCGCCGGCTGGCAGGGCGCCGTGGTCCAGACCGAGGTGCTCAGCCGCCACGACGACGGGCTCGGCAAGCGCGTGAAGCTGTACGTGGACGCCAAGGTGCGCAAGGTGGACTACACCCTCGACTACGGCTACGACCGCCCCGCCCGGATCTGGTGGGACTTCGTCGACGGCAACGGAATCAACGACGTTGACGGCGAGTACACCTTCGAGGAGCTGGGCCCAGCGCGAACGCGGGCCAAGTACCGGCTCGGCATCGAATCGGGCCTTCCGCTCCCGGGCCCGATCGTCAAGCGGGCCCACAAGCAGACCCTGAAGGGGTCCGTCGAGGACCTGAAGAAGGAAGCTGAGCGCCGCCACGCGGCCGGCGAGACCGCCAAGGCGCCCGCGCCCGCGCCGGAGCCGGGCGCTGAGGGCGCCGCGCCCGAACCCGCGCCGCCGCCCCCGCCACAGCAGCCGCCACCCGGGCCCGCCTCATCTCCTCCGCCCCCGCCACAGCAGCCGCCACCCGGGCCCGCCTCATCTCCTCCGCCCCAGTCAGACTCCTCCGACTCGCTCGCCGACCTTCCCGCCGCCGTGCTGGGGCGCGCGGCCACCATGGTGATGGGGATCGCCGGACCGGCGCTCAGCGCCGGCCGCTCGGCGGCCGAGGACGCGCTGGAGGTGGGCTGCGCCGTGGCGACCGAGGCGCGAAACCAGCTTCGCCGGCTGCTCTAGCCCGTCCCCCCCCGTCGCTTCTCACGGGGCATTCTGAGAGAGGTCAGCGCAGCGAGGGCACGCCGTCGCGGTCGGTGACGGCTCGGCGTGGAACACGTGGGCGGCCGTCGTTCGCCTCCAGCCACGCCCGGATGCTCTTGGCGTAGGCGAG
>SHVA01000037.1 GCA_009691195.1 Solirubrobacterales bacterium | reverse complement strand
TGGCGTGCAGCTGCATCAACAAGAGCAGCCCCTCGGGGCGCGGGCACGCCGCCCGTGCCTTGCTCCATGCCTTTCCCCTCGTCGCCATCCTGGAACCCGAAGCTAGGGCCCAAGCCAGACAGAATGCTCAACTAGAAGCGACGGGGGGGACGGCCTAGGCATCAGGGGTCAGTTCGCGGTAGAGATCAACTGTCCTGCGCACCATCCGCTCGGTGGTGAACAGCTCCCGGTGCCTGCGGCGAGCCGCCTCCCCGATCGCAATCGCCGCCGAAGCGTCATCGAGCATTTCGCTGAGCGCGTCTGCCAGTGCGACCGGGTCGCGCGGCCCGACCAGCCGCCCGCTGACGCGGTCCTCGATCGCCTCGCCCGTGCCACCGACATCGGTTGCCACGATCGCAAGCCCGTGCGCCATCGCCTCCAAGACCGAATAGGGAAAGGACTCGGCCCAGGAGGGGCTGACGAAGACGTCTCCGCCCGCGAGAACGGGGTCCGCTCCTTCGATCTGGCCGAGCAGGCGCACCGATCCCGACAGCCCTCCCTCGGAGATCAGCGCTTCGACTCGCGCCCGCTCGACGCCATCCCCGGCGATCACCAGGACCGTATCCGGGTGCCGGCCCACGACCGAGGCCCAGGACTCGATCAGGGTCTCCGCTCCCTTTCCGAGACGAAGCCCCGTGACCGCGACGACGACCGGGCGGCCGTCGAGCCCCGCCATCGCGGCCGCCCGATCGCGCGGCGGATCGGGTGCGGTGCCGTTGTAGACGACGGTGGTCCGGGCCGCAGGCCCGACCGAGCATGCGAGCCGGCGCTCGGCCTCGCAGACGCATAGGATCCTCGTCGCAAGCCGGCTCAGCGTCCGCTCGATCAGGCGGTAACGCCGCCGCGCCGGCTCGGAGGTCAAGTAGCCGGCGAAGGGGTAGCCGTGGGGGGTGTAGAGGACCGGGATCCGCGGGTAGGTGGGCCGGCCCACCCGGGCGTAGACGGAGGCCTTCGACCCGTGGGCATGGACGAGGTCAGGGCCCCAGGACCGCACCACCGTGAGAACCTCGCGCAGCGCCCGGAGGTCATGCCTCGGCGAGATCTCGCGTGGCATCGCGACGGGGATCACCTCGACTCCGAGCTCGTCGGCGCGGTGGGAGAGCGGCCCGCAGACCGCGACCTCGTGCCCCGCCGCCGCCACCCCGGCGCTGAGATCACGAACGTGCCGGTAGGCGCCCCCCTCGTCGGGACGCAGGAGCATCAGCACCCGGCTCATCGGCGGCTCAAGCGCCCTGGGCCAGCGCCGACGCCAGGGCGGTGACGACGTCCTGTAGCTGCGGCTCGGTCATGGTCGCGAACAGCGGCAGGGTGATCGCGCGCCGGGCATAGGCCTCGGTCAGCGGCAGCCCTCCCCCGGTCCCGGCGTACGCCGTGAACTCGTGGATGGGCGGGTAGTGAACGCTGGTCTGGATCCCGGCCTCCTCTATCGAGCGCCTGGCGGCGTCCCGGTCGAGCTGCTCGTCCAGCACCACGGTGAACAGGTGGTGGGCGCTCTCCGCACCCTCCAAGGGCGTCATCGCGGCGGCGGCTCCAGGGACCTCTTCGAGGCGGCGGTGGTATTCGGCCGCGAGCTCCGCACGCCTGCGGTTGGCCTCGTCGAGGCCTCCGAGCCCCGCGGCGATCAGCGCCGCGCGGGGCTCGTCGATGCGGTAGTTGAAGCCGAGCCCGGTGACGTCGTAGCCGAGGGCGCCGCCCTGATGGCGCTCCCAGGTCGCCGAGGTCATCGCGTGGGAGCGGAGCCCGCGAACGCGGTCGGCGAGCTCCGGGTCGTCGGTGACGACCATCCCGCCCTCGCCCGCCGGCAGGTTCTTGTTCGAGAAGAAGCTGAAGGCCCCCGCCAGGCCGAAGGTCCCCAGCATCCTGCCGTCGAGGCGGCCGCCCAGCCCGTGCGCAGCGTCCTCGAGCAGGATCAGCCCCCGGCTCGAAGCCAGCTCCGCGAGCGCAGCGAGGTCGCCCGGATGCCCGCCGTAGCTCATCGCCATGATCGCGACGGTCTGCGCGCCGATCGCCGATTCGGCGGCGGCGGCCGAGAGCCAGGGCCTCTCGAGGCCGGCGACGTCGGCGAAGACGGGGGTCGCGCCGGCGTAGCGGATCGCGTTGGCGGTCGCGACGAAGGTCAGCGAGGGAACGATCACCTCGTTGCGGGGGCCGAGGCCGGCAGCGAGGCAGATCAGGTGCAGAGCGGCCGTCCCGCTCGAAACCGCCACGGCGCTCTCGGATCCGACGTAGGCGGCGAAGTCGGCCTCGAGCGCCTCTGTGCAGGGGCCCATGCTGAGCCAGCCCGAGCGGTAGGTGGCGATCACCGCCTCGAGCTCGTCTTCGCTGACCACGACGTCGGCGAGCGGAACCCGCCACTCAGACATCGAACAGCTCTGGGTGCTTCTCGATCTCCCTCGCGGCGCGTTCGTAGTCGCCGAGTGTCCCGATGTCGAACCAGACCCCCGGCCCCGTGTAGGTCAGGATCTTCTCCCCCTGCGCCAACAGCTTCTTGACCAGCTCGGGGAAGTCGAAGCGGTCGCTCTCGATGAAGGGCACGGCGGCCGGCGAGTACGCGTAGACGCCCATGCTCACGTCGAATGCCATCTTGGGCTTCTCGACGTAGTCGGTGACCTGTCCGTCGGAGGACTCGATCACCCCGAGGTCCACGTCGACGGTCTGCCGGTGGAGGGCGATCGTCAGCATTGCCTCCCCTCCCTCGTGGAACCGCAGGAGCTGTGCGAAGTCGAGCGTTGTCAGGACGTCGCCGTTCATCACGAGGAAGGACTCATCCAGGTCGTCGATCTTGCGGATGGCCCCGGCGGTGCCCAGCGGCTCGTCCTCCCACCAGTAGCGGACGCTGAGCCCCTCGGGGAGGTCGATCTCATCGAGGTAGGACTTGATCAACCCTCCCAGGTGCCCGACGGAGAGGTCGATGTGGGTAAACCCGCGCCCCGCCAGCTGGCGGATCAGAAGCTCGAGGATCGGCCGGTCGCCGACGGGCACGAGCGGCTTCGGCAACACCGTCGTGTAGGGCAACAGGCGTGTCCCCTTGCCGCCGGCGAGGATGACCGCCCTCATGCCGCCCGCCCCTCGACGACGCCGGGCATCCCCTGGTTGTTGGCGAAGAAGGAGGGACGCCGCTCGACGTCGGTGAACAGCCCGGCGTCGATCGCCGCGGAGAGGCTGGCGATGGCGGCGGGCACGCTGACCTCGGGGACGAAGCCGAGCGCGGCGATGATCTTGTCGAAGGAGACCCGGTAGTTGCGGGGGTCCACCCCGCCCTCAGCCCATTTGACCGCCCCCCGCTCGCCCAGCCGGCTCAAGGCCGCCTCGACGATCCCGCGCTTGGTGAAGTTGCCATCGGCGCCGCCGGCGTTGAAGACCTCACCGCCGACGGTGTCAGCCGGAGCCGCGAGCGTCGCCTGGATCGCCGAGGCGATGTCGGAGACGTGACAGTACGGGCGCCAGGTCTCGGCGTCGTAGACCTCCAGCTCACGGCCCAGGGTGAGCTCCCGCGTGAACTCGGAGACCGTGAGGTCGAAGCGCATCCGAGGCGAGATGCCGAACGCGGTGGCGACCCGGAGAACCGTGGCCGCGCCGATCTCAGGCGCCCGCTCGAGGATCCTGTGCTCCATCTCCACCTTGGTCTCGGCATACAGGGACAGCGGGTTGAGCTGATCGGCCTCGGTCGCCGGCTCGTCGCTGTCGCGCAGGCCGTAGTTGCTGCAGGTCGAGGCGAACACCAGCCGCTCGACACCAGCCGTCACGGCGGCGTCGAGGACGTTCCCGGCGCCGTCCACGTTCACCTCCCGGGCAAGCTCGGGCAGGCTGCTGCAGACGGGGTCGCCCACCAGCGCCGCCAGCAGGACAACGTCGTCGACCCCGTCCAGGGCTCCCTCGACCGCCTCGCGATCGCGGATGTCGGCGCGGACGAACGTGAAGCCCGCGTGATCGGCGACCCCCGCGAGCGATGCCCCGTTGTCATAGAGCAGCGCGTCGAGCACCGTGACGCGCTGCCCCGCCTCGAGCAGGCGGCCGACCAGCACCGAGCCGACGTAGCCCGCACCGCCGGCAACCAGAACGCTCCTCGCCGATTCCACGCTCACGCCGCTGAGACTAGGCGCCCCGCGCCTGATCCTGGTCAATCCGGGGGGTCAAGGTGACCGGGATCGTGACGGGGGCGGCGGACGGGGCGCGGCAGGCGAGGCTCGTAAATGCGTCCAAGGACCCATGGGGCACTGGTACAAGCGTCCAAATGGGCCGGACGCGTTCTAGGGCGCGCGCGGTCGGGCGCGATGAGAAATCAAGATGCTTCGCCGTCTCCTGACGCTCCTCACCGCCGCCATGGTCCTGGCCGCGGTCGCCCCAGCCCTCGCAAGCGCGGCCTCGGCGGGCCCTGGACGAATCGGCTTCATTCGCAACGCGACCTCGCCGTTCGACCCCTACCTGACCGGATCGAGTCAGGCCCAGCGTGAGTGGATGGGGCAACACTACGCGGGAATGCGCGGCTACCCCCCCTTCTTCGACCAGGCGCTTTCGTGGGCCCCGCCCAGTGACTTCTACCGCGATCTCTACTCCCTCTATCGCGATGCGGATGCTGACAAGGCCGCGATGCAGCAGCATCCCGAGTGGGTTCTTCGGGACGGCCAGAACCGGAAGCTGTTCATCCCCTCGGGCTGCGACGGCACGAGCTGCCCGCAGTACGCCGGCGACATCGGCAGCCCCGGCTTCCGCGCCTGGTGGATCTCCCAGGCACGGCTCGACCTCGACAAGGGCTACGCCGGCGTCTTCATCGACGACGTCAACCTTGAGATGCGGGTCAGCGACGCTTCCGAGCAGGACGCCGACCCGATCGACCCGCGGACCGGCCATCCGATGACGGACTCGGCCTGGCGCCGCTACCTCGCCGACTTCACGGTGGAGATCAGCGAGGCGCTCCCGGACGCGTCGATCACGCAGAACGCCCACTGGTGGATCAAGCACTCGGACCCCGACAACCAGCGCTCGATCGACTCCGCCGACGTGATCGAGCTCGAGCGCGGATTCAACGACGCGGGCATAACCCACGGTGGCGGGATCTTCGGCTACGAGACCTTCCTCAACCACATCGACTGGCTCCACGCCCGCGGCAAGTCGGTGATCGTCGAGCCCTACGGCCTCAACCCCCAGAAGCGCGAGTACGAGATGGCCTCCCTCTTCCTCGTCCACCAGGGCAACGACGCGATCTCCTCAGACTTTCAGGCCAACCCCGACAACTGGTGGCCCGGCTGGGAAACCGACCTCGGCGCCCCACAGGGAGCTCGCCATGAGTGGAAGGGCCTCTGGCGCCGCGACTTCGAGCAGGGTGTCGTCCTCGTCAACCAGCCCGACTCCGCGACCCGGACCGTGGACCTGGACGGGCCCTACCGCCGCCTCGGAGCCGACGACGCCACCTCGGTGACCCTGCCCCAATCACGCGGCGCCGTCCTGATCGGCTCGACCAACCGCGAGCCGACCACCACCACCACTACGGTTGCCCCCGATCCCACCGCGGGCGGCGTCGTCGTGCAGGGCGAGGTCATGGACCCCGACGCCGGCAAGGTCACGATCACGGTTGAGCGGCGCAAGCCCCGCGGCTGGGCGAAGGTGCGCCGCACCACGCTGGCCGGCACGGGGCCCTTCCGCAAGCGTGTCGGCGGCCTCAGCAAGGGCCGCTACAGGGCGGTGGCCCGCTTCGCCGGCAGCCGTGACTTCAGCGCGTCGCGCTCGAAGGCCCGACCCTTCCGCGTCCGCAAGTCCAAGTCCTAGCGGCCGCCCTCACCCCTTTACTCGGCGGCCTTCGGCCGCCTCGCTGCCCCGATCACCCCGGAGACGAGGCCGAAGTCGTTGGCGAAGACAGTGCGCTCGAAGGCGAGCAGGGTCAGCAGGTAGGCCAGGGTCGAGACCACCGCCGCGGCCACGAACGGCAGCCCGGCGAGAAGGCCGATGGCCGCCATCACCAGCCCGCCGAGAGTCGGCCCCCCGAGCGCCCGGGTCAGCGAGAAGTGGCCCACCGTGTCCCAGATCAGCCGCACGCTGATCACGGCCAAGATCACCCCGCAGACGACGGCGGAGAAGGCGGCGCCCGAGGCGCCGTGGGCGGGGATCAGGAACAGGTTGATCGCGATGTTGAAGACCAGGACGAAGGCGATTCCTCGGGCGAAGGCCCCGGGGCGGTGGCGTGCCACGAGCAGCTCGCTCGCGTAGGCATTGATGCCGTAGAGCACGGTCATCAGGCCGAGGAAGCGCAGCGGCTGCACCGCGTCGCCGAAGCCGGGACCGTAGATGATCTCGATCAGGGAGGGCGCGAAGACCGCGTAGCCGACGCCGATCGGCACCAGCACGGCAGCGAGGATCTTGAGGCCGATCAGTGAGCCCCGGGTCAACAGGGCCTCGCTCTTCTCTCCCTGCCTCGACAGCCACGGGAGTATCGCGGCCCCGAAGGACCAGGGGATGAACATGGTCGCGTCGACCAGCCGCCAGGCGGCGCCGTAGTTGCCGACCTGGCTCTGGTCGCCGCCGGTGAGGAACGAGATCAGCGACGCATCGAGCCGCAGCAGAAGGGTGAACATCAGGCTCGCGAGCCCGATTGGGGTGCCCGCCTTGAGCACCGACTTCCAATTGGAGCGATCCGGCCGGAACCTCGGCCGGACGACCCGGTGCATCATCGAGTGGGTCACAACGTACCCGACGATCGAGCCCACCAGGAACACGAGCGACGCTGCGATCAGGCCGCCGCCGGCGAGCAGGACCACGATCCCCACCACAGCGGTGACCCCTCGCTGGACCACGAGCCCGACCGCGCCGACCTCCATCCGCTCGAACCCCTGCACGACCGAATAGAGCGTCCCGCTGAGCATCTCGACCGCAACCCCGGTCCCGATCAGCACCGCGGCGATCCTCGTCTCGGCCGAGTAGGGCCCGACCAGGACGATCCCGGCGAGCACGCCGAGCAGCGCCACCAGCATCACCCCCTTGAGGATCATCACGTTGGTGAAGAGGACGTCCACCAGCTTGCGGTCGCGTGCGATCTCGCGGGCCAGATAGAGGTCCATCCCGAAGCCGGCCAGTACGAGGATCACCGAGCTCAGCGAGAGGGCGAAGATGAAGCTGCCGAAGCCCCCGGTTCCGAGCTCGCGAGCCATGACGGCGTAGAAGGCGACCGAGGCGAGCTTTGCGATGATCTCGCCTCCCGATCGCGCGATCGTGTTGCGAGCGATCAATCGCGACGAGCCGAACCCCTCGGTTGCATCCAATGCCGCGACCTCGAGCGCCACGTCAGGCGGCGGCGGAGCGGAGCCCTCCGCCGCGACCATGGCCGCGTGCTCGGACCGCAGGGACCGGATCGCATCCGTCTCCGAGCTCTCGCCCGGCAGCTCCACGACCCGATCGCGAATCCGGCGGGGGAAGCGGGCCGCGGCATCGGCCGAGCCGGCGAGGATGCTGGAGCACGAGTGCCCGATCAGCCGCGACCCGAGGCGCCCCGGCGCGGCATCGCCGAGCTCCCAGACCAGCGGCGCGTCCAAGTGGCGGGAGAGGAAGGTCCCGAGCAGGGCCGCCCGGGTGCCACGCGCGTGCACGAGCGCGACGCCCTCTCCCCTGATCTCATCCGCGATCCTCCTGGCGGCGAAGGGGAACCGGATGGCTGAGCGCCGACCCTGAAGCCCTGCGTCGTGGTGGGGAACCCCGAGGCGCTGCGAGATCCTGGTTGCCTCGCCGTCAGCGAGCGAGAGGACGACGACCTGGAAGCGGGACCCGAGGCCCTGGATCAGCTCGGCCAGGCCGGCCTGGTCGCTCTCGCGGCCGCCCTCCGCGTCCACCACCAGGATCCGGGGCCTCGGCGATGCCTTCGCGCCTCGCTTCAGAATCACGGCGCGGTCCCGGTCACCGGATGCCGGCGGGCCTCAACGCTTCAGCGTCCAGATCCCCGCCCTGTCGAGCAGGTTCTTGAGATGACGCTCGCCGGAGAGTCTCGGCCTCCCGCCGTAGACGATGGGATAGAGCATTCTGCGCATGGGCCCAAGGTCCGACTCGCGCCGGGCGGCCCGGAGGTCGCTGAAGAGCTTCGGGTGACGCTCGCGAAGCGCCCGGTAGACGCGGCGGTGCCCGGTGCGAAGCTGGCCGCCGAGCCGGCCTTCGTGGACGCGGCGCCTGAAGGTGGGCTCGCCCGGACCCATGTGAACGGGGCGGTAGCCACCCTCGGCCAGCGTCATCCACAGGTCCCAGTCCTCGTTCAGCCCGACAGCGCTCCAACCGCCCGTGGCCTCGAGCACCTCGCGGCGAACGAGCGACAGGCCCGGGTACTCATTCGTGTACGCGAGCCGGTAGCGGTCCAGCCCCTCGGGCACCGCCCTGACCAGCTCGCGATCGCCGAACTCGAGGTAGTCGCCGTAGGCGAGGGCGGCGCCGGGATCGGCGTCGAGCCTGTCGGCCATCTTGCTCAGCTCCCCGGGCACCGCCAGGTCGTCAGCGTCGAGCGGGAATACGTACGGGGCCTTGGTCGCGGCCACACCGGTCATCCGTGCCCCGCTCAGGCCGGTGTTCTTTTCATGGCGTATGACGCGAAAGCCGTCGCGCTCGAGCCCCTCGAGGACGGTCCGGGTCGCCGGGTCGGTGGAGGCATCGTCCACCAGCACGATCTCGAGCGGCTCCAGCTCGTCGATCGACTCAGCAGCCTCCCTCACGAACTCCCCGTCGTTGTAACAGGGAACGATCACCGCGATCCTTGGATCGGCTTCCCCGTTCGCCATCACTCGCGAACCCTAGCCATTCGGCCCACTCCCCTCCGCATCAGCTGTGCGGATGCTACCCCCATGGGCGCGGTCGATCCTGAGGGCGCGTTCCCGGCCCTCAGGGGGCCTTGACCCCGCCGCCGGAGCCCGTGTCGGTGGGCGGCTGGGGCGTCGTCGGAGCCGTCGGCGTCGTCGGAGCCGTCGGCGTGACGGGGGTCGTGGGGGTGACCGGCTTCGTCCGGGTGACGGGCGCCGCGCTCGTGGTGGTGTCGTCCGAGTCGTCGCCGCCCGTTGACGCCACCAACGCGATTCCCAGACCCAGAACGACCACGATCAACAGTCCGATGATCCATTTTGCATTGGTGCTCATTGGCGCGCGATGCTACCCGAGGGCGCGGCGGATCAGCGCCGCGGCCTCGTCTACCTCCGCCCCGGTGACGGTCAGCGGCGGCAGCAGACGCAGGGTGGTGGCGCCGATCGCGTTGACCACGAGGCCCAGCTCGAGCAGGCGGTCGCGCGCGTCAGGCGCGGAGATGCCGTCGTCGAGCTCGACCCCGATCATGAGCCCGCGGCCCCGCACCCCGCTGACACCCGGGGTCTCACGGAGCGCCTCCGACAGGCGGCCGCCCTGCTCTCGCACGCTGCGCAGCAGCTCGGGGTCGTCGATTACGCCCAGGGCCGCGAGCGCAGCGCCGGCGACGAGCGGGCCGGCGGCGAATGTCGAGCCGTGGTCGCCGACCTCGAGCACCGCTGACGTGCCCGGCGTCGTCACGCAGGCACCGACCGGGAGGCCGCCGCCCAGCGCCTTAGCGCTCGTGATCACGTCGGGCCTGGCCGGAAGCTGCTCGTAGGCCCACAGCGACCCCGTCCTCCCCATCCCGGTCTGGATCTCGTCGAAGAGCAGCAGGGCGCCGGCGGCGTCACAGGCCTCACGCGCCGCGAGGATCGTCTCATCGGAGAGCGGCCAGACGCCGGTCTCCCCCTGGATCGGCTCGAGCATCACCGCCGCGGTGCCCTCGCCGACCGCGTCGCGCAGCGCCGCGGGGTCGTCGCGCGGCACGGCGCGGAAGCCCGGCAGGTAGGGGGCGAAGCTCTCGTTGCCCGAGAGGCCGGGCGTCGCCGACAGCGATCCCATCGTGCGTCCGTGGAAGCCGCCCTCCATAACGACGATCTCGGGCTCATCGACGCCGCGCCGGTGGGCGTGCTTGCGGGCCAGCTTGATCATCGCCTCGTTCGCCTCGGTGCCCGAGTTGCAGAGGAACGCCCGCCCGCCGAGGCTCGACTCGCACAACCGCCGAGCCAGCTCGGCACCCGGTGCCGCGTAGAAGAGGTTGGAGACGTGGATCAGGCGCCCGGCCTGCTCGCGGATCGCCTCGACCACCGCCGGGTGGCAGTGACCCACCGAGCAGACCGAGATCCCGGTGAGGAAGTCGAGGTACTCCCTGCCCTCCGAGTCCCAGAGCCGTGCGCCCTCTCCGCGGACGAACTCGACCGGCGCCCGGGGATAGGTCTGCATCACCCAGCGCTCGTCCAGCTCCTGGATGGTCATGCCGTGATCTTGGTACCGATGCCCGCATCGGTGAACAGCTCGAGCAGGAGGCTGTGGGGACGCCGCCCGTCGATGATGTGGGCGGCCTCGACCCCGCCGCCGATCGCCTCGACGCAGGCCGCCAGCTTCGGCCGCATGCCGCCCTCGATTTCGTCCAGGGCCGCCTCGACCTCCTCGACGCTTGCCTGCGAGATGCGGGAGTCGGCGTCGGGTGGCCGTTCGAGCCAGCCATCGACGTCGGTGAGGAAGATCGCCTTGTGGGCCGGCATCGCCGCCGCGACCTTGCCCGCGGCCTCGTCGGCGTTGACGTTGTAGGAGTGGCCCTCGCGGTCGGTTCCCACAGAGGCGATCACCGGGACGTAGTCCTCGGCGATGTGGTCGATCACGTCGACGTTGACGCGCTCGATCTCACCCACGAAGCCGACCTTCTCCGAGTTCGGCGCCGGGCGCACCTCGAAGAGAGCGCCGTCCTCACCCCCGAGGCCGACGGCCGGCTGGCCGTGGCGCTTGAGCCGGGTGAGGATGTCGGTGTTGATCTTGCCGAGCAGGACCATCTTCGCCACCTCGACGGTCTCGGCGTCCGAGACGCGGAGGCCCTCGACGAACGTGACCTCCATCCCGAGGCGCTTCATGAAGTCGGTGATCTCCGGCCCGCCCCCGTGGACGATCACGGGGTTCATGCCGACGTACTTGAGCAGGACGACGTCGGTCGCGAACGCCTCTCGCAACTCGTCCTCACGCATCGCAGCGCCGCCGTACTTGATCACGATCGTGCGCCCGTGGAACTCCCTGATGTAGGGCAGCGCCTCGAGCAGCGTCTCGACGCTAGGCGTCCCCGGACGCGTGAGCTGCGCGGAGCGCGGCGAAGCTGAGGGGCCACCGGAGGAGCCGCCGGCGTGTGTCATGTCGTGTACTCCGCGTTGATCCGGATGTACTCGTGGTTGAGGTCGCTGAAGTAGAGGTGGGCGCTCGCCTTCCCACGGCCGAGCCGGACGCTCAGCTCCGGCTCTGCCTCGTCCCCGGCGAGCTCCTTGGCGTCGATCCGGTCCGGCCCCAGCTCAGGCAGCTCCTCGCCCGCCAGCGCCTGGCCGGCGGCCTGGGAGATCCGTCCCCAGTTGGGGTCGCGGCCGAACAGCGCGGTCTTCACCAGCGGCGAGTTGCCGATCGCCCGCGCCACCTCCTCGGCCTCGGCCGGCTTGGCAGCGTCCCGGACCTCGACCCGGCAGACGCGCGTGGCGCCCTCGCCGTCGGCGACGACCTCCAGCGCAAGCTGCAGCAGCACGGCGTCGAGCAGGCCCTCGGGGGTGGACTTGCCCGCCTCGCCGCTGGACTGCAGCAGCACGGTGTCGTTGGTGCTCATCTGGCCGTCGACGCTGATCCGCTCGAACGACCCCTCGACCGCGGACCGCAGCGCCCCCTCGGGCTTCGCGATCTCACCGTTGGTCTGCACGAAGCAGAGCATGGTGGCGAACCCGGGCTCGATCATGCCCGCGCCCTTGGCCTGGGCGGAAACGGTCACGCCGTCGCAACGCAGCGAGCACTGCTTGGGCCCGCGGTCGGTGGTCATGATCGCCTCCGCGAACTGGGCGCCGCCCTCGGGAGAGAGCATCGCGCCGGCCTGCGGGATGCCCTCCAGGACGTGCTGGATCGGCAGCGGCACACCGATCGCCCCTGTCTCTGCGACCGCGACGGCGGACGCCTCGAGGCCGAGGTCCTCCGCCGCGCGCTGCTGCATCGCCAGCGCGTCCTTGATCCCCTGCTCGCCGGTGGCCGCGTTGGCGTTGCCCGAGTTCACGACCGCGGCACGGATCGCTGCGCCGTCGCAGTGCTCGCGACAGACCCGGACCGGCGCGGCTGCCGAGGCGTTGCGCGTCAGCAAAAGCGCCGAGCTCACACCCTCCGCGTCGCAGACGATCACCCCGACGTCCTTCTCCCCCCCGCCCTTGATCCCGCAGGCGGCCGCGCCGGCGCGGAAGCCCGGGGCGAGCCGGGCGGGATCGAGCTGCTCGACGCCGTCGGGGGCTTGCACCCAGCGCGAGCGGAAGAACGTTCCCTCTGAGGCCGGGAAGAGCGGGCCGTCGGTTGAGGCGGCCTCGCTCATGAGATCCCCTCTCCCTCGGGCAGGCCGAGCATCAGGTTGAGGTTCTGGACGGCCTGTGAAGCGGCGCCTTTCCAGAGATTGTCGATCGCCGAGAAGGCGAGCACCCGTCCGCGCTCCTCCACCGTCACGTACAGGTGGCACTCGTTGGTGTCGCGGACGTCGCGCAGGGCGGGCGGGCGGTCCAACACCCGTACGAACGGCTCGTCCGCGTAGCGCTCGCGGTAGAGATCGGTCAGCGCCTGCTTGGAGATCGGCTCGCTGGTGGCGACGAAGGCGGTGACCAGCTCTCCCTGGTCGACTGGCAGCAGGTGCGGGACGAACACCACGGGGGCCTCGCTTCCGAGCGCGGCCAGCTCCTGCTCGATCTCGGGGCGGTGGCGGTGGCCCTCGGTCTTATAGGCGAACGCGTTCTCGTCCATGTTCACGTAGTGCATCTCGTCACCACCGCCGCGGCCGGCGCCGGAAACGCCCTGCATGGCGGCGATGATCACCTCGCTCACCTGGCCCTTCTCGGCCAGCGGTGCCAGCGCCAGCACGCTTGCGGTGGGGTAGCAGCCGGGGGTCGCCGCCAGGCCCGCGCCGCGGAGCTGCTCGCGGTAGAGCTCGCTGAGCCCATAGACGCCCTTGCCGAACAGATCGGGAGCGCCGTGCTCGCCGTACCAGCGCCTGTAGGTGTCCATCTCGCGCAGGCGGAAGTCGGCCGAGAGGTCGACCACGCGGATGCCCTTGGAGCGAAGCGCTTCGACCACGGGGGCCGCGGCGCCGTGCGGGTAGGCGATGAAGGCGGCGTCGACCTCCGGCGGCGAAGCCGCGTCCAGCTCCTCGAGCACCAGCGGCACCCGGTAGCGCGGGTAGAGATCGTCAAGGCGCCGGCCGGCGTCGCTGCGCGAGCTGACGGCGACCAGCTCCAGGCTCGGATGGCGCCAGACGAGCTGGGCCGTGAGCGCGCCGGCGAACCCGGAGGCGCCCGCGACCAGCACCCGGGCGGCCGGATCGCCGCTGAGCGGCTGCGTGGAGGCGTTACTCACGGAGCGACCCGCCGATCTTCTCGACCGCGACCCTGACCGCGTCCCGCCGCTCGGCGATCTCCTCCTCGGTCAGGGTCCTGTCGGAGGCGCGGTAGGTCAGGCGCAGCGCGAGGCTCTTGCCCTCGCCGACCTGCTTCCCGCGGTAGAGGTCGAAGATCTCGGCCTCGTGCAGGAGCGCCCCGCCCGCCTCGAGCACCGCTGCCCTCACCTCGGCCGCCGGGAGCCCTTCCGGGACGACGACGGCGACGTCCTCGTTAACGGGCGGATAGGTGGTGAAGTCCTCGTAGCGCTCCTCCCCGTAGGCAGCGGCAGTGACCACCGGGCCCATGTCGAGCTCGAAGCCGGCCGCGGCGTCGAGGTCCCAGGCCCGGGCCACCAGTGGGTGCAGCTCGCCGATCCAGCCGGCGGGTAGCTCCCCGATAAGGATCCGGCCCGACTTGCCGGGATGGAGAAAGGGCTCCTCGGCGGGCTCCACCTGCAGCTCGGCGCCGAGCTGCCCGCAGAGCGCCTCCAGGATCCCCTTGGCGACGAAGAAGTCGGGGGCCGGACCGGCGTCTCGCCAGGCGCGCTGCGGCGCCCCACTCAGCAGCAGGCCGAGCCGGTGCGGCTCCAGCACCGGCGGCGGGCGCCGGCCCGAGAACTCGCCTCCGGGCGGCCCGCTGCCCACGACGGGCTCGCCGTCCCTGAGGTAGACGCGGCCGGACTCGAACAGGGCCACCCGCTCGGCGCCGCGGGAGAGGTTGTAACGGGCGGCGTCCAGCAAGCCGCCGGCGAGCGTGGTCCTCATCACGGACTGGTCGGCCGAGAGCGGGTTGGCGATGGCGATGACGTCGCGCCGCCGGTCGCCCTCGGGCAGGCGGAGGCCGTCGGCGAGCCCCGGCTCGGTGAAGCTCCAGCTGATGATCTCGTCGCCGCCGAGATCGCGGAGGACGTCCTCCGCCAGCCTCCGCAGGCCCTGCTCCCGCGTCAGCCCGCCGACGCGGTTGCCGGCGGCGGGCAAGGTCGCGGGGAGCGTGCGGTCGAGGTCGGCGAGGCGGGCGACCTCCTCGATCAGGTCGGCCTCGCGGGTGACGTCTCCATCGCGCTCGGGCGGCACAGTCGCGACCAGCTCCTCCTCCCCACGGCGCTCGAGGCCGAAGCCGAGGCGCTCGAGGCGGGCGGCGCAGGTGTCGGCGTCGATCTCCATCCCGACCAGGGCCTTGACCCTGGCTACCCGCAAGGTCACCTTTCGCGGCTCGGGCAGCTCCTCGTGGACGTCGATCGTGCCCGGGACCATCCGGGCGCCGCAAAGGTCGATAAGCATCCGGGAGGCGAGCTGCTGTGCCCTCATCGTCAGCTCCGGGTGGAGCTGCTTCTCGAAGCGGGCGGAGGCCTCTGAGCGGAGGCCCAGGCTGCGCGAGCTGCGCAGGATGTTCACCCCGTCCCAGGTGGCGACCTCGAGCAGCACGCGCTTGGTGGAATCGGAGACCTCCGAGGTCTGGCCGCCCATGATCCCGGCGATGCTCGAGGGGCCCTCCCGATCGCAGACGAGCATCGTCTCCGAATCGAAGCTGCGCTCGACGCCGTCGAGGGTGGTCATCTTCTCGCCTTCCGAGGCCCTGCGAACGACCAGCTCGCCATCCGGGACTCCCTCGAGGTCGAAGGCGTGCAGCGGCTGCCCGGTCACCAGCATCACGTAGTTGGTGATGTCAACCACGTTGTTGATGGGGCGCTGGCCCGCAGCCATCAGCCGCGACTTCAGCCAGGCGGGCGACGGCCCGACCTCGACGTCGAGGAAGACCCGCACCGTGAAGCGCTGGCAGAGCTCGGGCGCTTCGACGCTGACCGAGGCGTGGTCGGAGACCGATCCCTCGCCCCCGGCCTCCGCGTCCTCGCTCCAGGGCGGATCGGCCAGCGGCGCCTCGCTGATCGCGTGCGCCTCCCGCGCAACGCCGTAGATCGAGAGACAGTCGGGGCGGTTGGTCGTGACCGCGAGCTCGAGCACCGGCTCGGAGACCGGCAGCAGCTCGGCCAGGGAATCGCCCGGTGTGGGCTCAGGCCCCGCCGCCCCCGGACGCGCGAGCCCGGCGGAGCCGGGCGAAGTGGAGGGTTGGCCGGAGGAGGAGGCGGGGTCATCAAGCACCATGATCCCGTCGGCGTCGTCGCCGATTCCGAGCTCGGTCTCCGAGAGGATCATGCCGTCGGAGACGACTCCCCTCAGCTTGGCCTGTTTCAGCTTGGTCCCGTCGGGCAGCACCGCTCCGGGCAGCGCCACCGCCACCAGCTGCCCGGCCGCGACGTTGGGGGCGCCACAGACGATCGTGCGCTCCACCTCGCCGGCGTCCAGCTTGCAGACGCTGAGCCGGTCGGCGTCGGGATGGGGCTCGACCGCGAGCACGCGGCCAACCACGAAGCCCTCGGCCGACGGGGCGCCGACGATGCCGACGCGCTCGACCTCGGTGCCGGTCATCGCCAGCCGCTCGGCCAGGTGCTCCGGCTCCCAGCCGGGATCGCAGTAGGAGCTCATCCAGCTCACGGGGACCTTCATCTCCGCGGGCCCCCCATCAGAACTGCTCCAGCATGCGGACGTCGTTGTCGAAGAAGCGGCGCAGGTCGGGGACGTCGTGCCTGAGCATCGCGATCCGCTCGATCCCGAAGCCGAACGCGAACCCCTGGGTCGTGTCCGGCGGGTACCCGTTCTCCTCAACGAACCCGAACACGTTCGGGTCCACCATCCCGGCCCCGCCGACCTCGATCCAGCCGACCCCCTTGCAGAGCGGGCAGCGGCTGCCGTCGGCCAGCTTGCCGCCGCCCTCGCAGCGGTAGCAGGAGACGTCGAATTCGACGCTCGGCTCTGTGAAGGGGAAGTAGTGGGGCCGCATCCGCGCCTCGCGGCCCTCGCCGAAGATCGCCCTCAGCATCTCGGTCAGCGTCCCCTGGAGGTCGGCGAGCGTGATGCCTTCCCCCACCGCCAGCCCCTCGACCTGGTGGAACATCGGGGAGTGCGTAGCGTCGGAATCGCGCCGGTAGACCTTGCCCGGGATCACGATGAAGATCGGCGGCCCCTGCGCCTCCATCGCGCGGGTCTGCATGGGCGATGTGTGGGTCCGCAGGACGACCGCCTCATCCAGCGAGACCGCCGCGCTTTCGAGCGCCGCCGCCGAGACGCTGCCGGGCGCGACGTAGAAGCTGTCCTGCGCCATCCGCGCCGGGTGGCCGGGCGGGTGGTTGAGCGCCGTGAAGTTGTAGTGGTCGAGCTCGACCTCGGGCCCCTCCATCACCCGGTAGCCGAGGCCGACCATGGTGTCCTCGATCCGGCGGCGCGTCCGCGTGATCAGGTGGAGGTGCCCCACGGCCGGCGAGGGCGCGCCCGGCAGCGTCACGTCAACGCGCTCCTCGGAGACGGAGCGCTCAAGCTCGCTCGCGTCCAGCTCCTCGCCGCGATCGGTGATCAGCTTCTCGAGGGCGCCCCGGGCCTGGTTGCCCGACTTGCCGACGGCGCCGCGCTGCTCGGCGGGCAGCTCTGCGATCCCGCGGAGGATCAAGGTGAGCTCGGCGCCGCGGCCGAGGAATCGGACCCGGAGCTCGCCCAGCTCGGCGGTCGAGGAGGCCTCGGCTATCGCCGCCTCAGCCTCCGCCCTGATCTCAGCGATCCGCTCAACCATTCTCGCTCCAGGCGGGCGACGATATCCGCTGCAGCGCGATCGCAGCCGCGGCGGCGACGTTGAGCGACTCGGTGCCGTCGCGAAGCGGAATCGTCAACTCCAGCTCGCAGCTCGAGAGCACCTCGGCGGGGAGCCCATCGCGCTCGGCGCCGAGGCAGACCGTCGCGGCCCCCTCGAGCCCCTCGAGCCCGCCGCCGCCATGGGCGACCAGCCCCGCACGGGGCGCGGGCGTGTCGGCGATCTCGCAACGAGCGAGGGGCTGGGTGAAGATCGCGCCCATGCTCGCCCGTACCGCCTTGGGGCCGTGGGGGTCGGCGCAGCCCGGGCCGAGCACGACGGTGCCTCCGACCAGGGCCGCCGCCGTGCGAAGGATCGTCCCGACGTTGCCCGGATCGCCGACCCCGTGCAGATAGACAGCCGGCGGCTCGATGGCGTCCGCCCAGCGCCGCCTCCAGATACCGACGGCCCGGGTCCCCGAGCCGAGCGTGGACACCTCCGCAAGCAGCTCCGGCTCGACCTCGGTGCCGCCCAGGCCCGCGCCGGTCGCCGTCAGCAGCTCGACGGGCTCGGCGCCCGCCGCGCGGGCCGCCGCGACGAGGTCCTCGCCCTCGGTCACGAACATCCCCTCGCGCTCGCGATGCTTGGCCTGCCCGAGCTTGCGGACGAGCTTGAGGCGTTCGTTGTCTGGGCTGGTGATGGTCATCTCGTCTGGCCTGTCGACTCCTGAAACGAAAAAGGGCGGCGCCGCCTTCGCGACCCGCCCGGAGAGTTCGACTGCGTGCCTTTGTCTAGGCGGCGGCAGCCTCCCGGGCGAGCTCGACAAATCGGCGAAAGCCGTCTGGGTCGTTGACGGCGATGTCGGCGAGCATCTTTCGGTTCACCTCGACCTCGGCCTGCTTGAGGCCGTTCATCAGCTCGGAGTAGCTCATGCCCTCCTGGCGGGCGGCGGCGTTGATCCGGACGATCCACAGCCGCCGGAACTCGCGCTTGCGGTTGCGGCGGTCGCGGTAGGCGTAGGCGCCCGAGCGCATGACCTGCTCGTTGGCGAAGCGGTAGCTGGAGTGCTTGCGCCCGTAGTAGCCCTTGGCCTGGTCGAGAACCTTCTTGCGCCGCTTGCGCCGGGCGACGGCGTTCTTTGCGCGGGGCATCAGCGACCGCCCTTGCCGGTCAACAGCTTCTTGACCTTGGGCGTGTCCGAGCCCGAGATCTCGACCGGCCGCTTCATGCGCCGCTTCCGGGCGGGGGACTTCTTCTCCAGGATGTGGCTGGAGTAGGCCCTGCGCCCGCGCAGCTTGCCGTTCGCGGTCTTCTTGAAGCGCTTCTTGGCGCCTGAGTGGGTCTTCATCTTCGGCATCAACGCTCTATCTAAGCAAACGGAAGCTCGGACGAGAGGGGGCCGACCACCGCCAGCACGAGTTCGTTGCCCCGCCGGTAGTGGTTCAAGGGCCGTTCCTCGAACGAGCTCGTGGGCGTCCCGTGATCGGCGGCGAAGGAGGCAAGGGCGCCCGTGCGCCCCTCCATCGACCACAGAACGAGAGGCGAGGCGCCGTGGTGGCGCAGGGCGCAGTCGAACTCGAAGCGCTCCCGCTCAGGCTCGATCAGGCTGTCGTGGACGAACAGGTCAACGCCCGCGGCGGCGAGTGCCGGTTCCAGAGTCTCACGAACGTCGCCGATCACGCGCTCGAGGCGCCCGAGGTGTCGCCTGCTTCGCAACAGGTAGCGGGGCCGCCTCACGCGGCCGGCGGAGCACCATGCGCCGGTCCTGGGCGAGCACTCGAAGCCTGTAGGCCGCACTGCCGGGGCCGAAGCGAATGAAGCGGCTTCGGAGCCGGCTGCGCCAGGTGGACTCCGGGCCGGCGCTGCCTTCGATCGCAGGCTCGCCGGGGCTCACCCGCGGGCGCTCCTCAGCCGGCGGCCTGCTCGGCCTCGGGCTCGGCCGCCGCGGGCTTGGCCGCAACCACCGGGTCCTCCGCCTTGGCGGCCTGCTCTGAGGCCTCGACCTTTGCCGCCTGCTCTGAGGCCTCGACCTTGGCGGCCTCGCGGGTGGGGCCGAGCATCATGGTCATGTTGCGTCCCTCCTGGAGGGGCGGCGACTCAACCACGGCGAGGCCGTCGAGGTCCTCGACCAGCCGCTGCAGCAGCGCCCGTCCGCGCTCGGGGTGGGACTGCTCGCGGCCGCGGAACATGATCGTCACCTTGACCTTGTCCTGATGGCGCAGGAAGCGCTCGACGTGGCCCTTCTTCGTCTCGTAGTCATGGGTCGCGATCTTGGGCCGGAGCTTCATCTCGCGCACGTTCGTCTGCTGCTGGTGCTTGCGGGCCGCCTTCGCCTTCTGCTCGAGCTCGTACTTGTACTTGGAATAGTCGAGTACCCGGCAGACCGGCGGGCGGGCATCGGCCGCGACCTCGACCAGGTCGAGGTCGCGCTCCTGTGCATAGGCGAGCGCCTCCTGGGTGTCCTTGACGCCCATCTGCTCGCCCTTCTCGTCGATCAGGCGGACCTCGGAGACCCGGATCCTCTCGTTGATCCGGGTGGAGTCGCGCTCAGGCGGCCTGCGGTCGAAGCGGGAGACCCCCACTAGAAAGCGATGCGGTCGAGCTTCAAGCGGACACGAGGAAGAGTGGGAAGGAAGAGCCGGGCACGGGCGCTCAGCGGCGCGGCGAGGTTTGGGTGCTCGGCATTGAGCCGCAGTGTAGCGGCCCGACGACGTCTACGCGACCCGTTCGGCGATGCTCCGCGCGAACTCGGCGACGGGCACCGCCCCGAGGTCCCCCTCCTCGTGGGAGCGCACCGAAACGGCTCCCTCCCCCTCCTCGTTGTCGCCGACGACGAGCATGAAGGGGGCGCGCGAGAGCTCGGCGTCGCGGATCTTGCGGCCCACCGACTCGGACCGCTCGTCCACCCGCGAGCGGGCCCCGGCCGCCTCCAACTCGGCGGCCACGCGCCTCGCGTAATCGTTGTGCCTGTCGGCGACCGGCAGCACGATCGCCTGGACCGGCGCCAGCCAGAGCGGGAAGCGGCCGGCGTGGTGCTCGATCAGGATGCCCGCAAAGCGCTCCATCGACCCCAGCAGGGCGCGGTGGAGCATCACCGGGCGATGATCGGCGTTGTCGGCGCCCGTGTAGCTGAGCTCGAAGCGCTCGGGCATCTGGAAGTCGAGCTGGCAGGTGCCGCATTGCCATGAGCGGCCGAGCGCGTCGGTGATGTGGAAGTCGATCTTGGGGCCGTAGAAGGTGCCCTCCCCCGGGCTGAGGTCGAACTCGCGGCCCTGGCGCTCGAGGGCTTCGCGCAGGCTGCCCTCGGCGCGCTCCCATTCCTCGTCGGTCCCGATCGACTTCTCGGGCCGGGTCGAGAGCTCGACCCGGACGTCGTCGAAGCCGAAGCGCGCGTAGAGCTCGTCGATCGCCTCGCAGATCGAGTCGACCTCGTCGGTGACCTGCTCCAGCGTGCAGTAGACGTGGGCGTCGTCCTGGGTGAAGGCGCGCACCCGCAGCAGCCCGTGCAACACGCCCTCGCGCTCGTAGCGCGAGACCAGCCCGAACTCCGCCATCCTCAGCGGCAGCTCCCGGTAGGAGTGGCGCCCCGACGAATAGACCAGGCAGGCCCCCGGACAGTTCATCGGCTTCAGCGCGAACCGCCGCCGCTCGCCCCCGCTCTCGCGCTCGGCGGCCTCGACGAAGTACATGTTCTCGCGGTAGTTGTCCCAGTGGCCCGAGCGGTGCCAGAGCTCCTCGTCGAGCACCTGCGGCGTCTTGATCTCGGCGTAGCCCCGGCTTCGGAGCTGCTGGCGCACCTCGCCCTCGATCAGGCGCAGCAGCGTGGTCCCGTTGGGCAGCCAGAAGGGCATTCCCGGCGACTCCTCGCGGAAGCTGAAGAGGTCGAGCTCCGGCCCCAGGCGACGGTGGTCGCGCGTCTTGGCCTCCTCGATCCGGCGCAGGTGCTCCTTCAGGTCCTGCTTGGAGTGGAAGGCGGTCCCGTAGACGCGGGTGAGCATCTGGCGGTTCTCGTCGCCGCGCCAGTAGGCGCCGGCGAGCGAGGTCAGCTTGAAGGCGCCGATGCGGCCGGTCGATGGACCGTGCGGGCCGCGACAGAGGTCCTCGAACTCGCCGTTCCGGTACAGCGAGACCGTCTCGGTCCCCTCGTCGCTGACGAGGTCGTCGATCAGCTCGACCTTGTAGTCCTGATCCTGGGCCCGAAACAGCTCGGACGCCTCGGCCGCGGGGAGCTCGCGGCGCTCGAAGGGCTCGTCGGCCTTGATGTGCGCCGCCATCGCCTCCTCGATCGGGGCCAGGTCGTCGGGGCCGGGGGCCTCGCCATCGGGGAACTCGATGTCGTAGTAGAAGCCGTCGGAGATCGGCGGGCCGATCGAGATCTTGGCCTTGGGCCAGAGCTCGAGCACGGCCTCGGCGAGCACGTGGGCGGCATCATGGCGGACCAGGTCGAGCGCCTCGGGGCTGTCTTTGGTGACGACCTCGAACTTGGCGCCCCCCCGCAGCGGCGAGCCGAGGTCTCGCAGCTCGCCATCGACCTTCACGGCCAGGGCGGCGCGGGCCAGGCCGGCGCCTATCGCCGCCGCCGCATCCGCGCCCGTGGCCCCCTGGTCGAGGGACAGCTCTGAGCCGTCGGGCAGCTCGAGCGTGAGTTCAGGTTCAGGCACGGGCAGGCATGGTATCCGGCGGCCGCTGCGCAACTTCCGCCCTTCCTGTTAGTTTTCACTAAGACAAAGGACCTTGCTGAACCGCCCGCTCGCCCTGGTGAGTCGGCGGCCGGGGGACCCAAATCAGTTGCGGCGGCCGAACGCATGGCCGCCGGGGGCGAATCGCCGGACCCAACCGGCGTAACGCGACTCTCTTACGCGTGAGCCCGACAGCTAACCCCGGAAGCGCGAACAAGAGAGAGGTCGACGCATGCACAGAAGGACCCCCCTTGCTTCCGTTGCGCTTGCGCTCACGGCGGCTCTGACCTGCTCGGGTGTCGCGACCGCCGCCGGGGGCGGCGTCGGGACCGGCGGCGGCGACGGGGCCAACGACTCCGCCTACCGCAACGTCGGCTTCGGTGCCCGCACCCTGGGGATCGGCATGCGCGGCGACGACGTCAAGACCCTCAACTGGATCCTCAAGTCCCAGCCCTTCGGCGGCAAGGTCCCCTACAAGGGCAACTTCGTCTCCTCGACCAAGGGTGCGGTCCAGAAGCTCCAGAGCGGCGCCGGGATCCCGACCAACGGGATCGTCGGCAAGAAGACCCGCAAGGTGATCGCCGGCGAGATGACGAGCGGAAACGCCACCTGGTACGGCCCCGGCTTCTATGGGAACCGGACCGCCTGCGGGCTGACCCTGAGCAAGAAGACGATCGGCGTCGCGAACAAGAAGCTTCCCTGCGGCACCGCCGTGACCTTCGCCTATCGCGGCCACTGGGTCCGCGCCAAGGTGATCGACCGCGGTCCCTATAACGCCGGCTACAGCTGGGACCTGACCAGCAGGCTCGCCAAGCAGCTCGGCTTCCTCAACACCGGCGCAGGCGTGGTGAAGGCGGCCGTGGTCCGATGAGCCGGCGCCCGGCGCCTCCGGGCGCAAGCGGGGGCCCAAACCGAAGGACGCCACCCCGCGCCGCCGATGGGATTGGTGTGACCCGGGGAGGCATACGCCTGTCGCTTGCAATCGCTCTCGCGCTCTGCCTCGCCCTGCTCGTCCCCGCGGGGGCCTCGGCCGCCAAGTACGCGAGCCGCACCCTGAAGATGGGAACGCAGGGCAAGGACGTCGCCGCGCTTCAGGGCTACCTGACCAAGCTCGGCGTCCCCACCAGCCGAGACGGCGCCTTCGGCAAGGGCACCCGCTCCAGCGTCCTCGAGCTGGAGAAGAAGCGCCGCTGGAAGCGCGACGGCAAGGTGCCGCCGAAGCAGGCCCGCCAAATCCGGGCGCTCGCCCAGAAGCAGAAGAAGAGCCAGAAGAAGAAGGGCGGAAACGGCGACGGCGACGCCGGCCGCTTCTACTTCGCGGGCGGATCCGCACCCGCCCTCCAGCTGGAGGGCGAGAGCGCCGGCACGGCAGCTGTCGACGTCGTCTCCTCGGGCGGAACGACCGTGCTCACGATCGACGTCACCCTCGGCTCCGGCAGCGGTGGTGGCGGCGGGGTGGGCGTGGGAGGCACCTTCACCGGGACGGCGAGCTGGTACGGCCGCGGCTCCAACGGCTCGCCGGCGCCCGACGGCAGCTACAGCCTCGAGCTCGCCGACAAGGGCGGCACGGGAGCCCGGGTCACCGGCGGCGACCGCGGCAGCTTCGAGCACTACAACAACATCTTCCCTTTGAGGGCGCCGCATGACTACGGCGGCTCCGCCTCGCGCTTCGGCGCACCGCGCCCCGGCCACATCCACCAGGGCCAGGATGTCTCCGCCGCCTGCGGCTCGAGGCTGGTTGCGGTCCAGGGCGGGACGGTCGTCTACACCGGCTACCAGGCGGGCGGGGCCGGCAACTACATCGTCATCCACGGCAAGGGCTCCGGGCGCGACTACGTCTACATGCACATGGTCAAGCCGGCGATCGTCTCCAAGGGCCAGAAGCTCAAGACCGGGCAGAAGATCGGAAAGGCGGGCAACACCGGGAGCTCCTTCGGCTGCCACCTCCACTTCGAGCGCTGGACCAAGCCGGGCTGGTACAGCGGCGGCAACCCCACCGATCCGCTCAAGTCCCTGAAGTACTGGGACGGTTACTCCTGACCCCTGCTCGCCGGTTCGAGCGGCGAGCGACGCCTCACGACTCAAGTCCCGCCGATGGACGACCGATGCCTCGGTTAGCTCCGCGCGTCTGTCCAGCTGCCGCCCGACGAAAGGAATGCTCGTGCCGTCCCAGCCGAAGCACTTTGATTCTAGGGTGCCCCGACCCCGCCACAAGGCGACCCTGGCGGTCGCGCTTACGCTGGCCGCCACGCTCGGCGTCGCCTCCGCAGCAGGCGCCTTCGGGACCTTCAAGCCGAAGGCCGACTACGCGGTCGCCGATCCCCTGGGGCTCGCGGTCGCCGACTTCAACGGCGACGGGCGGCGGGACCTGGCGG
>SHVA01000036.1 GCA_009691195.1 Solirubrobacterales bacterium | reverse complement strand
ACGCGCTCGCCTACGCCAAGAGCATCCGGGCGTGGCTGGAGGCGAACGACGGCCGCCCACGTGTTCCACGCCGAGCCGTCACCGACCGCGACGGCGTGCCCTCGCTGCGCTGACCTCTCTCAGAATGCCCCGTGAGAAGCGACGGGGGGAGCGGGCCTAGGGGCTGGAGCCGCGACGGGGGGGGCGGCTGGAGCCGCGCTCGAGGCCGAGCGCGCCGAGCGCTTGGGCTTCGCGAGCAGCGCCGCGCCGATCGCGCCGCCGAGGTCTCCCAGCGCCGCGACGTGCATCGGGGCCGGGTCCGTGTCGGTGAAGAGGTGCTTGAGCATCCGCTTCTGGAGCGTGTCCATGTACTCGTCGCCGAAGCGGATCCCCATGCCGCCACCGAGGATGATCGCCTCGGGGTCGAGCAGGTTGGCCGCTGATGCGATTCCCACGGCGAGGGCGTGGATGGCGCGGTCGATCAGGTGCTTGGCGAGCTTGTCGTCGTGCTTGAGCGCGCGGGCCCAGACTCCGCTGGTGAGCCGCGGGCGGTCGCGCTCCTTCATGATCTTGAAGAGGTCGGTCTTGGCACCCTGCTTGACCTCGCGGCGAGCCTTCAGCTCCATCGCGGCTCTCCCGGCGTAGGCCTCCATGCAGCCCTTGCGGCCGCAGGTGCAGCGCGCCCCGCCCTCCTTGATCACCATATGGCCGATCTCGGCGGCGGCGCCGCGGCCGAGCCAGGGCTTGCCGTCGAGTATGAGCCCGCCGCCGACCCCCGTTCCCCAGAAAACGCCGAGGATGGTCCTGTAGGGCTTGCCGGCGCCGAGCGCGAACTCGGCGTCGACCGCGGCCTGGACATCGTTGCCGATCCTGACCGGCGGGCCGAGCTCCTTGGAGAGCCAGTCGGCCAGCGGGAATGAGCCCTCCCAGCCGGGAAGGTTCTTCGCGGCCTGGACGACCCCGGTCTGCTCGTTGGCGTCGCCGGGCGAGCCGACCCCGACCCCGACCAGGTCGGTCGGGGCGACGCCGGCGTCGGTGACGGCCTCCTTCATGCAGGCCGCCATCGCCTTGGCGACGTCCTCCGGCTTGCCCTCGGTCGGCGTCGGCGCGCGGGACTGGCCCTTGACCTGGTTGCGGGAGTTGACCACGACCGTCTGGATCTTGGTGCCGCCGAGGTCGATTCCGCCGCGAAGGTTGGCCGTGGTGGGACTCACAGATGGGACCTTATCCGGGTCGAGCCCCCGCCGCTCTGGCAAGCTGGCCGAATGGCGGACCTGACCCAGTGGCGAGCCTGGTGGCGAAAGCGGCGCTGGTACGAGCGCAACCACCGCCGGTGGCGACGCCGGCGCATTGACCGCCACGCCGCCGCCGGGGGCTTCTTCGTCCGCTACCCCGTCGAGGGGGAGGTCCTCGAGGCGCTCGACTCGGGTCGCCTCCATATCGGTGATGGCACCCTGCTCGAGCCGGGCTGCTGGCTGACGCTCGGGCCGGAGGCCAGGATCCGGGTGGGGGAGGGCTGCTTCCTCAACCGCAACACGATGCTCGCGGCGAGCGAGCTGATCGAGATCGGCGACCACGTGATGTTCGCCAACAACTGCTTCGTCGGTGACGCCGACCACCGCTACGACGACCCGACTAAGCTGGTCACCTGGCAGGGATTCGAGCCGCAGGGGCCGGTGCGGATCGGCTCCAACTGCTGGTTCGGCGTTGGCTGCGTCGTCACCGGTGGCGTCGAGATCGGGGAGCGGACGGTGGTCGGGGCCAACTCGGTGGTCACCCGCGACCTGCCCGCCGGAGTGATCGCCGCCGGGGCCCCGGCGAAGGTGATCCGGGAGATCGAGTTCAAGGGAAGCCGGCGCCCCGGCGAGGGCCCGCCTACGGCTTGATCTCGGTGACGCTGCCGTCTCCTGCGTCAGCGACCCAGACGGCACCTTCGCCGACGGTGATCGAGGGCGGCTCGCGGCCGACCTCGATCGGCTTGCCGACCTGGGTCCCGGTCGAGGGGTCGACCCGCAGCACCGTGCCCTGGTTGGTCGCGATCCAGACGAAGTCGAGGCCCGCGGCGACGTCCACTGCTCCCCTGACGACCACGGGGTCGCCGCTGAGCGCGCCGCCGTCGGGATCGATCCGGGTGAGCTTCTGGGAGGTCCCGGCCCGCGGGTCCCCGCCGCTGGTGGAGGAGAGCACCCAGACTGAGCCCTCGCCGACGGCGAGGTTGAAGGCTCCGTCGATCTCAACGGAGGCGTCGGCGAGCTCGCCGTCGTCGGGGCTGATCCTCACCACCTCGCTGTTGCCGCGGGCCACCCAGATCCAGCCCTCGCCGGCGGCGACCGCGGACGCCGGGCCCTCGGTCGAGGTGGGCGAGCCGTCGGACGCGCCCGAGGAGGGATCGATCTTCTCGACGCTCTTCTGGGACATGGCCCAGATCGCGCCCTCCCCGGCGGCGATCTGGAACGGGAAGCCGCGGACGTGGCGCGGCTCGGCGGGCTCGCCGCCGGGACCGACGCGCTGCACGGCGCCGCGGTCGGGCAGCGCGAGCCAGGCGGCTCCCTCGCCGGCGGCGACGTCGGTCGGGAAGCCCGCGGGCTGCACGGGGCTGGTTGCGAGGTCACGGGGGTTGATGCGGGTGAGGTCTCCCGTGAAGGAGTCCGACGCCCATACATAGCCTGAGCCGGCGGCGATCGCGTCAGGGTTGCCGCCGACCGCTATCCGCTCGGTCGAGGGCTCGGGCGGCGGGGTGCTCACCGGGACGCTGATCTCGGCGCCGAAGTCGCTCGCGGCGGAGCCGTCGCCCCCATCGCTGCTGAAGACGCCGGCGATGGCGAGGAGTCCCACGATCAGGATCACCCCGCCGAGGGCGGCGACCGCGATCAGCGGCTTGTTGCTGGGCCCCGTCACGAGACCAGCTGCACGACCACGGTCCGCTCGCGCGGGCGGTCGTCGAAGTCGATCAGGACGAGCTGCTGCCAGGTGCCGAGCGCCAGGCGCCCCTCGAGCACGGGCACCTGCTCGGAGGGGCCGATCAGCGAGGCCCGCTGGTGGGCGTGGGAGTTGCTGTCCGAGTTGAGCCGGTTGTGCTCGTAGTCGCCCTCGGCCGGAACCACGCGGTCCAGCAGGGCACGCAGGTCGGCGACGCCGCCCGGCTCGAACTCCATCGTGGTCAGCGCCGCGGTCGAGCCGCAAACGAAGACGGTCGCGAGCCCCTCCTCCACGGAGGCACACTGGACGGCCGCCTGAACCTCTCCGGTGATGTCGATCACGTCGCCGCCGCCGCCGGTGGAGAGGCCGATCTGGGTTGAGTGGACGGGCACGAGCCGGATGACGCTAGCGCAGCGCTTCCGGCCCCGCGCCTACCAATCCCAGGGGCTGCGGCCGGCCAGGCTCTCGGCCGAGAGGTAGCCCTTGAAGGCCTCCAGCTCGTCCGCGTCGATCGTGTAGGAGTGCTCCTCGGCGGGGAAGCGGCCGGCGCGCACGTCCTCGGTGTAGCTGCGGACACCGGCGACCATCTGGCCGTGGACGTCGGCGTAGCGCTTGACGAACTTGGGCGAGTGGCTGTTGAAGATCCCGAGCAGGTCATGGAAGACGAGCACTTGGCCGTCCGTGTCGGGGCCGGCGCCGATCCCGATCACGGGCACGTCGATCTGGGGCATCAGCGCCTTTGTGACGGCGGCGGGGATCGCCTCGAAGACGATCGAGAAGCAGCCGACCGCCTGCAGCGCCAGCGTCTCCTCCGCGAGCTTGGCGGCCGCCTCGGCCGACTTGCCCTGGGTCTTGAAGCCGCCGAGCGAGGTCGCCGTCTGCGGCGTCAGGCCGACGTGGCCCATCACCGGTATCCCGGCGCGGATGATCGCCCGTGCGCGGTCGACGGACTGGCCGCCCCGCTCGAGCTTGACCGCGTCGCAGCCGGCCTCCTTGACGAAGCGCTGCGCGTTGGAGACCGCGAGCTCGTTGGAGCCCTCGTAGGAGCCGAAGGGCATGTCGCCGATCATCAGCGGGGTCTTCGTCGCCCTGCGCACGGCGCGGGTGAGGACCAGCATCTCGTCCATGGTCACCGGGACGGTGGACTCGTAGCCGAGCACGACCATCGCGGCCGAGTCGCCGACCAGGACGATGTCGACCCCGGCCTCCTCGGCGACCTGCGCCGAGGGATGGTCGTAGGCCGTCACCATCACGATCCGCTCGCCCTCGCGCTTCATCTCGGCCAGCCTCGGGAGCGTCATCTTCGCCCGTTGGGGCACGCTCGCGGCCTCGCCGTCGGAACCCTGCGGCTCACCTTGCCTGGTGCTCATGCGGTGCCTCCTGGGTCTGGGTTGGTAGCGACCACCACGTTGTCGATCAGGCGCGCCCGGCCGACCTGGGCGGCTACGGCGAGCAATACCGGCCTCCCGCTCAGCTCGGACACCGGGGTCAGGTCCTCGGCGTCCCGCGCCTCCAGATACTCCGGCTCGACTCCGGCGGTACGAAGCTCCCGCTCGACCGCGGCCAGCAGGGCGGTCGCCGACGTGGCTCCGCCCTCGGCCTCGCGCTGCGCAGCGCGCAGGCCGCGCGAAAGCGCCAGCGCGCGCTCGCGCTCCCCGTCGTCGAGGTAGGCGTTGCGCGAGCTCATCGCGAGGCCGTCGGCGTCGCGAACGGTCGGCACCACCTCGACCTCCACCTCGAAGTCGAGGTCGGCCGCCATCAGGCGGATCACCACCGCCTGCTGGGCGTCCTTCTGGCCGAAGTAGGCGACGTCGGGACGAACGACGTTGAAGAGCTTGGCGACGACGGTCGTGACTCCGCGGAAGTGTGAGGGGCCGCGGTGCGCGGGGTCGCCGCAGAGCACCCCGGTCAGCGCGTCGTCCACCTCGACGGCGGTCGCGAAGCCCTCCGGGTAGACCTCCTCCGGGCCCGGCGCCCAGACGACGTCCACGCCCTCGCCCTCCGCAAGCGCGAGGTCGCGCGCCTCGTCCCGCGGATAGGACGCGAGCTCCTCGCCGGGCGCGAACTGCGTCGGGTTGACGAAGAGGCTGACGACGACGAGCTCGCAGTCATCGCGCGCGGCCCGCATCAGCGAGAGATGACCCTCGTGGAAGGCGCCCATGGTCGGCACCAGGCCGACGCGCGTCCGGGAGCGGTGCGGCTCGGAGAGGGCGTCGCGCAGCTCGGCCTTGGTGCGAAGGACCTTCATCGCGATGGCTCCTCGACCCGTCCGGCATGGACGGACCTGGCGCGCTCGGCGAGCTCGTCGTAGAGGCCCGCGAGCTGGGGAGCATGCTCGGCAATCGCCTCGCGGTGGCGGTCGACCGTATCGGCGTCGCCCCGGGCGATCGGGCCGGTGAGGGCGTCGGGCCCCAGTTCGGCCCAGTTCGCCGCGGTGCGAAGCACCAGCGGCGCCAGCAGCTCCCGGGCATCCTCGATCCCGGCGCTCTCAAGCAGTTCGGCGGCCGACTCCTCGAGCGCCACCAGCAGGTTCGAGGCCATCGCCGCGGCGGCGTGGTAGGCGTCGCGACGATCCTCGGGCACCTCGAAGGGCCGCATCCCGAGCAGGCCGGCCAGGCTTCGCGCGAGCATCAGGGCGCCTTCGTCGGAGCCGGCGACCGCGCACGGCGTCCCGGCCACCGCCGTCGCCGCGTCGGGGAAGGTCTGGAGCGGATGCAGTGAGAAGACCGCGGCGCCGCGCTCGGAGGCCGGGGCCAGCGTCTCCAGCCCGGTCGCGCCGCTTACGTGGCCGACGAAGCGAAGCGGGGGCACCGTGGCGGCGACCGACTCGCAGGCGCTCCCTATTTCTGAATCGGGCACGCAGAGGAGCGCCGCCTCGGCCTCGCGACAGGCCTCGAGCGCATTCTCGCGGCCCGCGAGCCGGAGCTCGAGCCCGGCGGACCCGGCGGCGCGGGCCAGCGAGCGCCCAACGCGTCCGGCCCCCACGATCGTGAGGCTGGGTACCGCTGTCGGTTCCGGGGACGAGTCCCGTTCCAGTTCCCTCATCGGAGATACCAGACGGCTTGGTGAAGTCGTTCGTGTTGGGTGCCGGATCTGCCGGCGTGTCCACGCCACATGTTCGAGGTCGCGGCCCGGGGAATTATAGGAGGGTCGGTGAACGGCTCTAGGATGAGGCTCAGTGCCGATCTACGAGTACCGCTGCCCCCGCTGCGAGGCTCGCTTCGAGGAACTCGTCGGCAGCCATGTCGGCGTTGAGGAGAGCTCGGTGCGCTGCCCCCAGTGTGGGGAGGGCGGCGCCGAGCGCCTGAGCACCACCTCCTACGCCCCGATCCCGCGCCAGCAGACGGCGAACCAGAAGCGCCTCAGCGAGCAGAAGCGGGGGACCGACCGGGGTGGCGCCCGCGAGCGCTTCGGCAAGCAGCGCGCCGCCGAGAAGGCGCGGTCGAAGCGGGCCCGCGGTGGCTGACTCGGCGGCGCCACCGCGCCGCGAGGCGCTCGTCGAGCTCTACGAGCAGGCCTCGACCTGCACGCTGTGCCCCCTGAGCGAGGGCCGCACCAAGGTCGTGTTCGGCGCCGGCAACGCGGACGCCGAGCTGATGTTCGTCGGCGAGGCGCCCGGCGCCGAGGAGGACCGCCGCGGCCTGCCCTTCGTCGGGCGGGCCGGCGGGCTGCTGAATGAGCTGCTCGCCGGGATCGGGCTGGAGCGGGATGACACCTTCGTTGCGAACGTCCTGAAATGCAGACCTCCCGGCAACCGGGACCCGCAGCCGATCGAGATCGAGACCTGCCGGCCGTACCTGGAGCGACAGATCGAGCTGATCGAGCCGAAGGTGATCTGCACCCTTGGGAACTTCTCGACGAAGCTGCTTACCGGCAGCCCCACGGGGATCACCCGCGTGCGCGGCATCGCGCAACAGCATCTCCTCGGTGGCCGGCCCGTGACCCTGCTGCCGCTCTTCCACCCGGCCGCGGGGCTGAGGACGCCCGCCGTCAAGGAGACGCTGCGGGAGGACTTCAAGCTGATCCCCGCGCTGATCGAGCAGCCGCCGCACGAGAAGGTGGAGGTTGAACCCGAGCCGGCGCCGGCCGAGGAGCGGGACTCCGGGCGGGCGAGCGCCGAGCCCGACCAGCTCGGGTTCTTCGGCTGAGCGCGGCCATGACCGGACCCCTGGGGCATATCGGCGAGATCGCGCGCTCGGCGGCGACGAGGCGGAGCCGCTTGCGCGACGACGCCCGGGCTCTCGGTGAGTTGGAGGCGGGCGCGCTCGCGGTGAGCAACGACGCGCGCCTCGCGGCCCTGCCCCGGCTGGGCGGAGTCGGTCGCTAGGTGCTCGAGCGGACCGAGAGCGCGGCGGCGACGGAGGCCGTCGGGGAGCGGCTCGGTCGCGAGCTCGAGGCCGGCGACGTCGTGCTGGTCTCGGGGGAGCTCGGCGCCGGCAAGACGACTCTGATCAGGGGCGCCTGCGCGGCGCTGGAGGTGGGCGCCCCCGTGACCTCCCCGACCTTCACGATCGGCCAGCGATACGAAGGAGGCCGGGTGGCGGTCTCCCACCTCGACCTCTACCGGCTCGGTGGGGACCTTTCGGGCGAGGACCCGGGGTTGCTCGACGACTACCTGACGCCCGACGCCGTCGCCTTCATCGAGTGGCCGGGAGCCGCGGAACCCCAGCTCGGGCGGATCGCATGGCGGGTTGAGATCCGGCATGCCGGCGGCGACGGGCGAGAGATCGAGCTCTCGGCCGGCGCCACCGGGCGGGCGGCTTAGTTGTTCAGCTCGTCGTCCAGCTTCTTCTGGGCAGCGTCGATCTTGTCCTGGACTTCAGCCGGCGCGTTCGTCTGGACCTTGTCGATCTGCCCCTGCACATCGTCGATCTTGTCCTGGGCATCGTTGATCGCGTCGTTCGCGTTGCCGACGTCGTCGGTGCCGCAGGCGCTGAGCCCGATGCCGAAGGCGGCGATGACGAGCACGGCGGCGCCCGCCCGGGCGCGCCCCGCCAGGGAACGCGACGACCTGCTGGAGTTCGGCTTCATGAGTTCCTTTCGTTGGATGGCGTCGCCGCGGCCCCGCCGCGTTGCGATCTTGCCGGGAATGTACAGCCGCCGATGACCGTTGTACTCGGCCTCGACGGCTCGACCGCTGACGCGGCGGTGGCCGTCACCCGCGAGCTGGAGGTCGTCCGGGAGGAGCTGATCGGCCCCGGCGACGCGGGCCGGCCCCGCCACTCCGAGGCGCTGCTGCCGGCCGTCGAGCGCTGTGTCGAAGAGGCGGGAGGCTGGGAGGGGGTCGACCGCATCGCCGTCGGAGCCGGACCGGGCTCCTTCACCGGGCTCCGGATAGCGATCGCGACGGCACGCGCGCTGGCGCAGGCGCGCGCCCTCCCGCTGGTGGCGCCCTCGTCCCTCGCGGTCCTCGCCCGCGGGATCGCCGAGGGGCGGGAGGGCTCCGCGCCGCTGCTTCCAGTTGTAGATGCCCGCCGCGGCGAGCTGTTCGCGGCCCTGTACGAACCCGCCGGCTCCGAGCTTTGGCCGCCGCTGGTGGCCGCGCCGGAGCGGCTCGCCGAGCGGCTACGGGGGCTGGAGCCGGCCCCGCTGGCGGCCGGGGATGGGGCGCTACGATTTCGGGAACAACTCGAGGCCGCCGCTGTCACCGTGCTCCCAGAGGGGGACCCGGCACATCGGATCGCCGCTCGCCACGTCTGCGGACTGGGAGAGGCGATGGCGCCGGGGGCGCCCGCCGAAGTCGAGCCGACATACCTGAGGGCGCCGGATGCGGAGAAGTGGCTTGAGCGAGATCGTTGAGGGCCCCCTTGAAGGGGAGGGCGTGAGGCTGCGGCGCCTCGCCTACAGCGATCTGCCGTCGGTGATCTCGATCGAGCGGCGCTCGTTCCCGACCCCCTGGTCGCTGGCGATGTTCGTGCTCGAGCTCTCCAAGCCCTCGGGGATCTGTCTCGCCGCGGAGGAGGACGGGCGGCTGATCGGATACCTGGTCTGCGCCCGCTACCACCACGTCTGGCACCTGATGAACGTGGCGGTGGACCCCGAGCGCAGGCGCGGCGGGATCGCGAGGGGGTTGATCCAGCGGCTGTTCGAGGACGCCGGGGCGGAGAGCCGCTTCACGCTGGAGGTGCGGGTCTCGAACACGGTGGCGATCGAGATGTACCGCGGCTTCGGCTTTCGGCTCGCGGGGCGCCGCAAGCGCTATTACCACGACAACGGCGAGGACGCCCTGCTCATGTGGCTCGAGGCCCGGCAGCCCGTGACCGCGTGATCCTGGCCCTCGAGACGTCCTGCGACGACACCTGCGCCGCCGTCGTCGACGGCCCCCGCGTGCTCTCGAGCATCGTCTCTTCCCAGGCCTCGCTTCACGAGCGGTTCGGCGGCGTCGTCCCCGAGGTCGCTTCGCGCCAGCACCTCGAGTTGGTCAACGGGGTCGTCACTGCCGCCCTCGCCGACGCCGGCGTCTCGCTGGCCGACGCCGACGCCATCGCGGTCACGAGCGGGCCGGGCCTGATCGGCGCGCTGCTTGTCGGGCTCAGCACCGCCAAGGGCCTGGCCGCCGCTTCCCGCCTTCCGCTCGTGCCCGTCGATCACCTGCACGGACACGTCGCGGCCAACTTCCTCGAGCCCGAGCCGCTGGCGCCGCCGTTCCTCTGCCTGGTCGCGAGCGGGGGCCACACCCTGCTGGCGGGGGTGAGGGAGCGCTCCGGCTTCGAGCCGCTGGGGGCCACGCTCGACGACGCCGCGGGCGAGGCCTTCGACAAGGGCGCCCGCCTGCTCGGCCTCGGTTATCCGGGTGGGCCGGCCATCCAGGCGGCCGCCGAGGCGGGTGACCCCGAGGCCTTCGACTTCCCGGTCGCGATGAGCCGTGACCCCGGGCTCGACTTCAGCTTCAGCGGCCTCAAGACCGCGCTCGTCTACCGGGTCCGGGAGCTGGGGGAAGAGGCGACGCGGGAGGCCACGCCGGATCTGGCGGCGTCATACCAGCGTGCGATCGTCGACCAGCTGATCGGCAAGTTGCGACGCGCCGCGAGCTCCGGCGAGTGGCCCGCGGTCGCGTTGGGGGGAGGTGTGGCCGCCAACGCCGAGTTGCGCCGGCGAACCGCCGAGCTCTGCGCCGAGCTCGGGCTGAGGCTGAAGCTTGTCGCGATTGAGCTCTGCACAGACAACGCGGCGATGATCGGCTCGGCCGCCGGAGTGCTCGAGTCGATCTCCTACCCCCACTATCTCTCCTATGACGCGTTCGCTACCGACCGTAACTCTCTACGGCCGTCCTGACTGCCACCTCTGCGACGAGGCCCGCTCCGAGCTGGCCGAGATGCGGGCGGCCGGTCTCCTGTTCGTGCTCGAGGAAATCGACATCGAGTCGAGCCAGGAGCTCCTCCGCCGCTACCTCGAGTTGATCCCCGTGGTCGAGCTCAACGGGGTGCTGGTCTCCGAGCTCGAGCTCGACGCGGAGGGGTTACGGACCCGGCTCGGTACCGTTGACCCATGATCACCGACGGAGTTGAAGCCGATCGGGCCGAGCAGACGGCCGAGTTCGCGGACGGGGAGCGCCTCTCGCTCGGCGTCGCCGCGAGGCTTTCGCGCTACCTCCAGGTCCTGACCCAGGCCGGAAAGATGGGCAAGGAGACGATCTCCTCGCAGGAGCTCTCCGACTACACCCACATCAACTCGACCCAGATCCGCCGCGACCTCTCGGGCTTCGGGAAGTTCGGGAAACGGGGGGTGGGCTACAAGGTCGACTCGCTGGTCGGTGAGATCCGAAAGATCCTGCGGACCTCCGGTCAGCACAACATCGCGCTCTTCGGTGCGGGGAACCTCGGCCAGGCGATCGCCAGCTCCGACATCTTCGCCGACCACGGCTTTCGCATCGTCTCGATGTTCGATGTGGACCCGGCTGTCATCGGCAACCGCGTTGGCAACCTCACCGTCCAGGCCTTCGACGAGCTCGACCGCACCGTCAAGGAGCAGGATGTCGTCGTCGGCATCCTCGCCGTCCCGGCGGAGGCGGCCCAGGAGGTCGCCGACCGGCTCGTGGACGCCGGGGTGAAGATCATCTTCAACTACTCCGAGCAGCTGCTCCGGGCGCCGCCCGAGGTCACGGTCCACACCTCGAGCCCGGCGGTCGACCTGCTCTACGCGCTCTACTTCTACCTGGCCTGACACCTCGCGGTGGCCGATGGGCGAGACGACTCCCAGGCTGGGCACACGGGCCTCGACCTCGTCGAGACCCGTGAGATCTTCGAGCGGTCCACGGACTTCACGGTCGGTCTCGAGGAGGAGTTCGCGATTGTCGATCCGGAGACGCTCGAGCTCCAGAACCGCTTCGAGGAGCTCTACGCGGCCTGTCGTCGCGACGAGGACCTCGCCGTGTCGGCAGCCGGCGAGTTGATCGCGTCCGAGATCGAGATTCGCTCGGGGCGCGGAGAGAGCTTCGCCGAGGCCGCCCGCATGCAGCAGGAACACCGCGCACGCCTGTTCGCGCTCGCTGATTCGATGGGCTTGGCGCTGGCGGCGACCGGTACGCATCCGTGGGCCGACTACCTCGACCAGCAGATCATCGACACGCCCCACTACCGCCGGCTCCAGGAAGAGCTCGGCTGGGTGGCCCAGCGCAACAACACCTGGAGCCTTCACGTCCACGTCGGCATCCGCGGAGCCGATCGCGCGATCGCGGTCTGCGACTGGATGCGGGAGCTGCTCCCACCGCTGCTCGCGGCGTCTGCCAACTCTCCCTTTCTCGACCGGCGCGACGCCGGGCTGCACTCGGTGCGGACCGAGATCTTCACCCGAACCTTCCCGCGCTGCGGCGTCCACGAGCCCTTCGAGACCTGGGACGACTACGCCGGCTTCGTCGACCGCCTCTCGGCGACCGGGACGATCGTCGAGGCGGCCCAGCTCTGGTGGAGCGTGCGGCCGCACCACCGCTTCGGCACCGTCGAGGTCCGGATCTGCGACGCCCAGACCAGGGGGGAGGAGTCGCTCGACCTCGCCGCCCTGATCACCGCCTGCGTTGTGCAGACCGCGATCGACTACGACGAACACGGCTACGAGGGGGCGGGCCGCCCGCTGCGGCAGCGGGAGATCGAGGAGAACCTGTGGAGGGCGATTCGCCACGGGCTCGACGGCGAGATGCTCGACTTCCGCCGCGGCGGCACGATCCCGACGAGGCGGGTGCTCGAGGAGCTGATCGAGTGGAGCGCGCCGGCGCGAAAGCAGCTCGCGCTCGAGCCCTCCATCCCGGAGGCCAACGGCGCCCAGCGCGCACTCGCCGCCGTGGCCGGCGGCGCCTCGATCGAGGACGTGTTTCGCGAGGGCGTCGCCGAGACCCGCAGGACCTACGCCCCCGGAGGCGTCGTAGGCTAGGGCCGATGGAGAGCGAGGAGATCAAGCACGGCGGGGCCGAGGAGGCTCCGCCGCAGCCTCCCACGGGACCCGAGGGTGCGCCGCCGGAGCCTCCCACGGGACCCGAGGGTGCGCCGCCGGAGCTGACCGAGGAGGAGATGCGCCAGCTCGAGGAGCAGCTGCGCAAGGTCAGGATCGAGGACGTGATCCTGCAGGGCCTGGTGCCCGTGCTCAACCTCGCCGCGCGCCGGATCGCCAAGGACGACGAGCGGGACCTGGGACAGGGCAAGGCCGGCATCGATGCGGCCCAGGCGATGCTCGACTACGTACCCGAGGAGGCCCGCGCCCAGATACAGCAGGCCATCTCCGAGTTGCAGCTCCTCTACGCCAAGTACGCGGGAGAGGGCGAGGGCGAGCCCGGCGGATCAGATGCGCCGGGCGGTCCCGCATCAGCAGCGAGCGGCGCGGGCGATTCAGGCCTGTGGACGCCGGGCAGCCACTAGATGACCCTGCGCGCGCATTCTGGGAATTACTAGACTGCCGCGCCGCCAACAAAGCTTAAGGAGCTGAGTCTTGACTGATTTCTTCACCGATTACGGAGTCGTATTCGCGCTCGGATGTGCCGGAGCCGCGGTCGTCTACGGCCTGCTGATCACGCAGCGCCTGCTGGCCAAGTCGCCCGGCAACGACCGGATGCAGGAGATCTCGGGCTCGATTCAGGAGGGCGCCAGCGCCTACCTGAAGCGCCAGTACCAGATCATCGCCGGGGTCGCGGTGATTCTCGCGATCGCGCTGACGCTGATCCAGAACATCGAGACGGGGATCGGCTTCGTGATCGGAGGCGTCCTCTCGGGCGCCGCCGGGTTCATCGGCATGAACCTCTCCGTGCGGGCGAACGCGCGCGTCGCCGAGGCGGCTCGAGGCGGCATCCCACCGGCCCTCGACATCGCCTTCAAGGGCGGTTCGGTGACCGGCATGCTCGTGGTCGGCCTGGCTCTGCTCGGCGTCGCCGGCTACTACGGCGCGCTCATCCTCTTCGACTTCAGCGACCGCGAGGCCGTTGACGCGCTGATCGGGCTCGGTTTCGGCGGCTCGCTCATCTCCGTCTTCGCCCGTCTCGGCGGCGGCATCTTCACCAAGGCCGCCGACGTCGGCGCCGACCTCGTCGGAAAGATCGAGGCCGGCATCCCCGAGGACGACCCGCGCAACCCCGCGGTGATCGCCGACAACGTCGGCGACAACGTCGGCGACTGCGCCGGAATGGCTGCTGACCTGTTCGAGACCTACGCCGTAACCGCCGTCGCGGTGATGCTGCTCGGCGTGCTCACCTTCCAGGAGGCCCGCGAGGTCGCGATCTACCCCCTGGTGATCGGCGGCGCTGCGATCCTCGCTTCGATCGTCGGTGCCCTCGCGGTCCGCACCCGCTCGGGCAACGTCGAAGGCGCCCTCTACCGGGGTCTCGCGGTCTCCGCGCTGATCTCGGCCGCGATCTTCTACCCGATCACCGATTGGCTGATGGGCAACCTCAGCCTCAAGGCCGCCGAGGTGGCGCTCTCGGACTCGGTGCCCACGGTCAGCGAGCTCTGGCTCTGCGCACTGATCGGTCTAGCGGTGACCGCGCTGCTGTTCGTGATCACCGACTACTACACGTCCACGAGGTTCAGGCCGGTCAGGACGATCGCCGCCGCCTCGGAGACCGGGCACGCGACCAACATCATCCAGGGGCTCGCCCAGGGCTTCCAGTCCACGGCGGCGCCGGTCCTGGTGATCGCGCTCGCGATCCTCGGCGCCAACGAGCTTGCAGGCATCTACGGCATCGCGGTCGCCGTGATGGCGCAGCTCTCGCTCTGCGGGCTGATCGTCGCGCTCGACGCCTTCGGGCCGATCACCGACAACGCCGGCGGGATCGCCGAGATGGCCGACCTCCCGCAGGAGGTTCGCGACATCACCGACCCGCTGGACGCGGTCGGCAACACGACCAAGGCGGTCACCAAGGGCTACGCGATCGGCTCCGCAGCGCTGGCCGCGCTGGTGCTGTTCAAGGCCTTCGAGATCGACCTCGCCGAGGAGGGGCATGCCGTGGCCTTCAACCTCGCGGCTCCGGAGGTCCTGATCGGCCTCCTGATCGGCGGGATCATGGTCTACATGTTCGCCGCGCTCTCGATCGAGGCGGTCGGGCGTGCCGCGGCCGGAGTGGTGGAGGAGGTCCGCCGCCAGTTCCGCGACAAGCCAGGGATCATGAAGGGCACCGAGAAGCCCGAGTACGGCCAAGCGGTCGACATCGTCACCAAGGCCGCGCAGCGGGAGATGATCCTTCCCTCGCTGATCCCGATCGTGGTCCCCGTGATCGTCGGGCTGCTGTCCGTCGAGGCGCTCGGCGGCCTGCTGATCGGCGTGATCATCGTCGGCATCTTCGCCGCGATCTCGATGACCGCCGGCGGCGGCGCCTGGGACAACGCCAAGAAGCTGATCGAGGATGGCGCCTTCGGCGGCAAGGGCTCCGACGCCCATGCGGCCGCGGTCACCGGCGACACGGTGGGCGATCCCTACAAGGACACCGCCGGCCCGGCGATCAACCCGATGATCAAGGTCGCCAACATCGTCGCGATCCTGATCATCCCGATCATCACCTAGCTTCAAGGCTTCGCCATCAGGCGCAGCCGCGGGCGCCGCAGACATCAGTCGCGGCTGCAAGCAGCCGCTCCAGATGGGGCGGCTTGCGGGGTGCTTAGGGCAGCAGGACCTTGTTCGACGGCACGCAGAGCGAGTGCCGACGAATCGTGCGCAGTGGGGCCACTCCCTCGAACTGGTTGCGGATTCCGTACTGGACCGCACGCCTGCCCTTGATCCGGTAGCAGACCAGGTGGCTGACGCGGTGCAGCACGCCGCCGCCGTTCTTGCTGACCGGGGCGCACAGCCTCAGCGCCGGCCCCACCTTGACCTTGGTCTTTCCGAACTGGTCGAAGAGCTTGACGGAGCCGATGGCTGTGGGCGCCCGCAGGCCGGTGACCTGCCCCACCCCGTAGCACTGGAAGTGATCGATCCGTTCCTGAGCGTTGATCTTCGGCGCCGGCTTGCCCGGCCTGCTCTTTCGCGAGGGCAGGCAGAGCCGCTCTGAGCGGTGCACCAACAGTCGCTGGGATCCGAACTGGTTCTGGACCGCGACCAGCCTGTTCAGATCCGGACTGGAGGTGCCGTAGCACTGCAGGTGCGACGCCCGGTTATGGAACGGCTCAGCGCGCTTCTGGACTGGGTTGCAGAGCTCCTTGCGCTCGGCGACCTGGGCGTTGCGCTGGCCGAACTGATCCTGCAGCGTCACCTGCCTCTGCTGGAAGGGGACCCTCTCCGTCACGTAGCACTGGAAGTGCTCGAGCTAAGGCTGCACGGGCAGCACGCCGTGCTGTGCCAGCGCGCTCTGCTCGAGGGTCAGGGTCTTCTGGCCGCCAGGCGTGAGCCCGGGGCAGAAGCTGTCGGTCAGACCGGGGATCCGGAAGGCCGGTGGAACGCAGCCCCCCGCCCGCCAGGGACTGCCGCTGGAGTTGTAGGGCAGGACGGGCCCCGTGATCGTCCGCTGCTGCCCGTCGCGGATCCGAGTGAAGGTCAGCCGCGGCTGCACCGGCAGCTGGGAGCTGAAGGTCCCGCCCGTGGCGTTCTGTTGGTCGATGTTCATCTGCCCCTGGGGCTGGGCACCCGGCAGGTCCACCTTGATCTGCCACTGCTCGGCCTGCTGGCCGCCGTTGTAGGTGACCGTGATCGGCTCGACGCTGACCAGGTTGAGCGCGACGATCTCGATCGGGATCGTGGCGTTGTCGGGGAAGGTCGGCCCGAGCGGAGCCGGGGCCAGGCGACGCACCACCGTGTCGGCGTCGCCGCTGCCCTTGCTCTGGAAAGTCTCCAGCGGTGCGCCGCCGAAGGCGACCGGCCCGCTGGTGAACGGGTCGGAGCCGGGATTGAAGAAGCCGCCGGGGATCGCGGTCGGGCCGGCGAACATCAGGTGAGTGGCTTGGGGGTCCGTCTCGAAGAGGTCGAAGCCCGCAGGCACATCGGCGGACGCCGCTGGGGCAGCGATGGAACAGAGAAGCGCGGCGCCCAGAAGCGAAGCGGCGAACCGTAGGGCCGTGATTCGGGTGGAAGTCTGGCGCATCCTGTTCACTCCTTAGCCTCTGGGAGTGGACCATTGCGTGGCCTCCTGCCGACGACCCTACCTCGTTTCCTGGTTCGGGCGCAAGCCCAATACTTGGCGTTCCCCGCTGCCCGGCGGTGGCTCTTGGGCCGAGCGCCCGGAGCGGCCCCCGGGTCCGCTCCCCGCGGGCATATCCTGAGACGAGGAGATGGCCAGGAGGATTCCGCGCGACGAGTCGCTTTCCCGAGTTCACGGGGTCGGTTCGCTGTTCGCGGCCGCCTACGGCAACGTCGGCTCCTCGATCTACTACGCCCTCGGTGTCACCGCGGCGTTCGCGCTCGGCCTGACCCCGGTCGCGTTCGTTGTCGCGGGGATCATCTTCATGTTCACGGCGGCCTCCTACGCCGAGGCCACAGTGATGTACCCCGAGGCCGGGGGCTCCTCGAGCTTCGCCCGGCACGCCTTCAACGAGCTGGTCAGCTTCTTCGCCGCCTGGGCGCAGATGCTCAACTACACGATCACGGTCGCGATCTCGGCCTTCTTCGTTCCCCACTACCTGGCCGTGTTCTGGGCCCCGCTCGGGGACTCACCGGGCGACATCATCGCCGGCGTCGTCCTGATCGCGATGCTGGCTGCGCTCAACATCAAGGGGACTCAGGAGTCCGCTCGCTTCAACCTTGTGCTCGCCATCGCCGACCTGCTCACCCAGGTCATCCTGGTCGTGATCGGCGTCTTCCTGGTCTTCAGCCCGGACATCCTGGTCAGCAACGTGCATCTGGGCGTGGCTCCCAGCTGGGGCGACTTCGCGCTCGGGGTCGCGGTCGGCATGATCGCCTACACCGGGATCGAGACGATCTCGAACATGGCCGAGGAGGCCAAGGACCCCGAGCAAACCATTCCCAACGGCGTCGGCCTGGTGGTTCTGGCGGTGCTCGGCCTCTACGCGCTGCTGCCGCTGATCGCGCTCTCGGCGATGCCGGTCACCAACGGGCCCGACGGCTTCACGACCGAGCTGGGCACGACCTACGCCGACGACCCGGTTCTGGGAATCGTCGAGAATCTCGGCCTCAGCGGAGGCCTGACCGAGATCCTCCGCTACTACGTCGGTGTGCTCGCGGCGGTGATCCTGATCATCGCCACCAACGCGGGGCTGATCGGCGTCTCGCGGCTGACCTACTCGATGGGCCATCACCGGCAGCTGCCGGAGGTCCTGCGGAAGGTGCACCCGACCTTCAGGACCCCGTACATAGCGATCATCGCCTTCTCGGTGGTGGCCGCGATCACGCTGATCCCGGGCCAGACCGACTTCCTGGCGACGATGTACTCGTTCGGCGCGATGCTCTCCTTCACGATCGCCCACCTCGCGGTGATTCGGCTGCGACAAACCGAGCCGGAGCACGAGCGAAAATGGAGGCCCCCGGGCAACGTGCGCGCCTTCGGCTTCGACCTGCCGCTGACCGCGGTCCTCGGTGGCCTCGGAACCTTCGCCGCCTGGGTCGTGGTGCTGGCGCTGAACCCGAGCACGGCGGTGATCGGCAGCGCCTGGATGATCTTCGGCCTCGTCCTCTACGTGATCTACAGGCGAGTCCAGCACCTGCCGCTGACCGAGACGGTCAAGGTCGTCCTGCCCGAGTCGCTGGGCGTGGAGGAGATCGAGTACGAGAGCGTGCTCGTCGCCTTCGAGGACAACGTGCCCTTCTCCGAGGAGACCGTGGCGACCGCGGTCAAGCTGGCCTCGACGAAGCGGAGGACGATCCACGTGATCTCGGTGGTCACCGTACCGACCCACCTTCCCCTGAACGCGCCGCTTGAGCGCCAGGAGCAGGAGGCGCAGAGCAAGATCGAGCGGGCGAAGCTGATCGGCGGCCGGATGCGGGTCAGCGGCCACGTCCACCGGGTTCGGCCCAACCAGGCCGGTCACTCGATCGACGAGGAGGCCCGCGAGTTGAAGGCGGTGGCGCTGGTGATGGGCCTGCGTTACCGCAACGGCGCGCCGCTCTACGGCAAGACCCTGCAGACGGTGCTGGCCGAGCGGCCCTGCCGCGTGATCGTGGTCGCTGAGCCGGGCAGGGCCCGCGTGGCGGCCGGCAGCCCGGTGATCGGAGCATCGGAGTGAGCGGGCGCGCGCCCTCCCCGCAGGAGGGCTACCAGCTCGCCGTTCGCATCTTCGCGGTGACCATCATCGGGGTCGGGGTTGCGATGGTGATCGTCACCCTGGCACGGGGCGGCGGGCCGCTGGCGGTCGGCGTGCTCTTCGGGCTGATCTTCATGGCGCTCGGAGCCGGGCGCCTCTACATCTCCCTGCGCGGATGAGAATTCGCCGCGCAGTCGGGGCCCCGTTCCTTTACGCGGTCTCCGCGTCCTCGGTCGGCTTCTCGATCTACTTCTCGATCGGGGTCGTGGCCGACCGCGGCCTCGGTCTGACCCCGGTGATCTTCCTGATCGCGGGCCTGATGTTCGCGCTGACCACCCTCAGCTACGTCGAGGGCGCGACCATGTTCAGCGAGCGGGGCGGCTCTTCGACCTTCTCGCGCCACGCCTTCAACGAGCTGATCAGCTTCATCGCCGGCTGGGCGATCCTGATCGACTACCTGATCGTGATCGCGATCGCGGCGATCACGGTGCCTCACTACCTGACGCCGATCAGCTCGGCCTTTGGCGGCGGCGCCCCCGAGATGGCGGTCGCCGGAGCGGTGATCGCCCTCGCGGCTCTGCTCAACATCGCGGGCGCCACCGGCTACAGCCGCCAGCGCCTGCTGCTCATTCTCGCCTTCGCCGACCTGGCGCTCCAGCTGGCGCTGATCGCGGTCGGCGTGATCGTGGTCTGGGACCCGTCGCTGCTCACCGAGCATCTCGACCTCTTCTCGACGCCGAGCCTCAAGGACGCGATCTACGCGGTGGTCATCGCCACCATCGCCTACGCGGGGATCGAGGCGGCGAGCGACCTGGCGCCGGACCTCGAGTACGAGCCCGGGGACCTCAAGCGCGTGATCGCGACCGGCGCCGTGATGGTGCCGCTGCTGTACACCGCGGTAGCCGCGGTCGCCCTGATGGCGGTGCCGGTGGTCGCCGGGCCCAACGGCCCGGAGACGGCTCTCGCCGGTGAGTTCGTCGAGCAGCCGGTGCTCGGCGTCGCCCAGAGCTACGACCCCGCCTGGGTCTCGGAGGTGATGCAGTGGGCGGTGGTCGTGATCGCCGTGCCGATCCTGATCTGGGCCTCGAGCGTGGCGATGCTCGGGCTCTCCCGCCATACCTACGTGCTCGCGACCAACCGCCAGATCCCCAGCTGGCTGGGCAAGCTCGACCGCCGCCACGCGACTCCCTACGTGGCGATCCTGATCGCGGCCGTGCTCGCCTTCGGGCTCGCGATCCCGGGTGACGTCGAGTTCCTCGCCGGCGTCTATGCCTTCGGCGCGCTGCTCGCGATCACGATTGCCCACGTCTCAATCGTCCGCCTGCGGTTCACCGACCCCGAGCGCGAGCGCCCCTACCGCGTGCCGCTGAACGTCCGCTTCAGGGGTACGAAGTTACCGCTGCCCGCGATCTTCGGAGCGCTCGTAAGTGGCTTGGCCTGGGTCAGCGTCATCCTCTTCCACGGACAGGCCCTCTACGTCGGCGGCGGCTGGATGCTCTTCGGGCTCTTCTCCTACGTCGTCTACCGCCGGCTCGTCGAGGGCACCTCGTTGACCGAGCGGGTCACGGTGCCCGAGGAGGCGCTGAAGAAGCAGGAGGCCGAAACCGAGTACAGCACCATCCTGGTCCCGGTCTTCGGCACCGAGCTCGACGACGACATCCTCGCCACCGCGGGTCGCCTCGCGGACGCGGAGGTTGAGGAGGGGGAGACCCCACCCAAGCTGGACGTGATCTACGTCGCCGAGGTGCCGCTGACGGTGCCGCTGGATGCTCCGCTGCCCGCGGAGACCAGCGAGCGGGCCGACCGGGCGCTCGAGCGCGCCCGCGTGGTGGGCGGGGAGTACAAGGACGTGGACGTCAGCATCTCGCTCGTGCGGGCGCGCCAGGCCGGTGCGAGCATCGTCGGCCAGGCGCGCGACCGCGGCGCCGAGGTGATCGTGATGGGTGCCGAGCCCCCGAGCAGGGTGCGCGGGGGCTCGATTCTCGGTGGGATCGGGGCCTCGCGCCCTGATGAGATCGGGCGCGTCACCGAGTACGTGCTGAGGAAGGCGCCGTGCCGGGTCCTGCTGACCGCCCCGCCGGGGTCAGTGAGGAGTAGCGCGGCCGGCGATCAGGGCTAGGGCGTGGGGTAGGGAGGCGGCGATCGCGGTCCCCGCCTGGCCGATGCTCTTCGGGCTTCCCGGAAAGTTGACGATCAGGGTCGAGCCGCGCACGCCGGCGACGCCGCGAGAGAGCATCCAGTTCTTGGTGTGCTTGCGCGAGGCCTCCCTCATCGCCTCGGCAATGCCCGGCGCCTCCCGTTCGATCACCGCGCGCGTGGCCTCGGGAGTGACGTCGCTCAATGAGAGCCCGGTCCCGCCGGTGGTCAGCACCAGTGCGCACCCCTCCTTGTCGGACCAGTGACGGAGCCGCTCCTCGATCAGGCTCTGGCGATCGGTGATCACCTCGCGGCCGGCGATCTCCAGTCCGAGCTCGAAGGCGAACTCGGCCAGTCGCGCGCCGCTCGCGTCGCTCCCCTCACCCGCGGCCTTCGAGGTCGAGACCGTGAGGATCGCCGCGCGCGGGCGCGGGTCGGGCTCGGAGGCCAGGGCCCTAGCCCTCCGCCTCGGCCTCGCGCCGCCAGTGGCCGCTTCGACCGCCGGACTTTTCGAGCAGGACGATGCGCTCGACGCTGACCCCGCGCTCCAGGCCCTTGACCATGTCGTAGACCGTCAGCGCGGCGACCGAGCAAGCCGCCATGGCCTCCATCTCGACACCGGTCCTTCCCACGGTCCTTGCCTCCGCGGTGAGGACCACGAGGCCTTCCGTGGCTTCGATCCGCGCCTGGACGTCCACGAAGGTGAGCGGAAGCGGGTGGGCGAGCGGGATCAGCTCGCCGGTCCGCTTGGCCGCCTGGATCCCCGCGAGCCGGGCCGTGCGCAGGACGTCGCCCTTGGGAGCGTCGCCGGCCTCCACTGCCCGAGCGGTCTCGGGCGACATTCTCACGCGGCCCTCGGCGACCGCGCGCCGCTCGGTCTCAGGCTTGGCGCCGACGTCCACCATGCCCGCGTCGCCCGCGTCGTCAAGGTGGGTGAGATCGCTCATCGCTCTCCATTCTCGGGCATCGAGGCCGGCGGCGGCGTCCCCTGGACCCAGCGTCCCTGCTCACCCTCGGGCCCGGCGCTGACCTCGCGCTTCCAGATCGGGGCCTCCGCCTTGATCCGGTCGATCGCCTCGCGCGCCCCGGCGAAGGCCTCGCCCCGGTGGGCGGCCGAAACGGCTACCACGACGCTCGGCTCCCCCAAGGGCACGTCGCCGATGCGGTGCTCGGCCGCGGCCGCCTCGAGCCCGTGGTTGGAGACGCAGTCGCGCAGGATCGCCGCGATCCGCTCCTGGGCCATCTCGGAGTAGGCCTCGTACTCGAGTCTTGTCACCTCCCGGGTGGTGCCTTGGAAGCTGACGATCGCGCCCGCTCCCGGCCGCGCGACCGAGCGCGAGATCGCGTCCAGCGAGAGTGGCTCGGCGCTGACTCGGGCGTGAACATCCTCCGCTCCCCCCGCCCCGCCGCTTACGGGGGGAACGAGCGCCAGCTCGTCGCCGGGGGCGAGGATCGTGGCCTCGTCGGCGTAGTCGCGGTTGACCGCCATCCGCACCGGCATCCGCTCCAGGATCTCGGCCAGCTCCGGCCTCGTGGAGAGCTCTTCCAGCGCGTCCGCCACCGTCGCGCCGTCCGCGAGGTCGAGCTCGACCGTGTCGCGGCCGGCGCGCTCGCGGAAGATCGCGAACAGCCGCACGGTGACCATCATGCGCCCAAGGCTAGATGCCCGGGGAGCAGCTCGATCTCGACCCGGTCCCCGGCGGAGGCGCCGTCGCTCTCACTCGGCAGGAAGGCGAGTGCGTCGGCCCCGAGCATGGAGGTGAGCACATGCGAGCCCTGGGCGCCGGTGCTGCGGGCGTGCCAGCCGTCCTCGCGCAGCTCGAGGCTGCAGCGGACCGCATGGGTCCGACCCGGCTTCTTTGGCAGGTCCTCGTCGAGGATTGCGCGGGTCCTCGCGGCGGCGGGGTCAGCGCCGAGCAGCGCCCTGATCGCGGGCCGCGCGAAGAGGATGAAGGTGACCATCGCCGAGACCGGGTTGCCGGGGAGGCCGAAGACGAGCGCGCCACCTGGAGTGACGCCGAACCAGGTCGGCTTGCCCGGGCGCAGCGCGACTCCCCAGAACGCCTGCTCGGCGCCGAGGTCCGCCAGGGCCGGCCTGACGTGGTCGTGCTCACCGACCGAGACGCCGCCGCAGACGACGAGGACGTCGCCCTCGAGCCCGCGCTCGATCGCCTCGCGCGTCGCGGCCGGGTCGTCGCGGACGCGCTCGACCAGGGCCACCTCGGCGCCCGCCGCCAGTGCCAGCGCGGGCACCGAGAGCGAGTTGCTGTTGCGAACGGCGCCGAGGTGCAGGGGCTCGTCGAAGCCGATCAGCTCGTCGCCGGTACTGAGGACCGAGACCAGGGGCCGGCGGGCGCAGGGTACCTCGCCCGACCCCAGTGAGCCCAGCACCCCGATCTCGGCCGGGCCGACGGTGGTGCCGGCCGCGAGCACGCGTTCACCGACGCGGATGTCCTCGCCGGCGCGCCGGATGTTCTGCCCCAGCTCGACGGCGGCCGAGACCACGACGCTCCCGTAGGCGCTCTCGGTGTCCTCGACGCGGACGACGGCGTCCGCGCCCTCGGGAACGAGGGCGCCGGTCGAGATCGCGATCGCCTCGCCATCGCCGAGTGGCCGGTCGGCAGGGGTGCCCGCGCGGGACTCGCCGGCGGTTCGCAGCGTCGCGGGCGCCTCGGCGGTGTCCGCTGCGCGCACGGCGTAGCCGTCCATGGCCGAGTTGTCAGAGGCCGGTACCGGCTCGGTGGCGTTCAGGTCCTCGGCGAGCACCCGGCCGAGGGCGTCGCCCAATGGCACCCGCTCGGCCTCGAGCGGCTTCGTGACGTGGTCGAGCACGAGCCCTCGCGCCGCTTCGATCTCGATCAGCTTTATAGCCATTCACCCACCTGGCTGCGAGCCTAGATCACGCGCAGCGGTCGCGGTGGCGCGCCCGCTGCGAGACTGGCGCTGTGGATGCGGCCCGCAGCGAAGGTGAGCCCGACTGCCTCGGCGCCGTGCTCGCCGGCGGCGCCGGATCCAGGATGGGGGAGCCGAAGGCCGTGGTGGAGCTGGGAGGGAGGCCGCTGATCGCGTACGCCGTCGCGGCCGTAATCGGGGCGGGCCTGGAGCCCGCCGTGATCGCCAAGGCCGACTCCGTGCTGCCCGAGCTCGACTGCCGCCTGATCGAGGAGCCCGCCGAGCCGCGCCATCCGCTGCTGGGCGTGCTGAGCGCGCTCGAGGCGGCGGAGGGCCGCCCCGTGGTCGCGGTCGCCTGCGACATGCCGTTCGTGCCCCCCGACCTGCTGGCCTGGCTGGCCTGGCTGGATGACCCCGTCGTGATCTGTGAGGCTGAGGGGAGGATCCAGCCCCTGCTGGCCCGCTACGCCGGCGTAGCGGCGGAGCTGAATGCCGCGGTGGCCGCAGAAGAGGCGAGCCGCGACGCAGCGCTGGCGCTCGATCCACGGGTGGTCGGCGAGGACGAGCTGCGGCGATTCGGCGACCCCGCACGAATCTGCTTCAACGTCAACGACCGCGCCGACCT
>SHVA01000035.1 GCA_009691195.1 Solirubrobacterales bacterium | reverse complement strand
GTCGCGTTCGGCTGCGGCGGGTCGAGCCAGCGGAAGTCGACCAGCCGCTTGTCGCGCCGGCTGAGGACCTCGGTGACGCGGCCGGGCTCGAGCTTGCGGTCGAAGACCAGGCAGAGCCCCATCAGGTGGACGCCGACCGACTGGATCGACCGGCGCTCGGGGTGTCCGGGGTGCTGGACGGCGTAGGCGTCAACGCAGCTGCGGTGCTCGTCGGGATAGTTGAGCGCGCCGAACTCGTGGGCGAGCAGCTCCCCGTACAGGGCCCAGCACCCAGCCGAGGCGCCGAGGTAGGCATGGGTGGGCCCGTCGCTCTCGGGCAGCACCAGGCCGCAGCCGGGGCAGCTCTCGGTCGGCTCGCTCACGCCCGCAGCCTCTCGGGCAGCGCCGAGTAGCGCTGCCCGCCGTCGTCGCGCTCGACGGCCATCGCCAGCGCCGCGCGGTCCCCGACCAGGACGCAGGTGCGCTTGGCGCGGGTGATCGCGGTGTAGATCAGCGGCCGCGTCAGCATCCGCGAGTGCGAGCGGTGGCAGATGCAGACGACGACCGGGATCTCGGAGCCCTGCGCCTTGTGGACCGAGATCGCATATCCGAGCCTCAGCGGGGCCGACTCGTCGTAGGGGACCACGATCGAGCCGCCGTCGTCTGTCTCGACCACGACGGCCTCGTCGTCGGGGTCGTCGTCAGCGAGGAAGCAGATCGAACCGTTCATGAGCCCGAGCTCGTGGGCGTTGCGGGTCTGGATCAGCCTGTCCCCGATCCGGAAGCGGTCGTTGAGCGCGAGCCGGCCGTCGGGGTTGAGCCTCGCCTGGAGTGCCTCGTTGAGCGCGTCGATCCCGACCGCGGTCCTGTACATCGGCGCCAGCACCTGGACGTCGCGGACCGGGTCGAGCCCGAGGCCATCGGGCACGCGCTCGGCCACCAGCGAGGTGACCGCCTCGACGGCACCCGCCGGGTCGGCGCGGTCCATGAAGAACAGGTCGTGCTCCTGGTCGGGCCCCGGCTCGAGCTCGGGCCGGCGCCCCTCGTTGACGGCGTGGGCGGCCGTGGTGATCATCGAGCGGGCGGCCTGGCGGAAGATGTGCCGCAGCCGGGTGATCGGCGCGATCTGAGACTCGATCAGGTCTGCGAAGGGCTTGCCGGCGCCGATCGGGGGCAGCTGGTCGGCGTCACCGACCAGGACCAGGTGGGTCGTGTCGGCGAGGCCCGCGAGCAGCACCTCGCAGATCTGGAGGTTGAGCATCGAGGCCTCGTCAACGAGAACCAGGTCGGCGGGGTGGGGGTGGCCGGGATGGTGGGAGGGCTCGCCGCCGGGCATCCAGTCGAGCATCCGGTGGATCGTCTCCGCCTCGTGCCCCGTTGCCTCCTCCAGTCGCCGCGCCGCGCGCCCGGTCGGCGCGCAGAGCGCGACCCGGGCGTTGGCCGCCTTCGCCTGCTCGACGATGGCGCGGGTGCAGACCGTCTTGCCGACGCCGGGACCGCCAGTGAGGATCGAGACGCGGGAGGCGAAGGAGCCGGCGACCGCCTCCCACTGCTCGTGGGTGAGGCCGTCGCTGGGCTCGTCACCGACGTCGTGGCGGATCTGGGGATCGGCGGCCGCGCGTGCCGCCAGAGTCATCGCGCACCAGACCTCGCGGCCGTGGGTGGCCTCGCGGTAGGCGCGGTCCCCGTCGAGGAGCAGGCCCGGCGCCGAGACCAGGACCTCGGTCTCCGGCTGCGCTCCAAGCAGCTCAGCGGCACGGCGCGCCAGCTCCTTGGTCGGCAGGTGGGTGTGGCCCTGGCGCTCGGCCTCCGAGAGCACGAAGGCGGCTGCGGCCTGCGCACGCCGCGCGGAGTCCGGCGGGACGTCGGTCGAGAGCGCGATTCGGTCTGCGAGCACGAAGCCGACGCCGTCCACCTCGACCAGGCTGTAGGGGTCCTCGTGCAGCACCCGCATCGCCTCGGCTCCGTGCCGGGCGTGCAGGCGGCCGGCCAGCTGGGCGAGGCCGTGCGGCGCGAGCTGGACGTGTAGGTCGCGAACGGCGCGGCTCGCGTTCCAGCTGTCGGCAGCCGCGGTTGCCTGTCGCTTGCCGAGGCCGGGCAGCGCGTTGAAGACGCCGTCGGGGTCGGCGGCGATCGCGTCGAGCACACCCTCGCCGTGGAGGCGCACCAGGGTCTCAGCGCGGACCTGGCCGATGTGACGCAGGGAGGTCAGGTAGGCGATCTGCCCCTCGCGGTCGGTTGGGTCGAGCGGCAGCGCGTCACTGGCCCGAAGCTGGTGGCCGTAGCGGCGGTGCTCCTCCCAGGTGCCGTTGACCTCGGCCCGGTCGCCAGGGGTCAGGTGGCCGACGGCGCCGACCACGGTGACGTCGTCGCCCGAGCCCTCGTCGAGGGTGTCGAGGATCGTGAAGCTGCCGTCGTCGGCCGAGAAGAGGATGCGCCGCACGCTCACGGTCAGTGTCTCCGGCTCTCCCATCGCGATCAGTCAACCACGGGGCGAGGCGGTCTCTCCCCGGCGAGGCGTCTGGCAGACTCGAAGCGATGGGGGGCGCGGAGCAAATCCCACTCTCGGTGCTCGATCTCGCGATCGTCGCCAAGGGATCCGATCCTCCCGAGGCCCTGCGCAACTCGGTCGAGCTCGTGCGCCACGTCGAGAGGCTCGGCTACCGGCGCCACTGGGTTGCCGAGCACCACAACATCCCGGGCATCGCCAGCGCGGCGCCGGCGGTGCTCGCGGCGGAGCTGGCCGCGGCGACCTCGGAGATCAGGGTCGGCTCGGGAGGCGTGATGCTCCCCAACCACCCGTCCTTGGTCGTCGCCGAGCAGTTCGGCACGCTTGAGGGCCTGCATCCGGGGCGGATCGACCTCGGCATCGGCCGGGCGCCGGGGACCGACCCGATGACCGCCGCGGCGCTGCGGCGCTCGGCGGACCCGCTCACGGTGGAGGAGTTCCCGGCCCAGCTGACCGAGCTGCTCGCATTCTTCGATGGGTCCTTCCCCGAGGACCATCCGTACGGGAGGATCACGGCGGTGCCGGGAAAGGGCTCCAGGCCCGAGGTCTGGCTGCTCGGCTCGAGCGACTACAGCGCCCAGGCCGCGGGGATGCTCGGGCTGCCCTTCTCCTTCGCCCATCACTTCAGCCCCCGCAACACGGTGCCGGCGATGGAGCTCTACCGCTCGAGCTTTCGCCCTTCCGAGTGGCTCGCCGAGCCCTACGGGATGGTCGCGGCGGCGGCCATCTGTGCCGAAGACGACGAGCGCGCCCGCTGGCTGGCGGGGCCTGCCCGCCTCTCCTTCGCCCGACTGCGCGCCGGGCGCCCCACCCGCTTCCCGACCCCCGAGGAGGCCGAGGCCCACAAGTTCAGCGCCCAGGAGGAGGCGACGGTCAAGACCGTCTCGGGCTCAGCGGTGATCGGCGGGCCCGAGAAGGTCCGGAAGGGCCTCGGGGAGCTGGCCGAGCGCACCGGCGCCGATGAGCTCATGATCACGACGATGGTCCACGCCCAGGCCGACCGGCTGCGCTCCTACGAGCTGATCGCGGATGCCTGGAAGCTGGAGCCCCGAGCCGGGACTAGCTGAGCGCCGCTAGTTCTTCTTGCCCCTGCACTTGGAGGACTTCTTGGCGCCCTTCTTCTTGCCCTTGCACTTGTTCGGCTTTTTCTTGGCGCAGGTGATGTCGGCGTTGAAGAGGTAGCTGCTTCCCTCGGTGCCGGTGGGAAGTCCGGTGTCCCGTCAGCGGGGAAGGCGTAGAAGTAGCGCTCCTGGAAGCCCGGCCCGTAGAAGTAGCGCAGGCCGTAGGCGGTCGAGTCCTGGAAGTCCACGCCGAGGTAGTTGCCCTTCTTGATCGGCAGGTTGCTCGCGTAGGAGTTGACCCCGTCGGACTGGATGCTGACGGCCGGGCTGCTGGTTGCGGTCCCGGTGTCGAGCCGTCGCCGTTGTCCTTCACCAGCCGCAGCCGGTAGGTGTTGTCAGTGGGGATGTCGTTGAGGCGGAAGCGGACGACGCGGCCGTTGCGCGGTGAGGGCACCTGGCCGCGCCAGACAAACCTAGGCCGAGCACGGATCGGGGTCAGTAGCCATTTTTGCCCGTCCCGGCCGCCTGGATCGGGATAGCCGCGCGACGTGGAGTAATCGAAAGAAATTACAGGTAAGTAGAAGCGTAGACTCGGCCCGTGGCGAGGGAGCGGAAGCAGGTCGCCGAGGCCGTCGCCGAAGCGGCGAAGGCGGGCGAGGCCAAGACCGGCGGTCGCAAGCCGCGCGGGCGCCTCTCCGACGTCTTCGGCGGTGAGATCCGTCGCCGCGACGTCTTTCCGCTGCTGGTCCTCCACCTGATCGCCAAGGACCCGACCTACGGCAACCACCTGATCGAGGAGATCGAGGAGATCACGCAGGGCGTGATCTCGGTCAACCCGAACACGATGTACCCGCTGCTGCGCGAGATGGAGTCCAAGGGGCTGATCGAGGGCCGCTGGGAGCATCCCGACCGCCGCACCCGGCGCTTCTACTCGATCACCAAGAACGGGCGCCGCGAGCAGAAGCGCCTCGTCGCAGAGGTCGAGCCCTTCCTCGACTCCGTGATCCGCTCGGTGACGCTGATCAAGAGCGAGATTTATGGGGAGGACGCGTGAAGCTCCGCGCCCGCCCGATCGGCCTGAAGCCGAGCCGCGCGTAGAAGTCCTTGGGCCAGTCGCCCTCCTCGGCGGTGATGAAGGTCAGCTCGTCGCCCCGCGCCACCGAAGCGCGCGTGGCCGCGCCCACAGCCGCCCTCGCGAGGCCACGCCTGCGTGCGTCCGGAGCCGTCCCGATGCTTTCGACCTGCCCGACGCCGTCGGCGCCGTAGAGGACGCAGTAGGAGGCGACGCGGCCGTCGTGCGCGGCTCCGAACCAGCGGCCCCCGCCCGCCCGGTCGAGCAGGCGGTCCCGCTCCAACATGTCCCTGGCCACCTCATCGCCGCCGCCCCACCACTCGTCGTCCATCACCGCCCGTCGGGCCTCCGCGATCCGGGCATGGGGGAGCTCCACCGCCTCGACGCCCGCGCCCGGTTCGGGCGGCGGCCCGTCGAGCGCCATGTAGAGGATGTCGTCGGTGCGCCAGCCCAACGCCTCCAACCCACGCCCCAGCTCCTCCGAGTCGGCCTCGGGCCCCACGATCGCCGCGCGGTGCTCCATCTCGAACCCGCCCAGGACCTCGTCGCCGGCCGCCGCCAGCTCTGCGGCCTCGACCCCGGGCCGGCTGACCCAGAGGTAGTTGGCGAACCAGACGCGGGGCACCCGGGTGTCGATCAGCGCCTCCCCGAGGTCCAGCTCCAACACCCGCTCGGCGGCGGCGCGGGAGTGCCACTGCTCGAAGCGAAGGCAGCGCTCGAGGCGAGCAGCCTCCGAGGGATCGAGGGGGACGACCGCGTGCCGGGAGAGCCCGTAGGGGCCCAGGGTCTCCGCCGCCGGCTCGGCCGGCTCCCGAGCGGAACGCCCCCGCGGCTCGACGCGCTCCGCGAGCTTGCGTTCACGGTCCGACTCGAGCCGCTCGACGCGGCGCACCAGCTCGGCGTTGGTGGCGGGGGTTTGCCCGGGAGGCGGCATCGCGCCGAGCCTATTAGCCTTCGGCGCCCACCGACCCTCCCCGGAAGGACTCACTCACTCATGTTCGTTTCCAAGGCCGCCGTGCTCGGCGGAGGCACCATGGGTGGAGAGATCGCCCAGGTGATCGCCGCCGCCGACATCCCCGTCGTCGTCAAGGACATCGACCAGAAGTTCGTTGACGCCGCCGTCGAGAAGGCAAACGCAGTCACCAAGGGCCAGCTCGACAAGCTCGTCTCGAAGGAGAAGCTGACGCAGGAGCAAGCTGACGCCCGCCTCGTGGAGGTGATGGGACTGATCACCGGCGCCACCGACTACGCCGGCTTCGCCGACGTGGACATAGTGATCGAGGCCGTTCCCGAGAAGATGGAGATCAAGCAGGCCGTCTACCGCGAGCTCGACGAGGCCACCCCCGGCCGCGCGATCCTGGCATCCAACACCTCCGCGCTCTCGATCACAGAGATCGGCCGCTCAACTCTGCGTCCCGACAAGGTCGTCGGCTTTCACTTCTTCTTCCCGGCTTCGATCATGCCGCTGGTCGAGGTCATCAGCGGCGAGGACACCTCCCGGGACACCGTGACCGCCGCTTTCAACTTCGCCCAGGCGATCCGCAAGCAGCCGATCACCTGCTCGGAGGTGCCCGGCTTCGTGGTCAACCGGATCCTCAACTCCGCCGCGGGCGAGGTCTGGCGCCAGCAGGAGGAGAACGGCCTCTCGATCAAGAAGATCGACGAGGCGGTCGCCGCGTCGAACAGCTCGCCGATGGGGCCGTTCGTGCTGATCGACATGCTCGGGCTCGACACCGTGCTGCACGTCGCCGAGCACCTCAACGACTCCTACGGCGACAGCTTCTACGTCCACAAGGGCCTCCAGAAGCTGGTTGCCGACGGCAAGCTCGGCGCCAAGTCCGGCGGCGAGGGCTTCTACAAGGACGGCGAGCCCAACATCGAGGGTGATGGAGAGGTCGACGAGGAGCTGGGCGCGGAGCTGGCCGACCTGTTCGTGGTGAAGGCGCTCGTCGAGGCCTGCAAGGTGCTCGAGGAGGGCGTCTGCAGCGTTCGCGAGATCGACCTCGGGCTAATGGCCGGCGCCGGGCTCGACCCCCGCCGCGGCCTCTTCCCGCCGTTCTGGAAGGCCGACATCGAGGGTCTCGACACGATGCTCGAGAAGCTCGAGCGCTTTTCCGAAAGCCACGGCGAGCGCTTCGCGCCGCCCACCACCCTCAAGCGCCTGGTCGCGCAGGGTCGCCTCGGCCTCAAGTCGGGGCAGGGCTTCTACGCCTACCCCCAGGCCGAGGGCGAGGGCACGGTGAAGCTGGAGAAGCGCGGCGAGGTCGCGATCGCCTGGCTCGCCAACCCGCCGATGAACGCGATCTCACCCCAGGTGATCGAGGACCTCGGCAAGGTCTGGGAGCAGGTCAAGGCCGACGACGAGCTGAAGGCGATGGTCATCTACTCCTCGCTGCCGGTCGTCTTCTCGGCCGGGGCCGACATCAAGGCGTTCACCAAGATGGACAGCCCCGAGAAGGGCGCCGAGCTGATCAACAACGGCCACGCGCTGCTCAAGGAGCTGGGCGAGAGCTCGATCTCCACGATCGCCGCTGTCAACGCGATCGCCTACGGCGGCGGCTGCGAGCTCTCGATGGCGTGCGACTTCCGCGTCGCTGCCGATTCGGCCGTGTTCGGCCAGCCCGAGATCAACCTCGGGATCATCCCCGGCTTCGGCGGCACCCAGCGCCTGCCGCGGCTGGTGGGCCAGTCGAAGGCGCTGGAGATGAACCTGACCGGAGACGCCGTGCTGGCGCCGGAGGCCTTCGAGTACGGGCTGGCAGACGACTTGGTCCCCGACCAGGAGCTGTTCGATGTGGCGCTCTCGTGGGCGTGCAAGCTCGCGGGCCAGGCGCCGGTCGCGGTCGAGCAGATCAAGAAGATCTCCAACAGGGGCGACCTGGAGGATGGGATCGCCGCCGAGAAGGAGGGCTTCGCCGCCGTCTTCCTCTCCGAAGACGGCCGCGAGGGCATCAGCGCCTTCCTCCAGAAGCGCAGGCCGCAGTGGAAGGGCAAGTAGCCGACGCACACGGCGGCTCCTCCGCGGTTGGGGCCGAGCGGCTGGCGGAGTTGATCCGCGAGTCGGGCTGCACGGTTGCGCTGACGGGCGCCGGCGTTTCGGTGCCGTCGGGGATACCCGACTTCCGAACGCCGGGCGAGGGGCTGTGGGAGAAGGTGGACCCGATGGAGGTCGCACACATCGACGCCTTCCGCTCCGACCCCGCGCGCTTCTGGAGCTTCTACCGCCCCCGCCTCCAGGGCCTCAGCGGCATTGGGCCCAATCGGGCCCACGAGGCGCTCGCGGAGCTCGAGCGGCGGGGCCTGCTCGAGGCTGTCATCACCCAGAACATCGACACCCTCCACACGAGGGCGCATTCAGAGCACGTGGTCGAGGTGCACGGCTCGATCCGCAGCGCCAGCTGCCAGAGCTGTGACGCCACCTACGAGCTGGCGGCCCTCGAGGGCCTGTTCGACGACGAGGGGGTGGCGGCCTGTGCGGTCTGCCAGGGCTACGTGAAGCCCGACGTCGTCCTCTTCGGCGAGCTGCTTCCTCCCGACGCCATGGCCGAGGCCGAGGCGCTGGCCTCCCGCGCCGACCTGCTGCTTTGCGTCGGCTCCTCGCTCGAGGTTCATCCCGTCGCGGGGCTGCCGGGCGTCACGCTCGCCGCCGGCGGCCGCGTCGCGATCGTGACCAAGGGGCCGACGCCCTATGACGGGGATGCCGAGGTTCGCCTCGACGGCGATGTCGTCGCCGAGCTGGACGCCGTTCTGGCCCGCTTATAGGGTTGCGGTGTCTCACCCGGGGGGGTGAGAGAAAAACTGACACCGGGACGCGTCACTCAATGTCGCGCACGATTCGTACGACCTCGGCCGTGGCCACGGCGCTGGCACTCTGTGGCCTGCTCTCGCTGGCGATGGCCGGCACCGCCTCGGCCAAGCCGAAGTGCGGCGGCAAGAAGGCGACGATCGTCGGGACCAAGGGGAACGACAAGATCAAGGTCAAGGGCAATGGCCACGGCGTTCAGGTCGTGGTCGGCCTGGGCGGCAGCGACGATGTCATCAACGGCATGGGCGGTGACGATGGGGTCCGGGGTGACGCTGGCAGCGACAGCCTCTTCGGTGAGCAGGGCTTCGATGTTGTCGATGCGCTCGACGGCGCCAAGGACAAGGTCCTCAGCTGTGGGCCCGGCGGCGGCCGGCTGCTCAGGGACGGAAGCGACCCGAAGGGCTCCGGCTGCGGCAAATAGGGGCAGTGGCCCGGCCGCGCCGAAGGACCGTCACAATGCGTGGCGTGCGGGGCGCGACTGCGGTCAACGGTGCTGTCGCCTGCGTCTGCCTCCTCCTGATCGGGGCAGCCGCTGCGGCTGACGCCCAGGCGGTGCCGAAGTGCGGCGGCCGCGCGGCGACCATCGTCGGCACCCAGGGCCGCGACGTGATCAAGACGCCGAAGAAGGGCCGCTCGGTGATCGTCACCCTCGGCGGCGACGACCGCGTGCTCACCTACCGGCACACCGATCGCGTCTGCACGGGCAGCGGGGACGACGTCGTCTTCGCCGGGCCCGGGCGGGATTTCGTCGAGGCGGGAGGGGGCAACGACTACGTCGATGCCGGCCGCGGCAAGGACAAGATCTACGGCGACGACGGCCGTGACGAGCTTCAGGGCAACGCCGGGGGTGACCGGATGCTGGGCGGTCCCGGCGTGGACCGCATGTACGGCGAGCTCCAGGACGACCGCATGTACGGCCAGGGCCAGAACGACCTCCTCGTCGGCGGCCAGGGGATCGACCGCATGCGGGGAGGGGGCGGCAACGACTGGTTGCGTGGCGACACCAACCGCGACGCCTACTACGGCCAGATGGGCACCGACACCGCGAGCTTCGCCACAGCGACGCCGCCGGGGCCGACCGAGGGGAAGGGAGGCATGAACGTCGACCTCGTCGATGGCGTCGCCTTCGGCGACGAGCCGCCCGAGCAGGTGACCGGGATCGAGAACGTCGTCGGCTCCCAGTTCGGCGACTTCATTCGCGGGCGCAGCCTCGGCTCGGTGGATGGCGGTGTCGGGCCGGACACGTGCACCGGCTTCGATGCGACGGGGTGCGACGACTTCGGAGTTGGCCCCGCGATCGCCTACGTCAACGGGCTGGGCAGCAGGGACCCCGGCTTCGTCATGCTCGGCGCCGGCGAGGACGACCGCTGGAGGGTGGCCCTGACCTCCACGGCGATCGTCGTCGCCTCCGAGTACAAGCTCGAGGCGCGCCAGGGGTGCACCCAGGCCGGCAACGGCGTTCGCTGTGAACGGCCCCCCGGGCTCGGCTACATCCTCGGCTGGGGCGGGGGCGGCAATGACAGGATCGACGGCGCCGGCGACTTCCCCCCGAGCACCCTGATCAAGTTCGACGGCGGGGGCGGCGACGATGTCCTCCGCGGGACCAAGGGCAATGACCTCCTGCTGACGGGCCAGACGGGCGAAGACACCCTCTACGGCGGCGCCGGCTCGGACGCGCTGATCAGCCGCCCCGGCCGCGACCTCCTCTTCGGCGGCAAGGGCTCGGACCAGCTCGCGACCAACGATCCCTGCAGCGGCAGCGTCTACAGCGGTGGCGCCGGGGGAGGGGACGTGGCCGGGTTTGCGCACATAGTCCTGCGCGGCGTAGCGGCGCGCATGAGCGGGCTCGCCTTCGCCCGGGGCCTGCCCCGGGCGAAGTGCACCCCGAGCCACGTCGGCCACAGCAACGAGATCCTCGAGGGCACCCGCAAGAACGACATCCTGCTCGGGGACAGCCGCGGCAACCCCCTGATCATCGGCCGCGAGGGCAACGACATCATCCGCGGGCTCGGCGGCAACGACACCCTGCGCGGCGAGGCGGGCCACGATTCCCTTTACGGCGACAAGGGCATCGACATCCTCGAGGCGATCGACCAGACCCGCGACCTGGTCCTGAACTGCGGCAAGGGCGGCAAGGTGGCCCTCCGCGACAGGCGCGACCCGCGCCCGCAGGAATGCGGCCCCAGGTACAAGCGCCACCACCACCGCTGACGGTGCCCGGCCTGGCCCTCCTCGGAGCTGCCCCGGCGATCATGGCCGCCGCGCCCGGTTGCGGCGACTCCGGCTCGGACCCCGCGACCACCACCCAGAGCTCAAAGCTCGCCGACGATCCCCTGCCGCCCTGCGCCGAGGGCGCCTACCGCCTCGAGCAGCCGGGGACCATCTCGGCCACGGCCGCCGTCACGGGGGGCGCCGCGGTACACATGCTCAGCGGCGAGCCGTGCCGGCTCCACACCGCCGTGCGCTTCGCCAGCCGCGACTGCGGCGGAGAGCCGGCGAAGGTCCGCAACAACCCCGACCGCCTCATAATCGACCGCCGCCTCGACCCTCATGACATCGTCTTTCGCGGCTGGCAGTGGCGCAACTGGCGCGGCGCCGACAGCAAGTTCAGCTTCACCGTCGCGTTGGGCCGCCAGACCCGGACCTTCCGCGTCCCGAGGCCGCCCCGCTGCGAATCCAAAGGCCAACCGTCATCGCTGGGGCGGTTTGGATGAGGTGAGCCTCCTGGAGCCCCTTGGCTGGGCAGGCTGGTGGATCGCCCTCGGCGCCATCATCGCCGCGTCGATGGTCGTAGCCGGCGCCCGCCGGAAGAGCGGACGCTCTGACCGCCCGCCGCTGGCCGCCGTCGCAATCGGCGTCACGATCTGGCTCCTGCTGACACCCGTTTTGGGCGCATGGATGAACGTCGTGCTCCTCGACTGACTGGCAGCCGCTCTGCGAGGCCCACTGCAGAAAGCGAACGGCCCACTGAAGAGTGGCCGTTCGAGGTTGAAACGGGACACGGGTCCCGCGCACGACCGAGACCTCAAGAGTAGCCGCGGAAGGCGCCGGACTCGAACTGCGACCGACCCTCACGGGTCGGTCGCAACGATTCTCGGTCGTGGATCCCACCTCGGGATTTCAACCCTCCGCGTAATCACATGACACTCTCCAGCTCGTAACGCGTGGGGCGGTGAATCTGCCGTGTTCATGCAGAGCGGCGGGCGGCCCTAGTCCTGCAGTTGGGCAGCGTCGAGGGCTTCGGCGCGGCTGGGATAGAGCGCGACGTGGACGATCTTGGCGTCCCGAAGCTCGTACAGGTACCCGGTCTGGCCGTGGACCTCGACTCCGCTGGTTCGCCCGTGGCCATGGTGACTCGCGACGAGCAGGATGGTCACCTGGTTCCGGGGCCGAGCGCTCGTGACCGAGGAACGGCTGCGACGGCGTCGCCGAGATCCTGGGCCTCCTCGATCTCCAAGCGGTAGCCGGGCTCAAAGGTCCTGAACCAGTCGGCGAACCACTGTCCGACGGCGTCGCGGCCCTTGAACGTTCCGGCCTCGAGGAAGGCGGCGGGGTCAACCAGGAGCTCGACGTCCTCCGCGTAGTGGCTGATCGCGGGCGGGAAGTCCCGTTCGTTCGTGGCGGCAAACTGGTCCCGCACGACCTTGACGTTCTCCTGGGGCATCGCTTCAGCGTTTCGGCGTGTTAGCCGGGGCCGAAGGGAGGGAGCTGCCGGAACGCGGCCGGCCGGGGGTCATCGGCATCCGGCCGGGGCCGCGCCTCCACGTTGGCTCCGTCCGGTTGGCTCGGGGGGCGCAGGGCGATGCGGGCGACCGCCCAGTCGCCCGGCTCGGCCTGGTAGAGCTTGAAGGTTGAATCCGGGTCGTCGCCGGCGAGCCGCTCGAGTTCGCTCTGTGCCTCGTCCTTGGTCATCGGTCAAAAGATACGCCGACCGGTGCGGTCTCTGGAACCAGCTGAAGGCCAGCGCGCCTCACGGAGGGTGGCGGCGGAGGGCGAACACGGCGGCGCGGAGCTGGGCGGAGGCCTCGGGGAGGCGGCCCGCTTGGAGGTCGAGGCGGGCGCGCAGGAGCATGGTCTCGGCGGGGTGGACCTCGGAGCGGCCGCCGAGGACGGCGGCCACGCGGGATTGCGGGTCCACGTCGTCGAGGCGGCCCTCGCGCGGGCGGGAGAGCTCCCGGGCCTCCGTGAAGCGTCCATCGGCCAGCTCGTCGCCGGTGCCGTAGCCGATCCTCACCGCAAGCGCCCTGGTGGCGCCGATGTCCTGGACCAGCGGGTCGCCCGATCCGGCACGCTGGGCGCTGAGGGCGAGGTTGATCAGGGTCGTCGCGGACCGGACCGCCCGCGTGCGCCGCTCGGGGCTGGCGCTGACCCTCTGCAGCCAGGCGTCGGCGGCCGAGCGGTCGGCGAGCCGCTCGCCGGCGGCGACGGTCACCCGGGTCACCGGCACCTTCGCCGGCTCAGCCTCCTCGACCGGCCGCGAGCGGCGGCGGGAGAGACGGCGGGCCCGCCGGGGCGCGTCCTGGGTCTGCACGATCAGGACGCGGTCCTCGCTCTGCTCGCCTCCTGCCGCCGCCAGGTAGCGGCCGTCGGCGAGGCCGATCGCCCCGGGCAGCTCGAGCTGGACGAAGGGGAGCAGCACCGGCTAACTACATCACCCGGGGCGCCGTGGCCCGGCCCCCGGCGCCACGGGCTACTCGCCCTTGTGGGCCTTGCTGGCGCGGTCGTCGTTGGCGGGAAGCGAGAACTTGGACGGCTTGGGTGCGACGTCCGGGTTGTCGATCTCACCGAGGCGCTCGATCAGGCGCTGCCACTGCTCGGGCTTGAGGATCGCCGCGAGCTGCCCGGCCTGCTCGGCCGAGGAGCCATAGAGCGGCGTGTAGCCGACGTGGATGTGGTCATCGTGATCGGGAAGCGGGAAGCTTGGGCCGCCGAAGTCCATCAGCGAGATGATCTGCGCCGGGCGCATGCTGCCTTGGAGCAGCAGCAGGTCGCGGACCACCGCGTCGGTGATCGTGCCCGGCCCCTGGTTGCCGAGGATCGGGATCCCATTGACCTGGGCGATGTCCACGGCGTTGCCCGAGGAGTGGGCGCTGACGTTGCCGGATGAAGTCAGGTAGCTGTGGCCGCACCTGAGCGAGGTGATCGTCAGCCGGTAGCCGCGGGCGACCAGGTACTCGAGCATCGCCATCACCCGGCGGTCGATCTGGCCGGTCTGGATGTCGGTGCGGCCGCAGGCGTAGATCTCGATCCTCGGATCAGCCAGCACCCGCCGCTGCAGCTCCGCCTTGGACATCAGCAGCACCTGGCCGGCGGTCGCGTCATCGCCGAAGGGGTTCTTGCCGGCGGCGCGATAGATGGCGGTCGTCTCCAACAGCTTCCAGCCGTCGAGGATCGGCTTCGGGTCGATCTTGGGGGCGCCGCGGCCGGCGGGCTGGATCTCGAAGTGCACGTGCGAGGCCTCCTCGCCGGCGGCGCCGACGCGGCCGAGGACCGTGCCGCCGGTCACCTTGGAGCCCTTGCGGAGCGGGCGCAGCTCCATCGTGCGCTGGTCGAACTTCATCACGCCGGAGAAGTAGTTCTTGAAGGTCTCGTAGCCGGGCACGCTCTTGCCGAGCAGCGCGTCGAGCTGGCCGGTGACGCTGGCCCGGTCAACGTTGGCCGGCCGCTGGGGGAGGGCGAAGAGGCGGGAGCGCAGCTCCTCGGTGTTGACCGGGCCGGGCTTGGTCTCGGCCTTGGTCGCCTTGGGGGCGGCCTGGTCATTGCTGCCCGCCGTGGCTGCCTGGTTGGGCTTCGGGTCCTCGCTGGGCTTGACGAGCTTGAAGTCGTCGGAGGTCAGCTCGCGCTGGCGGGGGACCGGGTGGACGTCTGAGATCGAGCCGAGCTCGGCGTAGGTGTAGCGGTTGCCGTAAGCGTCCTGGAGGACGATGAACTTGCCGAGCTCCTTGCTCTCGCCGATCTTCTGGATGATCCCGTCGTTGACGGCGACGACCGGAGCGTTAACCCTCGAGTAGATGTTGATGCCTCGGCGGGTGGGCGAGTCGCTGATCACGTCGGCGGCGTTGCCGGCGGTGACCCGGTTGGTCCGCGACCGCCTCAGCGCCTCCCGCTCGGAGAGGTCGTCGGCGTAGCGGGCGTCTGCGGCGACCGGGAAGTGGGCGCCCTCGGTGAGTCCGGTCAGCGAGCCGACGAGGTCGTCGGGGAGCTTGCCGTACTGGTTGGCGTAGAGCAGCACCTCGTCGACGTACCAGTCGGCGTGGTTGTAGGCGAAGATCGCGGTGCGGAGGTCGTGATCGCCGCCGGCGGCGCGGAGGTAGCGGGCGGCGGCGCAGATGGCGTCGACCGGGTTGAACGGATCCTTGCGGCCGTCCTCGTTGGCGTCGACCCCGTAGGTTTGCCAGGTCGAGGGGATGAACTGCATCCATCCGAGGGCGCCGGCGCTCGAGACGTTGAGGTTGGTGCCGAAGGCGGTCTCGATTCGGTTGATCGACGCGAGCACCTGCCAGGGGATCCCGTACTCGGTTCCGCAGGCCTGATAGATCGGGAGCAGGAAGGGCGGGATCTCGAACTGGTCGATGACGAAGTTGGGGACCCCGATCGGCGCGGCGCCGAACTGGGCGATGGTGGTGGTGGGGTTGGTGTCGGTGGGAGCGCCGTCGCTGGTCCGCAGCGGGGGCTCGCCGAGCTTGGCGCCGGCATCCTCGGACTCATCCTGCTTGGGAGCGCCCTTCTTGCCGAAGATGCCGCCGGCCGGTCCGCCCTTGTCCTTGCCGCCCTTGTCCTTGCCGCCCTTGTCCTTGTCGCCCTTGTCCTTGCCCTTGCCGCCCTTGTCGTCGGTCAGGTCCTTGTCGTCGCCCTTGTCACCGGGGTCGGCGTCGGGGTCGGGGTCGCCGCCCGAGGCGGGCGTGGTCGCCTCTTCGGTATCGAGCGGGCCCGAGCAGTCGGGATCGACGAGGTCGATCCTGGCGTCGGCGTCGTTGTCCTCGAGGTCGGCGCAGGCCGGAAGCTCGCCGCCGTCGGGGACCTGGACCTTGACGCCCTGGCTGATGTTGAAGCTCAGTGACGTGGCCGTACCCGCCGCTACGACGGCAATGGTGATCCCAAGCGCGATGGTTAGTAGAAGCTTCTTTCTCATTCCGGCCCGTGTACCCCATTCAACTTGCGCGGGCGCACTCCCTGCCCGCGAGTCAAGCTGACGCTTCGTTTTCCGCATTGTATTGGGGAACCCGAGCCTTGGAAGCTATCGGAGAAGACGGCCGGACGCGTTAACTTCGCGTTCACTCGCCTCAGGCGACAGCCCGCGTTCAGGCCGTGCTCGGGCCGGGCGCTAAGGTGGCCCCGTCCTGATGGCCGAGATTCTGAAGGAGCGGCGATGAGCGAAAGCGACGCTGGCGAGGGGCTCAGAGGGCGCATTTCCTCGCGTGGGGAGGAGGCGCTGGGCGAGCTTGCGCAGGTCCTGCTCGAGAATCCAGTCTTCAACCAGGCGCTGCAGGCGGCCTTCGGGGCGCGTGAGAGGGCCACCAGCGCCGGCGCCCACGCCATGCGCAACCTCAACCTGCCGACCGCGGGCGAGGTCGAGAGGCTCGAGCGCAGGTTGAGGTCGCTCTCGGATCGCCTCGAGGCGGTCGAGGACTCACTCGACGGCTTGGCCCGCGAGCTGGTTGGCCTGAGCAAGCAGTTGACGCTCGAGGGCGGCGTTGCCCGCGGTCAGGCGAGCATGCCCGTCAGCGAAGACTGAGCGCGGCCGCCGCGACGACGCCCATCCGCTCGGCGGCGGCGGCGAGCGGATCTTCCTCGATCCGGACCCGCTCGCCCTCGGCGAATACGTCGGTGACCACCAGCAGGCAGCCGACCGCGACCCCGACGCGCGGGCCGAGGGTGAACAGCGCCGCAGCCTCCATCTCGACCGCCTCGGCGCCACGCTCGGTCCAGGAGGCGAGCCGCCGCCGGGCATCGCCCTCGCCGTCGGGCTCGTAAAAGAGATCGGTGCTCGCCACCGTCGCGGCCACGGACTCGGGGCCGGCCTCGGCGAGCTGCGCCATCAGCCCGGCGTCAGGGGTCACCCGCTCGCCGCCGCCCAGGGCACGGCTGGTGCCGTCGTCGCCCACGGCGCCCTCGACCCGGAGCAGCGAGCCCAGCTCGAGCTCTGGGGAGATCCCCGCGCACGTTCCCACCCGGATCGCCCGGCGAACCCCCAGCTCGGCAAGCTCGGTGAGCACGATCGCCGCGCTCGGGCCTCCCATCCCGGTGGACTGGATCGTCAGCGCGAGCCCCTCGGGCGTCTCGCCCGAGTAGCCCCAGAGGCCGCGGTTGTGGTTGCTCATCTTCGGCTGCACCATCAGCAGCTGCGCCAAGGCCATCGCGCGCCCGGGGTCGCCCGGGAGCAGGACGTCCGGTGCGATCGGGGCACTGGGGCGGAGGTGGAGCGTCACGGGCGGCGAGTTTACGTAGCCGCAGGCGCCGGGCCCCGCCACGAGCTATACGCTTGGGGCCATGGCCGAGCAGCCGACAGGCGAGGATCAGGGCGGCGTCTCCGAGGCCCTGCGCACGGCGATCGAGCGCACCTTCGCGAGCACCGCCGGCTCGGCAGCCGAGACGCGGGAGCGCGCCGGTGAGCTGCTCGACGACGTCGCCAAGCGGGGCCAGGACGCTCGCGGCGCGGTCGAGGACGCGGGGCGCGCCGTCGCCAAGCGGGGCCAGGAGGCGCGCGAGGCATCGGGGGCCGCCGCCACCCGTGTGGTCGAGGCGATCCAGGGCATGCGTCTCGCCACCCGCGAGGACGTGGCCGAGCTGCGCGAGCAGATCATCGACCTGCAGGGCCGCGTCGCCGAGCTCGAGCAGAGGACCGGTGGCAACTGAACTCTAAGGCTCAACTAGAGGTTTAGGGCCATACGGGGCCGCCGTCTCCCGCGACGGCGACCACTTCGGCGGCGACGTCAACCTGGCCCACCGGGTGGTGACCCGGGCGCTCGGAGGGGAGGTCCCGGTGACCAAGCCGGTCGTGGACGCCCTCGCCCGCTCGCGTTAGGTGCGCTTCGAGCCGATCGGCGAGGTCGAGCTCAAGGGCTTCAGCGGCCCCATCGAGCTGTTCATCGTGCACCCCCTCGAGTAGGCATGGGACGGGCCCGCTACCCGCGGGGGTCAGCCGCACGACCGCCCGGGCCGTCGCGAGCCCTGGGCTAGTGCCAGCCGAAGTCGGCGGTGTAGGTCCCCGAGCGGGACTCGCGGCCGCCGCCGGGGGAGCCGTGGGTGAAGCCGACGCCCACGTTCCTGTAGCTGCCGGCGAGGATCGTCGCCCGGTGTGAGGGGCTCTTCATCCAGCCGCGGACGATGTACTTGGGCGTGCCCTTCCGGCCCCAGCCCCAGAAGATGTTCTCGCCGATGCCCCACGAGCGCGACCCTGCCAGGTAGCCGGCGCGGCGGGCGCGGCTGGCAGGCGAGCCGTCGGGGCCGTCGTGGGCGTAGTAGTTGGCGCGGTCCATCGACTCCGAGTGCCCCTGGGCGGCGTGGCCCAGCTTGCGGTGGTAGCTGAGCTTCCGCAGCCCGTGGCCCCTGCGGTAGTCGTTGATCAGGCAGGCGATCGCCCCCTTGGCGCGCTTCTTGGTCAGCTGCGACGGCTCCTTGCCCGCGAACTTGCAGCGGGCGCCGAGGGCGCCCGAGGGGGCGGCCAGAGCGATCGCGGCGACGAGCGCCACGGCGAGGGTTGTGAGTATTCCCTTACGAATCAACGGGACGAGCTTTCTACCAAATTCAGTGGACCTCAAAAACTGGGCGGTCTCCTTCCCGCTACCAAATAGCGGGTTTTTCCTAGAATCGGCAGTATGGCACCCCAAGTTGAGCCGGCCCGGGCCGTCCGGGACAGCCGTCTGGTAGCGGAGAGCTCGCAAGGGATCGCGCTCGTCTCGGGCGGCGCCGACTCCGCTGCGCTGGCCGCAGGGCTCGCCGCACATTGCGGTGCCGAGCGCGTCGTCGGCCTTCACCTGAACTACGGCCTTCGCCCGGACTCGGGGGAGGACGAGGCGACCTGCCGGGCGCTGGCGGAGTTGCTGGGGATCGAGCTGGTGGTCGAGCGGCCGCGGCTGGGTCCGGGCAACGTCCAGGCGCAGGCGCGGCGGGCGCGCTATGACGCTGCCGAGCGCCTGCGCCGGGAGCGCGGGCTGGACTGGGTCGCCGCCGGCCACACGCGCACCGACCTCGCCGAGACCGTCATCTACCGGCTCGCCACCTCTCCCGGCCGCAGGGCGCTCCTGGGGCTGGCGCCGCGAAACGGCGCCGTCGTGCGCCCGCTGCTCGATCTCGCCCGCCATCAGGTCAGGGGCGCCGCAAAGGCGGCCGGCCTGCCCTTCCGCGACGACCCGAGCAACGCCGAGCCCGCCTTCGCGCGTAACAGGATCCGCAACGAGGTGCTGCCCGTGCTCCGCGAGATCGGCCCCTCGGCCGAGGAGGTGATCGCTGAGACTCAGCTGGAGCTTCGCGAGGAGGCCGCTGTGCTGGAGCGGGCGGCGAGCGAGGCGCTCGGGCCGGCTGCGGGCGCCGCTGCGGTCCCGGTCTCTCTGATCGCAGAGCTCGATCCCGCCCTCGCCCGGATCGCGCTTCGCCAGCTCGCCGAGCGCGCCGCCGGCGGCCAGGTGCCGCTCGGGAGGGCGCGGGCGGAGGAGATCCGGAGGGTCGCCGCCTCACGTGAGGGCGGCGTCGTGGAGCTCGGCTCGGGCATCGAGGCGCGCGTCGAGCACGGCTTCCTGAGCTTCTCGAGCGGCAGCGCCGAGGCCCCGCCCGCTGACCAGCGCCTCTCGATCCCCGGAAGCTGCCGGTTCGGCGGCTGGGAGCTGACGGCCGAGCTGCGCGAGGGGGAGGTGCAGGCGTCGGGGCCGGAGTTGGCGCTGCTTGACCCGGGCCTCATCGGCGAGCAGGTCGTCGTCCGGGCCTGGCGGGACGGAGACCGGATCAGCCCGCTCGGCCTCGACGGCACCAAAACTCTCCAGGACCTGTTCACCGACCACAAGGTGCCGCGTTCGCTGCGGCGGACACTGCCGCTGGTGGTCAGCGGCGGGGAAATCGCCTGGGTCGCGGGCGTCGCTGTCTCCGAGCAGCTCCGCGCCCGACCGGGCGCCGAGAGGACGGCGGTGCTCTCGGCCCGTGCCGCCGAGTAGCTAGCCTGCGCCCCGATGGCGGGAGCGGAGGACCGAGAGCGGATCGGCGAGACGCTGGTGAGCGAGGAGGATCTCGGCCGCCGGGTGATCGAGCTGGGCGCGGAGGTAAGCCGCGACTACGAGGGGCGGGACCTGGTCCTGGTCGCGATCCTGAAGGGGGCCGTGCCCTTCCTCGCCGACCTGATGCGGAGCATCACGGTGCCCACCGAGCTCGACTTCATGGCCGTCTCCAGCTACGGCTCGTCCACCGACTCCTCAGGGGTGGTGCGGATCCTCAAGGACCTGGACGCGTCGATCAGCGGCCGGGAGGTGCTCATCGTCGAGGACATCATCGACTCGGGGCTGACCCTCCAATACCTGCTCAAGAACCTGATGGCGCGCAACCCCAGCTCGCTTGAGGTCTGCGCGCTGCTGACCAAGCCGGAGCGCCGGCGGGTGGACCTTCCGATCCGCTACGTCGGCTTCGAGATCCCCAACCGGTTTGCGATCGGTTACGGGCTCGACCACGACCAGCGTTTTCGCAACCTGTCGTACGTCGCGGCGCTAAAGGAAACACCCCCGGCGGGCGACTAGTCCCCTGGTACTCTCGGCCATAGATCCGGGGTGCGATTCTCCACGTAGTCCCTGCAGAGGCTCAACTTGAAACGGTTCTTTCGCAGCGCAGCTTTTCCGATTCTGATCGTCGTCGTGCTGGCGTTCTTCGCGCAGCGCCTGATCAGCCCTGGCGAGCAGCAGGAGCAGCCGACCTACAACGAGTTCGTCTCCCAGATCGACAACGGCCAGCTCGACTCGGTCACGATGAACACGAAGGACAACAGCTTCGACGTCAAGCGGAACAACGGGGACGAGTACTCGATCGGCTTCTCCGACTCCGATTCGATCCAGGCCCAGACGATCAACAGCCTGGAGCGAAACGACGTTCCCCTCGAGATCAAGAGCAAGGGGGGCTCGAGCCTCCTCTCGCTCCTCACCTACGTATTGCCCTTCCTGTTGTTCTTCGCGTTCTGGATCTTCCTGATGAACCAGATGCAGGGAGGCGGCTCCCGCGTCATGAGCTTCGGCAAGTCGCGCGCCAAGCGGATGTCGGTGGACGCCCCCAAGATCAACTTCCGGGACGTGGCCGGCGCCGACGAGGCGGTCCAGGAGCTCCACGAGATCAAGGAGTTTCTCGAGAACCCGAAGAAGTTCCAGTCCCTCGGGGCCCGGATTCCCAAGGGGGTCCTCCTCTACGGCCCCCCCGGCACCGGCAAGACGCTGCTCGCGCGCGCGGTCGCGGGCGAGGCGGGCGTTCCCTTCTTCTCGATCTCCGGCTCCGACTTCGTCGAGATGTTCGTCGGCGTCGGCGCCTCCCGCGTGCGCGACCTCTTCGAGCAGGCCAAGCAGAACTCTCCCTGCATCATCTTCATGGACGAGATCGACGCCGTCGGCCGCCATCGCGGCGCCGGCATGGGCGGCGGCCACGACGAACGCGAGCAGACCCTCAACCAGCTCCTGGTCGAGATGGACGGCTTCGAGATGAAGGACAACATCATCCTGATCGCTGCGACCAACCGGCCCGACATCCTCGACCCGGCACTGCTTCGGCCGGGCCGCTTCGATCGCCAGATCGTGGTGGACCGCCCCGATCGCAAGGGCCGCAAGCAGATCCTCGAGGTGCACACCCGCGGCAAGCCGCTGGCCAGCGTGATCGACCTCGACACGCTGGCGGGCCAGACCCCGGGCTTCACCGGCGCCGACCTCGCCAACCTGATCAACGAGGCGGCGCTGCTGACCGCCCGCTCCAACAAGCGCGAGATCACGATGCACGAGCTCGAGGAGGGGATCATGCGAGTGATCGCCGGCCCCGAGAAGAAGAGCCGGGTGATGTCGGAGAAGGAGCGGCTGATCACGGCCTACCACGAGCTCGGCCACGCGATCGTCGGCCACTTTCTTCCCAACTCCGACCCGGTCCACAAGGTCTCGATCATCAGCCGCGGCCAGGCCCTCGGCTATACGATCTCCCTCCCCACCGAGGACAAGTTCCTGACCACGCGCGCGGAGCTCAACGACACGATGGCGATGACCCTGGGTGGCCGCGCCGCGGAGGAGATCATCTTCGAGGAGATCACCACCGGCGCCTCCAACGACCTCGAGAAGGTGACCGAGACCGCCAAGCAGATGGTGATGCGCTTCGGCATGTCCGAGCGCCTGGGGCCCCGTGTTTTCGGCCACGATCGCGGCATGCCCTTCCTCGGCCGACAGTTTTCCGCCGAGCCCGACTACTCCGACGAGGTCGCGCGCGAGATCGACGACGAGATCCGCCGCATGGTCGAGGAGGCTCACCAGAAGGCGAGCGAGATCCTGACCGAGAACCGCGAGCAGCTCGACCGGATCTCCAAGATCCTGCTGACGCGCGAGACGATCGAGGCCGAACAGTTCGTCGCCCTTCTCGACGGTCAGTCAGAGGAAGAGGTCTTCACCGCTGAGGAGGAGGAGGCCGAGGCTGAGCCCTCCGAGGAGAAGGCCGAGAAGCCGGCCGCCCGGGAGGGCTCGCGCCCCAGGGTCCAGCCGAAGCCCGGGCTCGCCGGCGGTGGCACCGCCGAGATGCACACCGACGACTAGCCTCGCCCGCGATGAGGGCGCTCGAGGCTGACGTGGTCGTGGTGGGGGCCGGCCTCGCCGGGCTCTCGGCTGCGCGCCGGATCAAGCAGGCCGGCCGCGAGGTGGTCGTGCTCGAGGCGCGCGACCGGGTCGGCGGCCGGACGCTGAACGAGCCGATCGGCGACGGCAAGATCGTCGAGATCGGCGGCCAGTGGGTGGGGCCGACCCAGCACCGCGCGCTGTCGGCGATCGAGGACCTCGGCCTGGAGACCTTTCCGACCTACGGGGAGGGCCGCAACCTGTTCGAGCGCCGGGGGCGGATCCGCAGCTACAGGGGGACGATTCCCAAGCTCAACCCGTTGGCGCTGGCCGAGACCGGCGTGGTCATCGCCCGGATCAACCGGATGGCGCGCGGGGTCGACCCCGAGGCCCCCTGGGCGAGCCCGGAGGCCGGCAGGCTCGACTCCCAGACCTTCGCCTCCTGGATCGGCCGCCACGTCCGCACGGCCGCCGCCCGCGACCTGATGAAGCTGGCGATCTGGGCCGTCTGGGCGGCCGAGCCGGAGGACATCTCGCTGCTCCACGTCCTCTTTTACGTCCGCTCCGCCGGCTCGTTCGAGGACCTGATCGACACCGAGGGCGGCGCCCAGGACGCCCGCGTCGTCGGCGGAGCCCAGCTGATCTCACTCGGGCTCGCCGATGCGCTCGGGGACTCGGTCGAGCTTTCTTCGCCTGCGCGGCGGATCGAGCACCGGCCCGACTCGGTCGCCGTGGCCTCCGACGCGGTCACGGTGACGGCGCGGCGAGCGATCGTGGCGATGCCCCCGGTGCTCGCCGGGCGGCTCGTCTACGACCCGGCGTTGCCTTCGATCCGCGACGGCCTCACCCAGCGCATGGCCCAGGGCGCCGTTGTCAAGTGCATGGCGATCTACCCCGAGCCCTTCTGGCGCGCCGAGGGCCTCTCGGGCCAGGTGACCAGCTCCGACGGCCCCGTCTCGGTCATCTACGACAACTCCCCGCCCGACGGCAGTCCCGGCGTCCTGCTTGCATTTCTCGAGGGCCGCGCCGCGCGGAGGGCCAGCGGCCTGGCGGCGCCGGAGCGGCGCGAGCTGGTGATCGGCTGCCTGCGGCGCTTCTTCGGCGATCGGGCCGGGGCCCCCGACGCCTACGTCGAGAAGGCGTGGCCCAACGACGAGTGGTCGCGCGGGTGCTACGGAGGCTTCATGCCGCCGGGCGCCTGGATCGAGAACGGGCCGGCCCTGCGCAAGCCGATCGGCCCCATCCACTGGGCGGGCGCCGAGACCGCCGTCGTCTGGAACGGCTACATGGACGGGGCGATCAGCGCGGGCGAGCGCGCGGCCGACGACGCCCTCTCCGCGCTGGCGGGCTAGTGGCGCCGCCTGACCCCGGGATGCGCGGCCGCCTGATGGGGATCGTCAACGTCACCCCCGACTCGTTCTCGGACGGCGGCCTCTTCCTCGACTCCGCCCGCGCGATCGAGCACGGCCGGGAGCTTGCGGCGGAGGGCGCCGAGGTGCTCGACGTCGGCGGTGAGTCCACCCGGCCCGGCGCCGATCCGGTCGGGGCCGAGGAGGAGGCCGCACGGGTGGTCCCGGTGATCGAGGCGCTGCGCGCCCGTGAGCCCGCGACCGCGGTCTCGATCGACACCTCCAAGGCGGCGGTCGCCCGGGCCGCGATCGCCGCGGGCGCGGGGACCGTCAACGACGTCACCGCGCTCAGCGCCGACGCCGATCTGGCGGGCCTCTGCGCCGAGGCGGGGACCGACGTGGTGCTGATGCACATGCAGGGCTCTCCGCGGACGATGCAGGAGCACCCCGCCTACGACGACGTGGTGGACGACATCCGCGCCTTCCTCGAGGCGCGGATCGCGTTCGCCGTCGCGGAGGGAGTGGCCGAGGAGCGGATCTGGATCGACCCCGGGATCGGCTTCGGCAAGACCGTCGAGCACAACCTCGAGCTGCTTCGCCGGCTCGGGGAGCTCCGCAGCCTCGGCCGGCCGATCCTGGTCGGCACCTCGCGCAAGAGCTTCATCGGCAAGCTCACCGGCGCCCCGGTCGAATCCCGCCTGGGCGGCACCGTCGCCTCGTCCGTCCTCGCCCTCGCCAATGGAGCCGACATGGTCCGCGTCCATGATGTCGGCCCACTCCGCGACGCCCTTCGCGTGGCCGACGCGATCCTCGATCCTGAGGTGGCGGCGAGGATCTCGGACCGGGTCTAGCCCGGACTAACCCCAAGTTCCCCGGACACCCCGGGGATCCATAGCCACACCTCCAAGTCGGACGCCCCCGGGCATGCCCGGATGCTCTTGGCGTAGGCGAGCGCGTCGCCCTGGCGGTTGGCGTGCAGCTGCGTCAGCAAGAGCAGCCCCTCGGGGCGCGGGCACGCCGCCCGTGCCTTGCTCCATGCCTTTCCCCTCGTCGCCATCCTGGAACCCGAAGCTAG
>SHVA01000007.1 GCA_009691195.1 Solirubrobacterales bacterium | reverse complement strand
GTGGGGCTACGGGCTCGCCTACCGCTCCTCCGAGCACCGTCGTCGCGCTTTGCCACACTGGCTGGACTACTACAACGAGCGCAGACCCCACAGCTCAATCGGGGACCGGCCGCCGATCAGTCGCGTTCATAACGTCTCCGGGCAGGACAACTAGAACCAGGCGGGGAGGCCGAACGCGGAGCACCCCGATCGGTGGCGATCGGGCTGGCGTCCGTGCTCGCGCTGGCCGTCGCTGCCAGCGTGGCCGAGCCCGCCGCCGCCCTGCGCGTCGAGCCGCCGAACCGCATCTCCCTCAACAGCCCGTTCTCCGGCCCCTGCACCCAGGGGATCTGAACTTCAGCCGGGGGATCTCGGTCGAGACCTCCGTCGCAGTCGACCCAACCAACCCGCGCCGCGTCCTTGTCTCGTGGATCCAGGAACGGCGCGGCGTCGGATTTGGTGATGGCATCGCGCGACGGCGGCCGGAGCTTTTCGCGGATCCTCGTTCCCGGGCTCTCGGCCTGCACAGGTGGGGCGGCGGAGGCGGCGAGCGATCCCGGCGTTGCCTTTTCTTCCGACGAGCGTACCTCCTACTTCAGCGGCGTCGACATCCTGAGCCTCAACCCGTTCGCTCCGTCGGTGAGCATGTTCGCCGGCCGCTCCCGCGACGGCGGCTTTTCCTGGGCGAAGCCGTTCCTGATTCAGCCCGGCGACAGTACCTTCTGGGACAAGCCGATCCTCTCGGTGCATCCGCGGAGGCCGAAGGTCGCCTACTACACCTTCGCCCTGCGACGCCCCCCGCGTACAACTCGGGCTACAGCCTTTTGTCGAAGACGACAAACGCGGGCAGGTCCTGGTCGAAGCCACGGAAGCTCTACGATCGCACACCGCTGCCTCCTGGCCCGCCAACAGCGAGATTCTGGTCAACCGGGACGGCTCGCTGCTGAACGTATTCCTCCTGGCCAGCGGGGAGAGCGGTACGGGAGCCGCGAAGATCATGGTGGCGCGCTCGCGCAACGGCGGTCGCCGGTGGGGCCCGCCCGTCGTGATCGGACGAACCTCGGGATTTCCGCCCAGCGACACCGTCAGCCAGAACCTCCTGGCAACCATCGGCGGGTTGCCTTCGCAGACTGTGACGCCGAACGGTGACGTCTATGTGGCCTGGTCCGAACCAGGCCCCAATCGCAGGAGGTCACGAGTCGCCGTCGCACGCTCCAAGGACGGAGGGCGCACCTGGAAGACCCATGCCTTGCACGTCCATGGCCAGTCGGCGCTGCCGGCGATCGCGGTGACGGGTGCGGCACCGTTGGATTGCTGCACTAAGTGATCGCCCGAGCGACCCACGACGGTTTCTGGAAGGTGCGGTCGCACTCGCGACGACGCGACGCTTCGGCGCGCCCTGGCGCACGCGATCAGTGGCGGGTCCGTTCAACCTGCCCAGGCGCTGAGGGTGGTGCGCGGCTGCTGTTCGATCGGTGACTACGTCGGCATGGCCTGGCGGCCGCACGGATTCATCGCCGCCTATCCGATGGCGAAGCCGGTCGCTCGTCACGCCATCGACGATATGTGAGCCGTATCGACGCGCCGTAGCGTCAGGCGCGTAGCTGAAGTCCGAGGGGTTTTTTCAACGCGAATCCGTGGGGACCCAAGAGGCATTGGGCACCAGTGCCCAAACGCCTGACGATCGCCCGCTAACTGCGGCAATCCAGCCGGTCTTCATAGCGGCGGCGGCAGGTACGTCATTCCCCTTGGCAATGGGAGAAACTGTCCCTCTCATGCATCCCTTCCACCGCTCCTGTCACGCCGGAGGCCGCGGGTTCGAGTCCCGTCGCTCCCGTTGATCCGCGCGCGAATGCGAACAGCCCTCGTGCCGATCGCAATCCTCGCGGCCCTGGCGCTCGCCCCGCCGGCCTCGGCCGCGCCTGACCCGGCCGATCAGCCGCCGTTCGGCGGCGCGCCGCTGCCGCCGCCGGTCGAGCACTCGGGCCACTCGGCGCCGGTCGGCTTCAGGCTTGCGCCGGTCGAGGCGATCACGATCGCCGACCACACCCCGGAGGTCTTCGAGCAGCGGCAGCAGCGCGAGCTCGAGCCGGTGGCGGCGACCCGGGGGGACGACCGCTGGGAGGTCACCTACTACGACTCCGGGGGCGTGCCCCGGGCGCTGGTCGTGCTCGACGACTCCGGTGGCGCAGTGCTCGAGGCCTGGACCGGCCACCAGGTGGAGACCAGGCTGGCGCGCGGCTACGGGGGCGCCGTCTCGGGCAACGTCAACGAGGCCTGGTTCTGGCTGCCGCTCTGCCTGCTGTTCCTGGCTCCGTTCTTCGACCCCAAGCGCCCATTCCGTCTGCTCCACCTCGACCTGCTGGCGCTGCTCTCCTTGAGCGCCTCCCTCTTCTTCTTCAACCGGGGCGAGATCGATGTCTCGGTGCCGCTGGTCTACCCGGTGCTCGGCTACCTCTTCGCCCGAATGCTCATGGCCGGCTTCCGGCCCTTCGAAAGCCGCGACCGGCTCCTTCCCGTGGTCTCGAGGACCTGGCTGATCGTCGGGATCGTCGCCCTGATCGCCGTCCGGGTCGCCTTCCAGGCGAGCGACGGGAAGGTCATCGACGTCGGCCTTGCCGGCGTGATCGGCGCCGACCGGCTCGCTGCGGGCGAGGACGTCTACGGCGAGGGCGCCTCGGAGGGGCTGCCGATCCGGGGCGACGTCTACGGCCCCGTCACCTACATCGTCTACCTGCCCTTCGAGCGGGCCCTGCCCTGGAGCGGGCAGTGGGACGACGTGCCGCCGGCGCGCTACGCGGCGCTCGGCTTTGACCTGCTCACGGCTCTCTCCCTGCTCTGGCTCGGAAGGAGGCTGCGGCCCGGTGAGGAGGGGGCGACGCTCGGGGTCGCGCTCTCATTCGCCTGGCTCGCCTACCCGTTCACGATCTACACGCTGGGCTCGAGCTTCAACGATTCGCTGGTCGCATTGCTGTTGGTGCTCACCCTCTGCGTCTTCGCGTCGGCCCCGGCGCGCGGGGCGCTCGCGGCGCTCGCCGGCCTGACCAAGTTCGGGCCGCTGGCGCTGGCGCCCCTGTTCGCCGCCGGCCGTGGCGACCGCAGCCCGAGGTCGGTGCTCGCCTTCGCGATCCCCTTCGCCCTGGTCGCGATCGCGGTCACCGTGCCGCTGCTTCCCGACGGCGGCGTCTCCGAGCTCTATGACCGCTCCTTCGGCTACCAGGCCTCGCGAGGGTCCCCGTTCAGCATCTGGGGGCTGGCTCCCTCCCTCGACCCGCTTCAGAGCGCGGTCAAGGCATTTGCCGCCCTGTTTGCGCTGGCGCTGTTCTTCGTGCCCAGGCGGCGCTCGCCCGTGCAGGTGGCCGCGCTGGCCGCGGCGGCGATCATCGCGGTCCAGGTCGCCGCCACGCACTGGTTCTACCCCTACGCGGTCTGGTTCGCGCCGCTGGTGCTGGCGGCCCTGTTTGCGGCCCAGCGCGGTCCCGAGGCCGAGGTTCGGCCGCTGGGCACGCAGGTTTCTGGCTAGAGCGCTCCGCCCGCGGCCTCGGGGGCCTGCGGGTCGTTGCCCGCGTCGCCGACCGCCTCCCGGGCGAGGAACTGCTCGACCAGGTCCGGCTCGTTCTTGGAGCGCTCGACCACGTTCTGGAGGTCGGTCATCGAGGAGACCTCCTCGACCTGTTCCTTGATGAACCAGTTGAGGAACTGTTCGGCGCGATAGTCACCGCTCTCCCTCGCCAGTGCGAACAGGGCGTTGATCTCGCCGCTGACCCGCTTTTCCTGCTCGAGCGCCATCTGCACTGGCCCGACGATGTCGTCGTAGCTGGTCTGCTGGGACTTGATGTCCGGGATCCGAACCGCCTCGTCGGTGTCGAGCAGGTACTGGACCATGATCATCGCGTGGTTGCGCTCTTCGACCGCCTGGCGGTAGAAGAAGGACGCCAGCCGCGGCAGGGTCTCGCTGTCGTAGTAGACGGCGGCCCCTACGTACTGCTGGGATGCCGCGAACTCGTTCGAGATCTGCTCGTTCAGTGCGTCGGCGAAGCTCTTCTCTGCCACTTGGGTCCCTTTCTTACGCGGTCGGTTGGCCCCAGGCTAGCCATCCGGCGCCACAGGGATACCTAATGCGAGCGCCTCGAAGTTAGGCCCACCTGAACCCGGTCGGGCTCAGCTGGGGGGCGAGCGGGCTCGACGGCAGGCCCGGCTCGGTGCCCGCGGTGTTGTAGCCCGAGGGGGCGACGTCGTTGGGCGTGTCGGGGTGGAAGACCGAAGCCAGGTACTGGATGTGGCCCCGGCCGGGGCCGAGCTCCCATTGCCCGCCGCCGTAGGCGCCGATCCCCTCGGCCTCGCAGTGGTCATAGGCGGCGAAGAGAGCGCTGAGCGGCCCGAAGCGCGACGGCTTGATATTGAGCATCTTCGGCTTCCAGGGCTGGGACTCGATGTCGGACACTGAGTGGATCGGCGCGTCCCATGTGACCCGCTCGGCGACCGGGTCGAGGATCGGCCGGGTCTCGTCATTGACGTCGGGGTCCTCGAGCCAGGCCTCGGGAAACGCCTCGATCAGCTTCCCGTAGAGCACGGGGTCGGTCTCGACGTCCACCGGCGTGCCGCTGTAGTGGCCCTTGAGGTCGAGCGAGTCCACTGCCCCGGTCGCGACCAGCTCCGCGATCAGCCCGTCGGTCCAGTCGTTGGTGGGGTCGAGCTTGAAGCGGAGGCCCGGGTAGATCTCGAGGCGCTTGCGAACGGGCTCGATCGTCGAGCGCTCCTCGGAGCCCGGGGGCGTCAGGCGCATCGAGACGACGAAGCTCAGCGGCCGCGGCTCGCGGCCGAGGACCCCATGGAGCGGGCTGCCCGCCTGGCGCAACGCCAGGTCGAGCGCGGCGCTCTCGAACGCCCAGCGCCTGTAGTTGCGCGAGACGTCCCCCTCGGGCGGGCTCGGGAAGAGGTCGAGCCCGTCCAGCAGCTTCGAGAAGCTCGCGATCGTGTGCTTGCCCGCGAGGGGTTGGCTCGCCCCGGCGTCCTGGAGGGCGATGTGGTCGAGCGCGTCGTAGACGACGTCCTCGCCGACGCCCTCCTCGCCCCCGCCGCGCAGGTGGACGACCGTGCTCAGCCGGTCGAAGCCCGGGGCTTCGAAGGAGAGTCCCTCGAGCTCGTAGGAGTCGATCTCGAGCGGCAGCTCCACGATCTGGTCGTAGGTGCTCAAGGCCCGGCCAGGCTAGCCGATCGGCCTCGCGGCTCCCGGAGAGGGATAGGCTCGGCGGGCACGGACAGACTCGACGACTGGAGACCGCATGGCACAGGAACTCGGCGCGGACGCCGGCGAGGGACTCAGCGCCCTCGGGATCAACTGCACGCTGAAGAAGTCCCCCGAGACCTCCCATACCGAGGCCCTGATGAACCGGGTCCTGGGCCTGCTCGGCGAGCACGGGGTCGAGACCGAGATCCTGCGGCCGGTGGATTACGACGTCAAGTTCGGCGTCAGCTCCGACGAGGGCGACGGCGACGAGTGGCCCCAGATCCTGGAGAAGGTCTACGCCGCCGACATCCTGCTGATGGGTATGTCGATCTGGTTCGGAGTCCGCTCCTCGGTCTGCCAGATGGTGATCGAGCGCCTTGACGGGACCTACAACGAGACCAACGCGTCGGCCAGTACCCGCTCTACAACAAGGTCGCCGGAGTGGTCGTGACCGGCAACGAGGACGGCGCCCACGCCAGCGCCGAGACGACCCTGTTCAACATGACCCACCTCGGCTGCGTGGTTCCGCCCAACGCCGACACCTACTGGGTGGGAGACGCCGGTCCGGGCCCCTCCTACCTGGATGCCGGGGGCCCCGAGCACCCCTACACGCAGCGGACCAGCTCCTGGTGCGCCCACAACCTGCTCCACATGGCGCGGATCATGCGCGACAACCCGATCCCCCCGATCGGGAACACGCTGGAAGCGCACGGCGGAGACGCCGTGCACACGGGTTGAGCCGATCCGCACAGCTTTCGAGGCCGAAATCACCGATATGAGGAGACCGCACGCCGAAGCTCGAGATCACCATCACTGAGGGAACATTCTCCGACGAGGCCAGGGCCGACCTCCCCCGCCGTATGGCATCCGCCCTGCTGCACTGGGAGGGCGCGCCCGACACGGAGTTCTTCCGCTCGGTCGCCTGGGCCCACCTGCACGAGCTGGGCGCTGCCGCGATCCAGGCTCCCGACGGGGTCGCCGACCCGCACGTGGTGATCGACGGCACGGTGCCCGACGGCGCGCTCAGCGACGCGGCCGAGACACCCGCGTGAGGCAGCTCACCTTCCTCGAGAAGGGCAAGCTCGAGTGGCGCGATGTGCCCGAGCCGGCGCTCGAGGGCGGTGGCGAGGCACTCGTGAAGCCGCTCGTGGTGGCCACCTGCGACCTCGACCTCTGGCTGGCGCGCGGGAAGCTCCCTTACGAGGGGGAGCTGCCGATCGGGCACGAAGGCGTGGCCGAGGTGATCGATGTCGGAGACGCGGTCTCCTCGGTCAAGCCGGGGGACCTGGTCAGCGTGCCGTTCCAGGTCGCCTGCGGCGAGTGCCACGCCTGCTCGCGGGGACGGACGGGCAACTGCGAGCGGGTCGGGCGGATGGCGACCTACGGGCTGCCGATCGGTGAGAACCACGGCGGCTTCCTCAGCGACGCGGTCAGGGTCCCGTTCGCCGACGCGATGCTGCTGGCTGTCCCCGACGGCATCGAGCCCGAGGCGATCGCGAGCCTCTCCGACAACATCCCCGATGCCTGGCGCTCGGTCGGGCCACAGCTGGAGCAGGACCCCGGCTCGGAGCTGCTCGTCTGTGGCGGCGCCGGCTCGATCGCCCTATACGCGGTGGCAATCGCCGTCGCGCTCGGGGCGGGCCGGGTCGACTTCGCCGGGGGCGGGGGGCGGGACCGGGAGCTCGCCGAGCGGCTCGGCGCCAATGTGCTCGAACCGGAGTTCCCGGAGCGCCTCGGCCCCTACCCGATCACCGTCGACTTCAGCGCCAGCCACGAGGGCCTCGCCTGCGCCCTGCGCTCGACCGCTCCTGACGGGATCTGCACGGTCAACGCGATCTACTTCGAGCAGTCCACGCCGCTGCCGATGCTCGAGATGTACACGAAGGGCATCCGGCTCCACACCGGCCGCGTCCACGCCCGCCCGGCGATGGAGCGGGCCCTGGACCTGGTCCGTGAGGGCCGCTTCCAGCCCGAGCTGGTGACCGGGGAGCGAGCAGGTTGGGACGACGCTGCGGAGGCCTTCTCGGCGCATGATTCGAAGCTCGTGATCAGCCGCTAGGCAGCGAGCGCGGCCCGGGCGATCCTCAGCAGGCCCGCCTGCCGGCCGGCGGGGGCCGCAGGACGCAGACCCGCCGCGTCTTCACCAGCGCGCGCACCGAGTCCGGGTGTGCCCAGAAGAGGAAGCCGCCGCCGCCGCGGCGCAGCGCGCGACGGACGCACTTGGAGGCGAGGCCGGGGCTGACGCTTGCCACGGGAAGCGATGAGCCGGGGTCGGGCGTGTTGCTGAAGGAGACCTCGAGCGCCAGATTGCGCTCGCTGGCGCGCGGCTTCACGTTGACCTTCCGGTATCTCGGCTTCTTTTTCTTGGGCCCGGGCAGCCGCTTGCGGCGCGGCGGTGGCGTGTACTGGTCGAGGAGCCCGGCCGAGACCGAGTCGAACGAGTCCGCCCCCGCCTGGCAGAAGCCCTGGGTCTGCACCGCCTGGAAGGCCCTGCGCCTCCCGCGGACCTGGTGGTTGCGGCGATCGGCGGTCTTGGCGATCAGGCCGTAGTCCCAGTCGGCGTAGGTCGCCGGGACGAGCCCGACGCGCCGGCCGTCGGGGGGCGTCGAGATCGAGGAGCGCTTTGCGAGGGCGGCGAGCCGCTTGGCGGCCCGGGCCCGCGCGACGCCGAAGCGGCTGTCCCACGCGGGCGTCGAGCGCCGCCGGCCCTTGTTCCAGTCGTACAGCTCCCAATCCAGCATCAGCGTCGAGACCTCGGGCCGGTCGATCAGCGCGGCGGAGTCCCCAGGCCGCCCCGGCCGCCCGCCCAGGCCGTTGAGCGAGACGATCCGGTTGCAGGGGAAGCTCTCGTGCAGCCCGGTGACGATCTTCTCCCACTCCGAGCGCTTGGAGCCCGCATAGCGCGTGTTGACGACGAATATGTCGCGGCTCCTGATCCGCGCGCGGAGGCCACCGTGCGCCCCGCCGGGGCCCGCGTAGGTCTGCACGTTGTCGGGCTTGTTGACCCGCAGCATCATCGTGAACCGCTGTGGCCCGGTGCCCGCCGGGCTCAGCGACCCCGGCGGGGCGGGGCACCCACCGCGCGCCGGAGCCGCAGCCGCGGCTGAGGGGATCAGCGAGCAGGCGCCGGCAAGGGCGGCGAGGCAGACGACGGCGAATCCCGCTGGGCCCCGCCCGAGAATGTCGGCTACTCCCGCACGACGCGGATCGTGCGCAGGGTCCGGTCGCTGGCGCCGCGGACGTGGCCGCCGTGGGCGATCGAGTCGGCGATGTAGGCGAGGGTCGGTCCAGTGAGCCGCTCGCCCGGGAGCACGTTCGGGACCCCCGGCGGGTAGGCCGCCAGCGACTCGGCGGCGATCCGGTTCTCGGCCTCCTCGAAGGAAACGACCTCCTGCGGCCCGAGGAACGCCTGGCGGGGGGAGCGCTCCAGCGGCCCCCAGGGCGGGGGCTCGGCGAAGGGGCGCCTCGGCGTGTCGTCCGCCGCCACCTCCTCGACTGCGTGGCGGAGCCCGGCCACGAGGCGCTCGGCCGTCGGGGCGGCGCGCTCTCCCATTCCAAAGGCTGCGACGACCATGTTCTCAGTGAACAACTCGACGTTGATGTCGTCGCGGTCGTGCATCAGCTTGGCGATCCGGTGGCCCGTGGCTCCGGTGCCCCGGACGTCCACCGCGAGCCGCAGCGGGTCATACGCGTGGACGCTGGGATGGTCGGTCATCCGCTCGTCGAGGACGTCGAGGCCCGGGATCTCCTTGACCGCGGCGCGGGCCCTCTCGAGCGAGCCGAGGGTCTCGGCCAGCAGCTCCTCGCCCCGCGTCGCCGCCATCCTGCGCGTCGCGTCGAGCGAAGCGGTCAGCAGCCCGCTCGGGCTGGTCGTCTCGATCAGGGTCACCGAGCGGTCGACGACCTCGGGGTCCACGAGCTCGTCGCTGCCCAGGTGCAGGATCGCCGATTGCGTCAGGCTCCCGACGATCTTGTGGGTGCTCGAGAGGACGAGGTCGGCGCCGCAGCGAAGGGCTCCCGAGGGCAGGGACTCGCTGAAGTAGAGCTGGGCGCCCCACGCCTCGTCGACCATCAGCGGGACCCCGTGGGAGTGGGCCACCTCCGCCAGCGCCGCGACGTCGGCGACCGCCCCGAAGTAGGTCGGCGAGACGATGATCGCCGCCGCCATCTGCGGCTCGTCCGCGAGCGCCCTCCCCAGCGCTTCGGGGGTGACGCAGTGCGCGATGCCCAGCTTGGGGTCGAGCTCCGGCTGCACGAAGGTCGGCCGCGCACCCGAGAGCACCATCCCGTCGATGATCGAGGAGTGGACGTTGCGCTGAACGGCCTGTCGGGGGCCCTCCCCCGCGGGCATCGAGCGGTCGCTGTGGGCGATGATCATTGAGATCGCGTGGTTTCCACCCGAGCCGCCGTTCATCAGGAACCATGAGCGCTTGGCGCCCCACGCGTCGGCGGCGAGGCTCTGGGCCTGCTCGAAGGGGGTCGGGTCCGGCGGCCCCACGTCGATGCCCTCGATCCCCACCGGGATGTCCATCTCGAGCGCAGCCGCGCCGATCGCCTCGATCAGCTCCGGGGCCGCGCCGGGGCCGCCCTTGTGGCCGGGGATGTGAAGCCGCCCCGGGTCTCGCCGCGAGTAGGCGAGCAGGGCGTCGAGGTAGGGAGCCTGGTTCTGGTCGGGCACCCCGCCGGAGGCTAGCGGTAGGGGTACCACCACTCCTTCGGCGCCAGCTCGCTCTCGATGTGGGCGTGCTTGGTCTCCTGGAACGCCTCAAGGCCCTCGCGCCCCAGCTCCCGTCCGAGGCCGGACTGCTTGAAGCCCCCGAACGGCCCCGCGTCGTTGTCGGTCAGCGGGTCGTTGAACCAGATGGTGCCCGCCTTGATCTCGCGCATGCAGCGGAGGATCGTCCTGAAGTCCTGGGTGTAGACGTTGGCGCCGAGCCCGAAACGGGTCGAGTTGGCGAGCTCGATCGCCTCGTCGAGGTCCTTGACGGGCACCAGCGGCGCCACCGGGCCAAAGGTCTCCTCGCTCAGCAGGCTGGTCTCCGCGGACGCGCCGGTGACCACGGCCGGGGCGAAGAAGTGGCCGTGGCTCTGGCCTCCGTCGCCGCCTCCGACCACGACCTCGGCCCCTGAGGCCACCGCCGCCTCGACCTGGTCGGCGACCTTCTGGCGCTGGCCTCCGGAGACCATCGGCCCGACGTCGGTCCCGGCCTCGAGCGGGTCGCCGATCACGAGGCTGCTGGTGTAGTCGACGAAGGCGTTGAGGTAGTCGTCGTAGACGTCGCTCATCACGTAGAAGCGCTCGGCCGAGGTGCAGACCTGCCCCGCGTTGAGGAACGCAGCCCAGGCGCCCCCTTTGGCCGCGGTCTCGATCCCGCTTGCGACGTCGGAGCAGACGATGAAGGGGTCCTTGCCGCCCATCTCGAGGTTGATCCGCGCGACCCGCTCGATGCATGCCCGCGCCACCTTCTTTCCGGTCTCGACCGAACCGGTGAAGGCGACGCAGTCGACGTCCTCGTGCTCGGAGATCGCGGCGCCGACGGTTCCGGCCCCGGCGACGATGTTGACGGCGCCCGCTGGAAGATGGTCGAACAGCTCCCCCAGCATCAGCGTTGAGAGCGGGGTCAGCTCAGAGGGCTTGCAGACGAGCGTGTTTCCGGCGGCCAGCGCGGGCGCCAGCTTCCACCCCAGCAGCAACAGCGGGTAGTTCCAGGGGACGATGCAGCCGACCACGCCGAGCGGCTCCTTCAGCACCAGCGCCAGCTGCGAGGCCTCGATCGAGGGGATCACCCTGCCGGCGGAGTCGCGCCCGATCTCGGCGTAGTAGTCGAGCGCGGCGACCGTCCAGCCGACCTCGTCGGCGTTCTCGATCCGCGGCTTGCCCCCCTCCAGCGTCATCACCTCCGCCAACTCGTCGGTGCGAGCGCGAATCCTGGCGGCGACCTCGTGCAGCATCTCCCCGCGCTCCACGGCGGGGGTCCGTGCCCACTCGCCCGAGGCCGCTCGCGCCATCGCCACGGCCGCGTCAACCTGCTCGGGGCTCGCCGCACCGACGGTTGCGACCGCACCCTCCGTATAGGGATTCTCGATCTCGAGCGAGTCCCCGTCGCCCCGGACCTGCTCGCCGCCGATCAGCAGCCTGGTTTCGAGTTCGGGCATCGTCGGAGCCTATTGGGAGCCGCCACCGTCGGGAGCCGAGGCGGCGGCGCTCAAACCTGGGCGGGCTGCCCCTCCTGCTCGGGCCTGACCGACGCCATCTCCTTGGCTTTTCGCTGCTGCCAGAGGACCAGGACGATCGTCAGGGCGGTGAGAACGAATAGCATCGTCGCAAGCACGTTGACCTGGACCGGGATCCCCCGCAGGCTTGCACCGAAGATGAACAGGGGGAAGGTCACGGTGGTGCCGGAGTTGAAGTTCGAGATCACGAAGTCGTCGAGCGATAGCGCGAAGGCGAGCAACGCGGCGCCGACGATCCCGGGGGCGAGCAGGGGCAGCGTCACCGTTCTGAACGTGGTCAGCGGGGTCGATCCGAGGTCTGCCGCCGCCTCTTCGATGCTGCGGTCGAAGCCGATCAGCCGCGATCGCACCACGACGACCACGAAGCTGATCGAGAACATCACGTGCGCGATGAAAAGCGATGTGAAGCCGAGGCTGACCTTGTAGCTGATGAACATCGAGAGCAGGGCGGCACCGATGACGATCTCGGGAGTCGCCAGAGGCAGGATGATCAGCAGGTTGGTGGCCCGCCGGCCGAAGAACTCGTGACGAACGAGCGCCATCGCCATCAGGGTTCCGATCGCCGTGGAGACGACAGTCGCCAGCGCGGCCAGCTCCAGGCTGGTGACCATTGACTCGGTGACCGCCTTGTTCGCGAAGGCGTTCTGCCAGTACTCGAGCGTGAAGCCGTCCCAGGCGAAGTCCAGCTCCCCCTGGGCATTCCCGGTGTCAAAGGAGAACACGGCTATTACGAAGATCGGGACCAGCATGTAGAGAACCGCGAGCCCGGCGAAGATGAGCAGAGCGTTGCGCCTGAGCCAGGCCCAGGCGCGAGCCGGGGCAGGCTTCGAGCCGGCCCTGCTGCTGACGGTCGCGGCCTCCATCGGCGGTTCAGGCCCGCCGCTCGTCTTCGTCACCCATGAAGGCGCCCGAGCCCGCCACCCGCAGGTAGATCAGCACCACGATCAGGATCGCGAGCATCATCAGGAAGGACAGCGCCGCCGCCTCAGGGTAGTTGCGCTGCTCCAGGTAGAGCGACTGGATCACGTTGCCGATCATCGCCGTGCCGGTGCCACCGAGGATCTCGGCGTTGACGTAGTCGCCGACGGCGGGAATGAACGTGAGCAGGACGCCGGCGACTATGCCGGGAGCCGTTATCGGCAGCGTCACCCGCAGGAACGTCTGCGTTGAGGAGGCGTAGAGGTCCTTGCCGGCCTCAATCAAGCCGGTGTCCATCCGCTCGAGACTGGCGTAGATCGGCAGGATCATGAACGGGAGGAAGTTGTAGGTGAGGCCCGCAATCACCGCGCCACCGGTTGCCAGCACCCTGCCGTCCTCGGGCACCAGCTGAAGCGCTTGAAGCACGGAGACGACCGGGCTGTCATCGGCCAGGATCGTCTTCCAGGCGATCGTCCGGATCAGATAGGTGGTGAAGAAGGGCGCGATCACCGCGAACAGCAGCAGCAGCCTCCAGCGGCCCGCTCGCAGCGCGATCGCGTAGGCGAGCGGGTAGGCGATCAGCAGGGCGATCAGGGTCGCGGTGCCCGCGTACACAAACGACCGCACGACCTGGTTTGTGTGGCCTGAGAGGGCGTCCGAGAAGTTGCTGATCTGGAACGCGGATTCAAACCCCTCGGTGAAGGTCCCCGACCTCAACGCCAGCTCCCCCATGAAGTACATCGGGACAACGAAGAACAGCGCCAGCCAGATCGCGCCGGGGGCGAGCAGCCAGTAGGGAATCAGGCGCCGGCGGGTGGTCATCGAATCGCTCGCATCTCTATTTCACTCCGCCGGCGCCGTCCCGCTCCTACTGGGTGATCACAGCCTGGAAGGCCTCGGTCACCTCTTGCACGTCCTCGGCACTGCCCGGGGGGTTCGGCTGAGTCGAGCAGTCAGCCGTGAACTCGTCGGAGGGGTTGACGAGCGGGTCCTTCGCCAGGGCCGGGTTCACCTTCTCGATCCCCTCGACCGGGCTCACGTAGCGGACGTAATCGGAGATCGGAGCCTGAATCTCCGGGTCGTAGGCGAAGTCCGCCCACGCCAGCGCCGCCGCCGTGTTGGGCGCCCCGACCGGGATCACCATGTTGTCCGACCAGATGATGCAGCCGGTGGTCGGCATCCGCCAGTCCACGCTGTCGTTTGCGATCAGAGCGATGTCGCCGGACCAGCCGATGGCGGCGACCACGTTCTCGTTGGTGAGGTCCTGGACGTAGTCGTTGCCGGTGAATCGACGGAGCTGTCCCGAATCGACGGCACCTTGGAGCCGGTCGATCTCGTCCAGCCAGTCCTGCTTGGTCGCATCCTCGGGGTCGATCCCGTCCGCCTTCAGCAACAGCGGCACGGTGTCGCGCATCTCAGTCAGGACCGTGACCTTGCCCTTGTACTTGGGGTCGAACAGGTCGTTGACGGAGTTCACGTCGGGCGCGAGCCTCTCGTTCACCAGCAGGCCCGTCATTCCGCTCTGCCAGGGGATCGAGAACTTCCGGTCGGGGTCGAAGGACGGGCTCCGCAGGCTGTCCTTGAGGTTGGCGTCAACGTTCGGCACGTCCGCGTAGTCGATCTCCTGCAGATAGCCGAGATCGTTCATCTGCTTGGCCATCCAGTCGGTGACCACGAACATGCTGCGGCCGCCGGACTCACCCTCATCCAGCAGCGGCTGGACCTTTCCAAAAAAGTCCGAGTTGTCGTTGACGTCCTCGGTGTAGTTGACGTTGGTGCCCGGGTACTCCTCCTCGAACTTGCTGATCGTGTTGCCATCGCCCTTGTCGATGTAGCCGACCCAGGTCGAGATGTTGAACTCACCGTCCACCGGCGGACCGGGCTCGGCGACCTCGGCCTTGTTGTCGCTGGCGCCTCCGACGGTGTCGCCGCCCCCGCATGCGGTGAGGGTGATGGCGGCGCCGAGAGCGCCAAGGGCGAGTACCGCCCGCAAAGACTTCCTGGGTGTGCGCATCGGATCTCCTTAGCTCGTCGGCGTGATGCCGGCTTGTAGTCGCTGATTACCCATCGCTTGAATCGCCACCGGCCGGGCCAGCCACCGGGACCAGGTGCATGTGCTCGGGCGCCCAGGAGAGGCGCACCTTCGCGCCGCCTCCCGGGAGCCGCTGCCGTTCCGCCTCATCGGCGTTCGGTACCAGCACCGTCATCGCCACCGAATCGGGCAGGCGGACGATCAGCTGGGTCGAGGTCCCGAGATAGAGCGAGCTTTCGACGACACCCTCGACGCTGGGCTGCTTGCGATCCGCGCGTCCCTTGGGGTCGCTGACCTGAAGCTTTTCGGGGCGTACCACCGCCTGGCAACGCGCGCCGGCGCTGAGACCGTCGGTCGAGGCCTTGATGGTCACCCCGGCGTCGAGCTTGACCTCGCCCCTGGCGCCCGCCGAGGCGACGGTGCCGGGCATCAGGTTGGAGACGCCGATGAAGCCGGCGACGAAGGAGGTGGCGGGCCGGTCGTAGACCTGCTCGGGATCGCCCACCTGCTCGACTCGGCCGCGGTTCATCACCGCGATCCGGTCGGACATGGTCAGCGCCTCCTCCTGGTCGTGGGTGACGTAGACGAAGGTGATGCCAACCTCCCGCTGGATCCGCTTCAGCTCCACCTGGAGGCCCTTGCGGAGCTTCAGGTCGAGGGCGCCGAGGGGCTCGTCGAGCAGCAGTACCTTGGGCAGGTTGACGAGGGCGCGGGCGAGTGCGACCCGCTGCTGCTGGCCACCCGACAGCTGCGCCGGACGGCGGTTGGCCTCCTGGGCGAGCCCCACTCTCCCGAGCTCCTCGGACACCCGCCGCTCGGTCTCGGCCCTGTCAACGCCCTTGCGCTTGAGGCCGAAGGCGACGTTATCCCTGACGCTGAGGTGGGGGAAGAGGGCGTAGCTCTGGAAGACGGTGTTGGTGGGCCGCTTGTACGGCGGTAGGCCGGCGACGTCCTCACCGTCGATCAGCACCTGCCCCGCCGTCTCCTGCTCGAAGCCGGCGATCATGCGCAGGGTCGTCGTCTTGCCGCAGCCGCTCGGCCCGAGCAGGGTGAAGAACTCACCCTCAGCGAAAGCGATACTGAGGTCATCGACGGCGACAACATCGCCGAACCGCTTGGTCACCGAGCGAAGCTCCACGCTCGACGCCGGGCCCCTCGCCCTGTTGGTAGCTTGGCTCACGCTCTCGCGCTCGACTCTATCGCAGTGGCTGACCCCGCCCGTGGGCAGCGGACCCGGGCAGACGCCTCGGCGGCTCCAAAGCTCAGCCGCGAACCACCAGCACCGGGGTCTCGGAGAGCTGCACGAGCTTGTAGGGAGTCGAGCCCAGGATCGCCCCCTTGAGCGGATGCTCGCCGTAGGTGCCGACGACGATCATCCGGGCGTCCCGCGCGTCGGCGACGCTCATCAGGGCATCGACGGACTCACGGTCGACCAGCGCCACCTCAGCCTCTGCGCCCTTTCCCTTGGCCCGCTCCATCCCCTCGCTCGTGACCACTTCACCGCGCTCCTCAAGGGCCTTGCGGTGGTCCTGGATCTCTCCTCCGACCCGGTAGGGCTCGTAGCCAAATACCAGCACCAGCTTCGACTTCAGCTCCGTGGCCAGCTTTGCGGCCGCGTCGAGGGCGGCCTTGGAGCAGTCGGAGCCGTCGTAACCGACGACTATCTCGTTGGCCATCTCAGCTCTCCTTTCCGGCGGTTGCAGGGGCCCTGGCGACAAGGTCCGGCGGAGCCGTCTCCAGCTTGCTGCGGAAGAACTCCGGAGCGCGTATCTGCTGCCAGATCATCAGGATCACTCCAAGCGCCATGAAGCCGATCGCGATCACAAGCGGAGGCCCGAGCCCGAGCCAGGAATCCCCGGACTCGGAGTTGACCGGGTCGGCCAGGTCGATCGCGTTCTTGATCATCAGGTAATAGAGGATGGCGGTGCCGATCAGTGGCGCCACGCCGACGAAGAGGAACGCCTTGACGCTCGAGAGCAGCTCGTGGCGGTAGTAGATCGCGCAGGCGATCCCGTTGAGGCCCAGATAGAAGGCGATCATCAGCCCCAGCGCCGCCAGCGAGTCGAACAGGATGTTCTCGTCGACGATCGTCAGGCCGACGTACCAGACGATCGAGAGCACGCCCATCAGGATCGAGGACACGTGCGGCGTGAGGTAGCGGGGGTGAACGTCCCCCAGCACCTTCGGCATCGCCTTGGCCCGCGCCATCGAGAGCGTGGTCCTCGCCGTCGGCAGGATCGTAGTCTGCGTTGACGCAGCCGCCGATGTGAGCACCGCGATGATCAGGATCTTGTCGAGCGGGGACCCGAATATCTCGCTTCCGAGTGCGCTGAGCACGTCATCCGAGTTCTTGGGGTCCGACAGCAGCGAGAAGTCAAACGCCTGTGCCGCCGCGCTGACGATCACGTAGATCAGCAGCAGGATCACCGTGCTGACCACCGCTGACTTGCCCGGGGCCTCGGATGAGTCCTCGGTTTCCTCGTTCACCGTGACGGCGCTGTCCCAGCCCCAGTAGATGAAGACCGCCAGCAGCATGCCGGCGGTCAGGGTGCTGAGCGAGTCAACCGCGAAGGGGGAGAACCAGGAGGCGTCGATGTGCTGCGTGCCGGGCTCGCCGGTGACGTAGACCTTCCACAGCGCCACCACGGCGAAGGCGCCGAGGGTGAGCAGCTCAACTCCCAGCAGGAACTGCTGAGTGCGTGCCGAGAGCTCGATCCCGCGGGTGACGATCGCAGTCATGATCCCGATCCAGATGACGCCGACGAAGGTGACCCAGACGGTCGAGTCGGCGAGTGACTGGGCGTCCACGAGCAGGAAGCTGTAGAGGCCGGCGATCTGGGCCAGGTTCGCCATCACGATCACGTCCGCGACGACGATCGCCCAGCCGCCGAGCCAGCCGAGGTGGGGTCCCATCGCCTTGGTCACCCAGCTGAAGGTGGTGCCGCAATCGGGGTCGGCCCGGTTCATGTAGTAGTAGGCCGAGGCAATGAAGAACATCGGCACGAAGCTGACGAGCAGGACCGCCGGCGCCTGGAAGCCCACGGCCTCGGTCCCCGCGGCTCCAGATGCGAGCACCACGAAGCCGAGCACCGCGGCGAGGCTGTAGCCCGGCGCGGTGGAAGCGACGCCGATGACGATGCTGGAGAGGTAGGAGACCGCGTTCTTCTTCAGGCCCTTGTCCTCGACGCCGCCAGCCTGAGGCGAGCTCTCCATTCGCCAACTCCTCCTTGGTAGGTGGCGGGTGCCTGACTCGTCGTTCGCGGCGGAGGCTATACCCATCGGCCGTCCACCTGCAATTGGCGAAAGCTTCAAGGCCGAACCAACGACTTGTACGTGATGTACAAAGAGTGTCCAGCTCGTTTTGCCTTCTCTCCCGTTGCAGCCGCGCCCGCGCCCAGATACCGTTTGTACGAGAAGGCAAAACGGAAGCGGAGGAGCAAATGGCCACCACGAGCGTCAGCACACCGACCGAGACCACCGACACAGCTCTGCAGGAGCTGGCGCGACGGCACCTTTGGATGCACTTCACCCGGATGGGCGCGCTCGAGGCCGGGGGCGAGGTGCCGATCATCGTTCGCGGCGAGGGCTGCTATCTCTGGGACGATAAGGGCAACCGCCACCTCGACGGTCTTTCCGCGCTCTTCTGCGTCAACTCGGGCCACGGCCGGACCGAGATCGGTGACGCGATGGCAGCGCAGGTTCGCGAGCTCGACTTCGTCACGATCTGGAGCTACGCCCACCCGCGGGCGATCGAGCTCGCCACCCGGATCGCGTCGCTGACACCCGGCGATCTCAACAAGGTCTTCTTCACCAACAGCGGCTCCGAGGCGGTCGAGTCGGCGCTGAAGCTGGCCCGCAACTACCACCGTGTGACCGGCAAGGGCCAGAAGCACAAGCACATCGCTCGCAAGATCGCCTACCACGGCACCACCCTCGGAGCCCTCTCGGCCACGGGCATTCCCGAGCTTCGCAGCCAATTCGAGCCCCTGGCTCCGGGCGGGGTCCACGTCCCGAACACCGACAGCTATCGCTGGCCGGAGGACCGCGACCCGCTCTGGGCCGCGGACCAGATAGAGGAGCGGATCATCTTCGAGGGCCCCGACACGGTCTCCGCCGTGATCCTGGAGCCGCTTCAGAACGCCGGCGGCTGCATCCCGCCGCAGGAGGGCTACTTCCAGCGGGTGAGGGAGATCTGCGATCGCCACGACGTGCTGCTGATCTCCGACGAGGTGATCTGCTCCTGGGGCCGCCTGGGCCACTACTTCGGCTGCCAGCGCTACGGCTACCAGCCCGACATCATCACTACCGCGAAGGCCCTCACCTCCGCCTACTCGCCGATGGGGGCGATGATCGCCTCGAACCGCGTCTACGAGCCCTTCTCAGAGGGCACCGCTTCGTTCGCCCATGGCTCGACCTTCGCGGGCCATCCCGTCTCCGCGGCGGCGGCGATGGCGAACCTCGACGTCTTCGAGCGCGAGGACCTCTGCGGCCACGTGCTCGCCAAGGAGCCGGAGTTCCGCGCTGCGCTCGAGTCGCTCTACGACATCCCGATCGTCGGCGACGTCCGAGGCGCCGGCTTCTTCCAGGCGATCGAGCTGGTCAAGGACAAGGACACGAAGGAGAGCTTCAACGACGAGGAGTCCGAGAAGCTGCTGCGCGGCTACCTCTCGGGCGAGCTCTACAAGCGCGGCCTGATCTGCCGGGTCGACGATCGCGGCGACCCCGTGATCCAGCTGGCGCCACCGCTGATCGCCGACACGGAGCAGTTCGAGGAGATCCTGGCGGTGCTGCGGCCCGTGCTTGAAGAGGCCTCGAAGCGACTCAGGAACTGAAGTAGGAACCGGAGTGCTCACCCTCAAGACCCTGCTCTCCGAGCTCGGCCTCAAGCCCGCCGCCGGCAACGGCGCCGGCGACGGGCGCCCGATCCGCTGGGTCCACATCACGGAGCTGCGCGACCCGACTCCCTGGCTTTCGGGCGGCGAGCTGCTGCTGACCACGGGCATTCAGCTCAAGACCGCGGCCGAGCAGCGGGAGTTCGCGCGGCTGCTCGCCGAGCGCGATGTGGCGGGGCTTGGCTTCGGGACCGGCTTCGAGCACCAGCGCAGCAAGGGACTTCCCAAGGCGCTCGTCACGGAGGCCAAGAAGCTCTCCCTGCCGTTGTTCGAGGTCCCCTACGAGATGCCGTTCATCGCGATCACGGAGGAGGCCTTCTCGCGGCTGGTCAACGAGCAGTACGACGTGCTCACCCGGGGAATCGCGATCAACGAGCGGCTCGAGCGGCTGGTGCTGGAGGGGGGCGGCCTCGAGAAGATCGCCAGGGAGATCGCGGCCGCGACCGGAGGCAGCTGCGTGGTCCTCGGCGTTCGCGGTGAGACCCTCGCCCAGGGCGGGCGCAGGATCGCCGCCGAGGTCCTGGACGGGATCCGCGAGGAGCTTCGCGAGCGTGGTTCCGCGGCCGCTCCCTTCGTGCCGCCACCCCCCGAGCTGCGCGGCCGCGCGCTCGCGCACCCGGTCTCCCCCCGCGGCAGCGACCCGGAGGCGTGGCTGGTGGTAGTCCGGCGCTCGGGCGAGTTCGGCAACTTCGAGCGGCTGATCGTGCAGCAGGGCGCGATCGTCGTCGCCCTCGAGCTGATGCGCCAGCGGGTCGCCACCGACACCGAGCGCCGCCTCGCCGGCGATGTGCTCGCCGCTGCTCTCTCGGGCCGGCTCGCGGCGGAGGACGTCCGTGACAGGCTGGAGCCGTTCGGCCTGCGCGAGAACGCCGCCGTCCTCGTCTTCGCGATGGACGACCCCGTGGCCTCCGAGGCCGCGCTCGAACGCCACCTCGCGGCGGCCGGCCGCCCCGCCCTCGTCGCCACCCACCCCGCGGGCCGGCGCGAGCTGCTTTGTGCCGTGGTGGACGTCGGGGAGGGAGACCCGGTCGAGCTCGCCGCCGGCGCGCGGCGCGAGCTCGGGGGGGCAGTGGGCGACGTTCGCGCGGCCGCGAGCCGGCCCGCGGCCCTCGATCGAGTCCGCCATTCCTTCCACGAGGCCCGCTGCGCCCTGGAGGCGACCGCGATCGCCAACGGCAGCGCCCCGGAGGTCGCCTCCCACCGGGACCTCGGTGCCTTCACCCTGCTGCTCTCGATCCAGGATGCCGATGCGCTCCGCCTCTATTGCGAGAACGTGTTGGGGCCGATCGAGGGCTCCGAGGGCCGCTACGGCAGTGAGTTGCTTCGGTCGCTCGAGGCTTTCATCGAGCGAAACGGCCACTGGGAGCGCGCCGCCGGCGACTGCTTCTGTCACCGGCACACGCTCCGCTACCGGATCAAGCGGATCGAGGAGCTGACAGGGCGCGACCTGGGCCGGGCCCATGATCGGGTCGAGCTCTGGCTCGCCCTGCGCGCCAAGGAGCTGATCTCCTAGTGCGACCCCAGCGGGAGAGTTCGCGATGAGGGTCGCGGTTCTTGGAGCGGGAGGCACGATCGCGCCCGCGATCGTCCGCGATCTCGCCGAGTCGGACGAGGCCGAGAGTCTCGCCCTGCTCGACATCGACCTCGAGCGGGCGAAGCGGGTCGCCGATGCGCACGGCGGCGGCAAGGCGGAGGCGCGGTTGGCCGACGCGCGCTCGGGGCTGGCCGGGCAGCTCGATGAGGCCGACGTGCTCGTCAACTCGGCCTCCTACCGGATCAACCTCGACGCGATGCGGGCCTGCCTCGAGGCCGGGGTCCACTACCTGGACCTGGGCGGGCTCTACCACGTCACCGCCGAGCAGCTCGAGCTCAACGGGGAGTTCGAGTCGGCGGGGCTGCTGGCACTGCTCGGCATCGGCTCGGCGCCGGGCAAGACCAACCTGCTCGCGGCGTGCGCGGTAGCCGAGCTCGGCTCGGAGCCCGAGCGGATTGACGTCTACGCCGGAGGCCGCAACCTGGAGCCGTCCCCCGGGATCAGCTTCCCCTACGCGGTGCAGACGCTGCTCGACGAGCTCACCCTGCCCCCGATGACTCTCCAGGCCGGCCGCACCGTGGAGCTGGAGCCGATGCAGGACGGCGGGACGGTGGACTTCGGGGACCCGATAGGGGAGGGCGAGACGATCTACACGCTGCACTCCGAGACCCTGACCTTCGGCGACAGCTTCGGCGCCGCCGACGTGACCTTCAGGCTGTCGCTGCCGCCCGCGGTGCTGGAGGCCCTCCGCGAGCTGGTGAGCGCCGATGCCGACAGGGTCGCCGAGGTCGCGCGCTCGGCCTCGCCACCCTCGCCCAAGACGGTCTCTGTCCACCTGGTCGAGGCCACCGGCAGCGGACGGATGGCTCGCGCTCGCAGCGTCACCCCTCCCCGGGAGGAGTGGGGGCTCGGAGGCGGCATCGTCTCGACCGCTTCCCCGGCGGCGGCCGCGGTCCGCCTGCTGGCGCGGGGTCAGATTGAGGCGCGCGGTGCCCTTCCCCCGGAGCGCTGCATCGACCCGGAGGAGATGTTCACCGAGCTTCGCACGCGGGGCGTCCGCTTCGAGATCGACGCGCCCCAGCCGGCCGGAGTGGCGGCTCGATGAAGGTCGGCGTCCCCACCGAGATCAAGCAGGACGAGTACCGGGTCGCCCTGACGCCCGCCGGCGTCCGCGAGCTCACCGACCATGACCACGAGGTGCTTATCCAGGCCGGGGCCGGCGAGGGGAGCTCGATCTCGGACGCCGACTACGAACGGCAGGGCGCGCGGATCGCTCCCGACGCCAAGAGCATCTTCGCCGAGGCCGAGATGGTGCTGGGGGTCAAGGAGCCCCAGCCGGGGGAGGTCACGCTGCTTCGCTCCGGCCAGACCCTGTTCACCTACCTCCACCTGGCCCCGGACCCCGAGCTGACCCAGGGGCTCTGCGACTCGGGCGCGATCGGCGTCGCCTACGAGACCGTCGAGGACCAGCGGGGCCGGCTGCCGCTGCTGGCGCCGATGAGCGAGGTCGCGGGCAAGATCGCAACCCAGGCCGGCGCCTTTTTCCTCGAGAAACCGCTCGGCGGCCGCGGCATCCTGCTCGGCGGCGTGCCGGGGGTGGCGGCGGCGAACGTGATGGTGATCGGAGGTGGCGCGGTCGGCTTCAACGCCGCCTCGATCGCGATCGGGATGGAGGCCGATGTCTTCATCCTGGACACCTCGATCGACCGGCTGCGCGAGCTCGACATGGCCTTCGGTGGCCGCTGCTCGACGGTCTACTCGTCCACGCTCGCGGTCGAGGAGTTGCTGCCGCGCATGGACCTCGTGATCGGCGCGGTGCTGGTGCACGGGGCCAAGGCGCCCTACGTGGTCCGGCGAGACCAGCTGAAGTTGATGCAGAAGAGCGCGGTGATGGTCGACGTCGCAATCGACCAGGGCGGCTGCTTTGAGACCTCGCACCCCACGACCCACGCCGATCCCACCTTCGAGGTCGAGGGCATCACCCACTACTGCGTCGCCAACATGCCCGGCGCGGTGCCGATCACCTCGACGTACGCTCTCACCAACGCGACGCTCCCCTACGTCCTTGCCCTCGCCGACAGCGGTGTCGCGGAGGCCGCACGCCGCGACCCCGGGCTTGCGCTGGGAGTGAACGTCGCGGGCGGGAAGGTGACCCACCGGGCCGTGGCCGAGGCCGTCGGCAGCGACCACGTCCCGGTTAATGAGATGCTCGAAGAAGTCTCGACTTAGAGAAAGCGAAAGAGGAGGAGCGAAAGAGATGGCAACAGCAACGGCCAAGCCCACCAAGGTCCTCGAGCTGCAGAACATGATCGGCGGCGAGTTCGTGAATCCATCCGGTGGTGAGATGGAGGACGTCTTGAACCCCGCGAATGGCAAGCTGATCGCTCGCGCGCCGCTGTCGGGCAAAGAGGACGTCAACCGCGCCGTCGAGGCGGCCAGGAAGGCGTTCGAGACCTGGGGCAACACCACCCCCGCCGAGCGAGCGGGAATGCTGCTGAAGCTCGCCGACGCCTTCGAGGACCGCGCCGAGGAGCTCTCCGACCTGGAGGCGATGGACGCCGGCAAGCCGCGCGGCACCATGCAGGACGAGATCAACGCCTCCGTCGATCAGCTGCGCTTCTTCGCCGGCGCCGGGCGCTGCATGGAGGGCAAGGCGACGGGTGAATACCTCGAGGGCTACACCTCGATGATCCGCCGCGAGCCCGTCGGCGTCGTCGCTCAGATCACGCCCTGGAACTACCCGATGATGATGGCCGTCTGGAAGCTCGGCCCCGCGCTCGCCACCGGTTGCACGCTGGTCCTGAAGCCGGCTGAGACGACGCCCGTGACGACGCTCAAGGTGCTGGCGGAGATGTGCGCGGAGATCTACCCGCCCGGCGTCGTCAACTTCATCGGTGGCCACGGCCAGCCGGCGGGCTCGGCGCTGGTCACCCATCCTGACATCGACATGGTCTCGCTGACCGGCTCGCCTGAGACGGGAAAGTGGATCGCCAAGGCGGCCTCAGATTCGCTCAAGCGCGTCCACCTGGAGTTGGGCGGCAAGGCGCCGGCCGTGATCTTTGACGACGCCGACATGGAAAAGGCGATGGAGACGATCGCCGGCACCGGCTATTTCAACGCCGGCCAGGACTGCACCGCGGCCACCCGGGTGCTCGCCTCCAAGGGCGCCTACGACGACGTCGTCGCGGGCCTCGCCGAGCAGGCCAAGGACTACAAGACGGGAGACACGTTCGACCCCGACACGGTCCTCGGCCCGCTCAACTCCGAGCGCCAGCGCGATCGCGTCGAGGGCTTCCTCGAGGGCAAGACGAAGGGCGCCGAGATCGTCACGGGCGGCACCCGCCCCGACCTGCCGGGCTACTTCCTCGAGGCGACGGTTGTCTCGGGGCCGGGCCAGCAGGACGAAATGATCCAGCAGGAGATATTCGGCCCGGTGATCACGGTGCAGCCGTTCGAGGACGAGGCGAAGGCGATCGAGTGGGCCAACGGCACCAAGTACGGGCTCGCCGCCTCGGTCTGGACGCGCGACGTCGGCCGGGCGCTCCGGGTCTCCAAGGCGCTGCGGTTCGGCTGCGTCTGGATCAACGACCACATTCCGATCGTCGCCGAGATGCCCCATGGTGGCTACAAGCAGTCGGGCTACGGCAAGGACCTCTCGATGTACGCGCTCGAGGACTACACCAACGTCAAGCACGTGATGGCGAGCCTGGACTAGCTGCGACTCTCACTCGCTTCCGAGAACGGGGGCCCTTCGGGGCCCCCTTCTCGTTGGGGCGGTTCCGCGGAGCCGCCCGGCGAAGGCACTGCCACGCGTAGGTTCCAGTCTCGGTACAGAGTGCGCAGCGTGTGATGATATCATGATGTCACGATGAAGCGGATGCTTTTCCAAGCCGGCGAAGACCTACTCGAACGCGCCCGGCGTCGGGCACGCGAGCGCGGCGTCTCGGTTTCCCAGATCGTGCGTGAGGCGCTCGAGCGCGAGTTGGGCGACGGCGCTCCCCCAGCTCTGACCTGCATCGGCGCAGGTGAGGGCACGGGCGAGAGCCTGGCCGAGCGGGTCGAGGAGCTGTGGGAGCCGGACCCCTGGCGCTCGTAGTCGATTCGGGCCCACTGATTGCGCTGCTGATCCGATCCGACCCACGTCACGAGGACTGCTCCGAGTTGATGCGCGGGACGGGTGAGCGCCGTGCAGTCCCCACCGCGGTGCTGGGCGAGGTCGAGTTCATGTGCAGGCGCGCAGGGGAGCCGCGGGCCTTCGGGGCGTTTCTCCACGATGCCGCCAGGGGAGCATTCGAGTTCATCGACCTGAGAACGGCCGACTACCTGAGGGTCAAAGAGCTGCTCACGGACTACGCCGACCTCCACGTCGGTTTCGTGGACGCCGCGGTGCTTGCGATCGTCGAGCGGCTGGGAGAGCAGAAGCTGGCGACCCTCGACCGGCGTCACTTCGGCGCCATGCGCCCGCGACACACCGAGTCACTGCAGTTGCTGCCCGCCTGAGCCGCGCGCGACGGCGTCGACCGCCACCGCGCCATCGCGGCCTACGACGACCGGATTCAGCTCGAGCAAAGACAGCTCGCGGTCCAGCAGCACCATGCCCGCCCGCGACGCCAGCTCCGCTGCCGCCTTCACCGCGAGGGGCTCTCCTCCTCGCCCGCCGGTGAGCAGGGGCGCCGCACGCAGGCTCAGCAGGGCCTCGGCGATCCGCTCGGTGGAGGCCGGCAGCGGCACGACCGCGACGTCGTCCAGCAGCTCGGTCCAGACGCCGCCGAGGGCGAGCGCCAGCGCGGGCACGACCCCGTCGCGGCGGGCGCCCACCATCAGCTCCACTCCGGGCGCCAGCATCTCCTCGGCGAGCATCCGTGCCGAGGGGCCGGCGTCGATGCCGCTGAGGCGGCGGTGCGCCTCGCGCAGCCCGGGCTCATCATCGAGGGAAAGCGCCAGGGCCCCGACGTCGGTCTTGTGCAGCAGCCCGGGCGCGCTCAGCTTCAGCGCCACCGGCCCGCCGAGCTCGCCCCAGGCGGCGACCGCGTCGGACTCGTCGAGCACCTCGCGGCCTCTGGGCACGGCCACACCGGCATCGCGCAGCAGCTCCTTCGCCTCGAGCTCGCCCAGCCACTCGCCCCCGCGGTTGGAGCCGGCGGCCGGCGCCGCGCCCGCCGCGATCTCCCGAAGGCGCCCGGCGTCTCCCGCCGGGCGCCGCAGCGCCAGGGCGCACGCCAGCGAAGCCCGGAGGCCGGCGAGTGGCGCGATCCCGAGGGCGGCGAGCTCGGCCGCCGCGTCATCGTCGATCAGGTCGGGCAGCGTCGAGGAGACGATCAGCGCCGCATCCGTCGCCTCGGCGCCGGCGACGATGCCGGCCCTCACCAGCCCCCAGGTCTCCTCCGAGGCGGCAGAGAGATCGCGGGGATGGTCATAGAAGACGAGCAGCTGGTCGATCGCCGGGTCGTCGGCGACCGCGCGGATGATCTCCCTGAGCCGCTCGACATCGCCCCAGATCATCGCGGTGTAGTCCAAGGGGTTGCCGATCGTGGCCGCCTCGGGAAGCAGGTCGTCAAGCCTCTCGGTCGTCTCCGGGGCCAGCTCGGGCAGCGAGAGCCCGATCCGCTCCGCCTCGTCGGCGGCCAGCCCCGAGTCACCGCCCGAGCAGGTCAGGACCGCCAGGCCGCCCGTACGCGCCGGCCGCGCGCGCGGCTCGGCCAGCGCCTTGGCGAGCTCGAGCAGATCGTGGGGGTCGGCGGCCCATGCGGCGCCGGCCTCCTCGACCAGCGCCCGGAACACCCGCTGGTCTCCTGCCACCGCCGCGGTGTGGGCCGCCGCGGCCGCGGCGCCCGCCTGGGAGGAGCCGACCTTGAGCACGGCGACGCCGATCTCGGCCTCGGCACAGGCGGCCAGCGCGGTCGCCAGCTTGGAGCCGTCGCCGTCCTGCTCGAGGAACATCGCAACCGAGCGCACCCCGCCGACCTCGGTCAGCGCCAGCAGCCAGTCGCTGGCGTCGAGCACGGCCTGGTTGCCGCTCGAGATCAGCGTGTGAAAGCGCATTCCCCGCCGGGAGCCGAGGGCGTTCACCGCGACGTTGCCGCTCTGGGAGATCATCGCCACCCCTCCCGGCTGGAGCGGAGCGACCGAGTCGCCCCAGATCGGCGCCCGCTGCCCGGCGGCGATGATGCCGTTCCCGTTGGGGCCGCAGAGGGGCAGGCCGGCCTTGATGGCCGCGGCTCGGAGCTTCTCCTCGAGTCCCTGCCCCGAGGCGACCTCCGCGAACCCCGCCGACAGCACGACGGCGCCGCCGCAGCCGAGCTCACCAGCCTCGGCGATCACCCCGGGCACGAGTGGCGCCGGGATCGCGACCGCGACCGCGTCCACCGGCTCTGGGATCTCTGCCAGGGTCGGGAAGCAGGGGAAACCGTGGGCGCTCTCACGCCCTGGGTTGACCCCGTAGACGGGGCCCTCGAAGCCGGCCCGACGGAGGTTCTCGAGGACGTTGCCGCCGTAGGAGTCCGGGCGCTCGGTGGCGCCGACCACGGCGATCGATTCGGGACGAAGGAGAGAGGTCAGGTCCATCGCAGGCGCCTTCGCCGGCCCGGTCGGAATCAGTGCAGGATCCGCTCGACGCCGCGGCGCTCGAGGCCGCGAGCGATGATCAGCCGCTGGATCTCGCTGGTGCCCTCCCAGATCCGGTCCACGCGAAGCTCCCGCAGGAAGCGCTCGGCCACGTTGGAGCGCATGTAGCCGCGGCCGCCGAAGGCCTGGACGCAGCGGTCGGCGCAGCGCCAGGCCGATTCGCTGACGAAGAGCTTGGCCATCGACGCCTTGTGGTGGGCCAGCTTGGGGTCGCCGCCGGCGTCGATCATCGCCGCCACCTGGAAGGTCAGGAGCCTCCCGGCCGCCGCGTCGGCGGCGGAGTCGGCGAGCGGGAAGGAGACGCCCTGGTAGTCGAAGATCCGCGACCCGCCCTGCTCGCGTCCGGTCGCCCAGTCCACCGTCTCCTCGAGCAGGCGCCACATGGAGCCGACCCCGCGCGCCGCGATGCCCAGGCGCTCCTCGCTGAACCAGTCGCGCTGGAGATCGTCGCCGCCGCCGACCCCCCCGATCACGTCGTCGGGGCCGACCTCGACGTCGCTGAAGAGGATCGTCGGGTGACGGTCGGGATAGGTGTGGGTGAAGTCGGGGTCGTCAATGGTCTCGATGCCGGGCAGGCCCTTGTCCACGACGAACAGGGTGGGAAGCGGGCTGCCACCCTCGATCACGTTGGCCATCACGATCAGGACCGAGGCGACGTCGCCGGAGGTGACGAACCACTTCTCGCCGTTGATCCGGAAGCCGGCGTCGGTGCGCTCGGCTGTGGCCTTGATTCGGGAGGGGTCGGAGCCTGCGTCCCGTTCGGTCACCGCGTAGGCGTCCCTCAGCTCACCCTTCAGGGCCGGCCGCAGGTAGCGCTCGGCCTGGGCCTCGGAGGCGTGGTCCCAGACGTTGTAGGCGTTGGGGACGTGCCAGCTGATCGCGTTGGTGCTGCGCCCCCACTGCTCCTCGACCAGCGCCCACTCGGTCCGGGTCCAGCCCTGGCCCCCGTGCTGGGGGGAGTGCAGGCCGCCGTTGAGGCTCGCCGCGATCGCCTCGTGCTTGACCTCGGCGATCTCCTCGTCGGGGAGGATCCCGCCGCGCCGCTCGGCCTCCTCCTCGCGGGGGATCAGCACGTCGTCCACGAAGCGCCGCGCCCGCCCCTGGATCTCGAGCGCTCGCTCGCTCAGCCCCGGAATCGGGTACAGCAACTCAACCTCTGCCGTGACGGCCACCGCGGGCACCTTAGTGGCACTTGACTACAAAGTCAAGAAGGCGTAAGATCCCTGCGGTCAGGTCGTCGTCGGCAAGGAGCGTCGGATGCGCAGTGAGGCGAGAAATGGAGTCCCGCTTGAGCTCGAGCGAGCGGATGTTGAGAAGACCCTCGAGCGGCTGAGGCGGGCGACGATGCTGCCCCCGGCCGCATTCACGGAGCAGGGGGTCCTCGACTGGGAGCTGGAGAACATCTTCTCCGGCTGGATCTGCATCGGCCACGTCTCCCAGGTGGACGAGCAGGGCAAGTACCTGATGCGCGAGATCGGCAGCGACAGCGTCGTCGTCATCGGCGGCGAGGACGGACGGCCGCGAGCGTTCCACAACGTCTGCCGGCATCGTGGCGCACGGATCATCAACGAGGCCGAGGGCACGGTGAAACGCCGCCTGCGCTGCCCCTACCACGCATGGTCCTACGGGCTCGACGGTTCGCTCCAGGCCGCGCCCCACATGGACGGGATCGAGGACTTCGATCCCTCCTGCAACGGCCTGCGCCCGGTGCGGCTGTCGGTGGTCGGCGGCCTCGTGATCGTCGATCTCAGCGGCGAGGCGCCGGAGCCGGAGCCCTACGTCGGCGAGCTGCTCGGCTACCTCGACCACTACAGGACGGGCGAGCTCGTCGGCGGCGGGCGGACCGAGTATTCGGTCAACGCCAACTGGAAGGGGATCGCCGAGAACTACAACGAGTGCCTGCACTGCCCCGGCATCCACCCCGAGCTCAACGCCCTCAGCAACTACCTGGGCGGGGAGATGCTGAGGGGGTCGGGCAGCTGGTGCGGCGGCTCGATGCGCCTGACCGGCGAGGACGCCGCGACGATGGGGAGCGGCGGTGGGCACGCCGGCAACCGCCTCCCGATCGAAGGGCTGAGCGAACACGACCTTGGCGCGATTCTCTACTTCGTGCTGTTCCCGAACGCGCTCGTCTCGATGCATCCCGATTACGTGATGCTGCACACCCTCTACCCACGGGCACCGGATCGCACCGAGGTGATCTGCGAGTGGTTCTTCGAGCGTCGCGCCGTCGAAGCGGCCGACTTCGACCCCAGCGACGCGATCGAGTTCTGGGACACGACCAACCGCCAGGACTGGGAGGTGTGCCAGCTGGCCCAGAAGGGCGCCGGCTCGCGTGGCTACAGCGCCGGTCGCTACTCCCTCCAGGAGTCCGATACCCACGCCTTCGACGTGCTGGTCGCCGAAAGCTACATGGAGGCACTCGGCGATCGCGAGGGGGTTCCGGCGTGAGCCGCGCCCCCGCCGGGACCTAGTCCCGTTCGAGTGGCCGCGACCGACGCACGAGCCCGGATCCTCGAGGCCGCCTGTGACCTGATCGCCGCCGACGGGATCGACGCGGTCAGGATCGCCCGCGTCGCGACCCGGGCCCGGGCCTCGACCTCGCTCGTTCACCACTACTTCTCCACCCGCGAGGAGCTGCTCGAGGAGGCGCTGGTCCACTCCTACGAACAGGTCGGCGACGAGCGCTTCGGCGACGATCCCGAGTCGCGGACGGCCACCGGCGCCCTCGCCGAGGCGATCGACGAGTGCCTGCCGCTGCCCGGCGCCCAGGAGCGTGGCTGGGTGCTCTGGGTCGAGCTCTGGCTCAGGGCCGTTCGCTCGCCCGAGCTGCGCCCGGTCGCGGTGCGCCTCTACGGCCGCTACAGCGAATGGATGCAGAGCGTGATCCGCGCCGGGGTCGAGAGTGGCGAGTTTCGCAGCGGGGTTGACACCGAGGCGGCGGCGAGGACGACCATGGCGCTGATCGACGGGTTCGGCGTCCGCTGCCTGATCCGGGATCCAAATATGGACCTGGAGCGAGCGCGCTCCCTGGTGGCGCGCGAGCTCGCGGCCGAGCTCGGGATCGAGATCGAGTCGCTTGTGGTGAGGCCCATGGAGGTGTAGATTGAACGGCGATTCAGTTTCCGGACTCGGGGAGGAGAGTCCAGTGAGTCCACGTCCGCAGGTAGACCACATTCGCAGGCCACAGAGCCTCGAGGCAGCGGCCGAGGTCCTCGGTGAACGCGGAATCGGCGCCACCCGGATCTCGGACATCGCAGAGAGGGCGGGGACGAGCGTCGGCGCCGTCCTCTATTGGTTCGCATCCAAGGACGACCTGCTTGCCCAGGCGCTGAGCTTCGAGGACGACCGCTTCTACGCCGAGCTGGTCGAGCTGTTGGCCGGGGAGCACTCGCCCTCGGAGCGGCTCGCCGTCCTGATCGAGTGCTCGAGCGCCGGCGGCGAGTGGAAGCTCTGGATGGAGTTCTGGACCCGTGCCCTGCGCGACTCCGACGCCGGGATCGCCCGCCGCCAGCTCGACCAGCGCTGGAGGGGGCAGATCGAGAGGATCGTCGGCGACGGCCAGGCCAACGGCGAGTTCGCCTCCGGTGACAGCGGTGAGATCGCTGCCACGCTCGCTGCGCTGCTCGACGGCCTCGCCGTGCAGATGACCCTCGCTGATCCTGAGATGCCTTCGGAGCGGATGTCGAAACTCGCCCGCACTGTCGCCGAGGGACTGCTCGGCTGCACGCTCCCGGCCGCCCCCGTGGCGGTGGCGGCATGAGCGCCGGTGGGGGCCTCAGCCGGCGCCAGCTGCTTCAGTCCGGTGCCGGAGCGGCGCTCGGCGTCTACGGGCTCGGAGCGCTCAGCGGCTGCACGGTCTCGCGGCCGATCGACCGCTCCGCCGAGGGTCAGATCGTGGTCCCCAAGATCGACGGCGACCTGCTGATCTACAACTGGACCCAGTACATGGACCCGGCGCTGAAGTCGGGCTTCTCCGACAAGTACGGCGTCGCGGTGAACGAGGTCAACTACGACAACCTCGAGGCGATGGTGATCAAGCTCCGAAGCGGCGGCCACTACGACCTGATCTGGCCCAGCTCGGAGTACGTGCGTCGCCTGCGCCAGGAGGGCCTGCTGCTGCAGTTCGATCGCAACAAGCTCCGCAACTCGGACAAGGTCAATCCCTTCTTCGACAGCCCCTGGTACGACCCGAACTCCGAGTTCTCGATGCCCTACACGTACTACACGACGGGCATCTGCTGGCGCAGCGACGTGGTCTCGGGCATGACCGGCTCGTGGAACGACCTCAGCAACCCCGACGGCGCCGGCCGGATGTTCATCCTCGACGACTTCCAGGAGGCGATCGGCGAGGCCAACCTGATCAACGGCTCCTACATCAACACAGAGGACCTCGATGAGCTCGAGGCCTCGAAGCAGATCCTGCTCGACCAGAAGCAGAACGCGCGCGGCTTTTCGACCAACGACATCACGAACCTCGTCTCCGGCTCCGCCGTCCTGCACCAGGCCTGGAACGGCGACGTGGTCAACGTGCGCAACCAAGTCGACAACCCCGAGGACTTCCAGTTCGAGACCTGCGAGGAGGGAGTCCCGGTCGGCACCGACGCCATGTCGATCCCGATCACGGCGCGCTCGCCGGGGACGGCGCTGCTGTTCATTGATTGGCTGCTCGAGGCGGAGAACGCCGCCAGGAACGTCGCCTGGACTGGATACGCGCAGCCGGTCGAGGGCGGCGCCGAGGAGTTCGCGAAGCTCGCCAAGGACGAGCCGTCGATCGACATCACCCTCGAACAGCTCGCCAACGGCGAGGAATACCGGCTCGACGATCCCGAGGCGCGGCAGGCGTGGACGTCGCTGTTCACGGAGGTCAAGGCGGCGTGAACCCGCCGGGGGGGAGCGCGTGAGGGCCGACTACTGGACGCGCTTCCTGATCCCGCCCGGGGTCTGGCTGTTGGCCCTGTTCGCCTTTCCGCTGATGCTGGTGCTCGCCCTCTCGCTGGGCTACGTCGACGACCTCGGGCGCGCGGTCTACGGGACCGATTGGAGCAACTACGCCGAGGCCTTCAACCCGACCTACCTGCCGGTCCTGATCCGCTCGGTGGGCTACGCGGCCGCGACCGTGGCCCTCTGCCTGCTGATCGGCTACCCGATCGCGTACTACATCGCCCGCTTCGGCGGCCGCTACCGCTACGCGCTGATCGCGGCGCTGGTGGTGCCGTTCTTCGTCAACTACCTGGTTCGCACCTATGCCTGGGTCGCGTTGCTCTCCGACGAGGGCCTCGTCAACAACTTCCTCGTCAACCTCGGCCTCACCGACCGGGGCATCCAGATGATCAACACGCCCTGGGCGGTGATCGGGGGCCTCACCTACGGCTACCTGATCTTCATGATCCTGCCCGTCTACGCCTCGCTCGAGCGGATGAGCCCCTCGGTGATCGAGGCCGGCAAGGACCTCTACGGCCGCCCCTTCCGCACCTTCCTCCACGTCACGCTGCCGCAGACCAAACAGGGAATCCTCGCGGGCTCGGTGCTGGTCTTCCTGCCGGCGGTGGGCGACTTCGTCTCCGCCCAGCTGCTCGGCGGCCCCGACACCTACATGGTGGGCAACCTGATCCAGGACCAGTTCTTCGCGGCCAACAACTGGCCCTTCGGGGCGGCGCTGACCGTGGTGATGATGCTCTTCCTCTCGATCTGGATGATCGGGTACCTGCGCTCGGCGTCACGCGATGCAAGGGGCGCCGCGATATAGAAGCCACGGTTGCCTCCCCGACCCGCCGGCCCCGGCGTCGCAACCGCAAGGGGTTTGATCGCCCGCGCTTCCTTCGCGCCTTCGTCGCCTTCGCCTACGTCTTCCTGTTCACGCCGATCCTCGTCGTCGTCCTCTTCTCCTTCAACGGCCAGAAATCGCTGCAGAAGATGGACGGGCTCTCCCTGCAGTGGTACCAGGAATTCTTCAACGACTCGGCCCTGCGCGACTCACTGTTCGCTTCGCTCGAGATCGCGACGGTGACGATGATCGTCGGCACGATCCTGGGCACGATGCTGGCGATCGGGCTCGTCCGCTCCCGGGCGAAGTGGAGCCCCGGCGCCAACATCCTGATGCTTGTTCCTCTGGTCGTCCCCGAGATCGTCGCCGGGATCTCGGCGCTTCTGATCTTCTCCCAGGTCGGGCTCACTCTCTCGATCTGGACGGTCGTCCTTGCTCACATCACCTTCTCGATCTCCTACGTGACCGTGGTGGTCAGGGCCCGCCTCGCGAGCATGGGCACCGAGACCGAGGAGGCCGCGATGGACCTCGGCGCCACCCGCTGGGGGTCGGTCCGGCTGGTGTTGCTGCCCGGCCTTTGGCCCGCGATCGTCGCCGCAGGCCTGCTCACCTTCGCGCTCTCCTTCGACGACTTCGTTCTCTCCTTCTTCACCACCGGCGAGGATGTGCAGCCGCTTCCCGTGCGGATCTGGTCGGCGATCAGATTCGGTCCCTCGCCGACGATCAATGCGATCGGGACGCTGATGATGGTCGTCTCGATCAGTGCGATCGGGCTGGCGCTTCTGATCCCGAGGCTGTTCGGGCGGCGAGAGAGTGGAGTCAAGGTCCTGACGGCGGCTGAGGGAGGCTGAGATGTCGGAGGCGATCCGGCTCGAGGATGTGAGCAAGAGCTTCGGTGAGTACGAGGCGGTCAAGGACGTCTCGCTGACGATCGAGAAGGGGGAGTTCTTCTCCCTGCTGGGCCCGTCGGGCTGCGGCAAGACGACGACTCTACGGATGCTCGCGGGCTTCGAGATCCCCACGGAGGGCAGGATCCTGCTCGAGGGCGAGCCCGTCGAGGACGTGCCGCCGTATGAGCGCAACGTCAACATGGTCTTCCAGAGCTACGCCCTGTTCGAGCACCTCGACGTTGCCGACAACGTCGCCTTCGGCCTCAAGCGCAAGAAGGTCGCCAAGGACGAGATCCGCAAGCGCGTTGAGGAGTCGCTCGAGCTCGTCAGCCTCGCCGATCGCGCCAAGTCCCACACCAACGAGCTCTCGGGGGGCGAGAAGCAGCGGGTGGCGCTGGCCCGCGCCCTGGTCAACGAGCCGGCCGTGCTGCTCCTCGACGAACCGCTTGGCGCCCTCGACCTGAAGCTGCGGCGCCAGATGCAGGTGGAGCTGAAGCAGATCCAGCGCGAGGTCGGGATCACCTTCGTCTACGTCACCCACGACCAGGAGGAGGCCCTGGCCATGTCTGACCGGATCGCCGTCATGAGCGACGGTGAGGTGGTCCAGTGCGGAGTGCCCGAGGAGGTCTACGAACATCCCGCGGAGGCGTTCGTCGCCGGCTTCATCGGCGTCTCCAACCTGATGGAGGGAATCGTCCAGGGCAAGGACAAGGTCAAACTCGCCAGCGGCCAGAGCGTGAAGGCGCCGCTGCCGGAGGGCTGCGACAAGGGCGAGAAGGTCCAGCTCTCCGTTCGTCCCGAGAAGATCACGCTCGACGACTTCGAGCGCGGCATGGTCACCCTGGAGGGCACCGTCGCAGAGCGCGTCTACCAGGGGGTCAATACCCAGGTCACGATCTCGCTCGGGGACGGTGCCAGCGTCGTCGCCCTGGAGCAGCAGACCTATCGTGCCAGCGCCGACGACCGCTGGGAGCCGGGCGCCAAGGTCAAGCTCGGCTGGCACCCCGACCACTGCCTGGTACTGCGCTAGGGCCGCATCATCCGAGGCTCGACCGGTTCGATGAAGCGGGTGATCGTGGTTGGAGCCGGGCTCGCCGGCCTGGTGGCGGCCGACGAGCTGCGCCGCGCCGGCCGCGAGGTGACGGTGCTCGAGGCGCGGGATCGCGTCGGGGGCAGGGTCTGGTCGCGGGAGCTCCCCAACGGCGCCGTGGTGGAGATGGGGGCTGAGTTCATCCTTCCCGGCAACACCGAGGTCGTCAAGCTCGCCGCGCGCTTCTCGCTCGGGCTCTGGGACAAGGGGATGCGCTACGGCGACCGCGACCCCCGCGGGGGGATCGGCACCACCAAGGCGGACGTGGCCGCGGCGGTCCCCGCCGTCGAGGCGGCGCTGGGCTCGCTCGGCGACGAGCGTCCCTCGGCCCTGGCGATGCTGGAGTCGCTGGAGCTGGACCCGGGCGTCCGGGAGGCGATGATCGCGAGGGTCGAGATCTCCTCGGCGACCCCGGCCGACCGGGTCCCCGCCGCCGACCTCGCCGGCCTCGCCCACATCGGCCAGGACCCCTCGCCGGGGGTCGCCGGCGGCAACCAGCGGCTGGCGACCTCGCTCGCCTCGGAGCTGGGAGCGATCGTCAGGCTCGACAGCGCGGTCAGGCGCATCGCCTGGGGCGAGCAGGGGGTCAGGGTCGCCACCGAATCGGCGGCCGGCGGGTCCGGGGCGGAGCTGGAGGCGGAGGCCTGCGTGATCGCGGCGCCGGCGAGCGTGTGCGACCGGATCGAGTTCGATCCCGCGCTTCCCGCCGGCAAGAGCTCGGCCCTCGCCGCCGTGGCCTACGGGCAGGCGGCGAAGCTGCTCGTCCCGTTGGCCGAGCCCGCGCCGGTCGGCGCGGTCCTGAACGTCCCCGAGCGCTACTGGTGCTGGACCGCGACCGGCGCCGGCGAGGCGGCCCAACCGGTGGTCAGCTGCTTCGCGGGCTCCGCGCCGGGGCTGGAGGCGCTCGGCGTCGCCACCGGGCCCGAGCGCTGGCTCGCCTCGCTGGCGGCGCTGCGCCCCGACCTGCGGCTCGAGCCCGGAGGGGCGGTTCTCTCGACCTGGGACGACGACCCCTGGGTGCGGGCCGCCTACTCCGTCTCGCCGGAGCCGGCGCTCGCCGAGGCGCTCGCCGAGCCGGTGGGACCGCTCAGCTTCGCCGGCGAGCACACCGGCGGCGCCTTCAACGGCCTGATGGAGGGCGCGATCCGCAGTGGCCGCAGAGCGGCGAGCGATCTCGCCTACTAGTCCGGCCTGCTGTCCCGCCCAGGGACGTCATGAACAGCTGAGGGTCGGCCCCCGGGGTTCCGCGGAACCGCGGGGGCCGACCGAAGTGCCATCCGGGCCCATCCCGAGGCTTGGGGTCTTGCGAGATCTCAAGACAAAGGAGAACCCGGATGAACACTCACCCTAGGGCCAAGCTCGGACCGGCTGTACCTGACGGACGGACTCGGACGCCGCGTCGGCCGCAAGCTCAATGGGACCCTGACCGCCGGCTACCTGTACGGCACCGAAGCGATGCGTCCGGTTGCCGAGCTCCGCAGGGGGTGGTCTTGCCCGAGCCTGACGGGCCCAGCATTGTGAAGAACTCCCCCCGGGCGATCTCGAGGTCGATCGAGTTGACGGCAACCACCTCGCCGTAGTGCTTGCTGACGCCCGACAGGCGCACGTCGGGCGCACCGGCGGGCGGCTTGCCTGAAGCGGTGGCGTCGGACCACGGTGCTGTAGACGTGGCTACTTCCCTCTCCCTCGGTTCGGCCAGCTTCGACTAACGGCGGCGCGGGGCAAACCTTTACACCCCGGCCGAGGCCTCGTGCGCGGAGGTATATCCGAGGGGCACGGGCCGGATTGGACAATCTTGGCCCTGGCGCTTGGACTATGCGCCGATCGGGTCAGTCAAGGCCGCGTCGCGGCCACCCATCTGCCTGGAGGCTCCGCCTAGAAGTTCGGGAAGTGGCGAACGGCGAAGCCGCCGGGCGAGCGCTTGGCGGCGCGCCAGCGAGGACCGTTGCCGCCCGAGCCCATCGCCGAGGTATCCCAGCGCAGGCCCGCGATCACGGCGTAGGTGTGACCGCCGTTGGCGTAGACGGTGATCCAGCGTCCCATGCCCTTCTCGCCCCACTTCATCAGCGGGCCCGAGGGGGTCGGCGTGCTCAGCATCTTGGCGGCGTGCAGCGCGTAGCTGACGGCTCCGGAACAGTCGTAGCCCTTGGCCTCCCAGCTGCGGTGACCGCCGCCCCAGATGTAGGGCTTCTTGCGGATCCGGTTGGCAGCCTCGATCGCGTTGATCACGCGCTGGGGGGCGTTCGAGGGCGCGACCGCCATCCCGTTCTTGAGCAGCTTCGCCTTGCCAGGGGGGCCCGTCTGGACCGGATCGGTCCCGGGGACCCCGGTGCCGCCGCTGCCGGCGAAGGCGGGAGGGGCCATCAGGGCACCGACGCCGACCGCGAGCGCGGCGATCCTGGCGATCCTGTGGTTCCTGAATGAACGCACTGCGGTTCTCCTCTGTCGGCCTACGGGGTTAGCTGACGGGCTGGCGCTGAAGGAGCCTGCGCCCCACTATGGGTTCGCCCCAGATCTTTGGTTCCCCCGTTCACGTCCGGATGGACCAGCGTGACTCGGCATTACCTATGCGATTCGGCGGCAGCCTATCAAACGTGAAGGTCTGCTTGCAAAGAAGACAACGGGAAGACTCGGGCGGGGCGGTGGCGACGCCCGCTGATGTAGGTTGGCCCGCGTGGAGCTCGAGGGCAAGCGGCTGCTGCTGAGCGGCGCGACGGGCGGTCTCGGCCAGGTGATCGCCGCCGAGCTGGCGGCCAAGGGTGCGATCCTCGTGCTCAGCTCCCGCAAGGAGAAAGAGTTGAAGCAGCTCGCTCGCGAGCTTCCGGGCGGAGCGCGCAGGCACAGGGTTGTGCCGGCGGACCTCGCCGAGGATGGCGCCGCCGAGAAGCTGGTCGCGGACGCCGGCAAGCTCGACGGCCTCGTGGCGAATGCCGCGCTGCCGGCGACCGGGCGCCTCCAGAGCTTCAGCCGGCGCGAGCTGGCGCGGGCGCTGAGGGTCAACCTCGAGGCGCCGATCATGATGGCCCGCGCCCTCGCCCCGACCCTCGAGCGCAAGGGAGAAGGGCACCTGGTATTCATCTCCTCGATCGCGGGCAAGGTCGCCTCTCCCAGAGGCTCCATCTACTCCGCCACCAAGTTCGGCCTGCGGGGCTTCGCCTTCGGCATTCGCGAGGACCTCCACCCCGCCGGCGTCGGCGTCTCGGTCGTCTCACCCGGATTCGTGCGCGAGGCGGGCCTGTTGCACGACGCCGAGACCAAGCTCCCGCCCTGGCTGGGGACGACGACCCCCAGGAAGGTCGCCCGCGCCGTCACGCGGGCGATCCGGCGCGACAGGGCCGAGATCGTGGTCGCGCCCCGCCGCCAGCGGGTTCCGGCCCGCCTCGGCCACGCGCACCCCGAGCTCGCCGCCAGGTTCCAACGGCGCCGCGGCGCCGAGAAGATCGCCGACCAGTTGACCGCGGGCCAGGCCGACAAACGCTAGGGCGCGAAGGCAGCGGTTCCGATGGAGCCGCAACTCGGGTATTGCCGCTGTAGGCAAAGCTGTATCGTTTTCGCCTCGCCTCCTCATGGACGGCGAAACGGCTCAGCGGGAGCAGGGAGTCCGGTTGAGCCCGGAACTTGGAGATAGATACAGAGGGAATGGAGAGAGTCTGATGCGGAAAGTCGCGCTGATGTCTGTCGTGCTCGGGTGCCTTTGGGCCGCGCCTGCGGCAAACGCCACGATCCCGGATGTCTTCGGTGGCGACGTGACCTGCACCAACTTTGACAATGGCACCCTGACGCCCACGGACGATCAGCGCCGTTGTGGCGGTGGCGCCGACGAGGTTCAGCAGCTCGACATTGATGCAACAGGAGGGACGTTCACGCTCACCTTCGGCGCTGATACCACTGCCCCGGTCGCTTTCGACGCGACCGGACCAGCCCTTGACAGCGCCCTCGAGGCCCTCGCGGGCATTGGGACCGGCAACGTGGTTGTGTCGAAGCCAGGATCTCCTGCCGGCCGGTACAACGTCACGTTTAGCGGCGCGCTGTCAAGGGCCAATGTCAGCCGACTCCGCGCTGGCAACGCTGGTCTGAGCGGGGGGGCGAGCACGGCGACCGACGGCCAGACCACGACCCAGGGAGAACTGCCTTCGACCACGGCCTCCTTTGACGGGGTGCCGCTTGACATAAACGTCGCGTTCCCTGCCGATCCTGGGGCGGGAGACAACAACTACCCGCTGATCATGGTCTTCCACGGCTACGGCGGAGGAAAGCTGGGCTTCGACTCGCTTAAGCGCTGGACCGATCGGGGCTACGCCGTGTTCACGATGACGGACCGTGGCTTTCGCTACTCGTGCGGCGCCGCACGCGCGATCACCCTTGGGGGCAGCGCGTGCGACGATGGCTACGTGCGCCTGATCGACACGCGCTACGAGCCGCACGACGCGCAGTTCCTCGCCGGCGAGCTCGCCGACGAAGAGCTGATCGACCCTCAGCAGATCGGCGCCACAGGCGGCTCCTACGGCGGCGGCCTGTCGATGGCACTCGCGGCACTGAAGGATCGCGTCATGAACCTCGACTACACGCTGTCGCCCTGGACCAGCCCGGTTGACAACAAGCCAATGCAGATCGCGGCGGCGACGCCCGGCATCCCCTGGACCGACCTCGCGTACTCGCTGACGCCCAACGGGGGCAACCTCGACTACGTCGCGGACTCGCCCTACACGGGCCGTATCGGCGTGATGAAGCTGTCCTTCGTCTCGGGGCTCTACATCTCGGGCCTCGGCTCCCCCGGCAACTACGTGCCAACCGGAACCGACGACACCGCGGACCTCGCCGGCTGGCAGATCCGTTTGCTCGCCGGCGAGCCCTATGACGGTGATTCGGCTGTTGAGGACATCCTCGACGAGATCTCACAGCACCATTCGTCCTACGGGATCGATCATTCGCAGGCGCCCGCACCGCTGCTGATCTCGAGCGGCTTCACCGACGACCTCTTCCCTGTGGATGAGGCGCTGCGGTTCTACAACCGCACCTCGACCGAGTATCCGGACAGCCCGATCTCGGTCTTCTTCGGGGACTTCGGCCACCAGCGCGCCCAGAACAAGGCCGACGTCGTCAGCGCCCTCGTCGCTCGTGAGGACGCTTGGATGGACTTCTACGTCAAGGGCGTCGGCTCGGCCCCGCCCCAGCAGGCGGAGGTCTACACGGAGACGTGTCCGAGCGGTAACCCCTCGGGTGGCCCGTTCGCGGCGCCGACCTGGGCGGAGATCGCCCCTGGCGAAGTGCGCTTCAGCTCGGCTGCCGCCAAGACGATCACCCCCGCGGCCGGCAGCGACACCGTCGCAGCACCCTTCAACCCGATCTCGGGCCCCGGCGCCTGCGCGACGGCTGCTGCCGCCGACCAGGTGGACACGGCGACCTACCGGCTCCCGGCGGCACCCTCCGCCGGCTACACGATGGTCGGATCACCGACCGTGCTGGCCGACATCGCCTCGCCCGGTGCCAACAACCAGCTCGCCGCGAGGCTGCTGGACGTCAACACCCAGGGCACCGCGAGCACGGCGGACGACACCGAGAGCCTCGTCGCGCGCCAGCTCTACCGGTCGGATGTCGGCTCAAGCAGCCAGGTGTTCCAGCTGCATCCCGGCGCCTGGCGCTTCGCCTCGGGTCACATCGCGAAGCTGGAGCTGCTGCCGAAGGACTCGGACGCCGGCTTCCTCGGGCCCTACGCACGCCCCTCCGATGGCCAGGGACCGATCACGGTCTCCAACCTGGAGCTGCGCCTGCCGACGGTCGAGGAGCCGGGCAGCCTCGGCGGCCTGGTGAAGGCCCCCGCCGCGAATGTGCTGCGAACCGGCCAGACCCTGTCGGCCGGTGCTGCGGCGCTGACCCCCGAGAACGCCGCGATCGGGGGTGGAGGCAAGCTCAAGCTCAAAAGCAGCGCCTTCAAGCTCCAGGTCGGCGCACCCGAGGGGTGGGACTCCGCTCACGCCACGGTGAAGGTGTTCCTGGGCGGCGGCGCGCTCGCATCAGCCAAGCGGCTGCTGATCAGCGGCGGTAAGGCCACGATCGCGGGTTCCTCGACCAAGACCCTGAAGCTGAGAGTCGGCAGCGAGGTTCGCAAGAAGCTCGGCAAGGCCCGTACGGTCAGGGTCCGCGTCGTCGTGACCACGACCGAGCAGTCCGGCAGCGTCCAGGCGACGCGCCAGCTGCTGCTTTCCAAGGCCAAGTCCGGCAAGTCCGGCAAGACCAAGTAGGGCCGGCGCGCACCCCCGGGTGACTGGGGGTGCGCGTGGGTAATACTGGGCGCGTGAGCGAGAACAGCTTCGACGCTCGCTCGATTCTGGCCGTCGGCGGTCGCGAGTTCGAGATTCTCCGGCTCGATTCGCTGCAGTCGAAGTTTGACGTTGCCCGCCTGCCCTACTCGATCAAGGTGCTGCTCGAGAACGCGCTGCGGCTCGAGGACGGGCAGGGCGTCAGCTCCGGCGACGTCGAGGCGATCGCCACCTGGGACGCCAAGGCCGAGCCCTCGATCGAGATCCCGTTCCAGCCGGCACGGGTGCTGATGCAGGACTTCACGGGCGTCCCCGCCGTCGTTGACCTGGCCGCGATGCGCGACGCGATGGAGGGGCTGGGCGGAGACCCCTCCGTGATCAACCCCCTGGTCCCCGTGGACCTGGTGATCGACCACTCGGTCCAGGTGGACGCCTTCGGCAACCAGAAGGCCTTTGCAATCAACGCCGAGCGCGACTACGAGCGAAACGGCGAGCGCTACGAGTTCCTGCGCTGGGGACAGGAGGCCTTCGACAACTTCCGGGTGGTGCCGCCCGCGACCGGCATCTGCCACCAGGTCAACCTCGAGTACCTCGGGCAGTGCGTATGGACTTCACCGCGCGCCCAAGCCGGCCCCGGACGCGAAGCGGATGAGCCGGCGTTGATGCAGGCCTATCCCGACACCCTCGTCGGCACCGACTCCCACACGACGATGATCAACGGGCTCGGCGTGCTCGGCTGGGGGGTCGGCGGGATCGAGGCCGAGGCCGCGATGCTGGGCCAGCCGATCTCGATGCTTCTTCCCCAGGTGATCGGTTTCAAGCTCGGCGGCGACCTCCCCGAGGGGGCGACGGCCACCGACCTGGTCCTGACCGTGACGGAGATGCTGCGCGAGCATGGCGTGGTCGCCAAGTTCGTCGAGTTCTTCGGGCCCGGCCTCGCGAACCTGCCCCTGGTCGACCGGGCGACGATCGGCAACATGTCACCGGAGTTCGGCTCGACCTGCGCCATCTTCCCGATCGACGCCGAGACGCTGCGCTACCTGGAGTTCACCGGCAGGCCCACCGAGCAGATCGAGCTGGTGGACGCCTACAGCCGCGAGCAGGGCCTCTTCCACGAGCCCGGCGACGAGGACGCGACCTACAGTGCCGTGCTCGAGCTGGACCTCGGTGAGGTCCAGCCCAGCATCGCCGGCCCCAAGCGCCCGCAGGATCGGATCTCGCTCAGCGACGCCAAGCCGGCCTTCCTCGAGGCGATGCAGGAGTGGGACCCCGAGGCGGGCGAGCAGTTGGGCAGCCCTCTCGACGAGGCGCTCGCCGAGTCGTTCCCGGCCTCCGACCCGCCGGCTGAGGACCACAACAATGCAGCGGGCAAGCCGCGCAGGTTCTCGCCGGCCGCGGTCGCCGAGCACCCCAGGACCAGCGACTCGGTCAGCGTCCAGCTCGAGAGCGGCGAGACGGTCGAGCTTGATCACGGCCGCGTCGTGATCGCCGCGATCACGAGCTGCACCAACACCTCCAACCCCTCGGTCATGCTCGGCGCCGGGCTGGTGGCGAAGAAGGCGGTCGAGCGCGGCCTGCGGCGCCAGCCCTGGGTCAAGACCTCGTTGGCGCCCGGTTCGGTCGTGGTGACCGAGTACCTGGAGAAGGCGGGCCTCGACGAGTACCTGAACCAGCTCCAGTTCAACCTGGTCGGCTACGGCTGCACCACCTGCATCGGCAACTCCGGGCCGCTGCCGGAGGAGATCTCCAAGGCGATCAGCGACAAGGACCTGGTGGTCTGCTCGGTGCTTTCGGGGAACCGGAACTTCGAGGGGCGGATCAACCCCGACACCCGCGCCAACTACCTCGCCTCCCCGCCACTGGTGGTCGCCTACGCGCTCGCGGGCCGGATGGACATCGACATCACCACGGACCCGATCGGCCGGGACGCCGACGATGAGCCGGTCTACCTTCGCGACATCTGGCCCAGCAACGAGGAGGTCGCCGCCACGGTCGGGGAGGCGGTGCGAGCCGAGATGTTCACGAAGGGCTACTCCGACGTCTTCAGCGGCGACGACGCTTGGCGCGCGATCAAGGTCCCCGAGGGCGACCGCTACGACTGGCCCGACTCCACCTACGTGCGCGAGCCGCCCTACTTCACCGGCATGGACGCCGAGCCCACCCCGATCGAGCCGATCGAGGGCGCCCGTGTGCTGGCGCTGCTCGGCGACTCGGTCACGACCGACCACATCTCCCCGGCGGGGGCGATCAAGAAGGACAGCCCCGCCGGTCGCTGGCTGATCGAGCAGGGAGTCGAGGTTCGCGACTTCAACTCCTACGGGTCTCGGCGCGGCAACCACGAGGTGATGATCCGCGGCACATTCGCCAACGTCCGCCTGCGCAACCGCCTGGTTGAGACCGAGGGCGGCTTCACCCGCCACTTCTCCGGATCCGGCGAAGGTGAGGAGACGACGATCTACGACGCGGCCCGCTCATACGCCGACGACGGCGTGCCGCTGGTCGTGCTCGCCGGCAAGGAGTACGGCTCAGGCTCCTCGCGCGACTGGGCGGCCAAGGGCACCCGGCTGCTCGGCGTCCGCGCCGTGATCGCCGAGAGCTACGAGCGCATCCACCGCTCCAACCTGATCGGCATCGGCGTGCTGCCGCTCCAGTTTGACGACGGCGACTCGATCGACTCCCTGGGCCTGACCGGAGCCGAGACGTTCAGCGTCTCCGACCTCCAGGGCGGCGACGCGGAGCATGTCACCGTCACCGCCTCCCTGGACGGAGCCGACAACACCTTCGACGCCACCGTCCGGATTGACACCCCCAACGAGCGCCAGTACTTCAAGCACGGCGGCATCCTCCACCGCGTTCTGCGCGACCTCCGCGCCCGCGCCTAGCGCCCCTGAAAGTAATGGCGTGACGGGGCCGCGGGAGGCAGGGGGTCCACGCGGCCCTCGTCACGCCTGCGCGTCGGTAGCCAGGGAGGGATTTCCGACGCGATCGCTCCCGGAGGCGGGACTGTCCCGGGAGCGAGCTTTTTACGACTTATGAATTCTCCCCGCGCGGTTGATTATCCACGTTGGCGCCGGACCGTGTCAATAGGCAGAGCTGGTTTCGGTCAGACCCTCCGCGCTCGCGCCCTCCTCGACCCCGAGCCCGCGGTGCTCGATCAGGGCGATCCCGATCACGCTGCCGAGCGGGCCGACCGGGGTGAGGGTGGCAGCGAGCAGGGGCCATGGCGCCTCGCGCGCGAACACCGCGACCAGGATCAGGAGGCAGAGGGCCAGATAACCGATCCCGTGGCCCATGCCGAAGATGAAGCTCTCCTGGTCGAAGCCGGGCGCCAGCCAGAAGAGGAGGAGCGCGGCGAAGATCACCAGCTCCACCCACGAGACGATCTTCACCCACCTGAACAGCCGCCCGGGCACCGGCTTGCGAAGTGGCGAGGGCTCGCTCACCTAGGCCGGGTCGGCCTTGCCCATCAGGGCGGTGAGGACGATCCTCTCCTGCTCCTTGGTGTGGGCGACCGGGTAACCCTCGCCGGGGCTCGCCCGTGAGGGCCTGCCGACGTAGCCGAAGTCGGCGCCGGTCGGGAGCATCTCGGGCATCCGGCGCTGCATCACGCTCCAGGCGCCCATGTTGCGCGGCTCCTCCTGCACCCAGACGATCTCCTTGAGCTGGGGGTAGCCGGCGATCAGCTCCGAGAGCTGCTCCTTGGCGAAGGGGTAGAGGAGCTCGACCCGCGCGATCGCGACCGAGTCGGCCTCCTCGCGCTTGGGCGCCGCTTCCATGTCGTAGTAGACCTTGCCGCTGCAGAGGACCAGGCGTGTGACCTTGTCGGGGTCCGGTTTGCGCGGGTCGTCGAGGACGAACTGGAAGGAGCTGGAGGCCAGGTCCTCGAGCGTCGAGGTGGCCCGGGGGAGCCGCAGCAGGCCCTTGGGGGTGAAGACGACCATCGGCCGGGCCTTCGCGATTCGCGCCTGGCGGCGCAGCAGGTGGAAGTACTGGGCCGCCGTGGTCGGGTTGGCCAGCCGCATGTTCCCCTCGGCCGCGAGCTGGATGAAGCGCTCGATCCGGGCGCTCGAATGCTCCGGGCCGGCGCCCTCGTAGCCGTGGGGCAGCAGCAACGTCAGCCGGGTCATCTGCCCCCACTTCGCCTCGCCCGAGGCGATGAAGCTGTCGATGATGACCTGCGCCGAGTTGGCGAAGTCGCCGAATTGCGCCTCCCAGAGGACCAGGCTGTCGGTCGAGGCGGCCGAATACCCGTACTCGAACCCGAGGCAGGCGGCCTCTGAGAGGGGGCTGTTGTGGAGCTCGATCGGCGCCTCGGCGGCGGCGAGGTGCTCGATCGGGGCGTAGCGAAGGCCAGTCTTCTCGTCGTGGAGCGCGAGGTGGCGGTTGGAGAAGGTCCCGCGCTCGGTATCCTGGCCCGTGAAGCGGATCGGGACGCCCTCGCGCAGCAGCGTCGCGAGGGCCAGCGCCTCGGCGTGACCGAACTCGATCCCTCCCTCGTCCATCGCCTCGCGGCGCTTGCCCAGGGGCTTGCGAAGCTTGCGGTGGGTGGCGAAGCTGTCGGGGACCCTGAGCAGCTCCTCGTTGAGGTCCCGAAGCACCCGCTCGTCGACGTCGGTCTCGACGCTGGGGCTGCGGGTCCGGTCGAGCTCGCCGGTGCCGGTGGCCGTCGGGTCCTCGTACTCGCCGGCCTCGATCTTCGTCCTCAGCTCCTCGTGGACGGCGCGCAACTCGCTCTGGCGCTGCTCCTTCTTCGCCTCGACGTCGGCGGCGTCCACGATGCCCTCGGCGATCAGCGCATCGGCGTAGATCTGGCTCACCGGCGGGTGGTCCTTGATCTTGGCCGCCATCACGGGCTGGGTGTATGCCGGCTCGTCGGTCTCGTTGTGTCCGTAGCGCCGGTATCCGACCACGTCGATGACGACGTCCCGGCCCCAGCGCCGGCGGTAGGCCATCGCGAGGCGGATCGCCGCGAGGCAGGCCTCGGGATCGTCGGCGTTGACGTGGACGATCGGCACGTTGAAGCCCTTCGCCATGTCGGCGGCGTAGGGGGTCGAGCGGCCCTCTCGCGGCTCCGTCGTGAACCCGATCTGGTTGTTCTGGATGATGTGGATGCTGCCGCCGGTCGCGTAGCCCTCGATCGCGAGCAGGTTGAGGGTCTCGGCCACGACCCCCTGTCCGGGGAAGGCGGCGTCGCCGTGCAGCAGCACGGGGAGGGCGGCCGAGGTGTCGTGCTCCAGCTTCGACTTCTCCTGCGTCGTCTGAGCGGCGTAGGCGGCACCGGTCACGACCGGGTCAACGAACTCGAGGTGGCTCGGGTTCGGGTAAAGGTGAACGCCGATCTCGATCTCGTCGCGGGTGACGAAGGTGCCGTCGTGGCCGTAGTGGTACTTGACGTCGCCGGTCCCCCCGCTCGGGATTGCCGCCACCGCCTTGACCGCCTCGATCGCCTTGGCGCCCTCGAACTCGGCCATGATCGATTCCTCCGAGCGGCCGAGGTTGTGGGCGAGCACGCTGAGGCGGCCGCGATGGGCCATGCCGATCTCGACCTCCTTGGCGCCGTCGCGCTGGGCCAGGGTGAAGAGCAGGTCGAGCATCGGCACCGTTGCGTCCAGGCCCTCGATCGAGAACATCTTCTGGCCGAGGTAGGCCCTCTCGAGATAGCGCTCGAAGCCGAAGACCTCGATCAGCCGCTCGAGCAGCGAGCGCTTCTCCTGGGGTGAGAGCGGCTCACGATGCGTTCCGTGCTCGATCATGTCGCGCAGCCACATCCTCTGCTGATGGGAGGAGAGGTGCTCGATCTGGTAGGTGATCGTGCCGCAGTAGGCCTCGCGCATTCGCGGCAGCGCCTCGAGCAGGGTCTCCCCCTCGACCCCGATCCGCAGGATCTCGGCGGGCACCTGGGACATCAGCTCGGGGGTCAGGTTGAGGTTCTCGGGCTGAATCGCGGGGTCGCCCTTCGGCTCTGAGCCGAGCGGGTCCAGCCGGGCGGAGAGGTGCCCGTGGGTCCGGTAGGCCTTCAGCAGCGAGGTCGCCGCCTGGACCGCCTGGAGCAGCTCCTGGCTCGGCGGCGAGCTGGGGGACGAGCTGGAGGGGACCGGCGCCGCGGAGGCCGAGGCGGGATGGGCGTTGGTGACGATGCCCGGGTCGGCGCCGAGGTTGGCGGCGACGGTCTCATAGAAGTCGTCCTGGCCGGCGAGGAGCTGCTCGATCCGGCGCAGGAACGAGCCCGACTCGGCGCCCTGGATGACCCGATGGTCGTAGGTCGAGGTCATCGTCATCACCTTGGAGACGCCGAGAGCCTTGATCCGCTCGGGGCTCGCGTTGGCCCATTCCGGCGGGTAGGCGATCGAGCCGGTGGCGACGATCGTGCCCTGGCCGGCGAGCAGGCGCGGCACCGAGGCCACCGTGCCGAGGCCGCCGGGGTTGGTCAGGGTGATGTTCGTGCTCTGGAAGTCGTCCGCGGTCAGCTTGTTGTGGCGCGTCTTGGTGATCAGGTCCTCGTAGTAGGAGTGGAACCCGGCGAAGTCGAGCCCGTCGGCCCCCTTGATGCAGGGGACCATCAGGCTGCGCGAGCCCTTGCGCTCCACGTCCACCGCGATCCCGAGGTTGACGTTGGCGGGCTGCACCGCGAACGGCTTGCCGTCCCGCTCGTCGAAGCTGCGCGCCATCACCGACCATTCCTGCGCCGCCTTGACGATCGCCCATGCGACCAGGTGGGTGAAGCTGACCTTCATCCCGCGCTCCCTGAGCACGCCGTTCAGCGCCTTGCGCTTGGCGTCGAGCGCGTCCACGGGAAGCGTGCGGAATGACGTCGCAGTGGGAATCTGGCGGCTCTCGTTCATCGCCTTCGCGACCGCCGCCGCGGGCCCACGCAGGGGCTTCGCCTCCTCCTCGCCAAGTGCCCCGGGCTGCGGCGCCGCGGCGCCGTTGCCGCCCTGGCCGGCGGCCAGCACGTCGCCCTTGGTCACCTTGCCGCCCGCCCCGGAGCCCTTGAGGCCGCTCAGCTCGACGCCGCTTACGGCGGCGACTCGGCGCGCCACCGGCGTAGCCCTGGTGGGATCGTCGCCGCTCGCGGCGGTGGCAGTGCCGGCGACCGGCGCCTCCGCCCCCGCCGCGGCGCCCTTGGCGGCGGCCCCATCCTCAGCTTGGACGGCTTCGGCATCCACGGCGGTTGCTCCGCCTGTCGGGTCAATCTCCGCCAGTGGCTTGCCGACCTCGATCGTCTCGTCGGGCTCGACGCAGAGCTTGGTGATCGTGCCCGCAGCGGGGGCGGGGACCTCGGCATCGACCTTGTCGGTCGAGACCTCGACGACGGTCTGGCCCTCCTCGACGGTGTCGCCCTCGGCGACGTGCCACTCGAGCACGGTCCCCTCGGTGACCGACTCTCCCATCTCGGGCATCACGACCTGCAGGTTCCCGTTACTCGCCATCGCCGCCTTGTTCGATCAAATTCCTTGCGACCCTTAACTCTATGTCCTTGGCGCCCTCGCGCAGTCGCTCAGTCAAGCCGGGCGATCACGTCCACCTCGGGCCAGCCGCGCGCCTGCAGGAACTCCCGGGCGGGCGCGGTGCTTTCGCAGAACGCGCATGCCAGCGTCTCCCTGAGTTTGATGGGTGAACCAATCGCGATCGGCACGCCGCAGGCGGGGCAGGCGAGCGAGCGGATGCCGAGGTGGGCGACCCGCTGGGCGGGCCGCAGCTCCAGCCGCGCCGGCGTTCCCTGCTGCCTCTCCTCCCGCTCGGCGTCGGAGAAGTCGCCGGGATCCAGGTGAAGCGCCATAGGGCAGATAGTAGGGTGCGCCTCAAGGCATCCGGAAGAGGAGAGGAATGAGCTACTTCGTCACGGGGGCGACCGGCTTCATCGGTCGGAATCTGGTCGAGCAGCTGCTCGAGCGGGAGGGAACGATCTACGTGCTGGTGCGCGACGGTTCGCGCGGCCGGCTGGAGGAGCTGCGCAATCGCTGGGGCGCGGAGGAAGGGCGGATCGTTCCCGTCGTCGGCGACCTCTCCCACGAGAACCTCGGCTGCACCGACCAGGTCGCCGAGCTCAGGGGCAACGTCGACCACTGCTTCCACCTCGCAGCGATCTACGACATGACCGCCGACGCCGAGAGCCAGCGGGTCGCGAACGTCGAGGGCACCAGGAACGCGGTCGAGCTCGCCGGCGCGATCGACGCCAAGCACTTCCACATGGTCAGCTCGATCGCCGCCGCCGGGCTCTATGAGGGCACCTTCACCGAGGGCATGTTCGACGAGGCGACCAAGCTCGACAACCACCCCTACTTCGCCACCAAGCACGAGTCGGAGGCCGTGGTCAGGGACGAGTCGGAGGTGCCCTGGCGGGTCTATCGGCCCGGGATCGTCGTCGGGCATTCCGAGACCGGTGAGATCGACAAGGTCGATGGGCCCTACTACTTCTTCAAGCTGATCCAGCGGGCGCGAGACCTCGTGCCCCAGTGGTTCCCGGGGGTCGGCATCGAGGGGCGTGAGATCAACCTCGTCCCGGTCGACTTCGTGGCGCAGTCGATGGACCACATCGCCCACCGCGACGGCCTCGACGGCAAGGTCTTCCACCTCACCGACCCGAAGCCGCTCAGCGCGGGCCAGGTCATCAACGCCTTCGCGAAGGCGGCCCATGCCCCCGAGGCGACGATGCGGATCGACTCGAAGATGATCGACTTCATTCCCAAGCAGGTGCGGAGCGGGCTGCAGATGCTGCCGCCGGTGAAGCGGATCACCGACCAGGTCCTGGCTGACCTCGGCATCCCACGCGAGGTGCTCGTCTACATCAACTACCCGACCAGCTTCGACTCGACCAACACCCAGGAGGCGCTCAAGGGCACCGACATCAGCGTGCCGCCGCTGCCCGCCTACTCCGACAAGCTCTGGGACTACTGGGAGCGCAACCTCGACCCGGACCTGTTCAAGGACCGCTCGCTGTCGGGGGCGATCGGCGGCAAGACGGTGTTGATCACCGGCGCCTCCTCCGGGATCGGCAAGGCCGCGGCGGTCAAGGCGGCGGCCGCAGGGGCGAAGGTGCTGTTGGTCGCTCGCACGCCCGAGAAGCTCGAGGAGACCCGGGAGGAGATCGAGGAGGCAGGGGGCGAGGCCCACATCCATCGCGCCGACCTCTCCGAGATCGAGGACGTCGAGCGGATGGCGAACGAGGTGCTGGAGGAGCACGGCCGCGTGGACGTCCTGGTCAACAACGCCGGCCGCTCGATCCGGCGCTCGATCGCTCTCTCCTACGACCGCTTCCACGACTTCGAGCGGACGATGCAGCTCAACTACTTCGGCTCGCTGAAGCTGATCATGAGCCTGCTGCCGACCATGAGAAAGCGCAGCAAGGGCCGCAAGGGCGGCCACATCATCAACGTCAGCTCGATCGGGGTGCAGACGAACACGCCCCGCTTCTCGGCCTACGTAGCCTCCAAGGCCGCCCTTGATGCCTGGTCGCGCTGCGCCGCCAGCGAGCTGCTCGATGACGGGGTCAGCATCACGACTATCCACATGCCGCTGGTGCGGACCCCGATGATCGCCCCCACCAAGATGTACGACGCCTTTCCGACGATCACGCCGGAGGAGGCGGCGGACATGATCACCGACGCGATGGTCCGCAAGCCCAAGAAGGTCGCGACTCGGCTCGGCAACTTCGGAGAGCTGCTCTACAACGTCGCCCCAAAGGCCTCGGACGCGATCCTCAACACCGCCTACAAGCTGTTCCCGGAGTCGGGCGCGGCGAAGGGCAAGAAGGACGCCGAGGGCAAGCCCGTCAAGGAGAAGCAGGAGGAGCTCTCATCGGAGGGGGTCGCCTTCGCGTACCTGATGAGGGGCGTGCACTGGTAGGGCCTGGCGTGCACCAGGGGCGCCGTCTGAAGTGGTGGGGGTGGGGCTATGAGGACCAGCAGCCCGACCGCAAGGGGTTGGAGGGGATCGCCAAAGTCGTCCATGAGCGCCTCGGCTTCAAGGTGGACGAGATCGAGGAGCCGGTGCCCCTGGCGCGAATCGAGCTCCCCAAGCCCAGGCTGAAGCCGCCCAAGGAGATGGCCACGCTCTTCTCGGCGGGGCGTCACGATCGCGCCTCGCACTCGATGGGCAAGGCGTCGCGTGACATCTGGCGGGGCTTCAGGGGCCGCATCGACAATCCGCCCGACCTGGTCGCCAGGCCCGAATCGCCCGAGGACGTGGACGCCGTGCTGGCCTGGTGCGCCGACCAGGCGGCGGCTGCGATCCCGTTCGGCGGCGGCACCAGCGTCGTCGGCGGCGTCGAGCCCCGCGTGGCCGACGACTATCGGGGAACGGTGTCTATTGACCTTCGCTCCATGGACCGAGTGCTCGAGTTCGACCCCGTCTCCCGCGCGGCGCGGATCCAGGCGGGCGCCACCGGGCCGCGGCTCGAGCAGCAGCTCCGCGAGCACGGGGTGACGCTGCGCCACTTCCCCCAGTCCTTCGAGTACTCGACGCTCGGCGGCTGGCTCGCGACCCGTGCCGGCGGCCACTTCGCGACGCTCTACACCCACGTTGACGACCTGACCGAGTCGATGCGAGTGGTCACCCCGAGCGGGGAGTGGGCCAGCCGCCGGCTGCCGGGGTCCGGCGCCGGGCCCAGCCCCGACCGGATGATGCTCGGCTCAGAGGGAATTCTCGGCGTCATCGTCGAAGCCTGGATGCGGGTACAGGAGCGGCCTCGCCGGCGGATCTCGGTGGGGGTCGCCTTCGACGACTTCCTCTCCGGAGCCGAGGCCGTCCGCGAGCTCTCCCAGTCCGGTCTGCATCCGGCCAACTGCCGCCTGCTCGATCCGGGGGAGTCGGCGATCACCAGTGCCGGGCCCCCGGGCAAGGCGCTGCTGTTGCTCGGCTTCGAGTCAGCCCACCACCCGGTTGACGAGCCGATGCGGCTGGCGCTCGAGGTCGCGACCGAGCACGGCGGCAAGCCGGGCGAGCTTCGCAGCCGGAGCCCCGGGGACGAGCGCAAGCCCGACGACCCGGGAGCCACCGCGCGCAATGGGCCGCCGCCTGCCTCGGGCGGCGACCCCGTCGATGCCTGGCGGTCCGCGTTCCTCAACGCGCCCTACCTGCGCGACTCGATGGCCGCCTGCGGCGTGCTCTCCGACACCTTCGAGACCGCGATCACCTGGGACCGCTTCCCTGGGTTCCATGACGAGGTGATCGGGACGGCGCGCCGCGCCGCCGCCGAGGCCTCGGGCGCCCCGGCCGAGGGGCCAGGATCGCCGCGGGTGGGCTGCCGCTTCACGCACGTGTACCCGGACGGGCCCGCTCCCTACTACACGGTCTTGGCGCCGGCGAGGCGAGGCAGCGAGGTCGAGCAGTGGGATGAGGTCAAGGCGGCTGTCTCGGAGGCGCTGATCGAGGCGGGGGGCACCATCACCCACCACCACGCGGTCGGCCGTGACCACCGTCCCTGGTATGACCGCCAGCGGCCGCAGCCGTTCGCCGACGCCCTGCGCGCGGCGAAGGTGAAACTCGACCCCGGCGGGATCCTCAACCCGGGGGTACTCGTCGATCCCGAGCGCAGCTAGGTTCAGCCGGGCTGCGGCAGCCTCGCGCTCTACGATCCTCGGTTCATGGCGACTGCTTTGAAGGAGCGCGGTGAGGGCAGCGGCGGTGCCGACGGCGCTGCCGTGAAGCCGAGACGGGGGCCGCTGAAGGCGGCGATCGTCGCCATGCGCCCGCAGGAGTGGATCAAGAACCTGCTCGTTTACGCGGGACTGCTGTTCTCGGGCAAGTTCGATGAGCTCGACGCGATCGTCGCTGCGACGGTCACCTTCGCCGCCTTCTGCGCGGTCGCCTCCGCCGGCTACCTGATCAACGACGCACACGACGCCGAGCTCGACCGACAGCATCCGACCAAGCGGCGACGCCCGATCGCCGCCGGCGAGCTGAGCAAGCGCACCGCCGTGATGCTCGCGGTGGCGCTGGTCCTGGTCGGCCTCGCCGGGGCGATCGCGCTCGAGGGCCCCGTCATCGGCGGCCTCGTGCTCGCCTACGGCGTCGGCACCACGCTCTACTCGTACCTGCTCAAGACCGAGGTCATCCTCGACGTGATGACGATCGCGGGGCTGTTCGTGCTCCGGGTCCTGGCGGGAGCCGTCGCCGTCAACGCCGACGCCTCGGCGTTCCTGCTGCTCTGCACCGGGATGGTCGCCATGTTCCTCGGCTTCACAAAGCGCCGGCAGGAGGCGACCTCTGAGCTTCACTCCGGGACGAGCACCCGGCCGGTACTCGAGCACTACTCGATCCCCTTCCTCGACCAGATGGTGGCGATGGTCACCGCCACCACCGTGATGAGCTACGCGATCTACGCGGTCAACTCCCCCAACATCGGCTCGAAGATGCTCGCCTCGCTGCCACCCGTGGTCTACGGGATCTTCCGCTACCTCTACCTGATCTACGATCGCAAGGACACCCGCTCCACCGCCGAGATCGTGGCCGAGGACCCGGGAATGATCGGCGCCGCGATTGTCTGGGTCGGGACCGTCGTCGCCCTGCTGGCGATCTACGGCTAGGGCCTCGCAGCCCTCGCCTCGTCGCGGCTGGCGAAGAAAGAAAGGGAGACGACCTTCGAGCCGGCGATCGCGCAGCGCGCATGGGCCTCCTGGGTCAGCTCGATGCCCGTCGCCCGTCCACGGGCGGACAGCCGTACGGACGTCAGCAGGACCCCGTCCGTGCCGGTGGGCTCGACGTCGGTGAACTCGACGCGCACGTCGTCCATGATCTCCTCGAAGCTGGACCACCAGCGCCGGAGGCCGTCGTGGCCCGTCCGTCGTGGCCCGTATAGGTGTCCGGCTCCGCGGCCAGTCCGGCGGGCGTGATCATCTCGAAATCATCCGCGACGTAGGCGAGCATCGCCTCGACGCCGCTCTCGACCAGGGCCTCGAGGGCGTCGCGCATGGTCTCTGCATCCCGTTCGTACACGCCGCCGGTATCTAACCGGTTTCGCCGCCTCGCCACCGGATCGCTCTCCACCCCGCCGGCGCTGGCCGGCTGGCCAGGATCGCTAGGCTGCGCGACTGTGGATCTGACCCTGACGACTTCCGAGCAGGCTTTCCGGGACGAGATCCGGGGCTGGCTCGAACAGAACAACCCCGGCGCCGCGCCGGTTGCCGGCGACGACGCCGAGTTCGAGTTCCGCCGCGGCTGGCAGAAGACGATGCACGAGGCCGGCTTTGCAGGCCTCTCCTGGCCCGAGGAGTACGGCGGCCGCGGCGCCAGCATGATCGAGCAGTCGATCTTCAACCAGGAGCTGGCACTCTCCAGGGCGCCGATGCCCGCCAACGTGCTCGGCCTGGTCATGGGCGGCCCGGTCGTGATCGCCCACGGCGACACCGAGCAGAAGGAGCGCTACCTCGAGCCGATCCTCTCCGGCGAGGAGATCTGGTGCCAGGGCTTCTCGGAGCCCGATTCGGGCTCCGACCTCGCCTCGCTGAAGACCAGGGCGGTCAAGTCGAACGGGGGCTGGAGGATCACGGGCCAGAAGGTCTGGACCACCTACGCCCACGAGGCGAAGTGGTGCATGCTGCTCGCCCGCACCGACCCCGAATCTCCCAAGCATCGGGGCATCACCTACTTCATCTTCGATATGGAGGCCGACGGCGTCGAGGTCCGCCCGCTTCGCCAGATCACCGGCGAGGCCGAGTTCAACGAGATCTTCTTCGAGGATGCCTACGTGCCCGACGAGAACGTCGTCGGCGAGGTCGGCGGCGGCTGGCAGGTCGCGATCACCACCCTGATGTTCGAGCGCGCCGGCCTCGGGGCTGCGGCGGCGATCAGCGTCAGCAACTCGCTCGATGATCTGATCGCCCTCATCCGCGAGCGCGGGCTGGCCGAAGACCCGATGGTCCGTGACCGAGTCGCCAGGCTCAAGATGGGCGTGGAGGCGCTGCGGCTGGGCGGCATGCGGACCTTGACCCGGACGATGAAGGCGGGGATCCCAGGCCCCGAGGGCTCGCTCGGCAAGTGGGAGTGGGCGAGCGTCAACCAGGAGCTGGGCGAGCTGGCCATGGACGTGCTCGGTCCGGCGGCCGCCGTCGATGGCGAGGAGTGGACCTACCGCTTTCTGCGCTCCCGGGCCAACTCGATCGAGGGCGGCACCACCGAGGTCCTGAAGAACATCGTGGCAGAACGTGTCCTCGGCCTACCGAAATTGAGATGAGCTGATGAACTTCGACCTCAACGACGAGCAGCGGGCGATCAAGGACACCGCCCGCGAGCTGCTCGCGTCCCGCTTCAAACTCGACAAGGTGCGCGAGCTGGCCGAGTCGGGCAGCTATGACGACGCGATCTGGAAGGAGATCGGCGGGCTCGGCTGGGCCGGGATCGCCGTCCCAGAGGAGCACGGCGGCCAGGGCCTCGGGATCGTCGAGCTGATGCTCCTCTGCGAAGAGGTCGGCTACGCCTGTGCCCCGCTGCCGCTGTTCTCGAGCGCCGCCGCCGGGCTGGTGATCGCGAGCGCGGGCAGCGACGAGCAGCGTGAGCGCTGGCTGCCGGAGCTGAGCTCGGGTCAGGTTACGGCGGGCATCCCAGCAACCGCTCCCGAGGACGACTCGGTGATGATCGACGCCGACGGTGCCGCTGTGCTGGCCTTCGACCGTGGCGAGGGGCCGCGACTCGCCGAGCCGTCCGAGGTGGAGATCTCAGGGCTCGACCTGATCGACCGCACTCGCCGCTACTCGCAGCTGAGCGGGGAGGGCGGCCAGGAGATCCCTGGCGAGATCGACTGGGCGCTCGCCGCCATCACCATCGCCTTCGCCGGCGAGCTCACCGGGCTGGCGCAGCGCGCAATGGAGATGGCCGTCGAATACGCGCGCGACCGCGAGCAGTTCGGCCGCCCGATCGGCGCCTACCAGGGCGTCTCGCACGCCTGCGCGAAGATGCTCTACGACGTCGAGGAGGCGCGCTCGTTGACCTACTACGCGGCCTGGTGCGCCGACGCCCAGCCCGAGTCGCTGCCGCTCGCCGCCTCGATGGCGAAGGCCCGGGCTTCCGAGGCCGCCTGGGACGTCGCCGCCGCCTCGCTCCAGGTCCATGGCGGGATCGCCTTTACCTGGGAGCACGACCTCCAGTTCTTCCTCAAGCGCGCCCGCGTCTCCTCGGGGCTCTACGGGACACCGCGCCGGCACCGCAACCGGGTCGCGGACATCGCCGGCCTCGGCTCGCTCGAGCCGGCCACGGCCTAGCGCCCGCTCAGGGGCGACGTCAGGCCAGGCGGCTAGAGGTCCCAGTTCAGGATCTCCTTCTGGACCTCCGCGGGAACCGTGACCGGGAAGCGGACGGTGACGCACTCGCTCACCACTGGAGGCACGTGGACGACCTCGGCGATGCTCGACGACCGCTGGCCCTTGCCCTGAAGCACGAGCCCGATGGGGGCCGCGTCGCCCGGGTCCACCTGGGCGTCCTGGGCGAGATCCCTGGTGCCTTCCGCCATCACCGGCAGGGTGGCGCGCGGTGCCCGTCTTGCCCAGTCCCGAAGCGTCAGTCGGGGAGGACCGGCGCGTCCTCGAGCACGCGGGTCTCTCCCCCGTGGCGATAGTGGATGTCGATCGTCTCGTTGGGCTCGTAGCTGCCGAAGAGCCCGATCAGCATCACGATCCAACGAGCCCGGCTCACCCTCTCCTTGATGATGGGCCTTGAGAAGACGATCTCGGCGCCGTGGATTGAGTAGCCCTCACCGTCGCGCTGCTCGACGCCGTTGATGAAGACCCTGATCGGCCGCTCCGCGCCGCGGGGCAGTCGCACCCTCCGTCCCACCTCTTCGCTGCCGGCCAAAAGTCAGCCCTCCAGCGCCCGGCGAAGGGCATCGAACGGGCTCTCGCCGTCCTCGGGCCGCAGCGGCTGCTTCTTGATCAGGCCGGCATACGGGACCAGCCCGCCGTCTCCCATCACGTCGACTCCGCCCTCGCGCTTTCGCACCACCCCCGGGCCCGAAACCTCGATCCGCGCGTGCACCAGCTCCCCTGGCGCGTAGTCCCGAAACCCGGAGTCCGGAGGAAGCCCACCCTCGCCCCAGATCCGCCGTGCCTGCCGCTCAACCTCACCGATCGCGGCCGCCAGCGTCCCGAGTCTCTCCTTCTCGACCCCCGACCCATGCCGCACGGTGACTCTCCAACCTCCCATACCGGGGTGAGCCTAGCCGCCCCTCGGGCGGGTGGTGACGAGCGAGTCGACCGAGCACGACCCCGCGCAGCGCCGACTCGATCGTAGGCCGTTCGGCCCAGACGTCGACAGGACCCGCCCGCCGAGCGGCTACGCGCCCCGCCGTGGCCGCTTGGGGCGCCGCGCCGGTGGCCCGGTGATCTTCTCGGGCCCTTCCCGATCGGCGATCGGGACGTAGTCCTCGTCGCGGTCGCCCGTGTAGATCTGGCGCGGGCGGGCGATCTTCTGCTCGGGGTCCCCGTTCATCTCCATCCACTGGGCGATCCAGCCCGAGGTGCGGGGGATCGCGAAGACCACGGTGAACATGTCGGCGGGGATCCCCATCGCCTCGTAGATCAGCCCCGAGTAGAAGTCGACGTTGGGGTAGAGCTTGCGCGAGGTGAAGAAGTCATCGTCGAGCGCGCGCTTTTCGAGCTCGGTGGCGATATCGAGCAGCGGGTTGTCGCCCGTCGCCTCGAGCACCTCCTCGACGTGCTTCTTGATGATCCGGGCGCGGGGGTCGTAGTTCTTGTAGACGCGGTGGCCGAAGCCCATCAGGCGCTCCTCGCGGTTTTTGACCCCTTCGAGGAAGTCGGGGATGTTCTCGACCTTCTCGATCTCGTGGAGCATCCGGAGCACCGCCTCGTTGGCGCCGCCGTGGAGCGGCCCGTAGAGCGCCGCCACCCCGGCGGCGACTGCGGAGTAGGGGTCCACCTGTGAGGAGCCGACGCTTCGAACGGCGGCCGTCGAGCAGTTCTGCTCGTGATCGGCGTGGAGGATGAAGAGCACGTCGAGGGCCTTCGCCAGCCGCGGGTCGGGCTCGTAGGTGTTCTCCATCTTGAACAGCATCGAGAGGAAGTTCTCCGAGTAGTTGAGCTCGTTGTCGGGGTAGACGTAGGGAAGCCCGAGGCTGTGGCGATAGGCGAAGGCCGCGAGGGTCGGCACCTTGGCGATCAGCCGGATCGCCGCCATGTAGCGCTCCTCGGGGTCGTCGATGCGCTTCGCGTCCGGGTAGAAGGTCGAGAGGGCGCCGACCGAGGCGAGCAGCATCCCCATCGGGTGGGCGTCGTGGCGGAAGCCCTCGTTGAGCTTCTTGATGTCCTCGTGGGCGAAGGTGTGGTGGATCACGTCGAAGGTCCAGCGATCGAGCTGGGATTGGGTCGGCAGCTCCCCGAAGCCGAGGAGGTAGGCGACCTCGAGGTAGGTGGAGTGCTCGCAGAGCTGCTCGATCGGGATCCCCCGGTGCTGCAGGATCCCCGCCTCTCCGTCTACGTAGGTGATCGCCGAACGGCAGTTGGCCGTGTTGGTGAAGGCCGGGTCGTAGGTCATCAACCCGAAGTCGTCCTCGTTGACCTTGATCCCGCGAAGGTCCATCGCACGCACGGTGCCGTCGGTGATCTCCAGCTCGTAGCTCTCGCCCGTGCGGTTGTCGGTGACGGTGAGGGAGTCGCCCCCGGCGCTCGTGCCGTCGGTAGCCGCTGCCTCGGTCTTCTGCTCGGTGGCCATCATCTTTCCTCGCGTCGTCAAATCCGGAGCCGGAATTGTCGCACGCTGAGGGAAGCCCCCCCCGGCCGGCCGCTCAGCCGGCCGGCCGGCCCGGACTCCAGCGCCTCGATCAACGAGCCGGCGTCGAAGGCCCCGGGGTGCAGGCGCCCGTTGGTGAAGAAGCCCGGCGTTTCGGTGACGCCGCTGGCGTCACCGCTGTCCACGTCGCGCTGCACGCGCTGGGCGTGGGCGTCGTCGTCGAGCTCTGCGCGGAAGCGGTCCTCGTCAAGGCCCAGCTCGCGCGCCTGGGCGAGGAGATCGCTTCGGGACAGCCGGCCGCGCGCCTGGTAGAGGCTGTCGTACATGGGCCAGAAGGCTCCCTGGGCTGCGGCGGCCTCGGCGGCCTCGGCCGCTCCCTGCGCGAACGGGTGCACGTCGCGCAGTGGGAAGTGGCGGAAGCCGTAGCGGAGGCGGTCCCGCAGGCGGTCGCGGACTCGCGCCACGATCGGGTAGGCGGCAGCGCAGTAGGGGCACTCGAAGTCGCCGAACATGACCAGCTCGAGGGCCGCGCCGTCGGCGCCATCGACGTTGTCCTCGGCGGAGAGGGGTGGTGTCAGGGGCGCCGCGGGCATCGGTGGCGACTCATCCTAGACTCGCCTGGGTGGGGCGCCCGTGAACGACATCGAGGTCCTGATCGGGCTGGTCGCGGTGGCCGCGGTGCTGGTTCGCCTCGCGGACGTGGTCTCGATCCCCTACCCGATCGTGCTCGTGATCGGCGGGCTGGCGATCGGCTTCCTTCCCGGTGGGCCGCAGATCGAGCTGGAGCCCGAGGTGATCCTGCTCGTCTTCCTGCCGCCCCTGCTGCAGTCGGCCGGCTACTACGCCTCCCCCCAGGAGCTGAAGGCCGAGCTGGTGCCGCTGACCGGGCTGGTCGTCGGCCTCACCCTGGCGACGATGGGTGCGGTCGGCGTGGTCGCCCACGCGGTGGTCCCTGGGCTCAACTGGCCGGAGGCGTTGGTGCTCGGCGCGATCGTCGCACCGACCGACCCGGCGGCCGCGATTGCCGTCTTCGACCGCGTCGGCGTCTCGGACCGCGTCTCCCTTCTGGTCGAGGGCGAGAGCATGGTCAACGACGCCACCGCACTGGTCGCCTACCGGGTGGCGCTGGTGGCGGTCGTGACCGGGAGCTTCGCAGCCGGCGACGCGGCAGTGGATCTGGTCGTCAGCATCGCCGGGGGAATCGCGATCGGACTGGCCATCGCCTGGGCCGCCGTCAAGGCCTTCCAGCGCCTCGACGACGCCCCGCTCGCGATCCTGATCTCGGTGCTGATGGCCTACGTCAGCTTCGCCGTCGCCGAGGAGGTCGAGGCCTCGGGAGTACTCGCCGTCGTCACCGCCGGCCTCTACCTCGGCTGGCATTCCCACACCGCCTTCTCCGCCGAGATTCGCCTCAACGCACAGGCCTTCTGGCGGGTCCTCGTCTTCGCCCTCAACGCGATCCTGTTCATCCTGCTCGGCCTCCAGTTTCCCGAGGTGCTGCAGAACATCGGTGAGGAGTTCTCAGCGGTTGAGATCGTCGCCTACGGGGCGCTGGTCTCGGGCGTCGTGATCGCGGTCAGGGTGGCCTGGCAGTTCATCCCCGCTTGGCTGGAGCGGCTGCTGCCCGCCCTGGGCGCGGCGAACACCGGCGACGATTGGCGCGAGCGGCTGCTGATCGGCTGGACCGGGATGCGGGGCGCGGTCTCGCTCGCCGCGGCACTGGCGCTCCCGCTGACGCTGGACTCGGGCGAGCGGTTCGGCTCACGCGACCTGATCATCTACCTGACCGTCGCTGTGATCCTCGTGACCCTGGTCCTGCAGGGCCTGACCCTGCCCTGGATGGTGCGCCGGCTCGGGTTTGCGCCGGCTCGGGTTGGCGCACACGCGCCCGTGGGCGCCCGACGAAGCGATCGCCCGACTCGCGACGGCGCAGGCGGCGCTCGACCGCCTCGAGGAGATCGAGGCCGAGCGGGAGGGGCTGCCCGAGGACGTGCTGGAGCGGCTGCGGGAGATCTACAGGGCGCGGTTCGCGCGCTGCATGTCCGCCCTCTCGAAGGACGGCGATGGCGGGCCGGCGATCGAGGACCCGGTCCGTGTCCACCGGGCCCTGCGCCAGAAGCTGATCGCCGCCGAGCGCAAGGCGCTGGTGGAGCTGAGAAACGAGGGCCGCGCCAAGCAGGACGTGCTGCGGCGGATCGAGCGCGACCTCGACCTCGACGAGGCGAGGATGAAGGTCTAGCTACTTGGCTTCGGCCGGCGCGACGTCGAACTGGGTCATCCGCCGGAAGTCCTGGAGCCGCTCCTCGATTTCGTCCGGGGTCAGGCGGCGGACCCGGTCGGTGCCGAAGTCCTCGACGTTGAAGGAGGCCAGGGCCGAGCCGTAGGCCATCGCCTGGCGCAGCGCCGACTCGTCAACGGCGGCGCCGTCGGCCCGGTCGCAGCCGTCGAGGTAGCCGAGGAAGCCGCCGGCGAAGCTGTCGCCGGCGCCGGTGGGATCACGAACGTCCTCGAGCGGGTAGCCGGGGATCGCGAAGAAGCCCGACTCGGTGAAGAGCGCGGCACCGTACTCGCCCTGCTTGGCGACCACGACCCGGGGTCCCATCTCCATCAGCTGCCGGGCGGCGCGGGCGAGGTTGGGCTGATCGGTCAGCATCCGGACCTCGGCGTCGTTGAGCACCACGCAGTCGACCTCGCCGATCGCGGCGATCAGCGCCTCGCGGTCGTTCTCGATCCAGAGGTTCATCGAGTCGAGCGCGGCGAACCGGGGACCGTCGCAGGACGCCCGCACCTCGCGCTGGAGCTGGGGCTGGATGTTCCCCAGGAACAGCATCTCAGCCGAGCGCGACTCCTCCGAGAGCTTCGGCTCGAAGCCGCCGAAGACGTTGAGCTCGGTCTCGTCGGTGTGGGCGACGTTCATGTCGTACTCGTAGTGGCCCCTCCAGAAGAAGGTCTCGCCGCCCGGAACGCGCTCGATGTCGTCGGTGATCACCCCGCGCTCAGCGAGGACCGCGACGTGCTCATCGGTGAAGTCGTCGCCCACGGGGCCGACGACCCTGACCTCGGTGAAGAAGCTCGCGGCCAGGGCGAAATGGACGGCGGAGCCGCCCAGCATCCGCTCGCGCTCGCCGAATGGCGTGCGCACGGAATCAAACGCGATTGAGCCGACGACCGTCAGTGACATACGCTTGCGAGCGTGAAAGCTATCCAGATCGAGGAGTTCGGCGGGCCCGAGGTCATGAAGCATGGCGATCTGCCCGACCCGGAGGCCGCTGACGGGATGGTCGTGGTCGACGTTGCCCGCTGTGGCGTCAACTTCGCCGATACGCACGCGACCCGCAACGACTACCTCGCCGAGCAATCGCTGCCGATGATCCCCGGCGGCGAGATCAGCGGCACGACCCCTGACGGCACCCGCGTCGCGGCGCTGCTCGGCGGCGGCGGCTACGCCCAGAAGGTGGCCGTCCCCGAGGCCTGGCTCGCGCCGGTCCCAGAGGGCGTCTCGGACGACCAGGCAGCGGGGCTGGTGCTTCAGGGACTGACCGCGTGGGCGCTGGTCAAGCTCTGTGCCAAGGTCGAGAAGGGGGAGACCGTGGTCGTTGAGGCGGCGGCCGGCGGCACCGGCACCCTCTCCGTCCAGCTCGCCAAGCGTGCGGGCGCCAGGGTGATCGGGCTCGCCTCCACCGAGGACAAGCGAGCCCTCGTCGAGCGCCTCGGCGCCGACGCGACCGTCGACTCCCGCAGTCAGGACCTCAAGCAGGATCTGCTGGCAGCGAACGACGGCAAGCCCGTGGACGTGGTCCTGCACATGAGCGGCGACGGCTTCGAGGACGAGTTGCGCTCGCTGGCGCCGTTCGGGCGCATCGTCGTCTTCGGGAACGCGTCGCGCACTCCCGGCGAGGTCGCGACCAACGGGCTGCTCCAGCACTCGACCGCGGTGGTCGGCTTCTGGCTCGTCCATCTGATCGCCACCCGCAGGGACTTGGCCACCCAGGCGATCGGTGAGCTGCTCGGCGCCGTGGCTTCGGGCGAGCTCGAGGTCGTGATCGGCGGCGTCTACCCGCTCTCCGACGCGCCCAAGGCGCACGAAGAGCTGATCGAGCGCCGCAGCACCGGCAAGCTCCTTCTCGACCCGTCCGCGTAGCGCCCGGCGACGGCTACGCTCTCCTCGTGACAACTGACGCACAGGCCACCGAGCCGGAGGCCACCGACGCCGAGCCCGAGCTCGCTGACTCCGAGCCTGAGGCCACCGAGGCCGGGCCCGCGCCCACCGACTTCGCCTCGCTCGGCCTCTCCGAGCCGCTCGTGAGGACCCTGGGCGAGCTCGGCTACGAGGAGCCGACGCCGATCCAGGCCCAGGCCATCCCCGAGCTGCTCGGCGGTCACGACGTGATCGGCCAGGCGCAGACGGGCAGCGGCAAGACCGCGGCGTTTGGCCTGCCGATGCTCGACTACGTCGATCCCGACAACGAGGAGACGCAGGCCTTCGTGCTGACGCCGACCCGCGAGCTCTGCATCCAGGTGACCCAGGCGCTGCGCTCCTACGCCGAGCACCTCGAGGGGGTCGAGATCGTCGCCGTATTCGGCGGCGCCCCGATCCGCGAGCAGCAGGCGCGGCTGCGCCACGGCGCCCAGGTCGTGGTGGCGACGGTCGGCCGGATGATGGACCTGATGTCGCGCCAGTCCCTGGTCCTGACCTCGGCGCGCTACGTCGTCCTCGACGAGGCCGACGAGATGCTCGACCTCGGCTTCATAGAGGATGTCGAGAAGATCCTTCGGACCTGCCCCAGCGGCCGCCAGACCGCCCTCTTCTCGGCCACGATGCCGGCCCCGGTGGCCCGCCTCGCCGAGACCTACATGTATGACCCGACCACGATCCGGGTCACCCCCAAGAAGCTCACGGTGGACACGGTCGAGCAGGCCTACGTGATGGTCGAGCCTCGCAACAAGAAGGAGCGCCTGGTCGAGGTGCTCAAGGCCGAGGAACCCGAGCAGGCGATCATCTTCTGCCGCACCAAGATCGGCGCGGCGAGGCTGGACCGAGACCTCGCCGACAAGGGCCTGCGGGTCAAGGCCCTGCACGGCGACCTCAGCCAGGGCCAGCGCGACGGCGTCATGATCTCCTTCAAGGAGCACAAGGTGCCCCTCCTGGTGGCGACCGACATCGCCGCGCGCGGGCTCGACATCGAGCACGTCACCCACGTCATCAACTACGACCTTCCCAACAATCCCGAGATCTACGTGCACCGCATCGGGCGGACCGGCAGGGTCGGTCGCACCGGGCGCGCAATCACCTTCGTCACCAACAAGCAGGCCGACGACCTGAAGGAGATCGAGCGGGTCGTCAAGGCTCCGATCGGCGAGTGGGAGCCGCCCGAGGAGCGGCTCACGCATGCGCCCCGGCCGCGCCATCGCGAGGAGGTCAAGCCGGCCGAGTCAGCCGACGGCATGGTCAAGCTTTTCTGCAACCGGGGGCGCCAGAGCGATATTGACGAGGAGGACCTCCGCTGGGCCCTGATCGAGGGGGCGGTGCTGAAGGACGACGCGATCAGCGAGGTTCGCGTGCTCGACCGCTTCTCGTTCGTGGTGCTCGGCACGGAGGACGCCGAGCGAGTGATCGATCGCCTCAACGGGACCAAGCTGAAGGGCCACGAGGTCCGCTTCGAGCCGGCTCGGGCGTAGCCCGAGCGTCACCGGGTCCCGGCGCGTAGCTAGGGCGCCAGCTCCTCGATCCGCCCGATCAGCTCGTCCCACTCGAACGGCTTCGGGACGCAGCCGTTGGCTCCCAGCTCTGCCATCCGGTCGGGCTCCTCGACGTCGAGGTGGGCGCTGATGATCAGGATCGGGATCTCGTTGCCTCCCTCGCGGAGCTCCTGAAGCGCCTCGACCCCGGACTTGCGGGGCATCATCGCGTCGAGCAGGATCATGTCGGGAGCGTTTCGCCCGGTCGCGGCGGCGATCTTGTCGATCACCTCCTGCCCGTCGACAGCGGTGATGACCTCGTAGCCGGCCATCTCCAGCCGGCGCTCCAGCATCAGCAGCACGGTCTCCGAGTCATCGGCGACCAGCAGCCGGGTCATGCCTTGCTCTTCGCCGCGCTCCGCTGCGTCGGCTTGCGGGCGGGCTTGGCGCCGTCGCCCGAGGCGCCGTTCGCCTTCTCGCTGACCGTCGGCAGCAGGAAGCGGAAGCTGGCGCCCTCGCCCGGCTCCGAGGCGGCCGAGATCTCCCCCTTGTGGAGCTCGATCAACGACTGGGCGATGGCGAGCCCGATTCCGGTCCCGCCCACCTCCTGGCTCTCACCGCTGTCGGCGCGCCAGAAGCGCTCGAAGACGTGCTCGAGCTCCTCCTCGTCGAGGCCGGGCCCGTCGTCGCTGACGGCGAACTCGACCTGCCTGCCCGCGCCGGCCGCGGTGAGGCGGACCCTCGCCTTCTCCGGCGCGTAGCGGTTCGCGTTGGTCAGCAGGTTCGAGAGGACCTGCCCGATCCGGTGGGGATCGGCCATCACCTTCGGCAGCTCGGACTCGACGCTGACCGTCAGCCTCTGGCCCTTCTCCTCGAACTCGGGCTTCATCCGGCGAGCCGCGTTCTGGACCAGCGTCCGGACCGATACCGGCTCAGTCTCGATCCGGAGCTTGCCCGCATCGCTGCGGGCGAGGTCGAGCAGGTCGTTGATCATCTTCTGAAGCTGCCCGGCGCTGTCGGAGATCACCTCGGCGGCCTCGCGCTGGCGGCTGTTGAGGTCTCCCTTCTCCGCGGTCAGCATCTCCGCGAAGCCCTTGACGACGGTCACCGGGGTTCGCAGCTCGTGTGAGACCGTGAGCACGAAGTCGTCCTTCATCCGCTCCAGGCGGTCGCGCTCCCGGGCGTCGCGTTCGAGCTCGGCGGCCATCTCGTTGAAGGCTCGCCCGAGAATGGCGATCTCCACCGGGCCGCCCACCTTGACCCTGGTCTCGAGGTCGCCGCCGGCGAGCCTGCGCGCCCCGCCGACCAGGCGCGCCAGCGGTGCGCGCATGGAGTTGATCAGGCCTGAGAAGAGGATCAGCGCCGCCAGCAGCGCGGCCGCGAGCCCGGCCGCGACCAGGATGGTGGTGTTGCGGGTCCTGTCGTGGGCGCGGTCACGGCTGGCGTCCTTGGCCTCGTCCACCCCCGCCGCGAGGGACCTGCTGGCCGCTTCGACCGACGCCCCGGACTCGCGCTGCGCCTGGGCCGAGGGCGCCCCTCCCCGGAGCAGGGGGTCGGCGACCCTCCTGCGCCAGTCCTCCTCGGCGGCGATCCGGCGCCGGACCAGCGGCCTCACCGAGTCGCCGGCGGCGAGCTGCAGGGCCTGGGCGTCGGTGCGGTCGGCTGCCGCTGTCGCGTCGCGGAGCTGGGCCTGGTCGGCGCCTCCTCGGCGGAACGCGGTGACCGCCGCGTTCTCGGTCGCGAAGGCGGTTTGCATCTGAGCCGCCTTCACATCGAGGTCCGAGTAGCGCTGGGTCTGGTCCTCGAAGTCCACCCTGATCTGGAACAGGCGCGCCACCCCGAGCAGCGAGACCACCAGGAGCATTGCGAAGAGGACGATGAAGCCGACGCGCAGGCGGGTTGTCAGGGAGGGGTTCAGGCGCATTGTGCGGACGGCAACTTTCGTCGAAGGCTACTGCGGGGGCGATTAATGGGTAGCGGCATGCTCTCGCAGTATCGGCTGGTTTTCGCCACCCGCGCCCGCGCGGGCGCGATCTTGCTCGCCGCGCCGGTTCGCTCGTGGGGCGCGAGGGCCATCCCTAGGGGGCCGCCCGCAGCGCCCGGAGGACGTGCAGGTCGATCGAGCCGGGGGGAAAGACGGTGATCGAGTGCTGGATCGCCTGGCCTCCGGCCTCGTGGATCAGCTCGGTCACCTCGAGCGCAGCGGTGACGCGGGTCGCGCCCAGGGACTCTCCCAGGCGGCCGCCGGGCTCGACGAGGCGAGGGCGGACCTGCGTCCGGGCGAAGGCGATCGGGACGCCGTGCTCGACCATCACGTCGAGCACCATCTTCCCCTCGGCCAGCTCCTCGTGCAGCTCCTCGGGCGGGGGCAGCTCGATGCCGGGATGGATGATGTCGCGCATGTAGGCGGCCACTTCTCCGTCGGCCAGCAGCGTGCGATGGATCAACGTCGCCTTCGCGCCCCTGCCGATGCCGAGCTCCTCCGCGACGTAGCCGGGCGTCGGCGACTGCTCGATCTGGAGGTTGCGTGCCGAGAGGCGCTTGCCCTGGCGCTTCGCCAGCAACGCGTAGGACTCGAGGATCTCGAGTCCCTCGCTGAAGGCCGCGTGGAGGGCGACCCGGCCGACGTAGGTGCCACTGCCCTGGCGACGGATCACCTCGCCGTTGCTCTCCAGGCGCTCCAGCGCCAGCCGCAGGGTGCCTCGGGAGACCCCCAGCGCCTCGCACAGCTCCTTCTCGGGGGGGAGCCGGTCGCCCGGTCGCGCGCGACCGGGCGCCAGGCGCTCGCGAAGCGCCGTCTCGGTCACGTCCACCAGGGAGGGGCGGAGCACGGCGCGAGCCTAGACCAGCCGCGGGCGGCCCGGGCTCAGGCGCCGTCGGTCGCTGCTGCCGGTGCCTGCCCGTCCAGCAGCCCGAGCTTGCCGGCCAGTCGGGCCGCGGGGAGGGCCTGGAGCAGCAGGGTGAGGATGATCGCCAGCGCGACCACGGCCGCGTAGACCTCGGTGTTGGGCACACCGAGGCCCGCGAGCACGCCGACCAGGGCCGCCGGCACGACGCCGGTCTCCCTCGTCCAGCAGAGGAAGGTGATCTCCTCCCGCGTCCACCCTCCACCGCGGTCGGGAAGGATGCATGCGAGGACGGTCAGCGGCCGCGCGAGCAGCAGCAGCGCGGCGACCACCGCGAGCGCCGGCAGCAGGTTCTCGCCGAGCACGTCGAAGGGGATGTTCGCCCCAAGCACGATGAAGACGAAGAATGTGACGAGGTCGGCGAGATTGAAGGCGAACGCTCGCATCTCCTTCTCGTGCTTGGAGTGCATGGCGAGGCCGAGGAACTCCATGTTGCCGACGATCAAGCCGGCGAGGAATGCGCCGAGGTAGCCGCTGCCGCCCGCCGAGTCGAGCGAGAAGTAGCTGATCGTGACCACGGTCAGGACCGCCGCCGCCGAGGACTCGCGCCAGATGCCGGTGCGCCGGCTCGAGATCACCGCGGCGAGCATCACCCCGGCCACGACGCCGATCACGGTGCTGATCCCGAGGTCCACCACGAAGTCCTTGACCGGGGTCGCCAGCGAGCTGTCCCCGCTGATCAGGACGCTGGCCAGCGCCAGCGCCAGCACCGCGCCGGTCGGGTCGTTGAAGGCCGATTCCGCCACCACCGCCTGGGCGACCTTGGGCCGCAGGCGGGTGCGGATGAACAGCGGGATCAGGATCGCGGGATCGGTCGGCGACAACACCGCCCCCATCAGCAGCGAGGCCGACCAAGAGAGCCCGAAGGCCAGATGGGCGACCGCGCCGGTGACGGCAGCGGTCAGGACCACCCCGGGAAGCACCAGCAGTCCGAGCCCCACCCAGACCTTGCGCAGCACCGACAGCGACAGGTTGAGCCCGCCGTAAAAGAGGATCAGGGACACGCCGAGGGTGAAGATCAGTTGGGCGCCGACGGACGCGAGCGGAACGTCGATCACGTCGAGCAGCGAGGGCCCGAGCAGGGCGCCGAAGGCGAGTAGTACGAGCATCTCCGGCACCCGCACGAGGCTGGCCAGGAAGCGTGCCGCGAGCGCCGCGCTGAGCAGCAGGCTCAGCGTCAGGAGCACGTCCCGGGTCATGAGCGGTCGTCGTCGTCTTTGTCTTCATCCTCGTCGGGTCGCCGCCGGCCGACGACCTTTTCCCCCTCGAGTGCGAGGCGGACGACGTCCTGGGCCGTGACGAGCAGCAGGATGATCACGATCCCCGCCCCGAGCGCGACGGCGATCAGTCGCTTGCGAGCGTCGTCCTTGGCCTGGGTGAAGTCTCCGTCGGCCGCCTCCGCCCTGCGGGCCTCGTAGGCGGCGAGGATCTCTGAGGTCTTCGCCATCGCCTGGAAGTTCTCGATCTCGGGCCCCAGGAAGAGCTGTCGCACCCGCTCCGCGTTGCCGTTTCGCAGCTCGCGATAGGCGATCGCGTCGAGCCTCATGAACTCCTTGAACTCTCCCTCGAGCCGGTTGAGCAGCGCCTGCTCGTGCGGCTCGGTGAGCTCGTCAGCGGCGAGGGCGAGGTCCTCGCGCAGCTTGGTCGCCGAGCGGACGAAGATCGGCCGGGAGGCGCCGTTGTCGTAGCCGTAGGCCGTCTGCCAGCCGTTGACGTCGGTGACGGCGAACTTGAGTTCGCGGGCGATGGTCTCGTCCTGCGCCCGCTGCTGGGCCTGGTCGAAGCGGTCCCCCATCTGCGACATGCCGTGCAGCGCCACGGCGGTCGTCGCCAGCGGCCCGAGGATCGTAAGCACGATCGCCGCGTAGAGCTTCGCCCGGATCGTCATCCGCGGTCGCCGCCTCGCGCCGTGGCTATAGGATGCCCCCGCCGATGATCCTCTTCATCCTCACCGGCCGGACGCCGACGATCCTGGTGATCACGCTGGTCATCATGTGCTACCTCGCCGGCTACGAGCTCTGGAAGGAGAAGGAGCTGCCATTTCTCTGGAAGGCGTGGTGGGTCCTGTTCGTGCTGATGACCAACGTGGTGGGGTTCGGGATCTTCTGGGTCTGGCTGCTGCTTCGCCGCCGCCGCGAGCAGAAGGCCGCCTAGCTCTTCGGGGGACGTGATCTCTAGTCCCTCTCCGCCCGGACGCGGTGCAGGCGCACGAGCTTCAGCGCCAGCTCCAGCGAAAGCAGGTCCTCCGCTCCCAGGTCGAGGCCTGAGACCCTCTCGATCCGCTCGAGCCGCTGGCGAATGGTGTTCGGGTGCACGTAGAGGGCCCTGGCGCTGGCGGTGACGCTGCCGCGATCGGCCAGGAACTGCTCCAGCGTCTCGACCAGGCGGGCGCCACGGCGCTTGTCGTACTCGATCAGCTCCTCCACAGACTGGCGATAGCGGTCGCGCGGCGCGTCGTCGAGCTCGAGGTGGACGAGGTAGCGGTAAGCGCCGAGCTGTTCGTAGGAGACGGCGCCCCCGTCGGTCACCAGTGAGCGGCCGATTCGGGCCGCGTCGGCGGCCTCGCGCATTCGCCGGCGAGCGCTGGCGGCCCCGCGATCGACGTCGCTGAGCCCGACCACCAGCCCCTGCTCGGCCACGAGCGGCTCGCAGGCGGCCCGTAGCCGCTCGACCGTCCCAGCCTCAGCGGTGGGCAGCGGCGCCACCGCCCGCATCCGGTCGTGCCGGGAGTCGAACAACGCCCGGGGATAGAGACGACGAAGCTGTGACTCGAGCCGGGCGGCGAGCTCAAGCCACGCCGGGGCATCCTGGCTGGTCCTCGGGGCGCGCTCGACGTGGAGGAAGACGTGCGGTCTGGCGAGGTCGCACCGCGCCTCGCTCGCCTTTGCCTCGGCGGCGTCCACCGAGCCGGCGGCGAGCGCGTCGAACATGTCCTTGACGATGTTCTCGGCCGTCAGCCGCTCAATCAGCTCGGCCTTCTTGAGCCCCACGGCGGTCTGGTTGGCGACGGCGCTGAGCAGCTCCGCATCCTCGTCGGCGAACTGCCGCGCGTGGGTGTGGCAGCAGAGGATCCCGAGCTGCTCGTCGCCGGCGACAAGCGGCGCCACCAGCAGCGCGTCCTCGTCGACGTCGGGCCAAAGCGCCTGGGCGACGCGACGGCGCCCGCCCCGGCTGCGGCCGTTGGAGCGGCGCATCAGGTCGAGCACGAGTGCGGTCCCACCCGGACGCGGGCTCGGCGCCGGCGCGTCCGAGGGGTCCGCGCCGACCAGGGCGAGCTCGTCGGCCTCGGCGTCGAGGCGATAGATCTGGCAGGCATCGGCGCCGAGCAGCTCGCGGGCGCCTCGGGTGACCGCGTCGTAGAGGTCCTCGCGAAGGGTCACGGCGGCGAGCGCCTGGCTCAGCTGGGTGAGCGTGGTCAGCGCCTGGACGCGCCGCCGCGTCTCCTCGTAGAGCTGGGCGTTCTCGATCGCCCCTGCGACGAGGGACGCCGTGTGGACGAGGAAGTTGAGCACCTCGTCGTCGAAGACGCGCGGCGCGGCGGTGTGGAGGACGGCCACCCCGATCACGTCGCCGGACTTGGCGAGGATGGGCACCGCGACGATCGATTGGAAGCGCTCCTCGTCCAGCTCCGGGACGTACTTCATCCGGGGGTCAGCCATCGCATCCTCGGGGATGAACTCGGGCGTCTTGGTGCGGGCCACCCAGCCGGCGAGGCCCTCGTTTACGCCGAGCTCGATCTCGCCGACGAGGCCGGAGTAGCGCGGCGAGGCGGCTCGCAGCACCAGCCGCTCGCCGTCGAGGAAGTAGATGAAGCAGGCGTGGCAGCCGGTCGCGTCGGTGGCGATATCGACGATCCCGCCCAGCACCTGGTCGAGGTCGAGCGAGGACGAGACCGTCTTGATGACGGCGTACAGGGTCTCGTTCTCCCTGCGCGCGCCGCTGAGCGCGTCGTCCTCAGGGGCGTCTGGTCCTTCCTCCAGAGGCGACTTCACCGACTCGACCGTCAAGCAAATCCTCCCTTTGCTGGCAAAAGAGGCGCCCATCCTAGACCCGGGCCCGCTTCAGCCCTATGTGCGGATCCTACTCTTACCGTGCCCCAAGTATGTGGCGAGTGCCTATTGCGGAGGCGCGCCGCTCGGCTATATGTTGCCGATGTTGGTGGCTCGTGACACACGGTCCGTGACGGTTCGCACCCTCCATCGGGGGCGAGAACAGAGGGAGCGACGATGATCCAAACACTGGTCGCACAGGTAACCAGCGTCAAGGACGCGGCCCCCGCCGAGAGCCTGTCGCTCGACAGCGTCATCTTGGGCGAGCAGTTCTACTTCTTCACGGTCGTGCTCATGTGGCTGATCCACGTGGGCTTCATGACCTACGAGACCGGGGTTGCGCGCCGCAAGAACGCGCTCGCCACGGCGATGAAGAACATCCTCACGATCGCCGTCGTGACGCCGAGCTTCTACTACTTCGGCTGGTGGATCTACAACTGCAACCAGGCCGGCCTCCCGATCGGCCCCAACAGCTCCGACTTCACGAGCGTCGCCTGCCAGGGCGGCCTTCCGTGGTCGGACACGTTCGGTCCCAACTTCGCGAACAACATCAACCTCGTCTTCTTCCTGGCCTTCCTGCTGTTCTCGTGGACGACGGCGTCGATTATGTCCGGCGCGCTGCTCGAGCGCGTCAGGCTCTCGGCCTATCTGATCCTGGCGGTGCTGCTCGGATCCGTGGTCTGGATCCTGGACGCCGCCTGGGGCTGGAGCGCCGGCGGCTGGCTGACGATGCGGTTCGGCTTCCACGACTCGATCGCATCCGCGGTGGTGCACGGAGTTGCGGGCGCATTCACGCTCGGCGTGCTCTTCAACCTCGGGCCGAGGATCGGGAAGTACACGAGGGAGGGCCTGTCCCGGACCTTCAGACCCCACAACATCCATATGACGCTGATGGGGCTGATGCTGATCTTCACGGGCTTCTACGCCTTTTACGCGGCCTGCCTGGTGATCGTCTCGACCACCGTGCCGGGCTGGGCCAACATCTACCTGAGCCCGACGACGCTCGGCTCGATCGCGATGATCATCACGATGGGCTTCGCGGGCGGCTTCACCGGCGCCTACTTCACCAGCCGGGGGGACCCATTCTGGACGGTGTCCGGAGGACTCGCGGGCGTGATCAGCGTCTCTGCCGGCGCCGATGTCTACGCGCCCACGCTGGGCTACCTGCTCGCGATATTAAGCGGCGGCATCGTGGTCTACGTCGGAAACTGGATCGAGGGCAAGATGCGCGTGGACGACACCGTCGGCGCGGTCGCTGTCCACGGTTTCTCGGGCTTCCTCGGGATCATCTGGGTCGGCATCTTCGCCGCCGGGTATCCGACCGGGCTCAACAACGTCGACAGCTCCATCTGGGGCCAGTTGATCGGCTTGGCGACGTTCGTGCCGCTCGGCTTCCTCAGCGGCTATATCGCCTCCTGGTTCCTCAAGAAGCTGAACCTGCTGCGCGTGCCGCCCGAGGTGGAGCTCGCCGGCCTCGATGCCGCCGAGTACGAGCCGGACATCCATGTGCCTGAGTTCGCTCAGGTCGAGGACCTGGTTATCGAGCCCGATGGCACCCGGGTGTCCGCCGAGAAGATGCAATCGGAGGCATTCAAGGACCTGGTGAGAACGTGACCACGACCACGAGACGAAGGGAGGCAGCATGCCGGCGATAATCGACAGTGCACCGGATTGTGTGATCCACCAGCAGGTCGACGGCACCGACGAGGCGAGCGTGACAGCGAACGCCGAGGACTCCGCTGACTTCGTGGTCGGCGACAACTACCTCAGCGAAACGCAGCCGTGTGCCGGGTTCATGACCTTCGGGCCCGGATCGACATACGGCGAGGAGGGCGTTGGGGCCAACGGTGCCTACATGGCACTGACCTGGATCGGGATCGCGGTCATGGTGTTCGTGCTGATCGGTTGGATGGTCTACGAGAACAAGAGGCTGGTTGCCTATGTCCGGAACCACGGCAAGGCGCCTATGTCCGGAACCACGGCAAGCTATGTCCGGAACCACGGCAAGTAGAGGAGACGAGACCTGATGGCATCTGGCAAGCAGATCGAGTTCCCCGAGAAGCAGACGCACGTCAAGTCGTTTGAGCGGGGGATGATCATCTTCTCGATCATCTGCACGATCATCGTGCTCTACGTCGTGCTCGGTACCGACATCGGTAACGAGTACCGCCCCACCGTCTGAGCTGCGTGGACGAGATAGCTTTGTGACGCCCTCCTGGGGCGATTCCGGCTTCTCGCTGGAGCCGAAGTCGAGGGAGGAGCGCCGGCCGACCTGGCCGCGCGTGGTCGGGCTAGCCGCGATCCTCGTGGTTGCGTTCGTGGTCGCCAAGGGCTGCCAGGATCTCGAGGTCCAGGTGACCCAGGAGGAGGCGGTCGCCAGCGCCAACGAACAGGTTGACTTCACGCCCACCTACACCCAGGTGCGGCTGCTGCGCCAGGGGATCAACCGCAAGGCCTTCTGGTTCGTCTCGCTCTCGAGGCCGATCGGCTTCCAGGGCGACCGCCCTGACCTGTTCGCGGCGTTGGCAGTGGTCGAGATCGACGCCAAGACCGGCGAGGTGACCTCGAACAAGGAGCAGAGCGCCAAGGAAACCGCCAAGGCTGTGGCCGAGGCGGCGCGGCGCGACGTGGACGCCGCCGTCCGGCAGAGGCTGCGGGAGGTAGGCGACCAGGCTCCGTGAAGGTCCTCGTCCTCCAGCACATCGCCTGCGAGCATCCGGGCGTCTTCTCCGAGGTGATGGACGAGCGCGGCGTGAAGGTGGTGGCGGTCGAGCTCGACGAGGGCGACCCGCTTCCCGACTGGCGCGAGTTCGACGGAGTGCTGGCGATGGGCGGCCCGATGGGCGCCGGCGACGACTCCGAGCATCCCTGGCTCGGTGACGAGCGGCGGCTCGTCCGGGATGCTGTGGAGGCGGGCCGCCCCTTCCTGGGCGTTTGCCTGGGCGTGCAGCTGCTCGCTGCGGCGCTGGGCGCGCGGGTGTTCTCGCTGGAGAGCGCCGAGGTGGGGCTGCTCCCCGTCGAGCTCACCGCCGAGGGTCGGGGCAGTCGCTTGTTCGCCGGCATCGAGGAGCCCCTCGTCTGCCTGCAGTGGCACGGCGACAGCTTCGATCTTCCCGAGGGCTCGGTCCGCCTCGGCGGCTCGCCGCTCGCCCCCAACCAGGCCTTCCAGAGCGGCGATCGCGCCTTCGGGGTCCAGTTCCACCTCGAGGTGACTCCCGAGATGGCCCGGCAGTGGGCTGAGGTCCCCGCCTACCAGGCCTCCCTCACGAGGTCGCTCGGCGACGAGGAGGGCGCTCGATTCCTGGCGCAGATCGACGCTCGCGCGGCAGAGCTCCACCCCGCGGCTCGCAGGCTGTTCGCCAACTGGCTGGACATAGCCGCCGGCTAGCGCCCCCTCGACTTCCTCCGGAGCGCCGGAGCCGGGTTTTGTACCTTTTTGTTTATTCGCATATAGTTCGCGGCGAAACCGCCTGAAGGAGCAACAACGGCTCCTTCCGAGCCGGCTTCGCCGGTAGGTGTGAGAGCGGAATGCCCGGAGGGGCCGGGCGGAAAGGAGCCGGACGGTGGCCGCAAAGGAGATGGGGGGGACCGTCGAGACGGTCCTCAAGACCCCCAAGACCGTGATGCCCCCGGCCACCCTGGAGGAGGCGCGAAGCCAGAAGGGCCGCGCCGAGAAGATCCAGGAGCTGACCACGCGGATCGAGGACGAGGGGATCAAGTACGTCTTCTTCCAGCAGGTCTCGATCACCGGCCGCGTGATGGGCAAGGGCGTCGTCGCCTCGTTCTTCCCGCAGGTCGCCGAGAAGGGCTACCAGCTCGTCTACGGCGCCACGGCCAACCTCTTCACCGACCGCGAGGGCAAATACATCGGCTTCGGGCCCGAGGAGTCCGAGCTCGCCGCGATCGCCGACCTCGACACCTTCGAGGTCCTCCCGTGGGACGAGAGCGTCGCTCGTGTTTTCTGCGACTGCTACGACACCGAGACCGGAGAGCTTCTGGACGCCGACCCGCGCCAGAACCTGAAGCGCATCGTCGCGGAGTTCGAGCAGGAGCTGGGGCTCAACTTCGTGGTCGGGATTGAGCCCGAGATGATGTGGATGCGTCGCGACGAGGAGGGCAACGCCGAGGGCGTCACCAAGCCCTACTGCTACCACATCCACATGTTCGAGGAGCTCCGTCCGGTGCTGCTCGACGTCGTCGACTACGGCCAGCGCCTGGGCCTCGACATGAGCTACGGCGACCACGAGGACGCCCCCGGTCAGCTCGAGCTCAACTTCCGCTTCGACCGCCCTGTGACGACCGCCGACAACATCACCACCTATCGGCAGATATGCGCCGCGGTGGCGCGCAAGCACGGCCTGCTTGCATCGTTCATGCCGAAGCCCTTCACCGGCGTCTCGGCCAACGGCCATCACCATCACTTCACGCTGATGGACGACAAGGGCAACAACGTCTTCCACGATCCGGACGGGGTCGCCCAGCTCTCCGACCAGGGCCGCCACTTCCTCGGCGGCCTGCTCGACCACTTCGGGGCGCTGATGTGCGTCGGCAACCCGTCCGTCAACTCCTACTGCCGGATGTGGGACGTCGGCTTCTGGGCGCCGATCTACAAGAACTGGGGCTGGCAGAACCGGACCTGCACCGTTCGCGTCGCCTCCGGAGGGCGCTTCGAGTACCGCGGGGTCGACTCGTCCTGCAACCCCTACCTTACGATCGCCGCCCTGCTCAAGGCCGGGCTCGACGGGCTCAGGCGCGAGGTCGATCCCGGGCCCCCGCAGGAGGGCAACACCTACGACCTGCTGGCCGAGGGCGTCGAGCTGGAGCGCGTTCCGGAGAGCCTGGGCGCCGCGCTCGAGGCGCTCGAGGCCGACGAGCTGGTGCGCGAGGCCATGCCCGGGCGCCTCTACAGGGTCTTCCAGCACTACAAGCGCGACGAGTGGGAGCGCTACCTCGCCGCAGTCACCGACTGGGAGCGCGATGAGTACCTCGAGGTTCTTCCCTGATCCGCAGGGAGGTCATGCCATGTGCGGGATAGCCGGGATCATCTATCGCAACGGCGGGGGCGAGCGCCAGGTGGGGCGCGACATGACGGCGATGCTCCAGGCGATGAAGCACCGGGGCCCCGACTCGACCGGCTACGCGCTCTATCGCGGCAGCACCGACGGCTACGTGATGCACGTGAAGCTAAGCGAGGCGAAGGACGAGGACGCCGAGCTCGCTCAGCGGGTGGGGCGCCAGCGCGATCAGATCGAGGCGCGGATCCGTGCCGCCGGGGCCGAGATCGAGGAGATCAAGGGGACCCACAGGACGATGACGATCACGTTCGGCTTCGACGGTGACCTGAAGCTGCTCGCCGACGCGGTCGAGCGGGTTCGCCACACCGAGGTCCTGTCCCTGGGCCGCTCGCTCGAGATAGTCAAGGACCTCGGCGATGCCGACACGGTCTCGGATGAATACGGGCTCGGCGAGTACACGGGGACCCACGCGATCGGCCACGCCCGGATGGCGACCGAGTCCGACGTGGACATCGCCAACGCCCACCCCTATTGGGCCTACCCGTTCCCAGATGTGGCCGTCGTCCACAACGGCCAGCTGACCAACTTCCACGATTGGCGCCGGCGCCTGACCCGCTCCGGGCACCGCTTCCAGTCCGATTGCGACTCGGAGATCATCGCGGTCTACCTGGCCCACCAGATGAGCGAGGGCCGCTCGCTGGAGGACTCGATGCGCCAGAGCTTGGAGGACCTCGACGGGGTCTTCACCTACATCTGCGTCACCGAGGACGCGCTCGGGGTCGCCAAGGACGAGCTCGGCGCCAAGCCGCTGGTGCTCTACGAGGACGATGAGCTGGTGGCGCTGGCCTCCGAGGAGATCGCGATCCGCCAGGTGCTCGATCGTGAGATCGAGACCAACGACCCCTACGAGGGCGAGGTGCGGGTATGGACCCGGTGAACGCCGAGGAGCCGACGGTACGGATGGACGAGCGCGGGCTGGTCGAGCTCGACGACTCCATCCCCAAGACCTCGAAGATCGACGGCGAGCGAGCCGAGCTCGACGCGCGCGAGATGACCACCCGCAAGATCAACGCGGAGCTGCGCTGGCTGATCTACGAGCAGGGCGTCAGGGACGTGACCGTGCTCAACCCGAGCGCGCGCCACTCCCTCGGCACCGCGATCCTCGCCCGCTGCCGGATCCGCTTCGAGGGCAGCCTCGGCTACTTCGGCTGCGGGTTGATCGACGGCCCCGAGATCGTGATCACCGGGCGCGTCGGCTGGTCGGTCGCCGAGAACATGATGTCGGGGGTCGTGGTCGTCGAGCACAACGCCGGCTCGCTGGCCGGTGCCGCCCTTCGCGGCGGCGACCTCGTCGTCAAGGGGGATGTCGGAGCGCGGACGGGGATTGACCAGAAGGGCGGCACGATCATCGCCCTCGGCAACGCCGCCTCCATGACCGGCTTCATGATGCAGCGCGGCCGCCAGATCATCTGCGGAGACGTCGGCCCCGGGCTCGGTGACTCGATGTACGACGGCACGATCTACGTCGGGGGCGAGGTCGCGGCGCTCGGCATCGACTGCATCGAGGGCGAGTGGGATGACTCCGACACGGAGCTGATCGAGCGAAAGTTCGCCAACCACGAGCTCGGCAAGCCGCCGGATCTGCGCAAGTTCGTCTGCGGGAAGAAGCTCTACAACTACGACAGCCTCGAGCCCAGCGAACGCAAGCTGGTCCTCTAGGTGAGGTTCTAGAAGGAGCCGAGATGGCCGACGAAGCCCCCAACTCCAACGAGGTCCTGGGCAGCAGCCCGATCTTCACCCCGAAGGTCATCAACGACATCCACATGAAGGCCGAGCTCGGCCGCTACCGGATGCGCGGCTTCTCGATGTTCAAGAAGATCCCGCACTGGGATGAGCTGATCTTCCTGCCGGGGACGCTGACGCGGTTCGTGATCGAGGGCTACCGCGAGAAGTGCGAGACCAAAACGGTGTTGGGTGCGAGGTTCGCCAAGAACCCGATCGAGCTCGACATCCCCGTCTACATCACCGGGATGAGCTTCGGCGCCCTCTCGCTCGAGGCGAAGATGGCGCTGGCCAAGGGCGCCTCGATGGCCGGGACCGCGACCTGTTCAGGAGAGGGCGGGATGATCCCGCCCGAGCGCGACCTCTCGACCAAGTGGTACTACCAGGTGATCCAGAGCCGCTACGGCTTCAACCCGCACCACCTGATGCTGGCCGACGCGATCGAGTTCTTCATCGGGCAGGGCTGCAAGGTCGGCCTGGGCGGCCACCTGATGGGGCAGAAGGTGACCGAGCAGGTCGCCGAGATGCGCTCGCTCCCGGCGGGGATCGACCAGCGCTCCCCCGCGCGTCACCCCGACTGGCTCGGCCCCGACGACCTCTCGCTGAAGGTCCAGGAGACCCGCGAGGCGACCAACTACGAGGTGCCGATCCAGCTCAAGCTCGGCGCCGCCCGCGTCTACGACGACGTCCGGATGGCGGCCAAGTGCGGCCCCGACATCATCTACCTCGACGGTGCCGAGGGCGGCACTGGCGCCGGCCCCCACGTGGCCGCAGAGGAGACGGGGATTCCGCTGATGGCCGCGATCCCTGAGGCGCGGCGTGCGCTCGAGGACGTCGGGCTCGCCGACGAGGTGGACCTCGTCGTGGCCGGCGGGATCCGCAACGGCGGCGACATCGCCAAGTGCCTGGCGCTGGGCGCCGACGCGATCGCGATCGGCCACTCGTCGCTGATGGCGCTCAATTGCAACAAGGAGATCCCCGGTGTCACCGACTACGAGGGCACGATCGGCGTGCCCGCGGGCGAGTGCTACCATTGCCACACGGGGCGCTGCCCGGTTGGGATCACCACCCAGGACCCCGAGCTGCGCAAGCGGCTCGACGTCGACGAAGCCTCCCACCGCGTCTTCAACTTCCTCCACACGCTGACCCTCGAGGTCCAGATGCTGGCCCGCGCCTGCGGCAAGACCAACGTCCACAGCCTCGAGCCCGAGGACCTGGCGGCGCTGACCGTGGAGGCCTCGGCGATGGCGCGCGTGCCTCTGGCTGGCACCGACTACACGCCCGGGGTCAGCGAGGAGCGCGCGCTCGAGGAGATCAAGACGCTGCTCGACCAGTACCTCGAGAACCCCGTTGACTTCCTGCCCAAGCCCGCGGGCGCAGCGACGGAGGATCCGCAGTGAGCGGCGCGGGCGACGTGCGCGAGCCCGAGAAGGTCGTCTCGATCGACGCCGAGTACCTCTCGGGGAAGCGCTTCCCCTACCAGGAGGACATCTCGCTGGTCGAGGACATCGACCTCGAGACGGCGACACCGGGCAAGGACCTGAACTGGCTCGAGGACGTCGAGCTGCTCGAGGAGGAGGGCACGCCCGCGGTCTTCGACCGCTACTCGAACTCGTTCCTTCGCATCTACTTCCCGATCCCGGAGGGCCGTGAGAACGAGATCGCTCGCAAGGTGCTGATGGCGCACCTCACGGGCGGCAACTCCTACGGGATCAGGCTCAAGGCAAAACACGCCAAGTTCCCCCAACCCGAGCTCGGCCCCTGGGTCGAGGGCTCGGCGGTCGTCGGCGCGGACTGGAAGCCTCCGGTGCTCGAGGGCTGGGAACCGCCGGAGCACTGACGCCGATGACGACCGTTCCCGGGTCAGTGCGCCACCTGGTGATCGGCGCGGGCGTCCACGGGCTCTCAACCGCCTGGCACCT
>SHVA01000034.1 GCA_009691195.1 Solirubrobacterales bacterium | reverse complement strand
GTGCGGGAGGTCTATCCGCGGACCGGCAACGCTCGGATCGTCGGCCTGACGGGGCCTCCGGGCGTCGGCAAGAGCACGCTGATCGGGGCGCTGACCGCCGAGATGCGGAAGGCCGAGCGCCAGGTGGCCGTGCTCTCGATAGACCCCTCGAGCCCGTTCACCAAGGGCGCCCTGCTGGGAGACCGCATCCGCCTCTCCGATCACTTCCTGGACGCAGGGGTGTTCATCCGTTCGATGGCGAGCCGGGGCGCGCTCGGAGGCCTCTCGGAGGCCACCCTGCAGGCGGCGCTGCTGATGGACGCCTCGGGCAAGGACGACGTCTTCATCGAGACGGTCGGCGTCGGCCAGGCCGAGATCGACATCATCGACCACGCGGACACAGTGATCCTGGTACTGCAGCCGGGCTCGGGCGACTCGATCCAGGCGCTGAAAGCGGGGGTGATGGAGATCCCCGACATCATCTGCGTCAACAAGGCCGACCACCCGCTCACCGACACGATGATCCGCGAGATCAAGGGCGTGCTGGCGCTCGGGCCCCACCTGAGCTGGACCGTCCCGATCCTTCGCACCGAGGCAGCCACCGGCGAGGCGGTGGACGAGCTGGCGGCGATGATCGGGACGCACCGCGAGCAGATCGAATCCGAGGGCACCCTCGCCGAGCGGCGCGCACGCAACCTTCGCAACGAGGTGATGGAGCTTGCCGCGGCTCGCCTGCGCCGCCGTCTCGAGGATGAGATCTGCGACGACCCTGAGGTCGCCGGCCTGCTCGAGCGCGTGGTCAGCCGCGAGCTCGACCCCGCGACGGCCGCCACCGAGCTGCTGGAGCGCCGCGATGGCTGAGCCGCCGCCCCTGCCGACCCTCGAGGACGCCCGCGGGTGGGTCGGGCAGCGGGTCGACGGCATGGGCGGCCGCGCAATCGGCCGGGTCTCCGGGATCCACGTGGACGCCACCGACGGCGAGCCCCGCTGGGTCATCGGGCCGCTCAGCGGCCATACGGCGCTGCCCTTCGAGCACGTCGCCGAGGGCGCGGACAGGCTCTGGGCCGCCTACGAGCGCGACTGGGTGCGCGAGGCGCCGCGCTTCAAGCCGGAGGAGGCCCTCACCGCCGACCAGGAACTGGAGCTGTGCGCGCACTGGAGCATCCCCGACCACCGCGGCCGCGCCGCCCAGCTCGAGGGACACGGCCCCAATGAGGTCACGGCCCTCGCTGTCCCTGAGGCGTAGCTAGCAACCCAGCCGGCGTGCGATGACCATCTGCTGAACCTCGTCGGTGCCCTCGCCGATGGTGAGGATCTTGGCGTCGCGGTAGAAGCGGCAGACGGGGTACTCCTCGATATAGCCGTAGCCGCCGTGGATCTGGACGGCTTCCTCGGTTGCGCGCACCGCGAGCCGGCCGGTGATCAGCTTGGCCTGGGCGGCGGTGAGCGTGAAGGGGTCGCCACGGTCCTTCTCGATTGCCGCCCGGTAGACCAGCAGCCGCGAGGCCTCGATCTGGGCGGAGATGTCGGCGATCTTGGCCTGGATCGCCTGGAACTTCGAGATCGGCTGCCCGAAGGCGCGGCGCTCCTTCGCATATGAGATCGCTTCGTCAAGCGCGCCCTGGGCGAGGCCGACGCCCATCGCCGCGACGCCGATGCGGCCGCCGTCGAGAATCTGCATGAACTGCTTGAAGCCGTCGCCGCGGCGGCCGAGGAGGTTGCCCTCGGGCACCCGGCAGTCCTCGAAGACGAGGGGACGGGTGTCGGAGGCGTTCCAGCCCATCTTCCGGTACGGCTCGCCCTGCTCATAGCCCGGGGCGCCGTTGGGGACGATGATGTTCGAGATCTCCTTGCGGCCGTCGGCGTCGCCGGTGACGGCGGTGATCGTGACGCAACCAGAGATATCGGTGCCGGCGTTGGTGATGAACTGCTTGGCGCCGTTGATCACCCATTCGCCGTCCTCGAGCTTCGCGGTCGTCTTTGTGTTTCCGGCGTCGGAGCCCGCCTCCGGCTCGGTCAGGCCGAAGGAGGCGAGCTTCTCACCGGGGCAGAGCAGGGGGAGCCAGTCGCGCTTCTGCTCGTCGCTGCCCCAGAGGTGGATCGGCATCGTCCCGAGCGAGGTGTGGGCCGCCATCGTGATCGCCACGGACGAGTCGATCCGGGTCAGCTCCTCGACGGCGAGGGCGTAGGTGAGGGTGTCGGCCCCGCCGCCCCCGTACTCGTCGGGGAAGGGGATTCCCATCAGGCCGAGCGAGCCCATCTTGGTGACGAGCTCGTAGGGGAAGCTCTTCGTCCGGTCGAGCTCCTCGGCGACCGGTGCGACGTCCTGGCGCGCGAAATCGCGGACCGTGTCGCGCAGCAGCCGCTGCTCGTCGCTGAGATCGAAATCCACGGCGGCGGAGTCTAGGCGCGCGGTTAGGCGGTTGCCGCGGCGACCGGGTCCCCGGAGTAGACCGCACGAGCGTCTCGTGGGCCCAGGTGCTTGCCGCAGCTCTCGCAGATGCGGCGGTCGTCGATCTCCCCGCCGCAGTCCTTGTGAATCAGCTTCAGCGGCGGCTCGCCCTCGCGGTCGAGGTGCTTGTCGCCCCAGTGCAGCAGGTCCACGAGCACCGGCCAGAGGTCGAGGCCCTTGTGGGTCAGCAGGTACTCGTGGCGCTCGGGGTGCTCGCTGTAGGGCCTGCGCTCGAGGATGCCTTCATCCACGAGCCGGTCGAGGCGGGAGGAGAGGATGTTGCGAGCGACGCCGGTCGTCCTCTGCATCTCGCTGAAGCGGCGGCGGCCGAGGAAGACCTCGCGCAGGATCACCAGCGTCCAGCGCTCCCCGATCAGGCCGAGCGTCCCGGCTATCGAGCAGGCCGGGTCGTTGTAGTCGCGGTTGAGCACGAGAGTGATGTTGGCACACTTGGTTGCATCATGCAACCGGCTGTGTTAGCGTGCCGCGCAGGATGGACTCGGTTGCATCAAACAACCTACCTCGGTTCGAGAGAACGGGAGTGAAGATGAGAAAGCAGCGATCGCGACGTCGTCAACGCCAGACGCCCAGCTTCGACCTGACGCGGATCCGGCTCACCGAGGAGGAGATCCGCGCCGATCTGCTCTACCCGGCTCCCGTCCGCACGGAGCGCCGCCGATGAGCGGCGCGACGGCACACGCAGCGGTGAGAGGGTCGGCGGTCGACTCGGCCGCCTCCTTCGCCGAGAGCTCGCCCGAGACGACCCGAACGCGCGAGGTCGTCTACCAGGACCCGATGCCCACGGCCACGGTGGGCGCGACGATGGCGGGCATCGATTACGTCGAGGCGATCGGCGCCGGAGAGATCCCGCCGCCGCCGATGGGGGTGCTGATGAACCTGCAGCCGGTTGAGGTCTCCGAGGGCCATGCCGTCTTCGAGGGCGTGCCCGGTGAGGAGCACTACAAACCGATGGGCATGGTCCACGGCGGCTACGCATCCACCCTGCTCGACTCGGCGATGGGTTGCGCGGTCCACACGACGCTGCCCGCCGGCGTCGCCTACTCGACCGCGACGATCGAGGTCAAGCTCGTCCGTCCGATCACGGCCGGCTCCGGCCGGCTGCGATGTGAGGCCGACGTCGTCCACCGCGGCCGCATGCAGGCGACCGTGGAGGCCCGCGCCTTCAGCGAGGACGGCAAGCTCGTCGCCCATGGGACCAGCACCTGCCTGATCCTCGAGGGCTGAGCGTCAGGCCTTGGCCGGCAGGTGCCGGGCCAGGTCCACGAGCAGCCGCACGCCGAAGCCCGTCGGGCCCTTGCTCGCATATTCGCGGCCGACGTCCCAGGCGGTGCCGGCGATGTCGAGGTGGATGAAGGGGGTGTCGCCGACGAACTCCTCGAGGAAGGAGCCCGCGTAGATGGTGCCCGCCTTGCGCTTGGAGGCGGAGTTGGTGAGGTCGGCGACGGTGCCCTTGGTCAGCTCCTTGTACTCAGCGTGGAAGGGCAGGCGCCAGGCGAGCTCGCCGCTTCGCTCCGCCGCCTCGGTGACGTCCTCGGCCCAGGCGTCGTCGTTCGACATCAGGCCCGCGTAGGTGGAGCCGAGCGCGACCAGGACGGCTCCCGTCAGGGTCGAGAGCTCGACGATCCGCTTCGCTCCGAGCTCGACGGCATAGGCGAGGGCGTCGGCGAGGATCAGCCGGCCCTCGGCGTCGGTGTTGTTGACCTCCACGGTCTTGCCGTTGAGCTGGGTGATGATGTCCCCTGGCTTCATCGCCGTGCTGCTGGGCATGTTCTCGGTCGAGGGGATCAGCGCCACCAGGTTGACCGGAAGCTCCAGCTCGGCGATCGCGGCGACGGCGCCGAGCACGGCGGCGGCGCCAGACATGTCCATCTTCATCTCCTGCATGCCGCCGCTGGGCTTGATCGAGATGCCGCCGCTGTCGAAGGTGACGCCCTTGCCGACCAGGCCGAGCAGCTCTCCGCCCTCGCCGTGCTGGTAGCGCAGCACGATCAGCTTGGGCGGCTCGGCGGTCCCCTGTGAGACGGCGGCGAGGCCGCCCATGCCGCGCTCGACCATCTCGTCGCGCTCCATCACCTCGCAGCTGAGCTCGTCGTGGGTCGCGGCCAACTCCAGGGCGCGCTCGGCCAGGTAGGTGGGCGTGGCGATGTTCGAGGGGAGGTTCTGAAGCTCTCGGGCCATGTTGGCCGACTCGGCCGCCACCCGGGCGGTGTCGGCGTCGGCGGTCAGCTCGATGTGGCCGATCAGCGTCAGCGACTCGAGCCTGGGCCGGTCGGCCTCGGCCTCGTCGGCGTCTGAGCCGACGCTGTGGGTCTTGAAGCGGTCGAAGCGGTAGGAGGCGAGGATCGCGCCCTCGATCAGGGCGGCCGCGATCGCCTTGTCGTCGCCCTCGTCGGGAATGGCGATCGCAAGCGACGTCGCCTTCAGGGCGCGGGCGCGCTTGGCCGCCACCGCGGCGATGACCCGGGCGCGTTCGGGCGTGAACTCGTCGCGCTTGCCGAGGCCGATAACAAGCAGATGAACGGGCGAGCCGGCGTGAACCAGCGCGGTTTTGCGGAAGCCGGGCTTGGCGTCGTCGGCGCCCGGGGCGGAGGCGAACTCGGGGGGAAGCTCGTCGCCCTCAAAGATGCCGATCGCGACCAGGTCCTCGCCGGTTTCGACGAGCGGGGTGTCGAGGACGGCGACCTTCACGCGGCGGCAGTATAGGAGCGGCGCGAGACTGGGTTCCACGGCGACTGACTAGCATTCCCGGGAACTTGGAACCGCCGAGCGGGAGGCCGTCGGCGCAGACGAAAGGTGCAGATGGCTAAGACGGTGATCCTCTCCACGGCGCGAACCCCCTTCGGGAAGATGGGCGGCGGGCTCGCCCCGCTCGACGCCACCGACCTCGGCGGCGCCGTGATCTCCGAGGCGCTGGAGCGCGCCGAGGTCGACGCAGGCCAGGTTGAGGGCGTCGTCTACGGCCAGGTTCTGCAGGCCGGCCAGGGCCAGATCCCCTCTCGCCAGGCGCAGATCAAGGGCGGTATCCCCAAGGAGGTGCCCTCCGAGACGGTCAACAAGGTCTGCGCGTCCGGAATGCGCACGGTCGGCCTCGCCGACCAGGCAATCAGGGTCGGCGACCTCAACCTGGGTGTCACCGGAGGGATGGAGTCGATGAGCCAGGCCCCCTACCTGTTGCCCGGCGCCCGCTTCGGGTTCCGCATGGGCGACGTCGCCGCGATCGACGCGATGACCCACGATGGCCTCACCAACCCGTTCACCGAGAAGCAGATGATCAACGAGGCGAGCGAGGTCTCCAACGAGCTTGAGATAACCCGCGCCGACATGGACCGCTTCGCCGTGCGCTCGCATCAGCTCGCCAACAAGGCGACCGAGGAGGGCAGGCTCGCCGACGAGATCGTCTCGGTCACCGTCAAGGGCCGCAAGGGCGACACCGTCGTCGAGGCCGACGAGGCGATCCGCCCTGACACGAGCATCGAGACGCTCGCGAAGCTGAAGGGGGTGGGGGGCGATGACGCCACCCACACAGCGGGCAACTCGCCGGGCGTCAACGACGGCGCAGCGGCCATAGTGGTCGCCTCCGACGAATGGGCGAAGGAGAACGGGAAGTCGCCGGTCGCGACCGTGCTCGCCTACGGACAGGTCGCGGACGACTTCCCCTACCTCGCGAAGACCCCGGCCAACGCGGCCAAGCAGGCACTCGAGAAGATCGGCAAGTCCCCCGACGACGTGGATCTCTGGGAGATCAACGAGGCGTTCGCCTCCGTCGCACTCAATTCGGTCCGGGTGCTCGGCATCGACGAGGGCACGGTCAACGTGAACGGCGGGGCGATCGCACTGGGACACCCGATCGGCGCTTCCGGCGGGCGGATCATCGGCGCCCTCGTCCACGAGCTCCAGCGTCGCGGCGGCGGGCTCGGCGTCGCGGCGATCTGCTCCGGCGGTGGCCAGGGCGATGCGATCGTGCTCGAGGTCAACGGCTCCTAGCCGACACGGACCAGGGGCCCCGCTGACTGATGGCTGACCGCACGGCGGCCTTCTTCGACCTGGACAAGACGCTGATGGCGGGGTCGAGCGGGATGGTGTTCGCCCGCGTCGCGCACCGTCACGGCCTCGTGGCGCGCGGCCAGCTCGCCCGCTGGGGGCTCGACCACTTCCGCTACCGCCTGCGGGGCGCGACCGATGAGCAGACCAGCTCGGTGGTCGAGGTCGCCAAGGGGACGTTCGCCTCGGTGCCGGAGCGCGAGATCGTCCGCATGGGCCCGGAGCTGATGGCCGGGATACTGCCCCGGATCTACCCGGAGATGCTCGACGAGGTGCATCGCCACCAGGATGAGGGCCGCGCCACCTTCATCGTCAGCGCCGCGGGCAACGACCTCGTGGCCTCGCTCGCCCGCGTGCTCGGAATGGAGGGGGGAATCGGCACCCGCTGGGAGATCGGGCCCGACGGCCTCTACACCGGCGAGATGGAGGGGACCTTCGTCTACGGCGAGGGCAAGGTCGAGGCGATGCGCCACTACGCCGACGAGCACGAGATCGACCTCGATGCCTCCTACGCCTACTCCGACTCGGTCTCCGATCTGCCGATGCTGCGCTCGGTCGGCAACGCCGTCGCCGTCAATCCCGACCAGCCCCTCGCGGAGATCGCCCGAGCCGAGGGATGGCGCGTGATGCGTTTCGAGCGGATCGGCCACAAGCTCGCGATCGGGGCCGCCGCCGCGTTCGCGGCCGCGGTGGGGAGCTCGAGCCGGGTGATCGCCGCACGGCGCCGCGAGCGGAACCGCCTCACTCGCCTCCGCCACAGGTAGCCTTTCGTCATGGCCGTGGAGTTCGAGGCGCGACGCCGCGCCCACCAGTGGATGGAGGAGGTCTACGCCGAGACCCCCGAGCGCGAGGCCACCTTCACGACGATCTCCGGGCAGGAGATAAAGCCCCTCTACACCGAGGAGGATCGCGCCGACTCCGAGCGCGACCTCGGCTACCCGGGCTCCTATCCCTACACGCGCGGCGTCTACCCCTCGATGTACCGGGGACGGCTGTGGACGATGCGCCAGTTCGCCGGCTTCGGGACCGCCGAGGAGACCAACGAGCGCTTCCACTACCTGCTCGACCGCGGCAACAAGGGCCTCTCGACGGCCTTCGACATGCCGACGCTGATGGGCCTCGACTCCGACCACGGCCGCAGCCTCGGCGAGGTTGGGGTGGAGGGGGTCGCGATCGACACGGTTGACGACGTGGAGACCCTGTTCGCCGGGATTCCCCTCGACGAGGTCACGACCTCGATGACCATCAACGCCCCGGCCGCGATCATGCTCGCGTTCTACGTGGTCGCTGCCGACGAGCAGGGAATGCCCGCCGAGCGGCTCGGCGGCACGATCCAGACCGACATCCTCAAGGAGTACATCGCCCAGAAGGAGTGGTGCTTCCCGATCGAGCCGGCGATGAGGCTCGTGGGCGACATGATCGAGTGGTCCTCACAGCAGATGCCCCGCTGGCATCCGATCTCGATCTCGGGGTACCACATCCGGGAGGCCGGCTCGACGGCGGCCCAGGAGCTCGCCTTCACGCTCAAGGACGGCTTCACCTACGTCGAGCAGGCGATCGAGCGCGGCCTCGATGTCGACGACTTCGCGCCCCGGCTGTCCTTCTTCTTCAACGCCCACATCGACTTCTTCGAGGAGATCTCCAAGTACCGGGCTGCCCGGCGGATCTGGGCCCGCGAGATGCGCGACACCTACGGGGCCACGCGCCCCGAGTCGCTGCGGATGCGCTTCCACACCCAGACCGCGGGGGTCTCCCTGACCGCCCAGCAGCCGTTGGTCAACATCGTGCGGACGACGATCGAGGCCCTCGCCGGGGTCATCGGTGGGACGCAGTCGCTGCACACCAACTCCTACGACGAGGCGCTGGCGCTGCCGACCGAGGAGGCGGTGCAGATCGCGCTGCGCACACAGCAGGTGATCGCGCACGAGTCCGGCGTCGCCAACACGATCGATCCCCTCGGGGGCTCCTACTTCGTAGAGAGCCTCACCGATGAGCTGGAGCGCGCCGCCTACGAGTACTTCGCCCGGATCGACGAGCTGGGGGGGATGGTGGACGCCGTCAAGCGAAACTTCCCCCAGCGCGAGATCGCCGACGCGGCCTTCACCTACCAGCAGGAGGTGGACTCGGGCAAGCGGATCGTGGTCGGGGTCAATGATTACCGCAGCGATGACGGCGCCGAGCTGCCGATCCTGAAGATCGACAAGGCGCTGGAGCGCAAGCAGGTCGGCCGCGTCGAGGCGACCAAGGCGCGGCGCGACTCAGCCGAGGTCGAGCGCACGCTGGCCGAGCTGCGAGCGGCGGCCGCGACGGACGCCAACCTGATGCCGCTGATCATCGACTGCGCGCGGGCCCGGGTCAGCGAGGGGGAGATGATCGCCTCGCTGCAGCAGGTCTTCGGGACCTACTCCGAAGCACCGATTTTCTAGCTGCGCTGCCCTCCGGCTACGCGACTTGCCGCTGCGTTTCGACGATCAGGATCATCTCGCCCAGCGGTGCGCGCTCCGAGCCGGCCAGGAACATGCGGCCCACATCGCGGCTGCAGGCCTCCTGGCGCGCCAGCTCGCAGGCGACGTCGCGGGCCAGGCCGCTGGCCAGGACCTTCTCCCGCCGGGTTCGATCCAGGTAGAGCACGTCGAACATCTGAGCCTCCAAACCTAGGGATCCTCTTGTTCAAATACGGTTAAACGGCAGCGTTCTCCTGCCGAAGCGTTCGGCCACTAACCTCCCTGGCCCGCCGGCCAGTCTCACGTAGCCGTCGGATCCCTTCGATGAGCCCAGCCACAGAGACCAAGCAGAAGATCCGCGTCGTCGTGGCCAAGCCCGGCCTCGACGGGCACGATCGCGGCGCCAAGATCATCGCCCGGGCGCTGCGCGACGCCGGGATGGAGGTGATCTACACGGGGCTGCACCAGACCCCCGAGCAGATCGCCGAGACCGTGATCCAGGAGGACGCCGATGCGGTCGGCCTCTCGGTCCTCTCCGGCGCCCACATGACCCTGGTGCCCAGGGTGGTCGAATTGCTCAAGGACCAGGGCGTGGAGGACGTGGTGATCACCGTCGGCGGCACGATTCCCGCCGACGACATCCCCGAGCTGAAGAAGCTGGGCGTCGCCGAGGTATTCACCCCGGGGGCCAGCACCGACGAGATCATCGACTTCGTTCGCGGCGCCGTCGCCGCCCGGTAGCGCCCCCGCGCGGACTCAGATACGAGCCAGAAGCTGGTTCGCGGCTCGCTGGCCGCTCCGAACGGCGCCCTCCATGTAGCCCGGAAAGCGGTCGTCGGTGTGCTCTCCGGCGAAAACGATCCGCCCGGCCGGCCGCCGCAGGAGTGGCTGGGCGAGGGCCTGCCCGGGAGCCGGCGCGATGTAGGAGCCGCCGGAGAAGCGCTCGTTGGGCCAGGCGATCCGGGCGGTGGGGCCAAGTTCCCCGGCGGACCCGGGGAAGAGGCGAGCCGCGCCGGCGGCCGCCCGCAGGACCCCCTCGGTCTCGCCGACCGCGGCGGCCTCCTCCCCGTAGCGCCCGGCCGCGTAGGAGATGAGGATGCCGGGCACTCCCGGTTGCGCGCAGGTGGCCTCCCAGGTCGTGCCCACCGGCAGGTCGGTGATCGCGTCTCCGCTCAGGCCCTCCGCCTTCCAGACGCGACGGCGGTACTGGAGCAGGGTCTTGGTCACCATCCCGTAGGCGCTGCGCTCGATCACCTCGGCGATCGGCCCGGCGGCCGGCGGGTCGAACTCGATCTCGCGGACGGCGGGCAGGGGCGCCGCGACGAGGCACCAGTCGGCCTGGAAGCGGCCGCCGCCGGCGGCCACGCTGACGCCGCCATCTCGCTGCGAGATCCCCTCCACGGGCCGGCTGGTCGAGATCGAGCCGCCGAACGCGTCGGCGAGGGCCTCGATCAACTGGTCGTTGCCGCCCTGGATCCGGAAGGGCTCGATCTGCCGGTCGGGGACCTTCGTGTAGGGCCTCTCGGCCCTGGCCAGGAACAGCAGGGACAGTCGCTCCGGCTCGGCTGCGTAGTCGTCGCGGATCTCCTCCTCCAGGCTGAAGCGGGCGATCGGGTCGAGCTCCAGCTCGTCCAGCAGGCTCGCCGCCGATCGCCGGTCGAGCTCCGCCGCTCGCGGCCCTCCGCCGGAGGCATCGAGCGAACCGGCGAGCGCGGCGGCGGCGGCGTAGAAGCGCTCGCGGGCGGCGCCCACCCCGGGTTGGGCGAGGAGCTCGCCGTAGCTCGCCCGACGTCCGGCGGCGAGCACCAGGGCGCGGCCGGAGCCCACCAGGCGCAGGTCGTCGAGCTCGAGACCGAAGCGCTCGACCAGGCCCAGCATCTCCACGTGGACCGCATCGATGTACTCGCCTCCGCCCTCGGCTGACTGCCCGGCGACGAACGGGTCGCGCACCGTGAGGACCCGGCCTCCGAGTCGTTCGCGCGCCTCCAGCACGGTCACCTCTACGCCGTTGCTTGCCAGCCGGTCTGCGGCCACGAGCCCCGCCAGGCCGGCCCCCACGACCACCACGCGCGCCCTGGGCTCGCCGCCGCCGCAACCCGGCGCCGCCAGCGCCAGGCCGGCGGCCGCGGTGGTACCGAGGAACGCTCGGCGGCTCAGCCTCAGCTCGTCCACCCGCGGCAGACTAGTTCGGCTGAGGCGCGAGTCTCCGGAGTTGCGTCCGGGCCTGCCGATTGACTGGTCAGTCAACCAACTGCGCTTGGCGCTAACATCCGACCGCGCCGCGCTCCCCCGAGCGCGCATCATCCGTCCCCAAGGAGGCACCTAACTTGAAGATCTGTTGCCTGGTCAAGGAGGTCCCGGACGCCGCCGTTCAGAAGCGGATCAACCCGGAGACCAAGCGCCTGGACCGCTCAGGCGAGAAGAACCTGAACCCCTTCGACACGCACGCGATCGAGGCCGCGATGCAACTCAAGGAGGGCGGTGACGTCGAGGTGGACGAGATCGTCGCCGTGACCATGGGCCCCGACAGCGCGGTTCGCGCCCTTCACAAGGCCGTCGCGCTCGGAGCCGACCGTTCGCTGCACCTCACCGACGGCGCGCTCGAGGGCTCCGACGTCGCCGCGACGGGCTACGCGCTGGCGAAGCTGCTCGAGTCCGAGAGCCCCGACCTGGTCCTGCTGGGCCAGCAGTCGGATGACGGCGAGTGCTACACGATCGGCGCCGTCGTGGCCGATCACCTCAAGATGCCCTCGCTGACCCAGGTGATCAAGATGGACGCAGCCGGCGGCAAGCTCACCCTGGAGCGCCAGGCCGAGTACGGGTACGACACCGTTGAGGTCGAGCTGCCCGCCGTGATCAGCGTCGGTGACGCGATCAACGAGCCTCGCTACCCGAGCCTGAAGGCGATCATGGGAGCGAAGAAGAAGCCGCTGGACACCAAGTCCACCGCCGACGTCGGCATCGAGGCCGACCGGGTGGGTGAGGGCGGGTCACGCACCGCCGTGCTGGAGATCAACCCGCCCCCGGCCAAGGAGTCGGGGGAGATCATCGAGGACGAAGACACCAACGAGACGGTCGAGAAGATCGTCGCCTGGCTCGACGAAAGGAAGTTGATCTAGATGGCGGGAATTCTTGTCTACACCCTCCATAACGACGAGGGCAAGTTCAACAACAACTCCCTCGGGGCCCTCTCCGAGGCCTCGAAGCTCGCGGCCGAGCTCGGCACCGAGGCGTCGGCCCTGGTGGTCGGCGACGTCGCTGACGACGCAGCCGCCTCCCTCGGCGCCTACGGGGTCAAGACGGTCTATCGCGCCAAGGACGTTCCGGAGGGCCTCGCCCAGCCGATCGTCGACGCGATGGCCAAGGTGATGACCGACAACGAGATCTCCTACGCGCTGTTCGGCGGAGGCCTGCTCGGCTTCGAGATCGGCGCCGGCCTCACCGCGCGGCTCAACGCCGGCGTGACCATGGAGGTCACGGCGGTCAAGGTGCAGGACGGCAAGCTGGTCGCTGAGCGCCCGGTCCTCCAGGACTCGGCGATCGTCGACGTCGGCTACGTTTCCGAGCCCGGGATCATCATCGGCCGCCTCAACGCCTTCGATCTCAACGAGACCGGCGGCACGGCAACGGTCGAGGACGTCGCCGTCGAGCTCTCCGAGTTCTCGAGCAAGGCGAAGATGGTGACGCGTGGCGAGCAGCGTGGTGAGGACGTCAACATCGAGGACGCCGACGTCCTCGTGGGCGGCGGGCGCGGTCTCGGCAAGGCCGAGAACTTCGAGCTCGCCGAGCAGCTGGCGGAGTCGATGGGCGGCGCCGTCGCGGCGACTCGCGCCGTCGTCGACGCCGGCTGGTACCCCTACGCGGCCCAGATCGGGCAGACGGGCAAGACGGTCGCCCCGAAGGTGTACCTCGCGCTCGGCATCTCCGGCGCGATCCAGCACAAGGTCGGGATGCAGAACTCCGAGGCGATCGTGGCGATCAACAAGGACCAGAACGCCCCGATCTTCGAGTTCTGCGACCTGGGCGTCGTTGGGGACCTGCACAAGATCGTCCCCAAGCTGACCGAGGCGATCAAGGCCAAGAAGGCCGGCTGAGGCCGCCGGATGAGCGTCGCCCCCAAACAGTTCCCGCCCCCGGTCAACGACGCTGAGGAGTTCGTCGGGCCCCCGACGGATCCCGAGGAGGAGCGGATCGAGGTCGGCATCGCGATCGTCGGCGGCGGCCCCGCCGGCCTCGCGGCGGCGATCCGCGCGGCGCAGCTGCTCGAGGATGAGCCGGAGCTGAGCGAGAAGCTCGGCGAGGTGCCGATCGCGGTCGTCGAGAAGGGCAAGACCCCCGGCGCGCAGCTGCTATCGGGGGCCAACATGCGGCCCTCTGCGATGGAGGAGCTGTTCCCCGACCTCGACCCGTCGGACTGGCCGGTCGAGCAGGAGGTCACTAAGGACGCGGTCTACCTGCTGACGCCGAAGATGGCTCTGCCGCTGAAGCCAATGCCTCCGAACTTCCGCAACCACGGCAACTACGTGACCTCGGTGGCCAAGCTCGGCCGCTGGCTGGGGGAGAAGGCGGAGGAGGAGGGCGTCTACATCCTCAACGAGACCGCCGCCGACAAGCTCTTGGTGGAGGACCGGATCGTGCGCGGCATCCGCTCGGGCGACAAGGGCCGGGGCAAGGACGGCTCCGAGCTCTCCAACTTCGAGCCCGGCTCTGACGTGGTCGCCAAGGCGACGGTGTTGGCCGAGGGAACGCTCGGCCACCTCTCGATGGCGGCGCTCGACTACTACGACCTGCACGGCTCCGACCCCCAGCGCTGGGAGCTGGGCGTGAAGGAGGTCTGGGAGGTGGAGGAGCCGCTGGACCGGGTGATCCACACGATGGGCTGGCCGCTCCGCAAGCGCGCCAAGTGGAACGAGTTCGGCGGCAGCTTCATCTACCCGATGGCCGACAACAAGGTCAGCATCGGAATGGTGATCGGGCTCGACTACACCGACGCCACCCTCTCCTGCCACGACCTGCTCCAGGAGCTCAAGACCCACCCCTTCGTCAAGAAGATCCTCGAGGGCGGCAAGCGGGTCGCGTGGGGGGCCAAGACGATCCCCTCGGGCGGCTACTGGGCGATGCCCCGCCGCCTCTCGGTTCCCGGCATGGTGATCACCGGCGACTCGGCGGGAATGGTCAACGTTCCCGAGCTCAAGGGCGTCCACTACGCGATGCACTCGGGCATCTACGCCGCCGAGGCGATCGTCGATGCGCTCAAGCAGGAGTCGGTCAACTTCGAGGAGTACGAGCGCAAGGTCAAGGCGTCGGCGATCGAGAAGGACCTCTACCGGTCGCGCAACATGCGCCAGCCGTTCTCGAAGGGATTCTTCGTGGGCGGCGCGATCGCAAGCGCGATGACCGTCACCAAAGGCGCCTTTCCCGGCGGGCACTGGCGCCACGAGGACGACGCCGACATCCCAATGGAGATCGACGGCGCGGCCGACGACTACCCGGCGGCCGACAACAAATACATCTTCGACAAGCTCAACTCGGTCTTCGCCTCCGGCAACGCGACACGCGACGACGCCCCCAACCACGTCAGGGTGCAGAGCCACGTTGCGCGCGAGGTCGCGCAGACGTGGGTCTCGATGTGCCCGGCGCAGGTCTACGAGATCCCCGAGGACCAGCTCTCCAGCGGCGCCGCGGAGGTGGACGTCCAGATCACCGCCTCCAACTGCGTCCAGTGCGGCGCGATCACCGCCAAGGGCGGCCGCCTCACCCCGCCCGAGGGCGGCGACGGCCCTCTCTACCAAGAAACCTAGGTCGGTCCCGGCCGGCGCGTAGCCTGGCCGATACCGCCGGTTCCTGACCTCGATGCCGCGGCTGAGCTCCTCGCAGCTCGCTTACCTGACCGAGGTTGACCATCACGACCACGAGGCTCTGATCGCCCTCGACGAGGAGGACGGGGCCGCCCGCCTGCTCGCAGCTCGTGCTCTCGAGGAGGGGATCAGCGACTTCACCGCCCTGCTGTTGCCCGGGAACGACGAGATGATGGAGCTCCTCGGCGGCGTCGGCTCGGTCGAGGTCACCGGCCGAAGCGCCGCGGCGGTCGAGGTGCTGGGCCGTTGCGGGCGCCGGAGCCCGAGGAGGAGCGTGCGCTGCGCGACGTCCTCCGCGCGGTCGCGGCCCGCCCGATCGAGCTGGCGGCGCCGCCCGGCCGTCGCCCCGGCTGAGAGCCGCAACTCCGCGGCGCCTACCGAGTTATGGGGCAGAGGGCGTCTGGTCAATGACCACTCAACGGAAGATATGCCTGGGGTGCGCGGCTCGCGATCGCGATGCTCGCAGCGGGCCTCTGCCTGGTGGTCGGCGCCCGGGCCGGGCGGAGTGGGGGCCGGCGCGGAGGGCGCGGCCGCCCAGAAGCGCCCCAACATCGTCGTGATCATGTCCGACGACCAGACGGTCGAGTCGATGGGGGCGATGCCCAAGCTGGGCGCGAAGCTCGCCGACCGGGGCGTCACCTTCAACAACAACCTCGTCAGCTTCCCGCTCTGCTGTCCCTCGCGGGCGACGTTCCTGACCGGGCAGTACTCCGACAACAACGGCGTTCGCGGGAACCAGTCGCCCACCGGCGGCTACACGAGCCTCGACCACACCAACACGCTGCCCGTCTGGCTCCAGCGCTCGGGCTACTTCACCTCCCACATCGGCAAGTACCTGAACGGCTACGGCTCAAACACGGTTCCCGATACCGAGGTCCCGCCGGGGTGGGATGACTGGCAGACCTCGCTTGATGACCCAGATGCCTACACCGGAGGCACCTACACCCTCTACGGCTACACGCTGAACGAGAACGGAGGCGTGGTCCACTACGGCTCGACGCCCGACGTCGTCGACCCGGCCACCTACCAGACCGACGTCTACTCGGCCAAGGCCGAGCAGGTGATCCGCAGCCGGGCGCCGAGCAGCCAGCCCTTCTTCCTCTGGGTGACGCCGACGGCGCCCCACGGCGAGGGTCAGGGCCTCTGCGACTGCGCCGGCGACAACCCGCGAGCTGCGCCCCGCGACCAGGGCCGGTACGCCGCCGAGCCGGTGCCGCGCCCGCCCTCCTTCAACGAGGCGGACGTCAGCGACAAGCCGGCGGAGATCCAGAACATAACGCTGATGAACCAGAACCAGCTCGACGCGCTCGACGCCCGCTACCGGGCGCGCCTCGAGGCGGTGGTGGCGATCGACGACATGGTCGCCAACGTCGTGGACACCCTGAAGCAGCAGGGGGAGCTCGACAACACCCTGATCGTCTACACGTCGGACAACGGCTTCTTCCACGGCGAGCACAGGATCAGGTCGGGCAAGGTCCGCCACTACACCGAGTCCAGCGAGGTGCCGCTGGTGATGCGCGGCCCCGGCGTCCCCAGCGGCCAGCAGCGAAACCAGCTCGTGGCCAACATCGACCTGGCTCCGACGATCCTCGACTACGCCCGAGCCGACCCCGGGCGCCGATCGACGGGCGCACGCTGCGCCCCTACCTCGCGGATGGCGGCTTCGAGCCCGGCCGCGGGCTGCTGATCGAGACCTTCCAGGCTCCCAACGACGATGAGCCCGAGGAGCCGGACATCCGCTACAGCACGATTCGGACCGACCGCTACGTCTACGCCGAGCACGGCAACGGCGACACTGAGCTATACGACCTGAAGAACGATCCCTTCGAGCTCCAGAGCCTGCACGCCGACCCCGGGCACGCCCAGGTCCGCTCCGCACTTGATGAGCTGCTCGGGCGGCTGACCTCGTGCGCCGGCAAGAGCTGTGGCACCGCGCCGGCGCTGAAGCTGAAGCCGAGCTACCGCCGCGGGCGGGACGCGCTTGGCCCCTGTGTGGCCTCGGGGGTCGAGGTGCTGGTGGCCGGCGGCGACCGCGCCGACGGTGTCGCGGCGAGCTTCCGCGTCCGTGACCGTAAGGCAGGCACCGACACGGCGGCGCCGCTGAAGGGCAAGATCGGGCTCAAGCGGCTGAGCCGCAAGGCGAAGAACCCGCTGAGCGCGATCGCGACCACGCTGGACGGGCGCCGCGAGTCGGTCCGCGCCGGGCTCCCGCGCCGCCGCCTGCCGCGCTAGTGAGCCCTGCCACTAGGGCTGGACGCAACTCGCGTCGGAGGCGTGCGTTCTAATAGATGTGGTGGGAATGAACGAGCACAGCAGCTCGGCGCGTCGCCGTGCCGGGATCGTCCTGATGGCCCTGGTGGCCACGCTCGCCCTTGCCCTGATCGTCGGGCGCGAGGAGGTCGGCGCCGGTGGGGCCGCCGCGGCATCGCTCCAGAAGAAGGCCGACCCGCGCCCGAACATCATCACGATCATGACCGACGACCAGACCGTGCAGGCGATGAAGGCGCTGCCCCAGACCCAGGCTCTGATCGGCGGCCACGGGGTCAGCTTCGACCGCAGCTACGTCACCACGTCGCTCTGCTGCCCGTCGCGGTCCACCTACCTCACCGGCCAGTACGCCCACAACCACAAGGTCGTCACCAATGTGGCGCCCTTCGGCGGCTACACGCGCCTCAAGCCCCGCAACAAGACGCTGCCGGTCTGGCTGCAGCGAGCGGGTTACTACACGGCCCACATCGGCAAGTACCTGAATGGCTACGTCCGCAAGAGCGGCGTGCCGCCCGGCTGGGATGACTGGCACGGCGCGATCGACTCCTCCACCTATCAAATGTGGGGCTACGAGCTGAACGAGAACGGCGGCTTCCATACCTACGGGGAGCAGGCAGTCGAGGATCCCGCGCTCTACCAGACCGACGTCTACTCCCAGAAGGCGGCCAAGGTGATCACCCGCGAGGCGCCCAAGAACCGCCCGTTCTTCCTCAACATCGCGACCCTGGCCCCGCACGGCGAGCGCCTGCTCCAGCCCGGCCAGGTGGACCCCCGCCCGGCCCCTCGCGACGCCGGCGCCTTCGCCGGCGACCCGCTGCCGATGTCGCCTTCGTTCAACGAGGCAGACAACAGCGACAAGCCGAGCGGCATCCAGAGCAAGCCGCTGCTCAACGCCGAAGACATCGACAAGATCACGACCCGCTACCACTCCGAGCTCGAGAGCCTGAGGTCGGTCGACGATCTCGTCGCGAACGTGGTCGGGACCGTGAAGCGCGAGGGTGAGCTCAACAACACCGTCTTCATCTTCACCTCCGACAACGGCTTCTTCCACGGCGAGCACCGGCTCGAGCAGGGCAAGGTCTTCGTCTACGAGGAGTCCAGCCGGGTGCCGCTACTGATCAGGGGCCCGGGGATCCCCCAGGGCGTGACCCGGAGCCTGCAGGTGGCCAACATCGACCTCGCGCCGACCATCCTCGACTTCGCGAATGCGACCCCGGACCGCAAGGTCGACGGGGTCAGCCTGCGGACGCTGCTGCGCGACCCCTCGCGCGCCAGGGGCCGCGGGATCGTGATGGAGGCCTGGAACAAGACGGGAAAGCTCCAGTTCCGGGCCCTCCACACCAGCCGATACGTGTACGTCCTGCACAGCGACGGCGAGGAGGAGCTCTACGACCTCAGCAACGACCCATACGAGCTGCAGAGCCGCCACGGCTCGCCCGGGTACGCGACGGTCAAGAGCGACCTGCGCCGGTTGCTGGCGCGTCTCGACGGCTGCCGCGACGGGGCCTGCGCGAAGGGCCCGCAGGTGTCCCTGAAGCTGGGCTTCGAGAAGGGACGGGTCGGGGTCGCCGCCGCCAACCCCGCCAAGAAGAAGGCGCCTCCGAAGCCGTGCGTGAGCTCGGCGGTCGAGGTGAAGGTCGTCGGGAAGGACTCGCCGGAGGGAGTGGGGGCCCGCTTCTTCGCGGGGGGCCACCCCGCCGGCAGCGACGGCCAGGCGCCGTTCACCAAGAAGATCGGCCTCAACGAGCTCAGCGGCCGGGGCTCGACCTCTATCAAGGTCGTGCTGACTCTCCGCGACGCGCTCGAGGCGACCGTGGTCGCCAGAGTGCCCCGGCGCTGTTAGCCCGCTCCGCCTCCGGCAAAGTCTCCGATCAGGGCGGCGAGCCGCTCGGGCTGGTCCTGGGAGACGAACGTGTATGAGTCGTCGATCCGCTCCAGGCGGCCGTCGCGGAACTCGCTGACGAGCCGCTCGGCAAGGGCGATCTTGAAGAAGCGGTCCTCGGGCGCCCAGGCGAGCAGCGCAGGCCCCTCGAAGCCCGCCAGCAGGGGGGCAGCTTCCAGTGTGTAGCTGGGCGAGATCCCCTTCAGGATCGCGATCGTGTCGCGCCGGACGCCGCGGTCAGCGAGGAAGGGCCGGCCCCAGGTGGCGAGCACGTCGTCGTCGGGATCGTTCTTGATCAGCGAGCCGTAGGCCAGTTGCGAACGCCGCACCGGCGCGAGCCGCGTCGGCTGGATCAGGGCCGTGAGCAGCCCCGGGACGCGAGCCGCCCACTGCAACGGTCGAAAGAACGGCGGCAGGAAGTCCTCGTAGGCGTCGCAGTTGGTCAGCACCAGCCGGGCGATCCGCTCGGGATGGCGGGTCACGACGAGCTGGGAGATCGCGCCCCCGGTGTCGTTGGCGACCAGAGTCACCCGCTCGAGCCCGAGCGCCTCGATGAAGTCGGCGATCAGCCGTGCCAGCCCCGGCGGGCCGAGGTCGGCCCCCTCGTGCATCGGCTCGAGGTGGGAGCCCAGCGGCAGGTCGGGGACTACGCAGCGGAACGAGTCCCCGAGCAGATTGGTAACCGGGTCCCAGAGCAGCCCGTTGACGAGCAACCCATGGATGAAGACGATCGTCTCGCCGGAGCCCCCGCCACCCGAATCGCGGTAGCGGATCGTCCCCTGCGCCAGCTCGACGCTCTGGCGCTCGCCTCCGAGCTCGCCGGCCCGGTCCATCAGGCCAGGCCCAGCTGGCGCAGCATCGCCAGCGAGTCGAGGTAGGTGTGCTTGGCGGTCACGAGGCCCTCGCTGACCTCGATCACGTCAACGGCGTCGACGGCGACCCGGCTGCCCGGCTCGGTTGTGGCATCGCCGACGGGGAGTGGGAGCACCAGGGTGCCGCTCATGGTCGAGCGCAGGACTTAGCCGCCATCGCCCACGATCAGCTGCTGCTCGGCGAAGTTGATGTCGGGGAACTGGGCCAGGAAGCCGGCGAAGGCCTGCCTGATCGCGTCAACCCCCGTCACGGCCTCGGCCTCGGCGTGGAGGTGGAAGAGGCCGTCCTCGGAGTGCATGGAGATGATCCCGTCGAGGTCCTGGGTGTTCCACGCCTTTCCGTAGCGGGCGGCGAGCTCCGCGGTCGTCTCGGTGGCGGTCGTCATTGGGGCGACTCCTCTCAATCGGGCTGGTGGCGGTGAGATGGAGACAGTACGCGGCCTCCGGCCGGGATTGGGAGGGACTGCGCGCGCCGCGCAGCTAGAATTTGGTCCAGATGAAGACCGGAATACATCCTGAGTACGTGCTCTCGCACGTGCACTGCTCATGCGGGAACGACTTCTATACGCGCTCGACCGAGCCCGATCTCCACGTGGAGCTCTGCTCGCAGTGCCACCCGTTCTACACCGGCAAGCAGAAGCTGGTGGACACGGGCGGCCGGGTCGAGCGGTTCCGCAAGCGCGCCGCGAAGAGCAGGCAGGGCTAGGCCTTGGCCGCGCGGGGCGGCTGGAGCAGCAACGGCGCCGCCCGCGGCGCCGGCGGTCCCGCAGGCGCCGAGAGCATCCCCGGGGGCGCGGAGAACGCCGAGCGCATGCCCGACGGCCGTCTGATCTCCGACAACGATGCGCCGATCGGTGGCCAGGCGGTTCTCGAAGGCGTGATGATGCGCGGCGTCTCGACCTGGGCCGTCGCCGTTCGCACCCCCGAGGACGAGATCGAGGTCACCTCCGAGCCGCTCGTCTCCTGGGCCCGGCGCCACAGGGTCCTGCGCTGGCCCGTGATTCGCGGGGTCGTCGCCCTCGGCGAGTCGCTCAAGATCGGCTTCCGGGCTCTCGCGATCTCCGCCAACGCCCAGTTGCCCGAGGACGAGGAGGGCGAGAGGGAGGAGATCGGCGGCATCACCTGGGGGCTGACGATCCTGTTCTCGATGGTGCTCTCGATCGGCCTCTTCTTCGTGATCCCCGTCGGCGCCACGAGCCTGATCAAGGACTGGCTGGGCTCGGCGCTGCTGTTCTGGCTGGTCGAGGGGGTGCTGCGGACGGCGATCTTCATCGGCTACCTCGTCGCGATCAGCAGGATCCCGGACCTGCGCCGCATCTTCGAGTACCACGGCGCCGAGCACAAGACGATCTCCTGCTTCGAGGCCGGCGACGAGTTGACACCGGCTCGCGCCAAGATCTACTCGCGCCTGCACCCACGCTGTGGGACCAGCTTCCTGCTGATCGTGATGGTGCTGGCCATCTTCGTCTTCGCGCCGATCGGGCTGCCCGCCTGGTACTGGCTGCTGGCGTCGCGGATCCTCGGGATCCCGCTGATCGCCGGGCTCTCCTACGAGGTGATCAAGCTCGCCGGCAAGTACCGCCGCAAGCGCTGGGTGCGCGCGGTGATGTGGCCGGGGCTGATGCTCCAGAACCTGACCACCCGCGATCCCGATGAGGACCAGCTCGAGGTCGCGATCCGCTCTCTGCAGGCGGTGCTCGCGGTCGAGGACCCCGAGGAAGCCAAGCGCGGCGAGCACATAGAGATCGTCGCCTAGGGGCCACCAGGCCGCTCTCCTTCGGAGCGGCCACTTGTGGCCGCGACTGAAGCAGTGCGGCCGCCCGTGGCCCCGCCCGGATGCGGGCCACCAGGCCGCTCTCCTTCGGAGCGGCCACTTGTGGCCGCGACTGAAGCAGTGCGGCCGCCCGTGGCCCCGCCCGGATGGCGAAGCCGGTTAGTTCGTTAGTCCCCAGGTGGCGGGGGCATCATCCAGCTTCAACGCCTCGCCGAGCCGCTCGAGGTGGGTGAGGTAGGCGAGGGTCATCTCGAGCCCGTAGCCGACGACCTGTGGCTCGGGGCTATCGGTGCCGGCTCCGGCGCTGATGATCTCGAAGGGCGTCCTCGGGCCATCGGCAAGGGCGGCGCGGACGCCATCGAGCTGGCGCCCGACCTGCTCGCGGTTGGCCTCGGTCTTGCGCGGGATGTCGCGGAAGGGGCGGCCGTGGCCACTGAGGCAGAGGCGGCTGCCCAGGGAGTCGACGGCGTCGAGGCTGGTGAGGAACTCGCCGACGGGATCCGGCGTGTGGCCCTGGTCGAAGTAGAGGAAGACGCGGCCTACGATCTGGTCGCCGCTGAGCAGGATCTGGCGCTCTGGGAGGTGGAAGACGACGTGCGAGGGGGCGTGTCCCGGCGCCTCATGGGTTCGCCAGGTGCCCAGGTCCGTCTCGACCTCGACCCCGTCGACGAGCTCGACGTCGGGGCCGATCGCGCCGTCGAACCCCGACTCCATGCTCCTGCGCATCTCGGCCATCTGCTCCACGATCGGCTCGGGGACGCCGTTCAGCCGCGCGGCGTCGAGGCGAGCCTCGAGCGCCCCCTCGGGGTCGGTCGCGGACGTCCGTACATGGCCCCAGGCGGGGTGGATCCAGAGGGGGCAGCCGACCCGCTCGACGATGGTCGCGGCGCAGCCGTAGTGGTCGGCGTGCGCGTGGGTGCAGGCGATCATCTTGACGTCGTCCAGCCTGAAGCCGGCGAGCTTCAGCCCCAGCTCGAGCTGGTCGATCCCCTCGCTGCCGCCGTAGCCGGTGTCGAAGAGGACGACGCCGTCGCCGGCGCTGACGGCGTAGGCGTTTCCGTGCGGTGTCGCGGCCCACGGCAGCGGTAGGCGAAGGCGCCAGACGCCGGGAACGATGCGGTCTGCGCGGGCTGAGTCGGGCCTCGAGGGATGGCTCATCGGCGTCAGTGTGGCGATTCGCGAGAGAATGAAGCTGTGATCGACGAGCTGGTCAACCAGATCAACGGGCGCTTCTCGGAGCTCGAGGGGCAGATGTCGGACCCCGGTGTGATCGCCGATCGCGAGCGCTACGCGGAGGTCGGGCGCGAGTATCGCCATCTCCAGCCCGCGCATGAGCTTGCGAAGGAGTACCTGACGCTCAAGGACGACCTCGAGGGCGCCCGCGAGCTGATGGAGGAGAACGGCGACGATCCCGAGATCATGCGGGTGCTCGCCGAGACGCCGGAGAGGCTCGAGGAGCTCGCCGAGGCGATTCGCCTGGCGATGGTCGAGAGCGACCCCAACGACGACAGGAACGTGATCGTCGAGATTCGCGCGGGCACAGGTGGCGATGAGGCCGCCCTGTTCGCGGCCGTCCTCTTCAAGATGCTGACCCGCTACGCCGAGCGGCTCGGATACGGCATCGAGGTCCTTTCCCAGTCTCCGGCGGAGGTCGGCGGCTTCAAGGAGGTGACGTTCGCGATCAAGGGTGACGGCGCCTACTCGGTGTTCAAGTACGAGGGGGGTACCCACCGCGTCCAGCGAGTGCCGAAGACGGAGTCCCAGGGCCGGATCCACACCTCGACGGCCACCGTCGCCGTGCTGCCGGAGGTCGAGGACGTTGACGTCGAGCTCAACGAGAACGACCTCCAGATCGACGTCTACCGCTCCTCGGGCCCAGGTGGGCAGTCGGTCAACACCACCGACTCCGCCGTGCGGATAACCCACGAGCCGACGGGCATCCAGGTCTCGATGCAGGACGAGAAGTCCCAGCGGCAGAACCGGGAAAAGGCGATGCGGGTGCTGAGGGCGCGAATCTACGAGCGGGCGCTGGAGGAGCAGCGGGCCGAGATCGCAGCGGACCGCCGCTCCCAGGTCGGGTCGGGCGGGCGCTCGGAGAAGATCCGCACCTACAACTACCCGCAGGGCCGGGTCACCGACCACCGCGTCAAGGTCACGGTTCACAACCTGGACGAGGTGATCGGCGGCCACCTCGACGAGCTGACCGACGCCCTTGAGGCGGAGGAGAAGCGCAGCCGCCTCTCCGCTCAGGCCGGCGGCGGGGGCGATTGACCGCGACCCGGACCGGCGCCAGGGTCGGCGACGCGCTCGCCGGGGCCAGCGACGGGATCGCCGCCGCCGGCTCCGGCACGCCGCGCCTGGACGCCGAGCTACTGCTGGCGGAAGCCGCGGGCCTCGACCGGGCCGAGCTTGTGGCCAAGCCCGAGCGCGAGCTGACGGGCCCGGCATCGCGGGCGTTCGCCACCATGGTCAGGCGGCGGCTGCGCCGCGAGCCCGTGGCCTACATCCTCGGCCGCAAGGGCTTTCGGGGAATCGAGCTGGAGGTCGACCAGCGGGTCCTGATCCCGAGGCCGGAGACCGAGCTGCTGGTGGTGGTCGCGCTCGAGCTGCGGCCCGGCCGAGCAGTCGATGTGGGAACGGGCTCCGGCGCGGTCGCCCTGGCCCTCGCCGATGAGCTTCCCGGCGTGCGGGTGGCGGCCACTGACACCTCAACGGATGCCCTGGCGGTCGCCGGCGCCAACGCCCGGCGGCTGGGCCTGGCAGAGGCGGTCAGCTTCTCCGCGGGCATGCTGCCACCCGAACGTGGAGGCATCGAGCTGCTGCTGGCCAACCTTCCCTACGTCAGCGCCGCGGAGTGGAGCGACCTTCAGCCCGAGATAACCGAGTTCGAGCCGCGGGAGGCGCTGGTGCCGGGCCCTACGGGGCTGGAGGCGATCGAGGGACTGCTGGCGGGGTTGACGGCCTTGCCTGATCCGCCCGCGTCCGTCGCGCTCGAGGTCGGAGCGGGTCAGGCGGCGGCGGTCGCGGCCGCGATGCGGAGCGCCGGCTACGCCGAGACGCAGGCGCGCCCCGATCTGGCCGGCATCGAGCGGGTCGTGCTCGGACGCCGGTGAGCTGC
>SHVA01000033.1 GCA_009691195.1 Solirubrobacterales bacterium | reverse complement strand
GGACCCGGCCGACATCCCGCGCACGACGGCCGCCGCGATCGACGTCGCCGCGACGCCGCCGCTGGGGCCGACCTTCGTCGACTACCCGCTCGACGTCGTCTTCATGGAGGCCGACGCCGAGACCCCCGAGGCTGGCGCGCTTTCGGCCCGCGTGGCCGACGGGGTGGAGGAGGCCGCGAAGCTGCTGGCCGGCGCCGAGCGCCCGGCGATCATGGCCGGGACCAACGTCTACTGGGCCCACGCCGAGGCCGAGCTGCGCGAGCTGGCCGAGGCGCTCGGCTCGCCCGTCTTCCTCAACGGCATGGGCCGTGGCTGCCTGCCCCCCGACCACGAGCTCTTCTTCAGCCGCGCCCGCGGCGCCGGGCTCAAGGGCTGCGACGTGGCGCTGGTCATCGGCGTCCCGCTCGACTTCCGGCTCGCCTTCGGCGGCGCCGTCGCCGAGGACGCGAAGCTGCTCCACCTCGACTTCGGCCCGAACCGGCTGGAGAAGAATCGCCAGCCCGACGTCGGCATGGTCGGCGACATCGCCGCCAGTCTCACCGCGATCCGCGAGTCGCTGCCCTCCACGGGCAACGGCCCCGCCACCGGGCGCTGGCTCGAGGAGCTGCGCAAGGTCGAGGCCCAGAAGCGCACCGAAGAGGAGGAGATGCTCAACGACGAGCGCTCGCCGCTTCACCCGATGCGGATCTACAAGGAGCTGGGCCAGTTTCTCGATCGCGACGCGATCGTCGTCGGCGACGGCGGCGACTTCGTCAGCTTCGCCGGCCGCGTCTTCGAGACCTGGGAGCCGGGCACCTGGATGGACCCCGGCCCCTACGGCTGCCTCGGCGCCGGCCCCGGGCAGGCGATCGGCGCCAAGGTCGCCCACCCCGAGCGCCAGGTCTGCCTGCTGCTCGGCGACGGCGCCTTCGGCTTCAGCGCGATGGAGTTCGACACGATGGCCCGCCACAACCTCCCCGTGGTCGCGGTGATGGGCAACAACGGCATCTGGGCTCTCGAGCACCACCCGATGAAGTTCCTCTACGGCTACTCGGTCGCCGCCGAGCTTCGCCCCGAGACCCGCTACGACGAGATGGTCGCCGCGCTCGGCTGCCACGGCGAGCTGGTCCGCACGCCGGCGGAATTGAAGCCGGCTTTGGAGCGCGCCTTCGCCTCCGGCAAGCCCGCCCTGGTGAACGTCCTCACCGATCCCGAGGTCATCTACCCGCGCCGGGCTAACCTCGCTTAAACCGGGTAGGCCCGTCCAGGCGCCCTAAAGCTTCGCGCAGCAACGGACGATGCCTCAATCGAGGCTTGACCATGAGATCTCACCGCCTACATACCGCTGCTCTGCTGGCCCTCGCGGCCTGCCTGCTGGTGACCGCCCCGGCGGCCCTCGGCGCGGCCGGCCACACCGCCAGCGGCAAGGTCTTCATGCGTCAGCAGACCTTCAAGATGACCAAGGCCGACGGCAAGTCCCGCGGCGTGGTTCGCTGCCCGGGCGGCAAGACCGTGGTCCCGCTGGGCGGGGGCATGGTCACCAGCCCAGGGCCGAGCGCCAGCGGCGAGGGTGTCTATCCCCACTCCTACGAGCGCCTCGGCGCCCAGCGCGGCTGGCACGTCACCCCGGTCCTCTACGCCCCCGACGGCAAGCCGACGCCGCGCAACGTCACCCTGCAGGTGATCTGCGGCCCCAAGAGCCACTACGTCGTCGCCACCAGGCGCACCGTCTTCGTTGACCCCGGGCAGACCAAGACCGCCGTCGCCAGATGCCCCGGCCAGAGGCGGCTGTTCGGCGGTGGCTTTCAGCGCACCAACTTCGTCTCGCGCGGTGGCAACTACGTAACGGCATCCCACGCCGTCTCCTCCAAGGCCTGGAGTGTCCAGGGAAGCGCCTTCGGGCGCTTCGGCGGCGAGCTGACCGCGATCGCCTACTGCCGCAGCAGCAAGAAGCCCCTGATACAAGAGGTCAGCGCGACGGCCTTCGTCGAGCCCGGAGAGACGGCCGTCGCCTCCACACCCTCCTGCCCCGGCAGGAAGATCATGATCTTCGGCGGCTTCTCCACCTCGCCCTCTGGCTCCTCGCTCTTCGCCGACGGCTACTTCGACAAGAACGGCGGCTGGTCGGCGAGCGCCTACAACGCCTTCGGGCCCTACGCCCAGATCACCGCCTACGGCTACTGCCACAGCCGCAACTTCCCCGCGCCCCGCAAGCACGAGAACCCCTACCGCTCACTCGTCGCCCCCTACAAGCTGCAGCTGGCCGAGAAGGCCACGGCCTCCGAGCGCGTCTTGCACAAGGGCTGCTACCCGCCGCCGCCCAAGCTGGCCGGCGGCATCCGTCGCCGCACCCACCTGCGCACGGACGTCGCTCGCGGCCCCGGCGGCGTCAACCGCGTGAACGTCGTCTACGTGCTCAGCAAGGGCGCCTCGTGCGACAAGGTCCGCATCTCGCTGCGGCCGCCGCACAGCAAGGTCTTCACGATCAACACCGCGACCGGCAGGGTCTCAGCCCGCCGCTAGCACGAGCTCTTCGCCTAAACACAGTAGGCGTAGACGGTGACCTTGGAGGGGAGCTCGGAGATGGCGAGCGCTCCGATCCGCCAGGCGCTGCCGTGCTTGGCACGGTGGGAGATCACGGCCGGCGTCCTGGTCGCCGTCGTTGCCGAAGGTGAATCCCTCCAGGCGCCAGCGCCGCATCCCCGCGCGCTTTGAGGTCAGGGTGAGCACGCGGGAGCCGTTGGCGTTGAAGCCGGGATTGGCGAAGCCGCCCGCCACCACCTCGGAGTTGCGCGGACAGGTGGCGATTGCGACACCGGCCGAGCCGGGCGCGACGAAGTTCTTCTCCGAGGCGACGCGGATCAGCGATCCGAGCGGGGAGCAGTAGGCGATCGACTTGACCACGCCGTCGGCGTTGCCGAAGTTGAAGGCCTTGGTCTTGAGGCCGGCCGAGGTCCGCTGCGAGGCGTAGCGCGCCGCCGCGGGGCCGTTCTCGCCGGGCGCGAAGTTGGGTGAATCCGGATCTATTTCGCTAGCCGGAGGGGCATCCCTCCCTCGATCGGGGCGGCCCGGTACCCTTGCGGTGCAGGAATCGCTCGGCGGTTGTGTCTTCTCCCCGTCCCTCGTGCGATCTCATCCGAGGGGTAAGGAAGTTGGAGGGCTATGACCGATTCGACCGCCGAGGCCGTTGCACCACGCGATTGGACCTGTGGACGTTGCGAGGTGACCGCGAGCTTCATGCCTGAGGTCGAGACCCCCTCGTTGCCCGAGAGCTGGGTTCGCGAGAAGGGGCAGGTCTACTGCCTCTCCTGCCGGCGCGAGCGCGCCGCCGAAAGCGGTGAGCTGACGCTGGAGGGCGCATCACTCGAGGAGCGCCGCGCCGCCAGGGCCGCCGCCAGGGTCGAGTTCGAGGTCCTTCGCGACCCCGAGCGCCCCGACGGAAAGATCGCCAAGGCCTGTCACACCTCGATCTTCTCGGTGAAGAAGGCGCGGGCGAGGTTGCAGCTGTAGTTGGCATCCTGCCTGCAGCCCGAACGGGCTGCTACGTTGATTGAGTCGGGTCCGCCATTCGGGCGCCCGAGAGGTTCCGTCTCCTCCCTGCTTCTACGTAAGTGCTGGGGTCACAGGATCTCCCCAACACCTACATAAGGAGCAGTACTCAAGTGTCAGAGTCATTCGCCGATCTCGGCGTGTCACGTCCCGTCGTGGACGCACTCGCCAAGCGCGGGTACAACGAGCCATTCGCTGTACAGCGGCTCGCTATCGCCGACGTTCTCGCCGGCGAGGACGTACTCGTACAGTCGCCGACCGGGTCGGGCAAGACCCTCGCCTTCGGCGTTCCGATCGTCGATCTACTCAAGCCTGACGGCCCCACGCCGGCAGCGTTGGTGCTGGCCCCCACCAGGGAGCTGGCCGAGCAGATCGTCGATGAGACCGACGCCGTCGCCAGGGCGCGTGGCCTCCGGGTCGCCCCCGTCTACGGCGGAGTCGGCATCCAGGCCCAGGCCCGCAAGGCCGCCAAGGCCCAGATCGTCGTCGCCACACCCGGCCGCCTCGAGGACCTGATGCAGCGCCGGGACATCAGCCTGCAGAGGATCCAGATCCTCGTCCTCGACGAGGCCGACCGGATGCTCGACATGGGCTTCAAGCCCCCCGTCGACCGGATCGTCTCCCAGATGCCCTCCGAGCGCCAGACGCTGTTCTTCTCGGCGACGTTGGAGGGGGCCGCCGGCAAGCTCGCCAAGGCCTACACCCACAACGCCAAGCGCCACGTGCACGCGCCCAAGGTCGACAAGGACATAGAGGTGCAGCACCGCTTCGTCCACCTCACCCATGAGGCCAAGGTCAACGCCCTGGTCGAGGAGCTCAACCACACCGAGCGCGGCCGCACCCTGGTCTTCGTCCGCACCAAGCGTGGCGCCGACCGGCTGGTCAAGAAGCTCGACCGCGCCAAGGTCCGCGCCGTCGCCATGCACGGCAACAAGTCCCAGAACCAGCGCCGGCGCGCCCTCGCCGACTTCGAGGACGGCCGCTGCGACACCCTCGTCGCCACCGACGTGGCCGCCCGCGGGATCGACGTCGCCGAGATCACCCACGTGATCAACTTCGACGCCCCCGAGGACCGCGACACCTACGTCCACCGCACCGGCCGTACCGGCCGCGCGGGCGCATCGGGCGTCGCCGCGAGCTTCGTCATCCCCGACCAGCACCGCGACATGAGCAAGATCGCGTCGGAGCTCGGCCTCCAGAGCGAGTTCGCAGCCGGACCCGGCTTCGAGGGCGCCTCCGGCAGTCGCGAGGCGACCTCGGGCGGCGGCGGCAGCTCACGCAGCAACGGCCGCAGCCGCGGTGGAAACGGAAACGGACGCAGCCGCAACGGCCGCAACGGCTCAAACGGCGGCGGCTCGCGCTCGGGTGGAGGCGGCGGCAACGGCCGCAGCAGCCACACCGGCTCCTACCGCTCCTCCAAGAGCCGCAACCGCTAGGCGAAGCCGCCGCTCAGGCTTCGGTCTCGGCGGCGGCCCGCTCGGCCTGCTTCACCTTCCGCGTCGCCTTCATCCGTGAGGTCTGGTTGAGGATGACCTTGCGCAGGCGAACGTTCTTGGGGGTGACCTCAACGGCCTCGTCCTCGCGCAGGAACTCGAGCGCCTGCTCGAGGGAGAGGTGCTTGGCGGGGACCAGGCGGACCGTCTGGTCGGCCGATGCCGCCCGGACGTTGGTCTGCTGCTTCTCCTTGATCGCGTTGACGTCGATGTCCTCGCTGCGGGCGTTCTCACCGACGATCATCCCCTCGTAGACCTCCACGCCGGGCCCGACGAAGAGCATCCCGCGGTCCTGGAGGCTGAAGAGGGCGAACGATGCGGTCTTGCCGCGGCGGTCAGCCACCAGTGAGCCGGTGGGGCGGGTGCGAAGCTCGCCCGCCCAGGGCTCCCAGCGGTCGAAGACGTGGTGCAGCAGGCCGGTGCCGCGGGTCTCGGTCAGGAACTCGGTCCGGAAGCCGATCAGCCCCCGCGCCGGCACCAGGTACTCGAGCCGGACCCAGCCGGTCGAGTGGTTGACCATCTGTTCGAGCCGGCCCTTGCGCACGGCCAGCGCCTGGGTGACGACGCCCACGTAGTCCTCGGGGACGTCAACCGACATCCGCTCGACGGGCTCGTGCTTGGTCCCGTCGATCTCGCGGATCACGACCTGCGGCTGGCCCGCGGTCAGCTCGAAGCCCTCGCGGCTCATCAGCTCCAGCAGCACCACGAGCTGCAGCTCGCCGCGGCCCTGGACCTCCCAGGTGTCGGGGCGCTCGGTCTCGAGCACCCGGATAGAGACGTTGCCGACCAGCTCCTGTTGGAGGCGGTCGTGGACCTGGCGCGCGGTGAGGCGGTCGCCGTCCTGGCCCGCGAGCGGGGAGGTGTTGATCCCGAGCGTGATCGAGAGCGAGGGCTCATCGACCGTGATCACCGGCAGCGGCCGCGGGTCCTCGGGGTCTGCGAGCGTCTCGCCGATCGTCACCTCGGGCAGCCCTGCGACGGCGATGATCTCGCCCGGGCCGGCCTCGTCGGCCTCGACCCGGTCAAGCGCGTCGGTGACGTAGAGCTCTGAGACGGTCGCGTTCTCGATCGAGCCGTCCTGGCGACACCAGGCGATCCGCTGGCCATTCTTGATCGTCCCGTTGCGCACCCGGCAGAGCGCCAGGCGCCCTACATACGGGGAGGCGTCGAGGTTGGTCACGTGTGCCTGGAGCGCCGCCTCGGGGTCGTAGGTGGGGGCGGGTATCCGCTCGACGATCAGGTCGAGCAGGGGGGAGAGGTCGGTGCCCTCGTCGCCCTCGGTAAGAGCGGCCCAGCCGGCGCGGGCGTTGGAGTAGACGATCGGGAACTCGATCTGCTCGTCGTGCGCGTCGAGGTCCAGGAACAGCTGGTAGACCTCGTCGATCACCTCGGCGATCCGCGCGTCCGGCCGGTCCACCTTGTTCACGACCAGGATCACCGGCAGCTTCGACTCCAGCGCCTTACGCAGCACGAAGCGCGTCTGCGGCAGCGGCCCCTCGGAGGCGTCAACCAGCAACAGCACCCCGTCCACCATCGTCAGCCCCCGCTCGACCTCGCCGCCGAAGTCGGCATGGCCGGGCGTGTCAACGATGTTGAGCTTCACCTCGCCGTGCCGGACCGCCGTGTTCTTGGCGAGGATCGTGATCCCCTTCTCGCGCTCGAGGTCCATCGAGTCCATCACCCGCTCATTCACGTCCTGCCCCGAGCGAAATGCCCCCGACTGCCACAACATCGCGTCCACCAGCGTCGTCTTGCCATGGTCAACGTGGGCGACGATCGCGATGTTGCGAATGTCGTCGCGACGCACTCGGGTGGCGGCTTCGGGGCTCATCGGACGCAGAAGGGTAGGGACCTCTCCGCGGGTAGCATCAGGCCATGGCCGAGATGCGCCAGATCGGCGACACCGAGCTCAAGGTTTCGAGGCTCTGCCTGGGCGGCAACGTCTTCGGTTGGACCGCCGACTGGGACGCCTCCTTCGAGCTGCTCGACGCCTTCTTCGACATGGGCGGCAACTTCATTGACACCGCCGACGTCTACCTGATGAACGGCGGTGAGTCGGAGACGATCCTCGGGAACTGGATGGCCTCCCGCCGCAACCGCGACCAGGTCGTGATCGGGACCAAGGTGGGAAAGCTCCACGGTTACGAGGGCCTCTCGCGCGACAACATCAACGCGGCCGTGCAGAAGTCCCTCACCCGCCTCCAGACCGACCACGTCGACCTCTACTACGCCCACGCCGATGATCCCGACACCCCGATGGAGGAGACCCTCGCCGCCTTCGACGCCCTTATCAAGGCCGGCACCGTCAGCGCCATCGCCGCCTCCAACTTCACCGCCCCCCGCCTGGCCGAGGCCCTCGAGACCGCCGACCGCGAGGGCCTGCCCCGCTACGCCGCCCTCCAGCCCCACTACAACCTGGTCGAGCGCCACGGCTACGAGGGCGAGCTCCAGGGCCTCTGCGCCAAGGAGCAAATCGCATGCATCCCCTACTTCGCCCTGGCCAAGGGCTTCCTCACCGGCAAGTACCGCCCCGGCGGCGACAAGGTAGACAGCGCCCGCTCAGGTAGTGCCTCCTCCTATCTCGACGGAGGCGGCGCCGAGGTGATCGAGGTCCTCGGCGAGATCGCAGAGGCCCACAACGCGCCGATCGCCTCGGTCGCGCTGGCGTGGCTCGAGGCCCAGCCGACCGTCGAGTCCCCGATCGCCAGCGCCCGGACCACTGAGCAGCTCGCAGAGCTGGTGCCATTTCTCGAAGGGCTTGAGTTGAGCGCCGAGGAACTGGCGCGTCTCGACGAGGTTTCGGCGGCTCTCGCCTCCTGACCCAGCTGGCTGCTTCGTCCAGAGATGCGGTCCGTACAGATCAAGCCACGTTTGCCAAGAAAAGCGTTGCTGGACCCAGCCTCAGCTGTGCCGCCGGCTGCCTAGGCGGCCTTTGCGACCAGCTCCAGCACGTCGTCGGCGTGGCGCTTGATGAACGCCGGGCCGATGCCGTGGATGTCGGATAGGCTCGTTACGTCGCTCGGCCGTGAGGCGGCGATCGTCTCCAGTGTGCGGTTGTTGGCGACGGTGTAGGCGGGCTTGCCCTTGGCGGCCCGCAGGCGCCAGGCGCGCAGCTGCTCCAGCAGCTCGGCGCCCTCGGGCGGGACCTCGACTTCGACAGCCGCCGACTTGCGGCCGCGCTTATGCCGGCCGGCGGTGATCTGTAGCTCCTCGGGGTCGGGGAGCCAGGACTCGGTCGCACAGACATCGCAGCAGCGCCCCTCGGGCGCACCCGGGGCTGAGTCGCCGAAGTGGTCCAGGAGCTGGCGGCGGCGGCAGGTGTCGGAGAAGCTGAAGGCCTCGATCGCGCGGTAGGCGCGCCAGCTGCGGTCGCGTGCCTCGGTGCAGAGCTCGCCCGCCTTGGCGAGGCTGAAGGAACCGTCGAAGCTCAGCTCCAGGCGGCCGCCGGGGGCGGGCTCGACGGTGAAGGCGCCGGCGCGCTCGGCGATCGCCAGCTTGACGCGGTCCTCGTCCTTGCGGGGGTTCTCCAGCACCAGGTTGCCCTCGGAGTCGGCCTTCGCCTTCAGGCCCTGCGCGTAGAGGGAGACGCTGTGGGGCTCGACGTCGCGCATCTCGATGAAGCGCACCAGCCGCCCGAGGTCGGCGCGCATCGCGAGGAGCACCGCGTGGGCGGGCGCCCCGTCGCGCCCGGCCCTGCCGGCCTCCTGGTAGTAGGCCTCGACGCTCGTCGGGATCGCCCAATGCCAGACAGAGCGCACGTTGGCCTTGTCCACGCCCATCCCGAAGGCGTTGGTGGCGACGATCACCTCGGCGTCCTCGTTCATGAAGCGGTGCTGGGCGTTGGCGCGCTCGTCGGGGGGCATGCCCGCGTGGTAGGGCGCCGCGGTCAGACCCGAGGCGCGCAGCTCCTCGGCGACCTCCTCGGTGTCGCGGCGGGTGCCGGCATAGACGATCGCGGGGCGGTTGGCCTCGTCCGCCAGCGCATGCTTGAGCATCGCCAGCTTGCGCGCCTTCGAGCCCTTGCCCTCGAACTGGACGATGTCGAAGGAGAGGTTGGGTCGGTCAAAGCCCGAGCGGATCATCAGCGGCTCGTCCAGCCCCAGGCGCTGCACGATCTCCTCGGCGACCTCGCCGGTGGCGGTCGCGGTGCAGGCCATCACGGTCGGCCGTCCCAGCCGCTCGATCACCCGCGGCAGCCGCAGGTAGTCGGGGCGGAAGTCGTGGCCCCACTCCGAGATGCAGTGGGCCTCGTCGACCGCGAAGAGGTCCACCTCGCGCGCCGAGACGGCGTCCATGAAGGCGGGGGAGGCGAAGCGCTCGGGTGAGCAGTAGACGATTCGCGCCCGCCCGTCGCGGACCTGGGCGAGGGCGTCGCGCGCGACGGAGTCGGGCAGCCCCGAGGCGATCATCGCCGCCGGGTGGCCTCCCGCCGCCAGCCGCCGCCACTGGTCGGCCATCAGCGCGATCAGCGGGCTGACCACGATCGTCAGCTCCTCGGAGGCGAGCCCCGGAAGCTGATAGCAGAGGCTCTTGCCGCCGCCGGTCGGCATCACCACCAGCGAGTCGCGTCCGCCGAGCGCCGCCTCAACCGGCTCGCGCTGCCCGCTGCGGAACTCGTCGTAGCCGAGGTGGGTGAGCAGCGCGTCGGGATCCCGCGGCCCCTCGTAGGAACGCCGCTCGACCGCGGCCTCCCTCTCGATCTCCTCGAGCCCGTGCAGCGCGATCTGCGCCTCGAGCTGCTCGGAGCCGTCGTCTGCCCGGCCGGGGTCGGGGCGGGTCTCCATGGCCCGCGCAAGGGCCCGGGCGGCATCGTCAAGCTCAGTCCGCTCCTCCTCGGGCAGCGCCAGCCAGGTCCGGCGCAGCTCGCGCAGCTCGCTGTCGATAGCGGGGTCGCGCTCGCCCGCCTCCGCCTCGGTGCCGAGGCGCTCGGTGAGCAACTCGGCCGCCTGCTGGAACTCAGCCATTGCTCATCAGCAGTCGCCGCGCACGCGCTTTCGCCCCGGGTCCGTTCACTCCGACAGCCTTGCGTAGATGGCGGTCAGATATCAGTACTGCCACAGCACCCCGCTGCCCCCCGGGCGCAATCCGAGGATCTGCTCGTCAGCGGGCACCCAGCCGCTGCCCTTCCGTCGAAGCAGACCGAGCTTCTCGATTGCGTTGAGGTCTCGAGTCAGCGTCTTTTCAGTCTTGGTGGCGTAGGCCTGAGCGAGGCGCGGTGTGAGCGTGGTCAGCGCGGCGCGCTCGATCGGCTCCTCCGCCTCCCGGTGGGCACTCGAGAGGTCGAGAACCAAATGCAGCTTTCGGGTATCGCTCTCGCCGCGCAGTCCCCCGAACGTCTGGTAGACGAACTGCTCCCAGCGATCCTCGAACTGTTGGAGGTCAATCCGGTCGAGCTGCTCCCGGAGCTGGTCCACGAAGCCGCGTACCGCGTAGGTGAGAAAGCCGAGCTCGGTCTGCCCCCTGCTCGACTGGTCGAGTTGCCGGTAGTACTCGCTGCGCGTCTGGTTGTAGTGGTTGGAGAGGAGCTGGCAGCTCGGCGCGGGAAAACCCGCTGTCAGCAGGATCTGCAGCTCGAGTAGCCGCGCCGTTCGCCCGTTGCCATCCCCGAAGGGGTGGATCCAGGCGAGATAGAGGTGAGCGATCACCGCCTTTACGATCGCCAGCGGAGCGGCCAGCTCCGGGCCGGCCGGCTGCGAGAACTCGTCGCTGTTGAGCCACTCGCACAGTCGCCCGAGCAGGTATTCGGCGTCCTCTTCAGGTACGGCGCGATAGGGCCCCACCACCAGGGAGTGAGCCCGGACCTCGCCGGGCACGACCCCGTCCTCCAAGTCGAGACCATCGAGGATCCGGCGGTTTTGCTCTTTCAGGCGGTTGACTGAAAAAGGAAGCGCGGGATCCACCTCCAGCTCATCCTTGGCGTGGTTGTAGGCGTCGATCACATTTTCGATCTCCCGACCCAGGTACTCGCGAGAGGGCGGGAGGCTGATCGTGCCCTCGAGCACACCGCGCGCCTCCTGCTCGGAGAGAGTGTTGCCTTCGATTGCGGTGGTTGCGAGGAACCCCTTCGCCAAGTAGACCTGCATCAGCTCGTGGCTCGCCTTCGGCGAGAGCAGGGCGCCGGCGACGTGCTGGGACTTGGATTTCGCCTCTCCGAGCAGCGACCAAACCGACGGTGGTGCTGTCCTCAGATCGACCCGGAAATCGATGAACGGATGTGTCTGCTCGTAAGCACGCTGCTCAGCGATCGTGGATAATTATAGGGACTTAAATGTCCAACCAAGTGTCCCACGGTGTGTCCGCGGTGCGAAGCTCCCGGCACGAGTCTGCAACAAGTCCGCCCCCTGGTGCTGTTGCATGTCCGTGCGAAGGCCCGGGCCCATGCGCTCATCCTCGACCTCCAGCCGCAGTTCCGTGCTCGCCCTGAGCCCGACGCTCGAGAGCGTCCGGTTTGCCCTTGCCGATGGCGCCGAGACCACCCTGCAGGTGGCGCGCTTCGACCGCTCCGGGGTGACGGCCCGCGTGGTCGCGATCGAGCCGCGCGCGACGTTGCTGTCCTGGTGTGAGGAGCACGGCGCCAAGGACGCGATCATCGGCGGCTTCTACATCCGCCCGGGTGGCCCGCCGCTCGGCGACCTCCGCATCGACGGCCGCGCGCTGCCGACCGAAGCCTTCGACGCACCCTGGGGCGCGGTCCGCGCCTGCGTCCATATCGGCGACGGCGAGATCTCGCTGGCGCCCCGCGACGACCTTCCCGCCGAGCCCGCGGGCGACCTGCTCCGGGCCGGCCCGATGCTGGTCGCCGGTGGCGCCTCGCTGATCCGCGCCGGAGAGGACCCCGAGGGCTTCTCCGCGGGCAAGCGCCAGTTCGACTCCGACATCACCGTCGGCCGCTACCCCCGCGCCGCCCTCGGCCTCAGCGCCGGCGAGCTGATCGCCGTCGTCTGCGAGGGCCGCTCCGACGACGAGGCGGGCCTCACCCTCGCCGAGCTTGCCGAGGCGATGATCGGCCTCGGCGCCGCCGAGGCAATCAACCTCGACGGCGGCGGCTCGGCCTCACTGGTGATCGACGGCCGCCTGCGCAACACCCCGCGCGAGGAGCACGGCCGAGAGCTCCCCGGCGGCCGCGAGGTCGCGACGGCGCTTCAGTTCGTCCCGCGCTGACGGGGGAGATATCCTTACGCTTGTACCTTAGGTAAGGAGAATGATGGACACACGCGCACGCCTGACCTCGAAGGGTCAGATCACGATTCCCAAGGTTGTTCGAGAGGCGCTCGAGCTGAACCAGGGCGACGAGGTGCTCTTCAGGGTCGAGCGCTCCCGCGCCGTGGTCGCAAAGACGCCCGATTTCCTCGATCTCGCCGGTTCGGTCCCAGTCCCGGCCGGCAAGCGCGGCACCCCCTGGGACGAGATCATCGGCGAGGCGAGGCGGGCCCGAGTCGGGCGGCGAGGCTGACCGCCTTCCTCGACACCAACATCCTGATTCGCCATCTCACCGGTGACCCACCGGGACCGGCCAAGCGCTCCACCGCAGCCCTCCGTGGCGGCGAGCGGCTGCTGCTGACCGACCTGGTGCTGGCCGAGTGCATATACCTGCTCGAGTCCGTCTATGAGCTGGAGGCCGCCCGCGCCGTCGAGCTGATGCGCGCCGCGATCTCCCTCCCCGCGATCGTCACCCTCGATCCGGAGCTGCTGTTACGAGCGCTTGAAGCCCACGAGACCGACGGCCTCGACTTCGCCGAGGCCTACCTGGTCGCCCATGCCGAGGTCACGGGAGTGGGCGAGATCCTCTCGTTCGACCGAAGCATTGACAGGGTCGGCAGCGTGACCCGGCGCGAGCCCTGAGTCGCTTCAGTTGCCTCCGACCAGGTCCGGCCCGATCACCGCGATCGCGGCGGGCACGCTGAGGGTGCCGAGCACGACGGCGAGGATCGCCGGCGGACCGGCGCCCGCGCGTCGCGCGTCGAGGCCGAGTGCCACGGCGGCCGGCCCCAGCAGAAGCGGGAAGCCCGGCCACAGGGAGGCCCCCAGCACCACCCCAAGCACGGCGAGCACCAGCGCCGCCGGCCAGGCCGCGCCCCACGGGCGCGGGCGCGAGGCAGCACCCGTCCGTAGATCCACGGCGCCAGCCCGGCGCTGGGGATCATTGCGCTGGGGATCAGGAAGAAGACGACGACCGCCGCCGGCGGCCCCGCCGCGCCCGTCGTGGCTGATCACCGCCCCGCACAGCAGCGCGATGGCGACCATCCCAACGACGCCGGCGCGATCCAGCGGTCCCTGCCCTGCGGCATGAGCTCCCTCGGTTCCGATCTGCGGGCGGGCAGACTAGCCCCCGGCTCGATGCCGGTAGCCTCGGTATAGATGCGATCTACCCCCACCAGGCTCGTGATGGGCCTCTACTTCTATCCGCGGGGTGGCTCGGCACACGTATGCCGCTCGATCTCGGCCGAGCTCGAGCGCAACGGCATCGAGGTCACGGTGGTTGTCGGCTCCCGCAGCGACCTCGGCGAACACGCCCTCGCCACCAGCTTTTACGCCGGGCGCGACGTGCGCCCCGTCGACTTCACCCCCGCGCTCGCCAGCGACGCCCCACTTCGCTTCGACGGCCCCGCCGGCACCGCGCCGATGCACGGCTCCTACGAGGATCGCCCCGCGGCCGAGGACCCGATCTTCTCCTCGTTCGGGGACGAGGACTTTGAGCTCCAGGTGGCGGCCTGGAGCCGGGAGCTGGAGCTCGCGGACGCCGGCGACGCCGACCTGCTCTACCTCCACCACCTGACCCCGATCAACGAGGCGGCGGCCCGCGCCTTCCCCGAGGTTCCGGTGCTCGGCCACATCCACGGCACCGAGCTGCTGATGCTGGAGCGGATCGCCGCCGGCACCCCGGCGGGCTGGAAGTACGCCGAGCACTGGGCCGAGCGCATCTCCGACTGGGCCGAGCGCTGCGAGCGGATCATCGTCAACAGCCCCGAGGGGATGAAGCGCGCCGTCTCCGTCCTCGACCTCGACCTCGACCCCGGGCGCTTCGTCTGCGTCCCCAACGGCTTCGACCCGATCTTCGCCCCCCGTCAGGTCGACCGCCGCGCCCACTGGCGCCGCCACCTGGTCGAGCAGCCGCAGGGGTGGAGGCCGCGGCAGGCGCCCGGCAGCGTCGGCTACGAGGAGGCCGACCTCGACGCCCTGAGCGGCACGATCCTGCTCTACACGGGCCGCTTCACCGAGGTCAAGCGCCTGCCGCTGCTGATCGAGGCCTACGCCCAGGCGCGGGAGCGCTTCCGCGAGCGCGCCGCCCTGGTCTTCGTCGGCGGCCACCCCGGCGAGTGGGAGGGAGAGCACCCGATCGAGACGATCGAGCGCCTCGGCCTCTCAGACGTCTTCCTCGCCGGCTGGCACTCCCACGAGTCCCTCCCCGACTTCTTCAACGCCGCCGATGCCCTCGTCCACCCCTCGGTCCGCGAGCAGTTTGGCCTGGTCATCGTCGAGGCGATGGCCTGCGGCCTCCCCGCGATCGCCGTGGACCGCGGCGGCCCCGCCACCATCGTCGACGACCCCGACACCGGCTGGCTGGTCCCCCCCGACAACGCCGAGGCCCTCGCCAACGCCCTGGTGGATGCGGTCAACGACCCAGGCGCGCGCCGCATCCGCGGCCAGAGCGCCCGCGGCGAGGTTGTGGGGCGGTACGGGTGGGAGCGGATCGGCTCGCAGCTTGCCGAGTTGGCGGGCGAGCTCTCTTCTAGTTCGGCAGTGGAGAGCCCGCTCGCGCCGATCGGTTAGTAGGCGTTCTTCGAGTCCAGCTTCCCTTCCGTGAAGCAGAGCTGGAAGCTCGATCCCTCGAACAGCTCCTTGCCCTTCTCGTTGTAGTAGATGCACGACGAGTTCTGGGGCGCCTTCTTGTAGAAGCTCCGCTGCTCGAAGTCCTGGCTGTCCTCGGGCTTGCCGAGCCTCTTCCGGTCTTCGGCCTGTTTGCGCTGTCAATCGCTTCGGTCGGCCTCGGGATCGCCCGCGGGGCGATCGGCGAACTAATCGAGCTGGCGTCGGCGAAGAAGCCGAGCGGCAGCGGGCGCACGCTCGGCGAGCGCTCCGACACGCAGGCCAGGGTCGCGCGGGCCGAGGCGAAGGTGCGCTCGGCGCGGGCACTGATGACGAGGCCGTCGGTGAGGCATGGGAGACCGCGAAGGCGAGCGGGGAGGTGCCGGTGGAGCAAGCGGCGGCGCTGCGACTCGCCACGACACACGCGATCACCAGCTCCCGCGAGGCGACCGACGAGATATACGCGCTCGGCGGCGGCTCCTCCATCTACGAGCACGCCGAAGCCGCCCCCGAGCGAGTACCCGACGATCCCGATGTCGGGCGCGGACCCATGCAGCGCCGCGAGGCCGTCCTCGGAGGCGACCGGGATGAGGTCCAGCCATGGGCGCCGGACTCCACGCCGGCGCTCCGGGCGCCGGCGTCAACCTCGACGCCGTTCATCTGGGAGGTCTTCAGCAGAAGGGTGTCCTCGAGCAAGCCCAGCGGCGCAGAGTTGTGGCCGGTGCGCTGCGGCGTCACCCGCAGCCCGCTTTCGCGGGAGAAGTTGACGGCCGCGACCACGTCGTCGGCGTTGGCCGGGAACGCGATTGCGGCGGGCCGCTGGTCGACCATCAGGTTGAAGGCCTGGCGAGCCTGGTCCAGTCGGCGTCGCCCTCGGTGAGGACCTTGCCGGCAAGGGCGGTGTCGAGCTGGTTGAAGTCCCTTTCAGACGTCGGCATCGGCGGCTTGGCTCCTTGGGTTCGGCTTGGGATCGGACCTGGAGCTGGGCAGTTTCCAATAGACGGGCGCGCGCGCCTCGACGGCCCGAGTAGAGTCGTGGCATGGAATTCCGCCGGCTCGGCGACAGCGATCTGGAGGTCTCGGAGATCTCACTCGGCTCCTGGCTCACTAAGGACGACCCCTCCTACTCGCGGCTCGTCAACTGGTCCTGGACCTACGACTCCTCCGTCTCGGCCGCGGCGTTCGTCGCGACCGACGAGAAGCAGCAGGCGACGCAGCTGCTCGACCAGCTCGCCGTGCTCCAGTTCAAGGACGGCTCGATAGACATCGCCTTCAACGTCGCCACCGGTGAGGGAGCCAAGACATTCCGCGCGGGCTCGGTCGCCTGGCTCGGCCTCGCCGCCACCTCGTTCGACCTCCACTTCGGGTCAGACCGCTACCTCGACAGCTCCCGCCGGGCCGCCAACTACCTACTCGGCCTCCAGGAGGCCAACGGGCTGGTCAGGGGCGGGCCGAAGATCAAATGGTTCTCGACCCAGCACAACCTGCTCGCCTACACCTTCCTCGTCCGCCTCTCCAGCGAGCTCAAGGGCGTTGACGACAAGGCAAGCGACCGCTACCTCGAGGCCGCCAAGCGGATCTCCGAGGCGATCGACTCCGAGCTGCTCGTCACCGACGGCTCGGGCCCCCACTTCATCGAGGGCCTCAACGACTCGCTGCAGCCCCTCGACGTACAGGCGATCGGCGCCATGTACCTCGCCGGCCGCGGCGAGGGCGCCACCGCCAACGGGGTGCTCGACGGGGCGCGTGCCCACTTCGCGCTCGGTCCTCGCTCGATCAGGCTCTCGGACAAGATCGCCACCTACAACATGACCTGGGCGGCTCCCGGCCCCTTCAACGGCTACCGCCCCTACTACGCCAAGGGCTCGCCCGAGGTGATCTGTTCGAGGGCGACGCCGCGATGCGCCAGGCGACCGCCGCGACGGGCGGCGACACCAGCGCGCTCGATAAGCAGGCCGAGCTCTGGCGCGCGGTCACCGAGAAAGCAGCCGGCGCGCCGCTTCAGTCCGACCGCACCGTCACAAGCGCGAGCTACGGCGTCGAATACCACGTCTGGCCCGCCGCGGCCCCGGCCGGCTGGTGGATCCTGGCCCAGTCAGATCCCGGGTTCTTCGCAGCGCCGCTGCCCTAGCCAGGGCTCAAGCCCATATGGCCAGATGGCCGATACCCGTCGGGAGTGATGACTCCATGCTGATGCCCACGGCCAAAGCAACGAAAAGCCCGAGCGCTCGACTGGGGTTCCTGCTCGCCGCCGCCGCCGCCGCCGTAGCGTTCTGGGTCGCACACGTGGCCGGACTCGGGGGTCACGGGCACGAGGACCTCGTCACCAACTCCGGGCACGAGAACCTCGTCACCAACTGGCTCTACTACGTCGTCCTGGTCCTCGCCGCCGCGACCTGTCTCGTGCGGGCGCACGTATCCCGCGCAGAGAGGGCCGGCTGGCTCGCCTTGGGGATCGGCCTCCTCTGCTGGACGGGTGCCGACATCTACTGGACGGAGGCGTTGGGCGACGTCGCCGATCCGCCCTACCCGTCGCTTGCCGACGTCGGCTATCTCGCCTTCTACCCCGCCGTCTGGCTCGGCATCGCGCTGCTCGTCAGGGAACGGGTCGCACGCTTCACGGCCAGCGTCTGGCTCGACGGGATGATCGGCGCCGCCGCGGCGGTAGCGCTTGGCGTCGCCGTGCTCGCCCCCGCTTTCGTCGGGTTTACGAATGGAGAGCCGGCTGCGGTCTGGAGCCTCGCCTATCCGGTCGGCGACCTGTTGCTGCTCGCCTTTATCGGCGCCGCCGCGATGCTCACCGGGGTGCGGCTGCGCTGGCTCGTGCTCGGCGGCGGCATCACCGTTTGGGGAGCCGCCGACGCAATCTATCTCTACCAAATGGCGCACGGGACCTACACGGGGGGCCTGCTCGACTCGATGTGGCTCGTCGGCGCCCTGCTGATCGCCGCCGCGGCGCTCGTCCCGCTCAAAGGGCCGGCGGAGTGGGAACGCGAGAACGCCCAGTCGATCGTCTTCCCGGCAGTATTCGTGGCGGTCGCAATCGGCATCCTCGCCTGGGACCACTACACGCGCCTCAGCGGGATCTCCATTTTCTTCGCGGAGCTGACCATCGTGCTGGTTGTCGTGCGGCTCGCGCTCAGCTTTCGCGAGAACAAGCACCTTTTCACGGCCGTCGAGGCCGAGGCGACAACCGACCCGCTGACCGGCCTGCCCAACCGGCGCAGGCTCCTGCTCGACCTCGATGCCGCCCTCAACCCTCCCGGCTTACGCCCCCGGGAGTGGGTCTTCGCGATGTTCGACCTCGACGGCTTCAAGGCCTACAACGACACCTTCGGCCATTCCGCCGGCGACCTCCTCCTTCGCCGCCTCGGCCGCGCGCTCGAGACCGCGACGGGCCCGGACGTGGTCCCCTACCGGCTGGGCGGCGATGAGTTCTGCATCCTCGCCCGTTGCGCTCACGGCGACGGTGAGTCGATCGTCGCGGCCGCCAAGGCCGCCCTCCATGAGACGGGCGATGGCTTCTCGATCGGCGCTTCGGCGGGGATGGTCAAGCTCCCGGCCGAGGCGAGTGAGCAGGCGCTGGTACTGCACCTCGCCGACGAGCGGATGTACTCCGAGAAGGGTGAACGCTCGAGCTCCGCCGCAATCCAGACTCGCGACGTCCTCGTACGGATCCTTCAGGAGCGCGAGCCCGATCTCAGCGCCCACCTTCGCGGGGTGGCCCAGCTCGCCGACGTGGTGGGACGGGCGCTCGACCTGGATGCCAAGGACCTCGACTTGCTGGGCCGAGCCGCCGAGCTGCACGACGTCGGCAAGATCGCCATCCCCGACCGAATCCTGCACAAAGCGGGGACGCCCAACGGCGCGGAGTGGGAGCTGCTGCGGGAACACACGCTGATTGGGGAGCGCATCCTCAACTCGGCGCCTGCGATGCTCCCGGCCGCCCGCCTGGTGCGCTCGAGCCACGAACGCTGGGACGGCACGGGCTACCCCGACGGCCTCGCCGGAGAGCAGATACCCCTCGGGGCCCGGATCATCAACGTCTGCGACGCATTCGACGCAATTATCAGAGGGCGACCATACCGGCCGGCGCAAACCGGTGCCGAGGCGCTCGCCGAGCTCAGGCGCGGCGCGGGCACCCAGTTCGACCCCGAGATCGTCGGCCTCTTCTGCCGCACACCCCAGTTGGGCGAGAACCTCACCGCGGTGCTTGAGCCGACGCCCAGCTAGGGGTCAGCCGGAACGGATCGCCCGCCGGCCCGCCTTCGCCAGTAAGGCTAGGATCAGCGCTCACCGATGAGGGCCGCGAACACATCTGGGACGGCAGCGGCTTGAGGGTCGCGGTCGTGGACATGGGGACCAACTCGACCCGGCTGCTGGTGGCCGATGTCGAGGACGCCCAGGTCACCGAGGTCGAGCGGCGCACCACGGTGACCCAGCTAGGCCGCGGCGTGGACCACACCGGCCAGCTCTCCCACGCCGCCATTGACGACGTCTGCACGACGGTCGGCGAGTACAGGGCGATCTATGAGGAGCTCGGCCCCGAGCGGGTGATGGCGATCGCGACCAGCGCCGTTCGCGACGCCGACAACCGCGCGGTCTTCATCGCCGAGCTGCGCGAGCGCCTCAACCTCGACACCCGGCTGCTGACGGGCGAGGAGGAGGCCCACCTCACCTACCTCGGCGCCATCGCCGAGCACCCCCCCGACCAGAAGACTCTCGTCTTCGACATCGGCGGCGGCTCAACGGAGTTGGTGATCGGCTCGGGGGTGGAGGTCGGATTCCACACCTCGCTTCAGGCCGGCGTCGTCCGCCACACCGAGCGCCACCTCGCGGCCGACCCGCCGGATGCGACAGAGCTCGAGGACCTCGCCGCCGACATCCGCAACCTGATCGACGGCGCAATCGCCACCGAGCCCGACGCACGGGCGACCCGCGCGATCGCCGTGGCCGAAACCCCCACCTCGCTTGCGGCGATCGACCAGGCGCTCGATCCCTACGACCCCTCGCGGATCCACGGCTACAGGCTGGTCCTCAGCCGGATCCAACGAATGCTCTCGCGGCTCGCCTCCAGCACGCTGGCGGAGCGGCTGCGCATCCCCGGGCTCCACTCCGGGCGCGCCCCGACCATAGTCGCGGGCACCGTGATCCTGGTCGAGGTGATGAGAGCCTTCGAGCTCGAGGAGATCGAGGTCTCAGAGCGAGACATCCTCCACGGCTCGGCGCTGTCGGCCGCGATGGCCGCCGCCTAACCCCGGAGTCGCGCGCGGAGGCCGATTCGGTCAGACGTCGAGGCGGTCTTGTGCCATGGCGTACCCACTTCTATATTTAACCACTTTTTGGTATTGCTACCTTGAGCTGGGTAGTTATACTGATTCGCGTCGGGAGTTTGCTGCTGGGCCGCACGCCCTGCATCACGCTCTCCGCACGTAGGTTCCGGGCGTTTTTGCCGAAAGGCGCTTCCCGTCGCCCGGAGCCGCATACCCCCCAAGTACGGCCCTTGAGACGTATCCCTGCCCGTCCTGACGGGGCCAGTTGGAAAGACCGGCCGCCGCAAGGCGGTCGGTCTCTTTGTCGCGGGCTCAGAGTCCGACAGTGGTGACCCGGGCGCGCTTGGCGACGTGGCTGCGCTGGGCGACTTGGGCCGAAATCGCCCGGCGCAGCTTGTCTCCATCCAGGAGCAGCAGGCGCTCGCGGCGCCTGAGGTGGATCACGATCCTGTTCCGCGAGCCGGCTATCAGCCGCATGCGGCGGGCCTTGCCTCTCACGTGGCCGCCGTGCCGCAGCCTGACCGAGACCCGGCACCGGCCGGCTGCCGAGCAGGGCGCCGAGACGGCGACGCCGCTCTTGAGCGCGCGCGCCGTCCGCACGACCGTCGCCGCGGACTGCGCCCCCGTGCGGGCGGCGGGCGGTCTGTGGATCACGCCCGAGGCGGGCTTGCTCGGACTTGTCGATGCTCAGCGGAGTGCCCGCCGTGGCTGTGACCGTGAAGCCGTTCAGGTCCAGCTCCTGGGGTGGTGGTGTAGACGGAGCCCTGCCGGCTGAAGCAGCCATGCGCGATCACGATCCCGGCCGTCACCTTGGTGTCGGCCGCGCCCCCGGAGCAGGGGGCAGCGCCGGGCTGCAGCGTCAAGACCTGCACATGATCCCCTGGCCATCCTCGGCGACAACGCTAGTCATCCGTCCAGGCAGCCGCATCCCGGCTATCAGGTAGGGCGGCGGAACGGCTACGATCGGCGGCGATGACGTCCTGGGGAGGGAAAACGGCGGCCGGCTTGGCGCTCGCGGCGTGCCTCTTGGCCGCCTGGGCCGGCGTCTCGGCGGCCGGCAAGAAGCATCACGCTCTTGGGCCCTACCCCAAGCTCGGGGGCTGTTCGGTTTTTCCAGATCCGCCCGCCTCATTGCCGGCCAACGCCGAGTCCCTCCCGAACCAGGCGGCCTGGAACCAGGACATCTCGCAGGCGCCGGCGGTCGATCCCGAGACCAGCCCGGACTACATCGGCTACATCAATGCCCACGGCGGCGAGATGCTCCACCCCGACTTCGGCTCACCCCGGGGCTACGGCTTCCCCTACTCGGTCGTCGGTAATAAGGCGAGGAAGGTCCCGGTCAAGTTCACCGCCTACGGCGACGAGTCCGACCACGGCGCCTACCGGGTGCCGCCCAAGGCGCCGGTCGAGGGGGGCAACCGGAGCGACGGCGACCGCCACGTGCTCACCGTAGACAGCGGGCGCTGCCAGCTTCAGGAGCTCTACCGCGGCTTCCTCAAGACCAAGGGCAAGGACCACTGGAACGCCGACGGCGGCGTGATCTGGAACCTGCGCTCAACGGCGCTGCGCCACGAGGGCTGGACCTCGGCCGACGCCGCCGGGCTGCCGATCTTCCCCGGGCTCGTCCGCTTCGACGAGGTCCAGAGCGGCGAGATCAACCACGCGATCCGGGTCACCTTCGACTCCACCCAGGACGCCTGGATCCACCCCGCCTCCCACTGCGCAGGCGACTCCGGCGACCCCGACGCCCCGCCGATGGGCCTGCGCCTCAGGCTCGCCGAGGGCTATGACATCTCGGGCATGACCGGCGCCGCCCACGTGATCGCCGTGGCTCTGAAGCGCTACGGGTTCATCAACGCCGACAACGGCTCCAACTGGTTCTTCAGCGGCACCTCCGATCACCGCTGGCCCGACAACAACCTCAACCAGCTCAAGGACATCCCCGGGGACGCCTTCGAGGTCGTCCAGAGCCAGGCGACGATCCACACCTGCGGCGATTAGCTGAGGGCCGGCTCAGAGCTCCACCAGGCGTGGGGGCGCTTCCGCGATGACCCCGAGGCCTTCGTGCTGGTGATCACCGGCGCCGGCGACGCCTTCTGCGCGGGCTGGGACCTCGAGGACGCCGCCGCGCTGGGCGAGGCAGGGCTGCCCGACTGGGACTACTTCCGCAACCACACCTACAACTCCCCGGGCGACTGCGGCTAGACCCGCCGCGTGGACGTGACCAAGCCGGTGATCGGCGCCATCAACGGCTGGGCGGTCGCCGCCGGGCTCGAGAACGCCCTTCTCGCCGACATCCGCATCGTCGGCGAGAACGCCGTCTTCGGCGCGCTCGAGCGGCGCTGGAACATCGTCGCCGGCGACGGCATGACGGTGCGGCTGCCGATGGTGGTCGGCTACGCCAAGGCGATGGAGCTGATCATCACCGGGCGCCCTGTGGACGCACGGGAGGCGCTGCGGATCGGCCTCGCCAACGAGGTCGTGCCCGAGGGCAAGTCGCTAGAGCGGGCGCTGGAGATGGCGCACGAGATCGCGGCCCTGCCGCAGGGGGCGATCCGCTCTGACAAGGAGACGATGATCCGCCACGTCGGGCGCACCTACGACGAGCAGCTGCGGCTAGAGGCCGAACAGTGCCTCTCGATGTTCCTGCGCAAGGACTCGCACTCGATCGGCGCCCGCGCCTTCAAGGAGCGCCGCGCGCCCGAGTGGCCCAACCACGGCCTCTAGCCAGACGGTCCTCAAAAAAGGCCGCAGGCACGACGAAGTGCGTGCGCGCTTGCTAGCGTCCAACCCCGTTAGGCTGGACAGAGAGTCCGGCGAAGTTGTGTCTGGGCTCGCAGTTGTCGCATCTCGTGGCTTCCGGCGTTCGCAGCACACCAAAGTTGGAGGAACGAAATGCCGACAGGCACTGTTAAGTGGTTCAGCGACGACAAGGGCTACGGGTTCATCACGCCCGACGACGGCTCGAAGGATGTCTTCGTTCACCACAGCTCGATCGAGGGCGAGGGTTTCAAGACCCTCGCCGAAGGCGCCAAGGTCTCTTTCGAGACCGAGGAGGGCCCGAAGGGCCCCGCCGCGACGGGCGTCAAGCCCGCCTAGCTCAACTCGAGCGAACGGACTTAGGAAGGAGCCCCCGCAAGGGGGCTTCTTTCGTTCCGGGCCACACCCAGGGGCCTCGCCGCCTCGTTGGCGGCCATCCGCGTGAAGGCGACCTTGGCGAGCAGCCCCGCGAGGATCCCGGCGATCCCGGCCATGACCAGCGCCGCGCGTGGGTCGATCGTCTCCGAGAGGTAGCCGGCGAGCGGGGCGCCGATCGGGGTCGAGCCGAGGAAGACGATCGAGTAGAGCGCCATCACCCGGCCGCGCATCTCGGGCTCGGAGGCGAGCTGGAGGGTCGAGTTGATGGAAGAGGCGAGGATCACGCTCGCCGCGCCGAGCGGCGCCAGCACCGCTACCTCGAACGCGATCGAGGGCATCTTCGCCGCCAGCAGCGCCAGGGCGCCGAAGCCGATCGCCGCGCCGGCGAGCAGCGCCGGGCTGACGGTGCCGCGGGCGCCGTTGGTGAGCGCGCCGACCACCGCCCCGACCCCCATCGCGCTGACGAGCGCCGCGTAGGCCGAGGGCCCGCCGTCGTAGGTGAACTTGGCCAGCAACGGCAGGATCGCCTGGAAGTTGAAGCCGAGCGTCCCCACCGCGCCCATCAGCGCCAGCGGGATCCAGAGGTTGGGGGAGCCGCGCACGTAGCTGAGCGCCGCGCGGATCGCGCCGGGCTCGGGCGGCACGATCTCGTCGGCTGACTGGAGCCTGTCGGTGTCCATTCCGGCGAGCGCCCAGATCATCACCGTGAAGCTGGCGGCGTTCAGCAGGAAACACGGCTCGACCCCGACCGTCGCGATCAGGACGCCCGCGATCGCCGGGCCGATGATCCGCGAGGAGTGGACGAGGACGCTGTTGAGGCTGACCGCATTGACGACGCTGCGCGAGCCGACCAGCTCGCTGACGAAGGCCTGCCGGGTCGGGTAGTCAACGGCGTTGACGGTCCCGCGCACGACCACGAGCGCGAAGACCATGTAAGGCTGGATCTCACCGACGACGGCGAGCCCGAACAGCGTCAGCGGCACGATCATGTGGAGGGTCTGCGTGATCAGCAGCAGCCGCCGCTTCAGGAAGCGGTCGGCGAGCACCCCTCCCCAGGCGCCGATCAGCAGCATCGGCAGGAACTGGAGCGCCGTGGTGACTCCCACGGCGACGCCGCTGCCGGTCAGGGTCAGGATCAGCCAGATCTCCGCGACCGTCTGGCACCAGTTGCCGCTGACCGAAACGAGCTGGCCGATGAAGAAGCGGCGGTAGTTCGGGATCCGGAGGGAGGCGAAGGAGCGGTTCAGCGCGGCCGTCAAGTCCGCTCACCCTCGAGCATCTGCTCGAGCAGGTCGGCGGCGCGGGCGAGCGTCTCGACGTCCTTCGCTGGAAGCTTTCTCATGCGCGTGGCGAGGTAGGCGGTCTTCCGCTGGCGCAGCTTTCGCACCAGCGCGCGCCCCTCGGGGGTGACGCTGACGATCGCCGAGCGGCCATCGTCGGGGTCGGAGATGCGGACCGCGAGCCCGGCCATGGCCAGGCCCTTGAGGATGCGGGTCGCCGTCGGCCGCTTGATCCGCTCTCGCTCGGCCAGCTCGCTCGGCGACATCGGCCCGTGCACCTCGAGCGTCGCAAGCGCGGCGACCTGGGAGGGACCGAGGTCGGACCCCGTCTCCTGTCGCAGTCGGCGCGCCATCCGGGTGATCGCCAGCCGCAGGCGGCTGGGCAGCTCCGCGTCAGCGGAGAGGTCGCGCGTGGCTGTCTTGGCTGTGCGTGTCAAATGGTTTGCCTCGCTAATTATCTTAGCAAACCATCTCTCTTCCACCCGAGAGTCGCCTGGAGGGGCTAGCGGTGCTTGACGCCCTCGGTGGCGAAGCCGGCGAGGCGTGGGCCCTCGACGATGTGATCCACGAGGGCCGCATCTATCGCCCTCAGAACGTCGGCTGAGAGCGTGACGCCCGATGCCGTGGCGTTGGAGTGGACCTGCTCGGGCCGTGAGGCGCCGATGATCGCCGAGGCCAGCTCGGGCCGGCGCAGCACCCAGGAGAGGGCGAGCTGGACCATCGTCAGCCCCTCGCCCTCGGCGATCGGCTTCAGCTTCTGCACCGACTCGAGCA
>SHVA01000032.1 GCA_009691195.1 Solirubrobacterales bacterium | reverse complement strand
CCCCGAGCTGGCCATTTTTCACGTGGTAGCTGTGGACGGCGTTCTTGGCTAGGTCGTGGGGGCCGACCTTGGTGGCGGCCACGGCGGTGCCGGTCATTGCGACCACGAGGGCGATCAGGCCGACGTGGTGCGTTCGGATGTAGGCGGTCAGCTTGGCGAGCATGGCTCCTTCCTATTGAGTCTCAACCAGCCCGCTACCCATTAGTTGCGATCACGATACCGCGCGGTCATGGCTTCGATCCAATATCCCCACTGCGGCTAGCCGGATATCGACCGGCACTCCGGGGGACCGCCTAGGACTTGGCCCCGCCCCGGCGTCGCTCCCGATACGCCCGGTTCTTGAGCCGGTTGCCGCACTGGCCGGCTCGGCACCAGGAGCCGGAGCGGTTCTTGGATGAGTCGTAGAAGGCCCAGGCGCACTCGGGGTCCTCGCAGAGCTTGAGGCGGGACCAGGTGTCGGTGGCCTGGGAGAGGAAGATGATCGCGAGGAGCTGGGAGACGAGCTCGTCGGCGCTCTTGGCGGAGCCGAGCTTGGGGGTGAGGCGGCCGGACTCGTCTGCGGTGAGGGGGATGGGGTGCTCGGCGGCGAGGCGGGCGAGGGCCCGGGCGGCGCCGGGGTCGGTGGCGTCCTGCTCGTTGGCGGTGAGCATCAGCCGCACCGCCTTGCGCAGCTCGCGCGCTCCCTTCAGCTCGCCCTTGCTCACCTTCAGCCCGCCGGCGGCGAGGCCCATCTGACGCAGCCAGCCGGCGTAGGAGGCCACGCTCTCCAGCAGGTCGCTGCCCTCCTCGACGTCAATGGTGTTGGCGAAGGCCTGGACCGCCAGCAGCGGCTCCGGTGCCGGCTTTCCCTCCGCCTGCTCTGCAAGGGCCTCGAGGTTCATTGCACGCTCAAATCATGACGGATCGTAGCGTGACGGGCATCACACGGTAGATAGTCACGTGACTGGTATAGTAATTTAGACAGTCACGGACCGCAGACAACATCTGGAGGAGCCATGTTCGGAGCACCTTTCGCAATCGCAGTAGCCGAGGTCACCAAGCCCAAGCGCGCCGCAAGGGGATCAGCCCGGGACGTTCGTGAGGCCGACGAGCGCGCCGCTCGCCGGGCCGCTCGTCACGCCCGCGCACTGGGCTAGCGCGGCGACAGATCAGCTCCGCTTGAATGTGGGGCCACCCACGATTCAGAAGGAGCAGCGATGGTCAACCTCAAACGCCTCACCGACCAGGCAAAGAAGGTCGCCGACAAGCGCGGAGGCACGGACTCCCTCAAGGAGGACGCCGACGAGGTCAAGGGCATCTTCAAGGGCAAGGGCAGCCTCACCGACAAGGCGAAGGCGGCCGGCAAGGCGCTGAAGGAGCCCGGCGCCGAGAAGGAAGAGCAGAAGCCCGCCGAGTAGCGGGCCGCCCGCTTAGGGGCAGTAGGCCTCGCTTGTCGTGCTCGTGCTCGGCCCGCCCTCGTCCCCCCGCACGCCGGTCTGCCAGAAGCGGCCGAGCCTGCGGCTCTGCTGGATCGCGATCCACTCGCTGGGCCCGTCGAGCTCCACGGCGAATCCGCCGGCGAGCGCCCCGCCCTTCTTGGGGCACTTCCCGGCCTTGGCCACGGTGTAGGCGTTGCCGCCGGAGCTGGGCCCGCTCTGAGTGGCGCTGCGGGTGCTGGTCTTCTTCACCTTCTTCGTGCAGAGCGCGTACGACTTCAGCTCGGCCGGGTTTCCACTCGGGTTGGTCGCGCCCGTGCGCCAGACGCGGGCGCTGAAGCGCCTCGACTCGTTGGCCAGGAGGAAGGCGTCGCCGGGGGCGTCGATGCCGGCGCGGAAGCCACCCGCGGTCGCCTTGCTGCCCTTGGGGCACTTGGCGTCGGCGTGGTCGGGGGCGCCGGGATTCAGGGACTTCGATACCTCGACCACGGTGGGCGTCGGGCCGCTGCGCTTGCAGTAGGCGTAGACGACCAGCTTCACCCGCGAGCCGCCGCTGCCCGGCTGCAGGCCGTAGACCTTCCACGAGCGCGCCGAGGTGGGCAGCGACTCAGCGGTGAGGAAGTCGATCTGATCCGTGGTGGTGGGGTTCTGCGGGGTGACCTGGAAGCCGCCGGAGATCAGGTGGGAGCCCTTGGGGCAGGTGGCCTCGGCGCTGCCGTCGTCGTACTGGTCGTCGTTGATCAGCTCGGTCGCCGTCTTCGTGATCAGCTGGCCGCTCTTGCCCTTCTTGGGCTTGGCGCCGGCGTGCAGCGGCAGAGCGATCGCCAGTGCGACGCAACTCCCCGACAGCAGGATCAGTCTCATCCGTACTCCCACCTCGAGCCAACCCTACACGCTCGCGGGCTCCATGTCACCCCCCGAAGTTGGTATCCGCTCAGGCCGGGTCGTCAGCCGGATCAAGACCAGAAAGGCGACCGTCGCGACGGCGTTGAGAACCGCCTTGTAGTTGAGCTCGATCGAGCCGAAGACGTCTTCGGTCGAGGGCCGGTCGGTGGGGATGATGTCGATCGCCGAGAAGAGGCCGTCGACGATCAGCGCCGCGATCACCATGGTCACGAACATCAGCGCCGTGATTCGAAGCGCGTAGGGCCAGCCGTAGTACTTGGCGTAGGCGACGATGATCGGCAGCACGATCAGGTCGGCGAAGATGAAGGCCATCACCCCGGCGAAGCTGATCCCGCCGGACCACAGCACCGCCGCCAGGGGGACGTTGCCGACCGAGCAGACGAAGCTGGCGATCGCGATCACCGGGCCGATCACGGCGTTCCAGATCACCGGCAGCAGCCCCGACTCTCCGGTGAGGAAGAGCCCGTTGAAGAAGTCGTCGCCGAGCAGCGCGATGTAGCCGGCGAGCAGGAAGCCGATCGTGATCTCCTTCCACAGCATCGAGAAGTCCATGCGGAAGTTCATCGCCACGTCGCGCCAGGCGTCCCCCGATCGCAGCCGCTCGCCGAAGCTCAACCCGCTCTCGGCCGACTCGTGCTCATGGCCCGCTTCGACCTCCTGGGCGTGCTCGCGCGCCTCATCCTCGAGCCGGCGGCTGACGAATGCGCGCAGCAGCAGGGCGATCAGCCCGATCATCACGATCCCGCCGAGGTACTCGCCGAGGGCGAACTGCCAGCCGATCAGGATCCAGAGGATCAGCCCCAGCTCCCAGACCAGGTTGGTCGAGGCGAACTGGAAGGCGAGCGAGGAGATCGCCGAGGCCCCCTTGGCAAAGAGCGATCGCCCGATCGCGATCGCCGCGTATGAGCACGAGGAGGAGGCGGCGCCGAGGCCGGTGGCCTTGGCGACCGGCGCGAAGCCCCGCCCGGCGAGGCTCGCCTCGATCCGCTCGCGCGGGACCCACGCCTGGACCATCGCCGAGATCGCAAAGCCCAGCACCAGCGCCCACCACACCTCCCAGGCCATCAGCCCCGCGTTGGCCAGGCCCTCGAGCAGCTTGGAGGCGACCTCGCCCATGGTCTCAGCCTAGACAGGAACGACCGCCCGCGTGCTTGCGGGCGGTCGTCCTCGGCCTTGGTGGTGAGCTACGCCTTCAGGCTCAAAAGCGGGTACTTGTCGGTGACCATCAGGTAGGCGTAGGCCGCGACCCGGTTGGACCAGCGGTAGACGCCCTCGAACATCCCCTTCGGGTACCGGCCCGTGAACAGGATCGCGAACCAGGCGATCACGACCACGACGAAGGCCGCGATGTGGAGGAAGAAGAGCACGATGTAGTGCGGGATCGCCAGCAGCCACTTGATCAGCGGCATCCCGCGGCTCAGCTCCGTCTCGGCGTTGGGGTACTCGTAGTCGAGGTGGACCGCCTGATGGTCGTCGGTGGAGGGGTAGGTGTCGTCCATCAGCGCGACATAGATGTAGACGCGGTTGGCGAAGCGCTGCAGCTCGCGGTTGAAGTCGAACCACCAGCGCGGGTATTTCTTCTGGACCAGCAGCATCAGGACCACCGGCAAGATCAGGAAGCCGACGCCCGAGGCGACGTAGGCTCCGGGTTGCGCCTACGTTAGGCTCGCCGTCGGCCGGACTTCGACAGAGGAGAGCGATGACCGATGATGCAAGGCAGCGCGCGAAGAAGCGCCTCGAGGCCCGCCGCGGCTTCAGGCAGACGGCATTCGTGTTCCTCGTGGTCAGCCTGCTCCTGATCGGGATCTGGGCGATCAGCGGCCAGGGGATGTTCTGGCCGATCTGGCCGATCGGCGCCTTTCTGATCGCGCTCGCCTTCCAGGCGTGGAACGTCTACGGCCAGAAGCCGATCACCGACCCCGACGTCGAGGCCGAGATGCAGAAGGACCCTGACTGAGCCACCCGGTCACCTTCCTCGACGTCTTCGCCGAGCGGCCCCTGGCCGGCAACGGCCTCGCGGTCGTCCACGACGCCGACGACATCGACGAGGCGACGATGCTCGCGTTCGCGCGAGAGACCAAGCTCTCGGAGACGACCTTCGTCCAGGCCCCGGGGCAGGTGTGTGCCGACTACCGCAACCGGATCTGGACCCCGGCCGGGGAGATCCCCTTCGCCGGCCACCCCTCGCTGGGGACGGCAGTCGCGGTCGCGCGGCGACGTGAGGAATCCCTGGCCGCCTATGTCCAGCAGACCGGTGCCGGACTGCAGCCGCTGGAGGTCGAGGCCGACGGCGATCGCGCCCACGCCTCGATGATCCAGAGCGAGGCCGAGCTCGGCGCCGAGGTGGCGCCGGCAGCGGCGATGGCCGCCGTCGGCCTCGAGGACGGTGATGCCCATCCCGGGCTGGCGCCGCGGGTGGTCTCGACGGGCCTCCCGCACCTGATCGCCCCGGTCGCAGCGCAGGAGGCGCTCGGCCGCTGTGCCCCCGACTACGAGGCGATCGAGGCCCTGCTCGCCCCGCTGGGCGCCTTCAACCTCCACCTCGTCTGGGCCGACGCCGAGGCAGGCGTGGCGAGGATGCGAGGGTTCATGCGTGAGGGTGGCGAGGACCCCGCGACGGGCTCCGCGGCGGGGCCGGTGTGCGGCTATCTGGGCGAGCGCCTCGGGATGCCGGGCCTTCGCCTCGAGATCACGCAGGGCGTCGAGATGGGGCGCCCGAGCCTGCTGCATGCCGAGCTCGTCGATGGTGGGGTTCGGGTCAGCGGTACCGTGATCCCGATCATTGACGGCGTGACAAGCTTCTGAGCATCCCCGATAATGATGATCCAGTGAAGTTCCAGAATGCCGATGTCTGAATCCATGGGGATCGGAGAGAGCTCAGAGCGTGCGCCAGTGCCGCTGATGAAGAGGCTGCGCCGGAGCTTCGGCGGGCGCGAAGACTTCTACGACGGCGGCGACGTCCGCAACGCGAGCCGCATGGGCTCGCTCCTCTGGGGCCTGCTGGTGGTGCTGATGGCGGCTCTGGTGCCGCTCAGCCCCCCCGACCAGTCCGTGATCGGCGAGGCGGGATGGGCGGTCGCCGCGGTGATCGCGGTGGCGGGCGCGCTGCTGGTCTATGTCTGCCGGAAGACCGAGCTGCTGCAGAGCTGGGACCTGCTGCTGGCGGTGGCCTACGGAAGCGTGGTCGGCATCTCCCTGATGCAATGGCTCGGCGGCGGGGTGGAGCCGCCCTACAGCCTGCTGCTGCTGCTCGCGGTGCTCTTCGTCGGAGCGGTCCACCCGCCCAAGCGGGTCCTGGTCTTCCTCGCCTTCGTCGCGGTGGCGCTCGCGCTCCCCTACCTCTACGACCACTTCGAGGGTGAGCGGGCGGGGTCGGTGGCCGCCTCGTTCGTGATCTGGTGCGGCCTGGCGCTGCTCGGCGGGGTGCTGATGAACTACTTGCGCTCACAGCGGCTGACACTGTCCAGGGGTCAGCAGGAGGCGCGCGAGGAGGCGCGGCTCGATCCGCTGACGGGGCTTCGTAACCGCCGTGCCTTCGATGAGGTCAGCGACTTCGAGATCGGGCGCGCTCGCCGGCTCGGCGTCCCGCTCAGCCTGATCCTGCTCGACATTGACAAGTTCAAGCAGGTCAACGACAGCTGGGGGCACATCGAGGGGGATCGCTGCCTGCGCGACGTCGCCATCGCGATACGCGGAGAGGTGCGCCAGCCCGACCTCGCCTTCCGCTGAGGCGGCGACGAGCTCGCCGTGCTTCTCTCGGGAGCCGACCACGATGGCGCACTGACGCTGGGCCACGTCATATGCAAGGAGAATTCGACTGCATAGTGAGATTGAAGAGGGTTAATGAGATTATTAACTTTAATTCAATCTCGGCTATGTTCTCGCCGGGATGTTTCCGCACCCTGAAATTTCTCTCAGGTGTCATGGCGTGCGAGAAACTAGAAAGCACTATCGGCCGCAACCTTGGGCAGGCAGTGCAACATCCGTGGGAATTGGAATGGTCAAGCCATAACCGGACCCTACGAATTCACACTCCCGCTAATTGGCGGGAGCCACCGATTGATGAATTCAACGTAACACTAGGCGAGCTAGGCATTCTCGTATGACAACCCTACAGGCAGTAGTTATCGCTGTTGTGCCGATAGGTACGGTGCAACTAATCGGCCTGTTGTGGGAATGGTACCGAGACTAAGGTGACTGTTGAGGGAAGGTGAGTGAAATTCTCACCTTCCCTAAGCACACCTTACCTAAGTAAATACGAACAAGGGAGAGACAATGGATACCGGGTCCGCTTCGTGGTCTCAGACAGCTGCCGGCGCCCGGACGACGAGCCGGTCTCGATCCACTTCGGGGTCGCTGAGCTGCGCGGGGACATGACCCTGACCGAGCTGGTCGAGATGGCCGACCTCGGGCTCGCTGCCGCCAAGTCCGAGTACGGCGACCGGTAGCTTCCGGCCGCAATGGCCGAGCGCGACCAAGCCGCCCCGGACTGGCGTGCGAGGGCGAACTTCCAGGGGGGCGTCTACGGGACCATCCTTGCGACGGCGCTCGTCGCGGCCTACAGCTCCGACTCCTCCCTCAGCGCGGAGGAGGTCGGCGTCGGTGTGGCCGCCACCGTGGTGGTCTTCTGGCTCGCCCACGCCTACGCGGGGATGATCGCCGGCGGGCTCAGCGGCCGCCGCCCCGGGCTGGGCGCCGCGCGCGACGCTCTCGGCGACGAGTGGCCGATCGTGGCCAGCGCGATCCCTTTGCTGATCGCACTGGCGCTGGGCGCGGTGGGCCTCGTGACCGACGCTACCGCCGAGACCCTGGCCGTCCTGGTCGGGGTCGTCGGGCTCGTCGCCTACGGCGTCGTGATCGGGATCAAGCGGCGCTTCAGCACCCTGGGCATCGTCGCCCTGGCGGCGGTCAACGGCCTCTTCGGCGTGGTGATCGTCGCGCTCAAGGTCTTCGTGCATTAGCGGCCCAGGCGCGTTTTACCCTCCTGGGCCGTCTATATCCTCGCCAGCGAGCCGGCACGCTTGCCGGTCAATGACCCGAGATGGGAGAAACTGAATATGGAGAGTTCGCTTAGCTCTGAGGATCAAACGGCGCTTGAGAGTGCCTCGAAGCTCTGGTGGCTGTGGCTCGTCTTCGGCATCGCCTGGACGATCGTGGCCGTGATCATCCTGCAGTTCGACCAGGCTTCGATCGACACCGTCGGAATCATCATCGGGGCGATGTTCATCGTGAGCGGTTTGCAGCAGTTCGTGATCGCCAGCGTCTCGGATTCGATGAAGTGGCTGTTCTGGCTCTTCGGCTTCCTGTTCATAGGGGCCGGCGTGATCTCGTTCATCAGTCCCGAGAACACGTTCGCGGCGATTGCCGACATTCTCGGCTTCCTGTTCCTGATCGTCGGCGTGTTCTGGGTGATCCAGGCCTTCGCCACCAAGGAGGTAAATGAGCTCTGGTGGGTCGGCCTGATCGCGGGGATCGCGATGATCATCCTCGCCTTCTGGACCGGCGGCCAGTTCTTCATCGAGAAGCAGTACGTGCTGCTGATCTTCGCCGGCATCTGGGCGTTGATGCAGGGCCTCACCGACATCGTCCGCGCCTTCATGATCCGCAAGGTCGGGCAGGTGGTCTAGGGCTTCGAGCTGGGGGCGGGTGCGCCGATCCGGCGCACCCGCTACTCGGCGGGCCGGCGCCTGAACGGCGTGTGCAGCATCGCGCGGTGCAGGGGGGTGGAGAGCGTCGCCAGCGCCCGCCGCGCGCGCTCCATCTCCTGGCCGCCGAAGGCGTTGCTGTGGCGGCTGAGGTAGATCGGCATCCCGGCCGCGACCAATGCCAGCCCGATCGCGAGCTGGCCGAGGTCGAAGGAGGGGAACTGAAGCAGGCAGGCGACGGCCGCGAGCACGGGGATCAGGATTCCGCCCGGCAGCCTCATGCCCCGGCCGGGCCAGCCCCGGCGTGCCAGCCGGAAGGCGGCCACGTTGACGACGATCATCGCGACCAGGGCCGCGACGTTGGAGAAGACGATCACCGCGTTGAGGTCGGTCAGCAGCACCAGCGCGACGGCAATCGCTGCGGCGGTGAGGACGCTGACGAACGGCCTGCCTCCCGCCGTGCTGCGGCCTGCGGCCGGCGGGGCGTCGCCCTGGGCGACCAGGCGCAGGGCGATCTCGCTGGCACCGAGCATGTTGGCGTTGGCCCCCGAGAGCGTCGAGAGGCAGGCGGCACCGGCGATCAGGTAGCCGCCCCAGTCGCCGATCAGAGCCGTTGCGGCCTGGCCCACCCCGGCGTCGCCGAAGTCTCTGACGCCGCTGGCGAGCATCGCGACGATGACGCCCACGTAGATCGTCGCCGAGATCAGGATGGAGCCGATGATCGCGATCGGGACGTTGCGCTCCGGATCGCGCACCGAGCCCGCGATGTTGGTGACGACGTTGAAGCCGGTGTAGGCGGTGAACAGGAGGGCACTGGTCGCCAGCACCCCGCCCGAGCCGTCGGGAGAGAAGGGGGTGAAGCTGGCGTGTCCGATCTCGGCCAGGCCCCAGGCGACGAAGAAGATGAGGATCGCGATCTTGATCGCGACCACGTAGGTCTCGGCCTTGCCGACGTTGTCGATCGGCCCCATGTTGAGCAGGCTCAGGGCTCCGATTGCGATCAGCGCCGCAGGCAGCGGCCCGATCGCGGAGACGAAGTACTCGTTCAGGTAGTGGCCGAAGGAGACCAGTACGAAGGTCATCAGCGTGACCGCGTTGATGTAGAAGGCCCACATCACGAGGAAGCGCCAGCCCGGCCCGAGCAGGTCGCCCACCGGCCCGTAGCCCGAGTCCCCCTCGCGCGCGCGCGCCGAGACCGCGACGAATGAGAGGGCCGAGAGCAGCATCACGCCCCCGGCGATCAGGTAGGCGAGCAGTGCCGCCGGGCCGGCGTCGTTGATCGCGATCCCCGAGAGGCTGAAGACCCCGCCGCCGACCATCACCCCGACCGCAAACGCCAGACAGGCGACCGGACCGATCTTTGCCTGCGAGGGAGGGCTGTCAGGCGCGCTCACGGGCGCGGTATCCTATCCCGGCCCGCCCTCTCCTAGTCTTGCGCGATGGCTGAACGCGAGATTCGCTCCTGGCTGATGGATATGGATGGCGTGCTGGTGCGCGAGGAGCAGATGATCCCCGGCGCCGACCGCTGGCTGGCGAAGCTGAGGGAGCGTGAGGTCCCCTTCCTCGTCCTCACCAACAGCTCGATCTACAGCCGGCGCGACCTCTCCGCGCGCCTGCGTGCGAGTGGGCTGGAGGTGCCCGAGGAGCGGATCTGGACCGCCGCCGCGGCCACGGCTGGGTTTCTCGAGGACCAGCGGCCGGGCGGCTCGGCCTACGTGATCGGCGAGGCCGGTCTCACGACGTCGCTCTACTCGGCGGGCTACACGCTGAACGAGCGCGACCCCGACTACGTCGTCCTCGGCGAGACCAGGACCTACAGCTTCGAGCGGATCACGACCGCGATCCGGCTGATCGGGAAGGGCGCGCGCTTCATCTGCACCAACCCCGACCCGACCGGGCCCTCGCCGAGCGGCCCGCTGCCGGCCGCCGGGTCGGTCGCGGCGCTGATCAGCAAGGCGACCGGGATCGAGCCCTACTTCGTCGGCAAGCCGAACCCGCTGATGATGCGCTCGGCGCTGAACGCGATTGACGCCCACTCCGAAACGACAGCGATGATCGGCGACCGCATGGACACCGACATCGTCGCCGGGCTCGAGGCCGGGCTGGAGTCGATCCTGGTGCTGACCGGTATGACCAGCGCCGGCGAGATCGACCGTTACCCCTACCTGCCCTCTCGGGTGATCAATTCGGTCGCCGACCTCGTCGACGAGCTCGACTGATCCGCGGGGGCGGTCGGCTCAGTCGACCAGCCGGGTGGTCATCCGGCTGACTGCGAGGCGCCACATGACGAGGGCGAAGCCGATCAGCGCCGCGAACCGCAGCGAATCGACCGCCTCGAAGCCGAAGCTCGCGGCCCGGACCAGCTCGACGAGCTGATAGAGCGGGTTGAAGTTGGCCGCGATCTGGAACCCCTGCGGGAGCTGGTTGATCGGAAAGAAGGTTCCCGCGACCAGGAACAGGGGCGTGATGATCAGGGTGGTGACGTAGTTAAAGCTGTCGATCTTGGGCACGCTGGCTGCCACCGCGATCCCGAAGGATGCGAAGCCGAACGCCGTGAAGAAGCAGAAGAACGGCACCGTCAGCATCCCCCAGGCGGGGCTGAGGCCGAAGAGCATCGCCACGACGAGGGGAAAGCAGCCGTAGAAGCCCGCGCGGATCGCGATCCAGAGCGCCTCCGCGGTGACCAGCTCCTCGACGTCCACCGGCGCGGCGAGGATCGCGTCGTAGGTGCGCTGGAAGCGCTCCTTGATGAAGGTGCCGAACATGGCGGGCAACGCGCTCGAGAAGATCACCGCGGTGGCGACCATGCCGGTGCCGACGAACTCGACGTAGGAGAGGCCGTCGACGTTCTTGACCAGGGTCGAGCCGAGTCCGAGCCCGAAGGCGAGCAGGTAGATCACGGGCTCGAGCACACTGGAGAAGGTGGTCGCCTTCCAGAAGGTGCGGAAGTTCGCCACCTCGCGGCTCATCACGCCGGCGATCGCCGCCGGCTCCAGGCGCTTGGCGCCTACCTGCGCGGTGCTCACGCCGCCGACCTCCCACTACGGAAGCCGCTCACGCGGCTGACCTCCCACTACGGAAGCCGCTCACGCCGCTGACCTCCCACTACGGAAGCCGCTCACGCGGCTTCCTCACCGGTCAGCAGCACGAAGACGTCCTCGAGCGTGGCCGCCCGGCGGATGGCGTCCTCGGGAATGACGCCGTTGGTGGACGCCTCGGAGCCGACTATGGCGATCGCGGGGCCGGCCGGCCGGACCGGGAGGCCCTCGGCCTCAGCCTCCGCGCGCACCTCCGCCAGCCGGTCGGGGGGACCGTAGACCTCGGCCGTCTCGCGGCCCGCGTGCTCGGCGATCAGATCGGCCGGGCGGCCGCGGGAGATGATTTTGCCATGGTGCATGACGGCGACCTCGTCGGCGAGGCGCTCGGCCTCCTCGATGTAGTGGGTTGACATCAGGATCGTCGCCCCGCGGCTCCGCAGGCCACCGATCAGGGTCCACATCTCGGTCCGGATCTGGGGGTCGAGGCCGACGGTCGGCTCATCAAGCAGGACGAGCCTGGGGTTGTGAACCAGGCCGCGCGCGAGAAGCAGTCGGCGGCGCATGCCGCCCGAGAGCTTGTCGACGGCCTCCCTGCGCCGGTCGCGCAGCCGCGCCAGGTCGAGCGCCTCGTCCACGGCGGCGCGCACGTCCTTGACCCGGTAGAGGCGGGCGTAGACGGCGAGGTTGTCCTCAACGGTGACGTCCACATCGAGGTTGTCGAGCTGGGGCACGACGCCCATCTCGGCCCGCGCCTTCTTCGCCTCACGGGGGAGCTCGTACTCGAGCACTCGCAGCTCGCCGGAGTCGGCGATCGCCTGCCCGGTGAGGAGCCGCATCGTGGTCGACTTGCCGGCTCCGTTGGGACCGAGCAGGCCCAGGCAGATCCCCTGAGGGACCTCCAGGTCGAGCCCGTCCACTGCGGTGATCGAGCCGAAGGCCTTGACGACCCCGCGGAGCTTGATGGCGGCGTCCATCCCTGCTCAGAGTAGAGGCACGCCGGCCGCCACCCCCGGTGAGGGAGTGGCGGTGAGCTGCTCAGCTACTGGTCTCGCCAGGCTTCCAGCGAACCGCTGGAGGCGAGGCGCTGGAGTCCGCGAGCCTCGATCTGGCGCGCGCCCTCCTGGGTGACGCCGAGCTCCCGCGCGACGTCCCGAAGCGAGGCTGTCTCCTCGCCACCGGTGCCGAAGCGCATCTGCAGGACTCGCCTCTCGGCGTCCGGCAGCGTGGTCAGCGCATCGCTGACCGCGAGCTCACGATCCCGTTCGGCGATCTCCTCTTCGAAGCTGAGCGACTCATCCGGCTTCAGCTCTCCGAGGGTGGTGTCACCGTCCTCGCCGACCGGCGTGTCGAGGCTGGTCGTGACCCGAGTCAGGTCTCGGACCGCCCGCACGTCGTCGATATCGACCTGGGACTTCTGCGCCACCTCCTCATCGGTGGGATCGCGGTCGAGCTGAGTGGTGAGCTCAGCCGTGATCCGGTTCACCGTGCGCTCGCGCTGGGCGACGTGCGCGGGAATCCGCACCTGACGGCCCGTGTTATCGAGGCCGCGCTGGATCGCCTGCTTGATCCAGAGCACTGCGTAGGTGGAGAACTTGTATCCGCGGCGCCAGTCGAACTTCTCGGTGGCGCGGATCAGCCCGAGCATCGCCTCCTGGACGAGGTCCTGGAGGGAAAGCCCGTGGCCCTGGTAGTTGCGAGCGAACTTGATCACCAGGCGAAGGTTGGAGTTGATCAGCTTCTCCTTGGCGGCGAGGTCGCCGCGCTCGATCGCCTGTGCAAGCTCGACCTCCTCCTCCCGGGTCAGAAGCGGGTGCTTCGCGGCCTGGTTGAGGAAGAGCTGGAAGCTGTCGGTCGTCGGCTCCGCTACGAAGTGCGCGTTACCGCGCCGACCCGGCTGCTCGGCCTTTTTCTTTGCATCGACGGAGTGCTCCCCGCGGCGGCGGCGGCTCTCCGTGCGCTTGTTGTCGGCGCCCCTGTCTCTGGGCATGTGGTTCCTTCCGGTGGGCATTACTTCAAAAAGTATAGTTTCCCTGGCCTCGAATTGCAAACAGACGTTCGCAAACCCCGCAAAACCCGGAGATTTCCCCAAAACCCCGCAAACGGCTCAACGATGCGGTTTTTTCGTCACCGGGGCAAGCGCGAGACGAGGCAAGTGAGCAACGTCACACATCGGCGCGCTCCCGCCCAAACACGCGCAGAGGGACGCCTGCTGGCCGCATGACTGGTGCGGCGGCATCTGGCAAGGTATCAACCGATGCCGATCAGGGGAGCCGAGCGCGTCGCCGACGACCTCCGGCTGCTGTGCGGCCGGCCCCGCCACCCGGTCTGCGGCAGAGCGCGGCGATGCGGCTGATCGACGTCGAGCATCTGGGCAACCCGCGGGTGATCGGCTGCTGGGAGCTGGACGGAGTCCTGATCGACCCCGGGCCCGAGCTGAGCATGGGGACGCTGCTGGCGGCTCTCGGCGGCGAGGAGCCACGCGCCCTCCTGCTCACCCACATCCACCTCGACCACGCGGGCGCCGCGGGCAGCCTGGTGCGGCGCTTCCCGCAGCTGCCCGTCTACGTCCACCGGCGCGGCGCCCGTCACCTGGCCGATCCCACCAAGCTTCTCACCAGCGCCGGCCAGCTCTACGGCGACCAGATGAATCGGCTCTGGGGTGAGGTGGCGCCGGTGCCCGAGGAGAACCTGCGCCCGCTCTCGGGCGGGGAGGAGGTGCTCGGCTTCCTCGTCGCCGACACACCCGGCCACGCCTTCCACCACCTCAGCTACCTCCACCTCGAGAGCGGGCGCGCCTTCGTCGGCGACACCGCCGCGACCCGCATCCCGCCCTCCAACTTCATCCTCCCCCCGACGCCGCCGCCGGGGATCGAGCTTGAGCTGTGGGAGGACTCACTCGACCTGATCGCCGGCTGGCGGCCCGAGAGCCTCGGGTTGACCCACTTCGGGGCCGTCGCCGATCCCGAGGAGCACCTGGAGGCCGTCCGCCTGCGCCTTCGCGAGCAGGGCGAGCGGGCGCGACGATGGACGCCGCCGAGTTCGAGCGGCGCCTGCGCGAGGACATCGCCCGCGAGGCCGGCCCCGAAGCCGCCGCCGCTCTCTTGCAGGCGGTTCCGCCCGAGCAGCAGTGGGCCGGCTTGCACGCCTACTGGAGCGGGCGTGAGGCCGGTGGCGCCGAGGGCTGAGCGCCCGGGCCGTAGCGTCAGGCCCGCTCGCGGATCGGTATCTCGATCCAGACGTCGGCGCCACCGTGAGGTTCTACAACCGCACCTACCCCTGGCTCGGTTTCCGGGTCGGCGTCCGGGGCGAGCTGAAGATCAGCAAGCGGTAGGCGCCGGCGGCGCGGCGCGGCGGCTCAGCTGTAGAGCGTCATTGGAATGTCATGCCCGCGTCACGAGGCGTCAACCTGACGGTACACCTCGCGGGTCGGTTTCCGCAAGGGCGCGATCTAGGTGTCGGACTCAGCCACGCCGGTGCCGAGCCATGCCGATACAGGCGCGGCGACTTACTCGGCGCGCCTCCGTCAGGCCGCGACATGCCGCTCCGACGTGACAGAGGCGGCGCGATCGGACGTATGTCAGGAACGGGGAGCCTGCTCCGACCTGGGAGGAACGGCGCCCTTGACTGAGTTGGGCGTGACGCCTACGCGAGGCTTGGAGAACCCGTGGAAGAAGCAATGGCAGAGGAGATCAATGAGTTCATCGCCTCCGTCCCTTGGCGGGCGCGACAGCGCCGCGGGTATCAATCTGGCGGCAGCCCTGGGTAAGGCCCTGTTTTCGGGGCAGCCGGTGCGGCGGCCGGCGGCGGGTCCGGTTCTCGAGCGGCTCTCGCCTCAGCGATTGAGCTCGCGTTCAAGGCCGCGTTTCGCGCTATCGCCGAGGCGCCTGAACATCAGGGCGAGGATCGGAGCAGCGAGCTTCAGCACGCCTTTGGGACGCAGGTCGGCGTCGTAGGTGACCTCGGAGCCGCCGGCGGCGCCGGGCCGGAAGGTGATCGTGTCCTCGGAGACGACCGTCGAGCTTTCGGCCCGGACAACGATTCGCTCCGGTCGCTCGAAGGTGGTCGTCCGATAGACGAACGGCAGCTCGCGGCCCGCGAAGCGAACCACGACCTCGAATTCCGTGCCCAGCCCCGGCTTATCGCCGAGCATCCGGGCGCTGACCGCGGTCTCGTCCCACTCCCGGACCGAGCTGAAGTCGGCCAGGTAGTCGAATGACTCGGTGACGGGCTTGTTTGAGTGCACCGTCGTTACATAGCGGGCCATCAGTCGCTCTCCTTGTCACTTGAGGGGGTTGCCGGCACCGGCCCGGCATCTTCGCTCCAGCCGGAGAGACGGGCGCATTCGTCCCAGAGTCGCTCGCGGTCGGCGCCGGACTCACGAGTCCACGGCACCCGGTGCGTGGGCCTCGCCGCACGATCATGCCAGAACAGGCCCGGGCGCTCGGCGGGCTCGACGGCCGTCGCGAGCCAGACGATCGTGTCGGCCGCCTGATCGGCGTCGCGAAGCAGCGGGCGCATCAGCTTGCGGAAGCGGGGCAGTGACGTCCGCACGCCGGGCGTGTCCGCCCAGCCCGGGTGCATCGCATGGAAGCTGATCCCGCTCCCGCGCAGCCGCTCCGCCCAGAGCTCGGTGAGAATCACCTCGCAGCGCTTGGTGTGCGCGTAGAAGGCGGGCGGGTCATATTCGCGGCGCTCAAGCTGCAGGTCCTCGGCGCAGAGCCGCTGGGAGTACATGCCGCCGGAGGAGACGTTGATCACCCGCGAGGGTGCGCCGCGGCGCAGGGAGGGGAGCAGTCGGTTGGTGAGCAGGAACGGGCCGAGGACATTGGTCGCGAAGCTGAGCTCGAAGCCCTCCTCGGTGTGGATGCGGGTGGATGACATCACGCCGGCGTTGTTGACGAGCGCGTGAAGCTGGCCCTGCTCGGCGACGAACCGGGAGCTGAAATCGCGCACCGAGGCGAGGCTGGACACGTCGCAGACCTCGACCTTCAGGCGGTCGGAGCCGCTGCGCTCGGAGATCCGCGCCCGGGCGTCCTCACCCTTCTCACGGTTCCGAACCAGCATGTGCACGCTGGCACCGAGGCGCGCGAAGCGCTCGCAGGCGGCCGCGCCGATCCCGGCGCTGGCCCCCGTGACCAGCACGGACCACCCGGCGGGTAGCGCCTGCGCTTCACCGTCGTGCCAGAAACGCTCCCGCACGCGGAAGCCGAGCTTGCTGTAACCGGGCAGGACGGTCCAGTCGAGGGTCTTGTCGATCAGGCCCGAGCTCAAGGCTCGGCTCACGTTACCCAGGCTGGGCTCAAAATGGCTCAGCTAAGGTCCGCGCCGTGACGAGCCGGACGCCCGCTTCTCCCGCTGAGGACACCGCAGCACGGAGCCTCGCAAGCTGGAGCGAGGAAGGCCGGGACGAGATGGAGGCGTTCTACTCCTTCGCCCAACTCGACTACGAGCTGCTCGCCGGAGTCGCGGACTGGGGCTCGGCGCTGGTTCGTGCGCACGAGCGCCGAGGCGGCTCAGGGCCGCTCAGACTGCTCGATGTCGCCTGCGGATCGGGCCGGTTCCCCTCAACGCTGCTCAAGCGCACCGACCTCTCAGCGCTCGAAGCACCCGGCGTGGAATACGACCTGCTCGACCCATCGCCGTTCTCGCTTGCCGAGGCGGCGGGCCACCTGCGAGCGCCGTTTGCGCCGGCGGCACGCTACGAGGCGACGCTTGAAGACCTCGACCCCAAGGCCGGGCCCTGGGATGTGGTGTGGGCGACGCACGCGCTCTACGCCCTTCATCCCGAGGCCCTGAGCGCGGCGGCGGAGCGATTCGTCTCCGGGCTCGCGCCGGGCGGCCTGGGCTTTCTGGCCCAAGGCGCCCGGGACAGTCACTACCTGACCGTCTACCGGGCCTTCCTCAGCGGGGTCCGCGCAGGCGCCGGGACGCCGTATCTCAGCGGCGAAGCGGTCGCGGACGCGCTGCGGGTTGCGGCCGAGCCGCTCGGCTGGAACGTCTCGCGGCAGGTCCTGGAGTACGAGCACATCGTCGGCTACGACCAGACCGAATTGCTCGAGGGATACCTTCGCCGCTGCCTCTTCGACGACGGTCCGACGCTCGAGGAAATGCTCGCCGCACCCGTCCTCGGGCCCTACCTCGCCGGGTGCCGCGATGATGACGCCGGCGCCTACCGCTTCAGCCAGGCCGTCGTCTGCCTGGGCTTGACCGCTCGAGGGGAGGCCTTTCCGTGGACAGCCGCATCCTAAGCGCCGAACACGCGCGCGAGTCGGGCGTCGCCAAGCCGTGGGAGCAGAGCAACGAGGACTGGTGGGACTGGTACCTCTCGCTCGCCGACTCATCCGAGGCAGAGCCCGGGGCGGCACTCGTCGAGGTGCCCCCACCCGAGCCCGTTGCGGCACCGTCGTTGAGCGATCTGCGCTCCGAGCTGGCCGAGCCGTACTCGCTGAGCGACGCGGCGCGGAAGCGTTTCGCCGCGGAGGGGTTCGTGAAGCTTCCGGGCGTCGTTTCCCCGGGCGCGCTGGCCGCCGCGCGGGCTGAGGTCGCGCGCCTGAGGGCGGCGGGCGACGGCCCAGGGCGCTCAGGGTTCTTGAGCATGGACCTGATGTGGCAAGCGGGCTCAGAGGTGCTCGAGGCGTTCGCTCTCTCCCTGCGGCTCGGGCGCCTGGCGGCCGAGCTGCTCGAGGTCGCCGACGTGCGGCTCTACCACGACAACGTGCTGTCCAAGGAACCCGGTTGCGGTCGCACGCCGTGGCACTTCGATGCGCACCACTTTCCGATCGCCTCGCGCGACGTCGTCACAAGCTGGCTGCCGCTGCAGGCAATACCCGCGGAGATGGGGCCGCTTGCCTTTGCCGCCGACGCCGAGGCGTGGCGGGTGGCCGAGGACACGGACTTCTCGGCGACCGGGTCGTCCTACGATCGCGGCGTATCGGAGGCTTTTCGTTTCGCCGGGGTGCGGATCGACGACGCGCCGTACGCGCTGGGGGAGATGAGCTTCCATCACTCATGGTGCTTTCACTGCGCGCGGGCCAACACGACGACGCAACCCCGGACGGTGCTCGCCTCGACCTACTTCGCCGACGGGGTCCGGCTCGTTGACCAGCCGACGATGGTCTCGGGCGACTGGCAGCGGTTCATGCCGGGCGCCGGCCCCGGCTCGGTCATCGACACGCGGCTCAACCCGGTCGTGTCGCGATGCCCGTAGCGTCGGCGGCGCGTGGGGGCTTGGAGTACTGGACGCGCCGCGCCGAGGAGCTCGGTGCACGCGCTGTCGTCAACATCGAACACCCGGTCGGCCGCGACCTTGAGGACCTGACCGCAGAGCACCGCTCCGTGGTGCTCCCCGCGCTCGCGGCGCTGCTCGACGGGACCGAGCGCGTGGTGTGCGATCTCGGCTGCGGCGCCGGCCGCTTCACCGCGGACTTCGCGGCACTCGTCGGCGGGCGGGCGATCGGGGTGGAGCCCGTCGCGGCGCTGCGGGCGCTCGCCCCCCAGGCCCCCGGGGTCTCCTACCGGGCGCTACAACCGGACGGGCGCCTGCCCTTGCACGACGGTGAGGCCGACGTGGTCGTCACCGTCACCGTGCTCGGCGGGCTCGTCGCGGAGGGCGAACTCGCTCAAACCGCGGCGGAGGTGCGGCGGGTGCTCCGCCCGGGCGGGCTCCTCTACTTCGCCGAGTCGGTCTCCCGATCGCGGCAGTACGAGCATTGGGCGCCGAGGACGCTCGAGGCCTACCGATCGGCGTTTCCGTGGGCCGATTTGGCCGAGGTCGCGCAGTTCGACGACGCCAAGGACCCGATCTCCGTCCTGGCGGGACGAGCCGGGATCTGAGGCGACTCCCTCCCGTCGCCCGAGCACGGCAGCGGGTCAGCCGGCGAAGTCCTTGTCCTCGCGCTGCTTCAGCTCCTGGTCGGCCTCGCGTATCCCCTTGATGATCAGGCCGCAGGCGGTCGCGACCAGCGCCGTTACGAAAGAGCCGAACACGAAGATCCCGATCAACGCCGCGGGCCCTCCCTGGGCGGCAGGATCAGCGCGCCGAGGGCGAGGATCGACGGGACCCACAGCCCGACGAAGATGCCGTGGGTCTGTTCATCGAGGAAGTAGAGGCCTACCGACGCCAGAAAGGACAGAAAGGCGGCCAGAAGGATCAGGACTCTGGCCCGCTCTACGTAGCTTCGAGGCATGGACGAATCCTAGACGACGCGACCCGGGGCCTGGCCGTCCGGCCGCAGCCGGGCGTAGCGGCCGGAATTCTCGACGGTCAAGGGCGGCAACGCCAGCGTCTGTTGACCGCGCGCGACATGCGATGACCGCACGCAGGACCTTTCGATGACGTTCTACGGCTCAGCCGCAGCCGGTGTTGTTGCCGCAGCTCGTGCAGGTGTAGCAGGAGCCGGTGCGCTGCATCATGCCCCCGCACTGATCGCAGGCGGGGCCGAGGTCTTGGCCCAGCATCCGGGCGGGGCGCACCGGCGGGGTGTCGGTGAGGGCCTTGGCCGCCGGCTTGGACTCACCGGTTGAGGCCTTGGCCTGGGGCGAGCCGTTGCCGCCTCCGTTGCTGCCGGAGTGGCCGTTGGACTCGCCGTTTGAGGGCTTGCTGCCGTCGTCCACGGGGAACGCCTGCTGGGCGTCCTGGCGGGCGCGGACCTCCTCGGTGAGGATGCCCAGGTCCTCGTGGGCCCAGGTGTCGTCGATGAAGCGGCTCGCCAGCCAGCGCATGATGTAGTCGGGCATCGACTTGGCGAAGGGAATCTCCGGGTTGCGGGTGATGCCCTCGGGGTCGAAGCGCATGTAGCTGAACTTGTTGACGAAGACGTCGAGCGGGACGCCGTACTGGAGCCCGATCGAGATCGCGGTGGCGAAGGCGTTCATCATCCCCCGCAGGGTGGAGCCCTCCTTGCCGATGTCGGTGAGAAAGATCTCGCCGAGCGAGTCGTCCTCGTACTTGCCCGCGGTGATGTAGCCCTCGTGGCCGGCGATCGAGAACTTGTGGGTGATCGACTGGCGCTCACGCGGCATCTTGCGCCGCACCGGCTCGCGTGCGGCGCCCTCATCGGCGTCCTCGGACTTCGAGTCCTGGGCGTCGGTGCGAAGCGCCTGGGCCGTCTTGGAGCCGTCCCGGTAGATCGCCAGGGCCTTGAGGCCCTGCTTCCACCCGTATATGTAGGCGTCGGCGATGTCGTCGACGGTCGCCGTCTCGGGCAGGTTCACCGTGTTGTGGTTGACGACACCGTTGCCGACGAAGGCGTGGGTGACGGGCACCGACACGTCGTAAACCTCGCGCATGCCAGCGTCAGCGACGCTCTCGACCGGGCTGAAGTGGAGGTTCTGGTCGAGCACCGTCTCCATCCACTCATCGAGCTCGACGCCGAGCACTGTCGCGACGCGCTCGAGCGAGTCGCGACTGACGTGTTGGGTCCGGGGGTCTTTCAGATGCGAGAACTCCCGCGAATGGCCGGTACCTCGTCCGGAGCGCCCAGTCGTTCCCCTGGGCAGCCGCTGATAAAGGTCCCAACCGTCGATTCCCGGCACCACGCCGGCTTGGCTGCACCCCAGGTCCTGGGCGATCAACTCAAGCGCCCGCACCCTCTTGTGATGCTCGGCGAATGCAAGCATGCCGGCAAGTCGCTGGGCGTGGCGCCCGTGCGCGTAGACCTCATCGAACGACTTGTCGTACTCGGCGTTCCACTTAGTTATCCGGCTGTGGACGATGCCGAGGTTGGTGAGCACCGCCTGGAGATCGTCAAGAAGGCCCTTCGAGTCAAGGCAAATGGCCCACTTGGCGATGCTCGACGGCAGATACGAGTCCAGGCTCAAGCCGGCGAGGAAATCGAGGACCATCGACCGCGGTGAGCCCAGCACGGCATCTGGGATCCTCTTGTTCGCTGCCCGATCGCCGCAACCGAGATGGTCCATGAACTCCACCAACGTCTTCGAGCTGATGACAACCGACGGGCAACGGTCGACCGGGCGAACGACCCGAGGCTCAATGTCGAACACCCGCCGGACGGTGCGCGCAAGCCGGTCCAGGACCTCATCGTCGGCGTTGCTGATGTGGGCCGTGTAGTTGCTTCGCGAGGTATGGCCTTCGGCTGCGTATGCACCGAGGAAGAAGGCCAGCTCGCCGGTCATCCGCTCAGGGAGCGTCAGCTTCTTCTGGCTCCCGTACGGCTGGGATTCGACGAATCCGAGCGACGGCGGCTGTTGCGCCCAGAGGTCGTTCCCGTACTGCGTTGCGACGTAATCGCCCGACTCCAGCTCGTCGAGCTGCTTCCAGCGTGGTTCACCTTCGTTGCTGGCAACCAGCACCCTGTGGTTGGGGGTACCCGTGACGCGGTGGCCGGAGCGGAGCGTGACCTCGACCGTCTCGCGTGGGCCGCCGTAGTAGAAGGCGTTGGTTGAGCGAATCCCGTCGAGCGACGCGAGCTCAAGCTCCATCTCACGGAAGCTGTCCTCATCCTCGCCGCGATGCAGGCTCTCGATTCGCACGAGCCCATCGGCCGTGGAGATGAGTGTTTCGCCGACCACGCACTTCGAGATCGCGCCCGAGAGGAAGGGCTGGGTCGCAGCCATCATCTCGATGTGGCCGGTGTGTGAGATCGAGCGCTCGCCGACGGCGACATCGAACACCTCGAGATGCTCGTCCTTGAGGCCGGGGGCACCGATGATCGTGCTCTTGTCGGCGATGTAGGCCTCGATCTGCTCGACCTCGGACTCCGAGTAGCCCAGCGTCCTCAGGGCCATCGGGACCGTCTTGTTGACGATCGTCATCTGCCCGCCGCCGACCAGCTCCTTGAACTTGACCAGGGAGAAGTCGGGCTCGATCCCGGTTGTGTCGCAGTCCATCAGGAAGCTGATGGTCCCGGTCGGGGCGAGAACGGTCGCCTGGGCGTTGCGGTAGCCGTGCTCCTCGCCGAGTGCCACGGCCTCGTCCCATGACTCGCGGGCGGCGTGGAGCAGCGGCTCCTCGACCAGCTCGTCGGAGACCTCGTAGGCGGCGGCCTGGTGCATCCGCATCACCTGGTTGTGCGGCTCGCGGTTCTCGGCGTAACCGCCGTACGGTCCCATCGTCTCCGCGACCTGCGCCGACATCCGGTAGCCGCGGCCGGTCATCAGCGCCGTCACCGCGGCTGCCGTGGCGCGGCCCTGGTCGGAGTCGTAGGGCACGCCGTCGGCCATCAGCATCGCGCCGAGGTTGGCGTAGCCGAGCCCGAGCTGGCGGAAGGCCCGCGCGTTGTGAGTGATCTGCTCGGTCGGGTAGCTGGAGAAGCCGACCAGGATCTCCTGCGCCAGGAAGACGACGTCGACGGCGTGGACGTAATCGGCGACGTTGAAGGACCCGTCCTCGTTGCGGAACTTCATCAGGTTGAGGGAGGCGAGGTTGCAGGCCGAGTCGTCGATGCTCATGTACTCCGAGCAGTTGGCGACCACGACTCCATCGACGATGTAGGAGTGGTGGAGCGGCTCGGTCAGGTTGTAGACGTACTCCTGGCCGTCCTCCTCGCTGGAGGTGAGCCGAACCGTCGCCTTGGTCGCGTAGCGCCCAGTCTCCCCGAGGAGGGCGTCCAGCGCGCGCTCCTTGCGCGGCGTCGAGAAGCCAATCTGGACGGCGAACTTCTCGAGGTCGCTTCCCGTGACGCGAAGGTCAAACCAATCGCGCGACCTGTAGGTGATCTCGGTGCCATCGGATCGCGTGTAGCTGAAGCGATCCTGGTCGGCCTTCATGTTGTAGATGCGGCCGCGAATCCCAAACGAGTTGAGAAGTCGCTGCGCGCCCTTGACCAGGGCCTGGCTGCGGCTTCCCAAGCCGACGTACCGGCTGGCCTTTCCATTCTCGGTTCGGGAGACACAGCCATCGGCGCCGAACAGGCCACGGAGGAAAGCAGCCTGCACCTCGGGGGGCGCCGTGTGGACCGCGCTCGGAACGCGCTTGTCGTGGGCGCGGGCGGAGGTGACCCCGATGCCCCGGAAGAGCTTGCGGACAGCCTCGCTGCCGGCGCGGAGCTGCACAGTTCCGTTGTTCATCTCTTGACGCGAGACGCCGCCGATCAGCTCGCGAAGCATCCCCTCATGGGAGCCAGCGAGCCCATCGTCAATGTCGTCGCCCCCATAGACCCACTGGGTCTGCGTACCCGTAAGGCATCCGTCGCCGATCAGATGGCCAGTGAGCTCGGCGAGGCCCTCGCTCCAGCGCTCGGGCAGCGCTTGGTGGATCAGCGTGCCACCACGCTTGTATGACCTCGCCTCCGCCGTGACCTTGGCCGGAAGCTCCCAGGAGGCGTCGGACGCCTGCGTCGGACTGTCGTTGAGGAGGACATCGTCGCGTTCGGTCAGCTCCTCGGCCGGGACGTAACCGCGGTTGCGGGTCCAGAGTCGGTGGTTGGGCGTGCAGCGAAGGTCCTGACCGTTCGAGAAGCGGAGGCGGAGGATGGGCTTGACGCCATTGCGCATGACCGCGAGCGGCTCGGTGGCGACGACTCCATCGCCCGGTTCACCGGCAGTTGCGCGATGGGTGTAGACACGGAAGCCGTCGCCGGCACTCGCGCGCTCGTAGAGCTCCTCGAAGCTGAGCAAGCCGAGAGTCGTGTGGACACGAGCGTCGCCAGGGAAGCAGGGGTTGGAGGCTGTGATCGGCCCCGTGTTGGGGTCGGTGTGCCAGCGGTTGATGGTGGTGTCGTACTGGACGCCCGGATCGGCGCAGCGCCAGGCGGCGTCGGCGATCTGCTGCATCAGATCGCGCGCCTTGACCGTCTTGACCGGCTTGCCGCTCACGCGACCGACGAGATCCCAGTCGGTGTCGTCTTCGACCGCCTGCATGAACTCGTCGGTGACCCGGACGGAGTTGTTGGCGTTCTGGAACTGGACCGAGGTGAAGGCATCGGAGTCCAGGCGCATGTCGAATCCGGCCTCCTTTAGGGCGTTGGCCTTCTCCTCCTCGACGGCCTTGCAGCGGATGAAGTCCTCGACGTCGGGGTGGTCCACATCGAGCACCACCATCTTCGCCGCGCGACGGGTGCCGCCGCCTGACTTGATCGCGCCCGCCCAGGAGTCGGCGCCGCGCATGAAGCTGACGGGGCCGGAGGCGATGCCGCCCTTGGCGAGGGGTTCCATCGAGCCGCGGATCTTGGAGAGGTTGATCCCCGAGCCGGAGCCGCCCTTGAAGATGATCCCTTCCTTGGTGTTCCAGTCGAGGATCGACTCCATCTCGTCCTCGACGCTGAGGATGAAGCAGGCTGAGGCCTGTTCCTCTCCCGGCTTGCGCCAGCCGACGTTGAACCAGACCGGCGAGTTGAAGGCGGCCTTCTGGTTGACGAGGATGTGGGTGAGCTCGGCCTCGAAGGTGTCGGCGTGAGCGTCGCTCGCGAAGTAGCCGGCCTCGCGCCCGGCCGAGGCGATCCGCCCGGCGACGCGGTCGACCATCTGGCGGACGGAGCTCTCGCGCTCGTCGGAGCCCGGCTGTCCGCGGAAGTACTTCTGGGCGACGATGTTGGTCGCGTTCTGCGACCAGCTTGTGGGGAACTCGACCCCGCGCTGCTCGAAGGCGGGCTTCTCGGGATCGCCGATGAGGGCGTCGCGGAGCTCCCACTCGAGCTCGTCGTAGGGGTGTGTGTCGGGGGAGGTGAACCTGCGTTCGATGACCAGGCCCTGCTCCTTCGTCTGCGGCTTTGATGCGGCCCTGGCCATCAAGCTCTCCTCTCAATCGGTTTCCGTGGTGGGCGAAGCAGCATGCTCTTCCTTCCGGACGGAAAGGGTCGGCCCGGAAGTGCGGTGATTGCGGGGATTTTCAGGATCGGCGAGAACCAATCCCGCTCCTTGCGGGATGCCGGAGCCGGGAGGGCTCAGCGTCCCGGCGTACTGGAGGTACGCCCCGCCGTCGAGCTCCCGAAGCTGCTCGAGGCAGATCTCTCCGATCCGCTCCGAGTCGAGCTCGCCCCCGGCCTCGACGACGGCCCGCTCGATCCGTCCCACGATCGCTTCGATCTCGGCGGCCCGGACCGGCCGCTTGTGAGCAGCCCGGGTCAGGCCCGCGCGCAGCTTCTCGGGGTCGAAGCGCTGGCGGCGGTCGCCGCGCTTGATCACGTAGAGGGGATCGGGCTCCCGCCGCTCGAAGGTGGTGAAGCGGTGATCGCAATCGGGGCAGCGGCGGCGACGACGAACGGCTGCGCCGTCATCGGCGCGGCGCGTCTCCAAGGTCGAGGTCTTCGCGGCTCCGCAGCTGGGGCATTCCATCTGGTCATTGTACTAGTTGTGGTGTTCTGTGTCATCGACTACCCCTACATCTAGTGTCCCCTAGCCTTGCCGGCGCCAGCCGGTGCGGCTGACGAGAAGCTGCCCGCTGCGGGGGAAGTGGCGGGTCAGCACGGCCATCGCGCCGAGGCGGCGCGGGACCCAGACCCGGCGGCGGTCGCGCTCGACGCCGCGCCTCAACCGGTGCGCGACGTGCGCCGGGGTGGCGGTGCCGAAGAGGACACCGGCCTTCGGGACGCGCTCGCGGGACCCCGGGTTGTTGTCGAAGTAGGGAGAGTCGACCTCGGCGGGGCAGACGAGGGTGACGCCGACGCCGGTCTCGCGGAGGTCCTCGCGCAGGTGCTCGTTGAAGCCCAGCATCGCCCAGCGGGCTGTACCGTAGCCGGCAGCCCCGGGAAAGGCGAACAGCGCCGCCGCCGAGGTCATGTTCACGATCCGGCCCGAGCCGCGGGCGATCATCGCCGGCAGCAGCACCCGGGTCAGCTCGAAGGCCGCCAGATAGGGAAGCGCGATCTGCTGCAGCGCCTCGCCCGGCTCGTTCTCGTCAACGGCGCGCCAGCGGCCGGCGCCCGCGTTGTTGATGACGACGTCGGGCGGTCCCATCTGATCGAGCAGCGCCGAGCCGAGCGCCGCGACCTGCTCGGGGTCGCCGAGGTCGGTGGGCCGCGTGTCCACCTC
>SHVA01000031.1 GCA_009691195.1 Solirubrobacterales bacterium | reverse complement strand
GACGCGCTCGCGGCCACGCTGACCGAGGACGTCGAGCTGCAGACCGCCCGAGGCCTGCGGCGTGGGAGGGACGAGGCCCGCGCCTGGGCGACCAGGTCCCCGACGGGGCAGCTGACGCAACGGATCGAGCTGGACGACCTGCGTCAGCGTGGCGGCAGCGTCGTCGCCTTCATCCGCAAGCAGTGGTGGTGGCGGGAGGAGAGCGAGCTCGCTGAGGAGGAGGAGGTGGCGGCGCTGTTCACGATGCGGGACGGGCTGATCGGGCGCTGGCAGCCGTTCACCGATCGCGCCGAGGCGCTCGAGGCGGCCGGGATGGGCGGCGGCGACTAAGCTTCGAGCCATGGCCGACGCCGTTTCCAAGGAGGCAGTCTCCGCGCGGCTCGCCGAGATCCGTGGGCAGATGAAGCTGCTCGCGGACTACCTTTGACCCCGCTCAACTCGAAGCTGACGTAGACCGGCTCGAAGCCGAGATGCAGCGGCCGGGCTTCTGGGACGACCAGGCCAAGGCCGCCCGCGTCTCGGCCGACCACGCCCGCGCCCAGCGGCGGCTGACGGCCTTTCGATCGCTTTCCTCCGACGTCGGGGACCTCGACGAGTTGGCCGAGATGGCCGCGGAGGACGAGGAGATGGCGACCGAGCTCTCCGAGCAGCTCGATTCGGTCGAGGCCAGGCTTGCCGCGCTCGAGGAGGAGAGGCTGTTCGCTGGTCCCTACGACTCGGGCGATGCCGTCGTCACCGTCAACGCCGGCGCCGGCGGCACCGACTCACAAGATTGGGCGGAGATCCTGCTGCGGATGTACCTGCGCTGGGCAGAGCGTCGCGGCTTCAAGGTGGAGATGAAGGAGGCCTCACCCGGGGAGGAGGCGGGGCTCAAGTCCGCGACCTTCATCGTCAAGGGGGAGAACGCCTACGGGTTGTTTGCCGCCGAACGTGGCGTCCACCGCCTGATTCGGATCTCGCCCTTCGACGCCTCGGCCCGCCGTCACACCAGCTTCGCCCAGGCCGACGTCGCGCCGCTGGTATCCGAGGACGTTGACGTCGAGCTCGACGAGAGCGACATCAGGTTGGACACCTATCGCGCCTCCGGAGCCGGGGGCCAGCACGTGAACAAGACCGACTCGGCCGTCCGGCTGACCCACGTCCCGACCGGTCTCGTGGTCCAGTGCCAGAACGAGCGCTCGCAGACCCAGAACAAGGCCGTGGCGATGCAGATGCTGAAGGCGCGCCTGCTGGAGCTCGAGGAGCGCAAGCGGGCAGAGGAGCTGGCGCGGGAGCGCGGGGAGGTCAAGTCGGCCGAGTGGGGGTCCCAGATCCGCAGCTACTTCCTCCACCCCGATCAGCGCGTCAAGGACCACCGCACCAACCACGAGGTCGGTGACGCCCAGCGCGTCCTCGACGGGGACCTGGACGGATTCATCCGCGAGTACCTCAACCAGGCCGCGGCGGGCTCTTTCCAGACGGGGGGCTAGAGCGCGCGCTCGAGCCTGAGCAGCTCGAGCTTCATTTCGGGGCCGCCCCCGTAGTTGCCGGGAGAGCCGTCGGTCTTGACCACCCGGTGGCAAGGGACGATCAGCGGGACCGGGTTGGCGCCGCAGGCGGTGCCGGCGGCCCGGAAGGCGCGCGGGTTGCCGGCCTCCGCCGCCAGCTCGGAGTAGCTGCGCGTCTGCCCGTAGGGGATCCCCGCGATCGCGTGGAGCACGCGGCCGCGGAAGCCGTGGCTGAGACGCCAGTCCACCCGCACGGTGAACTCGCTCCGGCTCCCCGAGAAGTAGGCGTCCAGCTCACGGCGGACGGGGTCGAGGCGCGCCGGGGCCTCGAGCACGCGGGGCGAGACCTCGCGGGCCAGCCGGGCGAGGGCCTCCTCGTTGGAGTAGTTGGGGAGGGAGAGCTGCACGACCCCGCGATCGGTCACGGCGACCATCAGCTCTCCGTAGGGGGACTCGACGGTCGCGTAGGCGACGTCGAGCAGGCCCTCCCCCTCGGCGCGGGCCGCGACCGCCGCGGCCAGCTCCGAAGCTCGCGGGCGCGCGTCCCTCGCCGCCTCCCACAGCGCGGCCTCCGGATCCGGGGCTTCGGTTCGTCCGTTCATGCGAGCTCCTTTCTCAGCTTCTCGGGTCCTTCGTGGACGTTGCGCCTCGCGGCGGCCTCCGAGCAGTCGATCGCCTCACCGATGTCGCGGTAGGCCATATCGGCGGCGAAGCGCAGGGCCACCGCGCTGCGCTGCTTGGGCGGCAGTGTGGCGACGCTGCGCCAGAGGCCCGGGTCTCGGGGGCCCGCCTGATCCGCCGTCGCCTCCGGCGGTTCGGCGACGGGGATGGCGCGGCGCCCACGAGCGCGGACGTGGTCGATCGCCTTGCGATGGGCGATCGTCAGCAGCCAGCCCCGCAGGTTCCCGTCCTGCTCCAGGCCGGGGTAGGAGCGAAGGGCGGCGATGAACGTCTCCTGGAAGCAATCCTCGGCGTCATGGGGCCCAACGCTCGCGACCAGGAACCCGAGTACGTCTCCTGAATGCTCGTCGAGCAGCTGCTGGAACGGAGGCAGGGTGTGGACTTCCGGCGGCATCTGGCCAATAAACGTCTCACAGCCGGGTTTCGTGAGATCGCTCGCCGGCGCGGGCGCCGGTGGGGCGGCCTTAAGCTGCGGGCGTGCTCGAGGGACTCGACCTCCGTGAGCTGGTTGCTCGCGCCCTCGCCGAGGACATCGGCACGGGGGACATGACCGCCGGCGCGGTGATCACGCGCGACGCCCGTGGCACCGGCGAGATCGTCCAGAAGCGCTCGGGGATCGTCTTCGGCTACGAGGTCGGGGTCGAGGTCTTCAGGCAGTGCGGCGCGACGCGCTTCGACGCGCTCGAGCCCGAGGGCGAGTGGCGCGAGCTGGTGCCGGCGTCGCTGGTGAGGGTCGAGGGCAGCGCCCGGGGCCTGCTCGCCGCCGAGCGAACCGCCCTCAACTTCCTCTGCCACCTGTCCGGGGTTGCGACCCTGACGGCCCACTACGTGCGGGCCGTCAAGGGGACCGGCGTCACGATCCTCGATACCCGCAAGACGATGCCGGGCCTGCGGGTGCTCGAGAAGGCTGCGGTCCGGGCCGGTGGCGGCGCCAACCACCGGATCGGCCTCTACGACGGCATCCTGATCAAGGAGAACCACGCGGCCCTGGCGGGCGGAGTGGGCGCGGCGGTCAGCCGCGCCCGGACCCGTCAGCCCGACCGTGAGATCGAGATCGAGTGCGGGGACGCCGGCCAGGTGCGCGAGGCCGTGCGCGCGGGGGCGGAGCGGCTGCTGCTCGACAACATGGATTTGGACCAGCTTCGCGAAGCGGCCGCCGCCGCCCGTGAGGAAGGGGGAGAGGGCGTCACCACCGAGGCCTCCGGGGGGGTCACTCTCGACAACGTCGCCGAGGTCGCAACGACGGGCGTCGACTTCATCTCGGTGGGGGCGCTCACTCACTCGGCTCCCGCGCTCGACCTCAGCATGCTGCTCGACGCGCCGGCGACCGGGGAGGGGGCGCTCGGGGAGGGGGCGCTCGGCGAGCAGGCGGAGCTCGCCGAGCCCTCCGAGCCCTCTGGATCCGGCGAGCCCGGTTAGAGTCGCCGCGATGGCACCGTCGGCAGACAGCCTCCGTTCCCGCCGCGAGGAGATCGTCCGGGAGCACATGGAGTCCGAGAACAGGTACTCCTTCGACGAGACCCTCGCGACCTTCCACCACCCTCGCTACGAGTTGGTGGGCACCGACGAGGTCTTCGACGGCCCCGAGGAGGTCATGCGCTACTACGAGGAGACTCGGGCCGCATTTCCCGATCAGCGCAACGAGACCCTCGCCATCCACCATGCTGACGCCGCGGTGCTGGTCGAGGCCGTCGTTCGCGGGACCCACACGGGCGCCTACAAGGGATTGCCGCCGACCGGCCGCAAGTTCGAGCTGCCGATCCTGGCCGTCTTCGTCTTCGAGCAGGACCAGCTCGTCTGCGAGCGGGTCTACTTCGACTCCAACACCGTCCTGCGCCAGCTCGGCATCGCCCGCGACCCCACCAGCCTCACCGGGCGGCTCGAGACCGTGGTCGGCCACCCGCTGACGATCAGCCGCAGCCTGGTTCGCCGCGTCACCGGCCGCTAGGCGAGATGGCCGTTGGGCAGGATCGTCGGGCGATCGAAGCTTTCTACGACCTTGTGCGGCTCGATACCGAGAGGCTGCGATCAGCACCGAGGTCGCCCATTTACTGGATCTCAAGGACGGTCTCCTCACGCGCTTCGAGCTGGTTCCCAATCGCAAGGACGCTCTCAGATCTGCGGGCCTCGATCTGGATTCGATCTGAGGCAGCCGCAGTGACTACTTCAGCAGCCGCGAGAGCCTGCGGTCCTTGAGCACCCGCCCGCCGGTCTGCTCCTTGGGGCAGTAGTTGGTCTGGTGCTCTGCGAAGAAGACGGCCTCGATCGTGGTGCCACAGCGGGGACACGGCTCCCCCTCGCGACGGTGGACCTTGAGCGGCATCGGCATCTTGTCGGGAACGGTCTCTCCGATCACCTCTTCGTAGTGGTCGATCGCATCCTCCAGCACGTGCAGCGCACCCCGGAGCCGCTTGGCCTCCTCGGAGCTGACGTCGGTGCCCTTCTTGAACGGTGAGAGGCGAGCCTCCCAGAGGATCTCGTCCACCCAGGAGCGTCCGATTCCGGCGATCACGCGCTGGGCGCGAAGGAGCGGGTGGAGGTGACGGGGCTCATCGATGAGCTCGGCGAAGGCCTTCGCCGGTGGGGCCGGCCAGGCGTCGGGGCCGAGCGTCGCCACCATCTCGTCGTCGGCGACGACGTCGCGGCGCAGCAGCTTGGCCCAGGCCGACTGCCTCGTCCCGAACTCCCGGAGGCGCAGCTCGTGGTCGTCGGGCAAGCGCACGCGCAGGCGCGAGCGCTTGTCCTTGAGCGACGCTCTCTTCTCGAAGAGCTGGAGGCGCCCAGCGGACATCAGGTGGATCAGCAGCGTCAGCGGCTCGCCGCCGCGGCCCATGCCCTCGACGTCGACGGCGAGCATCTTCCCGATCCGCCGCACGCCCTCGACCCGCCCGCCCGCCAGGGCGTCCAGCGGCGGGTCGAAGGTCTTGAGCGTGGCCACGCCGGTGGCGAGCGCAGACTCGATCTCGGTGCCCTCCAGCGCCGTCGAGAGGCGTCGCGCGGTGATCTCGACCTCGGGCAGCTCGGGCATCAGGGGGGAGGGTAGGCGCAGCGGCGCAGGGAGTCCGAGGCGCTAGTCTTGGCCGCAGACATTCGCTTGCCTCGAGGCGTGAGCCGGGGCGGCGAACATACGCAAAGCGGCAGCCCCTCAGCTTCGCTTCCGGGCTGCCTTGGGCGAACGAAGGGACGCCGATGCAGGAACTCCCCACGGTCCAGACGACACCGCCGCCGTCGATAGACGACGTGCCCGCCCCCCTCGGCGCCGAGGAGATCGCCGCGCTGAGCGAGGAGGTCCGCGAGCTCGCGGCTGAGCGCGACGCCGTCATCCTCGCCCACAACTACCAGCTCGGCGAGCTCCAGGACATCGCCGACTTCGTCGGCGACTCGCTGGCCCTCTCGCGGCAGGCGGCTTCCACCGAGTCCTCGGTGATCGCCTTCTGCGGCGTCCACTTCATGGCAGAGACCGCTTCGATCCTCTCGCCCTCCAAGACGGTCCTGATCCCGGACCTGGGCGCCGGCTGCTCGCTTTCAGACTCGATCGACGCGGATCAGCTTCGCGCCTGGAAGGCGGAGCATCCGGGTGCGAAGGTGGTCATGTACGTCAACACGTCGGCCGAGGTGAAGGCCGAGACCGACTACTGCTGCACCTCCTCGAACGCCGTCCAGGTCGTGGAGCACATCTGGCGCGAGGACCCGGGCGCCGAGGTGCTGTTCGGCCCCGATATGTGGCTCGGCGCCTTCGTAGAGCGCGAGCTGGGGCTGATGGAGGATCCCGAGCGCCGCTCACGCTTTCACGTCTGGGCCGGCGAGTGCCATGTGCACGCCGGCATCCGCCCCGAGGATATCGAGCGCACCCGCTCCGAGAACCCGGGGGCTGAGTTCCTGATCCATCCCGAGTGCGGCTGTTCGACCCAGGCGATGGAGTACGTCGCCTCGGGCGACATCGACTCGGAGGGCGTGCACATCCTCTCGACCTCGGGGATGCTCGAGAAGATCAAGGAGAAGCCCGAGGGGACCTACGTCGTCGCGACCGAGAACGGCATGCTGCATCCCCTCCACAAGGCGGCACCGCAGGCGAAGCTGGTCGAGGCCAACAGGATGGCCTTCTGCCGTTACATGAAGATGATCACGCTGCCGAAGCTCCGCGATTCCCTGCGCGACCTGAAGTACGAGGTCAGGGTGCCGCCGGAGGTCGCCAAGCGGGCCGAGCTCTGCATTGACCGCATGGTCTCGATCGGCTAGCCGCCCGGGCACGGGTCAGGCGCGGTCGAGGGCGAGATCGCCCCGGCCTCGCTGATAGCGTCAGTCAGCGGGATGGAACTGATTGCGCGACTGGTGCTTGCTGGGCTGCTTGCTGCGGCGGCGGCGTCGAAGCTTGCGAGCCCGGCTTCGAGCCGGGCGGCCCTGGTCACATTCGGGATCGGGCCCGGCCCCGCCGGGTACCTCGCCTGGGGCTCGGTGGTCGCCGCCGAGCTCGGCCTCGCGATCGCCGTGGCCGCCGGGCTGCCGGGCGCCGCGTACCTGGCGTCGGGGCTGATGGCCCTGTTCGGCCTGATCCTGATCGGGGCCCTGATGCAGGGCAGGGCGGGCGCTCCATGTGCCTGCTTCGGCTCGCGCTCGAAGGTCGGCTGGGGCTCCGTGTCGCGCAACCTGGTGCTGGCCGCCGCGTTTGCGGCGCTGCCGCTGCTGCCCTCGGGTCAGCTCCTCAGCACCGAGCAGGGGCTGGGGGTCGGGCTCGGGGTGGCGCTGATCGCCTGCTGCGGGCTGGCCGTCGCGGTCTTCGTCCTCGCCCGCGAGCTGGGAATGCTGCGGCTCCAGCTCGGCGCCCAGTCGGCGCTCGACGTGGCAGGCGAGGCCCGCCGCTCGGGACCAGGCTCGATCTGATCCAGAGCTTCGAGCCAGGGCCGGCGGCCGAGATCGCCCTGGCGTCCTCGGTCACCTCCTGGGCGGCGCCGGGCCCCGCGTGGATCGCTGTCGTCGAGCCGTCGTCGGCTCCCCCCAGGCCGAGAGCGAAACAGCGGCCGCGGCCGGCGCCGATCCGAGAGTGGCGGCTGTCGTCGCTCTCAAGCGGTCGAGTCTAAACTCAGCGCCGCATGGCTCACCTCAAGCCTGTCCCAGACCCGACACCGCCTCCCGAGGGCGGAGACCGGCCCTCGATCGAGCAGCTCCAGCGCGACGCGACCGTGCTGCGGATCAACTGCGTCCGCATGCTCGCCGTGGCCAAGTCGGGCCACCTCGACAGCTCGCTTTCGTCCGCCGACATCGTCGCGGCCCTCTACTACCGCGTCCTGCGCCACGACCCCAAGAACCCGCGCTGGCCCGAGCGCGACCGCTTCGTCCTCTCCAAGGGCCACGCGGCTCCGATCCAGTACGCGGCGCTGGCGGAGCACGGCTACTTTCCCCACAAGGACCTGATGGGCCTGCGCTCGATCGGCTCGCACCTCCAGGGCCACCCCGACATGAACCGAACCCCCGGTATCGAGGTCTCGACCGGGTCCCTCGGGCAGGGGCTGTCGATGTCCGTCGGCATCTGCCTCGCCCTTCGCCTCGACGGCCTCGCCGATACGGCCCACACCTTCTGCCTGATGTCCGACGGCGATTGCCAGGAGGGGGAGAGCTGGGAGGGCGCGGCGGCCGCGGCCCACTACGAGATCCCCAACATCACCGCGATCGTCGACTACAACCATCTTCAGACCGACGGCACCACCGAGGAGGTCATGGACACCGGTGACGTGCGGGCGAAGTTCGAGGCCTTCGGCTGGGACTCGGTCGAGATTGACGGCCACGACATGAACCAGGTCGTCGAGGCGCTCGAGCGCAGCCGCACCCTCGACAAGCCCGCCGCGATCGTCGCCCAGACCAAGAAGGGACGCGGCGTCTCCTTGATGGAGGGCCGCTTCGGCTTTCACGGCAAGCCGCCGACGCCCGAGCAGGCCGATCAGGCGCTGGACGAGCTGGAGGCGACGCTCGCAGAGCAGACCAGCTCGCTGGAGGCGGCGGGAAGCTGATGGCGCCCGAGGCGAAGACCGAGCCGACCGCGACTCGCCAGGCCTACGGCCAGGCGCTGGTCGACCTCGGCGAGGCGCACGAGGAGGTCGTCGCGCTCGACGCCGACCTCGCGGTCTCCACCCAGTCGATGAAGTTCGGCAAGGAGTACCCCGACCGCTTCTTCAACTGCGGCGCGGCCGAGGCCGGGATGATGTCGATGGCCTGCGGGCTCGCCGCAACCGGCAAGGTTCCCTACGCCTCCACCTTCGCCATCTTCGCCACCTCTCGCGCCTACGACCAGGTCAGGCTCGGGATCGCCCACAACGAGCTCAAGGTGCGGATCGGCGCCAGCCACGGCGGCGTCTCCCTGGGAGAGGACGGTGCCTCCCACCAGATGATCGAGGACATCGCGCTGATGAGGGCGATGCCGAAGATGCAGGTGGTCGTCCCCGCCGACTACAACCAGGCCTATCGCGCCGTGATCGAGTCCTACGAGGGCAACGACGGCCCCATGTACATGCGCTTCGGCCGGCCCAACACCCCGATCGTCTACGACGACATTCCCGAGACGCTTGGGAGTGGGGTGGACGTGCTGCGCGAGGGCAAGGACATCTCGATCTTCGTCTGCGGCCACATGGTCTGGCGCGCGCTGGAGGCAGCCAAGACCCTCGAGGAGGAGGACGGCATCGAGGCGGAGGTCGTCAACGTCGCGATCATCAAGCCCCTCGCTGGCGAGGCCGTGCTCGAGTCGCTTGCCAAGACCGGCCTCGCGGTGACAGCCGAGGAGCACCGGGTCGTGGGCGGCCTCGCGGACGCGGTCCGCGAGGTGGCGGCTGAGCAACATCCGGTGCCTGTGTTCGCGGTCGGCATGGGCGACGAGTTCGGGGTCTCCGGGACCGCCGAGGCCTGCATGGAGCACTTCGGCCTGACGGCCAGCGGCATCATCGATCGCGCCCGGGAGGCGCTCGTCAACAAGCCGATCGTCTCCCACCCGCCGATCAAGCGCGCCGGCTGGTAACAGCCACGGGACCGGTTAACGCCGCCTAAACGGCGAACGGGATGTTGCGGAGTGCTAACAAAGGTGCTCTACCCTTTTCTTCGTCGGCTGAGTAGCATGCGCACCTCAAGGTAGGGGGAACGCGGAGGATCGCGGCCCGGCCCGCCGAAACATCCCCACCATGGCCAGATCAGACACATCCACACGCAGGCGCCTGCGTGGCCGAGCCGCGGAGCGACGCCCCGAGCACCTGACCGAGCGGCGGGCAAAGCCGCCGATCATCGAGCTGCGGCACGCCACCAAGATCTTCCCGGGCGGCCACGTCGCCCTCGAGCGGGTCAGCCTCAGGGTCGACCGGGGCGAGTTCGTCTTCCTGGTCGGGCCCACCGGCTGCGGCAAGTCCACCCTGATCAAGATGCTGATCCGGGAGTTGGCGCCGACCGAGGGTGAGGTGCTGATCGCGGGGCGTGACATCGCCACGATCTCCAACAAGAAGATCCCGCAGCTCCGCCGCCGGATCGGGACCGTCTTCCAGGACTTCAAGCTGCTCGACAGCCGCAACGTCTACGACAACGTCGCCTACGCGCTGCAGGTGATCGGCGCCTCGCGCTCGGAAATCCGCAGCAAGGTCCCCGATGCCCTCCGCCTCGTCGGCCTCGGCGACAAGATCAACAACTTCCCCGACCAGCTCTCGGGTGGTGAGCAGCAGCGGCTCTCGATCGCGCGCGCCTTCGTCAACCACCCGCCGCTGCTGCTGGCCGATGAGCCGACCGGAAACCTCGACCCCGAGACGTCGATCGGGATCATGCAGCTCCTCTACCGGATCAATCGCACCGGCACCACGGTGCTCGTCGTGACCCATGACCGCGAGATGGTGGACAAGATGCGCCGCCGCGTGATCGGGCTCGCCGATGGGCGCGTCGTCCGCGACCAGTCGGCCGGCATGTACTCCGACGACGAGAACACGACCGAGTTCGGCCTGCGCCTCCGCGACGAGATGGGCCTCGAAGAGTGAGCCGCGTCATCTTCTTCATCGGGGAGGGCCTAAGGGCCCTGCGCCGCGGCGCCGCGCCCAGCCTGGCGGCGATCGTCACGGTCGCGATCACGATCCTGCTGCTCGGGGTCCTGATCCCGATCCTTCAGACGACCGGCGGCAAGGCCAACGAGGTTCGCGACCAGGTTGACGTGCGCGTCTTCCTCTACGACGACGCGACCCAGTCGGAGACGGACACCCTGGAGACGAATATCCAGCAGATCCCGCACGTCGAGTCCGTCGACTACGTCTCCAAGCAGCAGGCGCTGCAGAACCTTCGCGACCGGCTCGACGATCCGGCCCTGGTGGACCAGCTTCCGGGCCACCGGAACCCACTGCCGGCCTCCTTCGAGATCCAGCCCGACGACATCGACAACCTGGGCACGATCACCTCCGCGCTCCAGCCCCCGGGGCAGAACGGCGACCCCGAGCCGATCAGCCCGGCGATCGAGGAGGTGCTCGATTCACGCGATGACGCCACGGCGATCGCCTCGGTCTCGAGCACCGTCAAGATCTTCATGCTGGTGATCGCCGCGCTGCTGATCACCGCCTCGCTGCTACTGGTTGGAAATACGATCCGGCTCTCGATCTACGCCAGGCGGACCGAGGTCGAGGTCATGCGCCTGGTTGGCGCGACCAACTGGTTCATCCGCTGGCCCTTCATGGTCGAGGGGCTGGTCTGCGGCCTGATTGGCGGCATGGTCGCGATCGGCGCCCTGTTGCTCGGCAAGGTCACGATCGTCGATCCGCTGGCCGACAGCATCACCCTGCTTTCGGCGCAGAAGACGACGACGATCGCATTCCCGGCGCTGATGCTGATCCTCCTCGCCGCTGCGACCGTCGTGTCCGCTCTGGGCAGCGGCTTCACGCTGCGGCGCTTCCTCAAGGTTTGAACGGACGCTGGCTCCTGGCGTCGGCGCTGGTGGGCGTCGCCTTCGTCGCCGGGGCGGTCGCCGGCGAGCGCTCCGATGGCCTCGGCGGCTTCATCAACGACGTCTTCGGGACGCCCAACGCCGAGCTCAGCTCGAACGCGATCGACGTGATCGAGGACAACTACTGGAAGCCGGTCGGCAACGACGAGCTCAACGACGCCTCGGTTGACGGCATGGTGCGCGAGCTGCGCCGCCGCCACAAGGACCCCTTCTCGCACTACTTCGACGCAAAGGCCTTCGGGCGCTTCCAGGAGGTCACCGAGGGGAGCTTCTCGGGCGTCGGCCTCAGCGTGACGCAGAACAAGCGCGGCCTCGGGGTCGCGATGGTCTTCAAGGGCTCGCCCGCTCAGGAGGCGGGCATCCGTGCCGGCAACGTGGTCGTCGCGGTGGACGGCAAGTCGATCGCGGGGGAGGACGCCGACCTCGCCGCGGCCCAGATCAAGGGTGAGCCGGGCACCGAGGTGACGCTGACCGTGGTGCGTCCCTCTGGCGGTGGCAAGCGTGAACTGACCCTCGAGCGGGAGCAGCTCCAGGTTCCGGTCGTCGATGGGAGGCTGCTGAAGGACGATGGCCACAAGGTCGGCTACGTCCAGCTCGTCGGCTTCCCCACCGGCGCCCACGCCGAGCTGCGGAGCGAGGTCGAGCGCCTCGAGAAGCGCGGAGCCGAGGGCATCGTGCTCGACCTGCGAGGCAACCCCGGCGGCCTGTTGACAGAGGCGGTCCTGACCTCGAGCGTCTTCATCCAGGACGGCCCGATCGTGACAACCAAGGGCCGGACCCAGGGAGAGACCACATACGAGGCCGAGGGTGACTCACTTGCCCGAAAGCCGATGACCGTGCTGATCAATGGCGACACCGCATCCTCAGCGGAGATCCTCGCCTCCGCGCTGGCGGAGGCCGGGGTGGCGAAGACCGTCGGGGAGGACTCCTTCGGAAAGGGCGTCTATCAGCAGGTGATCCCGCTCGATGGCGGCGGCGCACTCGACCTTACGGTCGGCGAGTACCTGACCCGCGACGGGACCAGCCTCGCCGGCAAGGGGATCAAGCCCGACGTGCCGGTCAAGGACCGCCCGGGCTCGCCCGACGAGTCGCTGCAGCGGGCGCTTCAGGTCCTCGCGGGCCAGCTCTAGGCTCAGGGGCTCCGCAATGGCGCAACGGCGTGAGCAGCCGGAGAGCGACCGCCGAGTCGTCGTCGTCTCCAAGCGGGGCCGCTTCCAGGTCTGTGAGCGTCTCTTCGAGCGAGGCCCGCAGCTGCCCCTGGGCAAGGACCACAGGATCCGCGCGGGGCGGATGGCCCTGGTCGAGATCGCTCGCGGCAAGGCGAAGCCCCTGCGCGATCTCGGCAGCCCCAAGCTGGCGCGCGACGTCGTGGACGCGCTGGTCCTCGATCGAGGATTGAGGCCGACCTTCCCCAAGCGGCTCGAGGGCGGGGCGAGGGAGGCAGCCGCGGCCGCGAAGCGGGATTCGGCCAAGCGCCGCGACCTGCGCGACCTGGCCACCCTGACGGTTGACCCCGCCTCGGCCCGCGACTTCGACGACGCCGTCTCGGCGAGCGAGGACGGGGACGGCATTCGGCTCTGGATCCACATCGCGGACGTCTCCGCGCACGTGCGCCCGAGGGAGGCGCTGGACGCCGAGGCCTACCGGCGCGCGAACTCGACCTACGTCCCCGGTGCCGTGGTGCCGATGCTCCCCGAGGTCCTCTCCGGCGACGCCTGCAGCCTCGTCCCCGGGGCAGACCGGTTGGCGGTGACGGCGGAGGTCACGCTGAGCGCCCAGGGCGCTCCGCGCTCCGCGCGCTTCTACCGGAGCGTGATCCGCAGCGATGTGCGGCTCGACTACGACCAGCTCGATCGGATCTTCGCGGGCCGCGAGCAGGCCCCTGAGCCCGTCGCCGCTCCGCTGGCGCTGGCCCGTCGGGCTTCGTCGCTGCTCGCCGACCGGCGCGAGGGCTCGGCGCTCGAGGTCTCCAGCAGCGAGCCCGACTTCAGCTTCGAGGACGGGCAGGTGACCGGCGCCCACGCCGTCCCCCAGACCGAGGCTCATAGCCTGATCGAGCAGCTGATGGTCCTCACCAACGAGCAGGTCGCCGAGCTGCTCGAGCGAAAGGGCGTGCCGACGCTCTACCGGGTGCACGAGCAGCCCGATCCCGACCGGGTCGCCCAGCTGATCGAGCAACTCGGGGCCCTCGACATCCCGACCCCGCCACTGCCCGGCCGCCTCTCCCCGACCGAGGCGGCGCAGCTTGTGGCGGAGGCGAGCCGCCTCTGCGCGCGCGAGGCGGAAAGGCGCGGTCACGGCTCTGACGCGTATACATCGCTCGTGCTCCGCTCGCTCAAACCCGCGCAGTACAGTGACCGCAACCTGGGCCACGCCGGCCTCGGCAGCTCCGCCTACGCTCACTTCACCTCGCCGATCCGCCGCTACCCGGACCTGATCGCTCATCGCGCCCTGCTATCCGCGGTCGGCGAGGGCGAGGAGGCGCCTCGGGCGGAGAAGCTGCCCGAGGCGGCCGTCCAGACCTCCGAGCGGGAGCGTGACTCGATGAAGGTGGAGCGTGACGCCGACGACGTCTGCGCCGCATTCCTGCTCGAGCGGGAGCTCTTCGAGCGCGGCCCCGGCGAGCGCTTCGAGGGTGAGGTATCCGGGGTCATCGGCGCCGGCGCATTCATCCGCTTCGGGGGAGAGCTCGCCGACGTCTACGAGGGGTTCCTGCCCGCGAGGACCCTCGGCGGCAAGGAGCGGTTCGAACTGGATGCCACCCAGACGATGCTGGTCGGCGCCCGCGGCGGCCGGCGGCTTCGCTTCGGTGACCCGGTCACCGTCGGCGTCGTCGGGGTGGAGGCTCCGCGGGGGAGGGTGGACCTGGTGCCGACCGGGGAGCTGGCCTCATGAGCGGCAAGCCTCCGGCACAGGGCGACGTCGCGACCAACAGGCGGGCCAGGCACAAGTTCGAGCAGCTCGAGAAGTTCGAGGCCGGGGTCGTCCTCACCGGCAGCGAGGTCAAGTCGCTTCGCGGCGGCAAGGCGCAGATCAACGAGGCCTATGCCGTGATCGAGAAGGGGGAGCTGTGGATGCGGGGGGCGCACATCCCGCCCTACGAGCACGCCGGTGAGCAGAACCACGAGCCCGACCGGGCCCGCAAGCTGCTTCTTCACAGGCGAGAGATCGAGCGCTTGGTCGGAAAGACCGCCGAGAAGGGCCTGACCCTGGTGCCGACCCGGATCTACTTCAAGGGCTCCAACGCCAAGGTCGAGCTGGCGCTCGCGAAGGGCAAGGAGGGACGGGACAGGCGCCGCGACATCCGCGACCGGGACGTCCGCCGCGAGGTCGAACGGGACTTCAGGCAGAAGTTGAAATAAGGCTCCCGCCCCGCCCGTGGGGGCTCGCGCAACAACCCGCCCGCAGGCAGGAAAAATGGGGACTCGCGGGGAAGCGGTCGGCGTGCGAGGATTTGGACCAATGCTGCTTGCGGCAATCGATACAGGGACCGTCGTTGACAGCGTCAAGGACTACGTCGACGAGAACCCGCAGCCCGCCCTGGCGGCGGGCGTGATTCTTGCCTGCCTGCTGATCCTGCTGATCTTCTCCATCGTCCGACGCCGATCGGGACGCGGCGGTGGATCCGACACCGCGACCGAGACCGCCGCCGAAACGACCGAGACCGCGGCCGCGGCGCCGGCCGCCGCAGCTTCCGGTGCCAAGCTCTCGCCCAAGGAGCGCCGGAAGGAGAAGCAGGCCGACCGGGTCCGCCGTGCCGAGGAGTGGCGCCGTGCCGAGGAGGAGAAGCGCCGGGCCTGGGAGGAGGAGCGTCGCCGCCGCAAGGAGCAGAAGCGCCTTCGCAGCGGCTCGAAGCGCGGCAAGAATGTGGAGCCTGAGCCGGCTCCGCCGCCGCCCGCCCAGCCCGCGGCCGAGCCACCCGCCCCCGTCGCCGCGGAGCCACCCGCGCCTGACGCTGCCGCCACCGTCGTCGCGCCGCCTGCAGCGGAGGAGCCGCCTGCGCCCACCGCGCCTGAGCCCGAGGCACCCACGCCCGCACCTGAGCCTCCCGCGCCCGCTCCGGCGGAGCTCGCCGGGGGAGAGGGCGTAAGCGCTGGAGAGGCGACCTCGCTCACCGCAGCGCTTGGAATCGGTGGGGCTGGTGCCGCTGCCTCGCAGCCCCCGCGCTCCGAGGATCCCGCGGCTCCCCAACCGACCCAGATTCCGGAGCCGCCCCCGCTGCCCGAGCCGCCCGCGCCCGAACCGCCACCCCCCGTGGCCGCCGAGCGTCCGCTCAGTCACGAGGAGCAGATCACCCGCGAGGAGGAGATCGTCCAGGCGGCGGCCAGCAATCGCCTCAAGCAGGCAGAGGAGCTTCAGCTGGAGGCCGAGCAGCGAGTCAGCCGGCCCAGGGAAGAGACCCGGAAGCTGACCAAGTTGGCGGCCGACCAGGCCCGCCAGGCCGCTGAGGTGCAGGCTCGAGGCGACGCCGAGCGGCGCCTTCAGGAGGAGGCCGGCCGGCTGCGCCGGGAGAGCGAGGACCGGGCCAAGCTCGAGTCCGAGCGGGTTCGCCAGGAGGTCGAGGAGAGGACCCGCGGCGCCATCGAGCAGGCCCGGGTGGAGGCCGACGAGCGCGTGGCTCTCGCAGCCGAGGAGGCTCGCCGCGGGGCGGAGGCGAGCGCGCGGGCCGAGGCAGAGAAGAGCTTTGGACAGGAAGCCGAGCGCATACGCGGCGAGGCGCTGGCCGACGCTGACGCCAAGGAGGGCGATGAGCGTCGCCCCATGTCTACCGAGCTCGAGGAGGCCGAGCGCCGCCTGGTCACCGAGCGCGAGGAGCGCGAGCGGGCGATGGACGACGCCGTCGGCAGGCTCAAGGACATCGAGACCAGGGCACAGGACGCGGAGCGCCGCGCCGCGGACGCCGAGCGGCTCGCCCGGCTGAAGGCGGAGGAGGCCCAACGCGAGCGCCGGCTGCGCGAGATCCTGCAGCGGGTCAGCCAGGCCGAGTCCAAGGCTCGCGAGGCCGAGGAGCGCGCCCGCGCCGCCGAGGCCGCCGCCGAGAGGACCGTCCGCACCGCGGAGTTCTCGGCGCCCGCTGCCGCCCCGCCACCACCGCCACCACCGCCACCACCGCCACCGCCGCCACCACCGCCACCACCGCCGCCTCCGCCCCCGGTTCGCGAGCAGCCGGTCCCGGTGCCCGAGGCTGAGCCCGAGGCGCCCTCAGAGGCCGAGAAGAAGCCAGAGGCATCCGATGCCGAGGACAAACCTGATGCGCCTGCCCCTGACCGCGGCATGCTCGGACGCATCTTCGGCGGCGCCGGACAGGCACAGCGCGAGGAGGTTCAGGAGCCCGAGCCGCAGGAGCCTGAGGGCGCGCCGGCCGAGACTCCCTCGGTGCCCGCCGCGACCCCTCCCCCTCCGCCGATCGAGGAACCCGAGCAAACGGTTCCCGAGGGGGAGACCATCAACCTCAACGGCGCGACCTTCGAGCAGCTGCGGGAGGCCGGTTTCTCGGTCACCCAGGCGACGCGCGTGATCACCTACCGTGAGCGGCAGAGCGGGTTCAAGTCGGTTGACGACCTCGACGCCGTGCCCGGGATGCCCCGCTCGTTCCTGCGCAACGCCAAGCGCCGGCTGACGCTCTAGCCAGCGGCCAGACCTCCGCCGCCGGGCGCGGCCGGCCGATGGCGTACCCCTGCGCGTAGTCGACCCCGAGCTCGCGGAGCAACTCGACCGTGCGCGGGGAGTTCGCGAACTCCGCAATCGTGCGCACTCCCAGCCCGGACGCGATCTCGACCATCGACTTGACCACCAACTGGTCGACGCTGCTGTCGGGAAGGTCCTGAATGAAGTCACCGTCGATCTTGAGGAAGTCGATCGGGAAGTGCTTGAGGTAGTAGAAGGAGTTGAAGCCGGAGCCGAAGTCATCGAGGGCGAAGGAGCAGCCGAGTTCGGTCAGCATCGCCGCGAACTCGCGGGCGCGGTCCATGCTCGCGATCGCCGCGGTCTCGGTCACCTCGAAGATCAGCCGGGAGGGGTCGATGCCCTTTTCCCTGACCTCGTCGCGAATGAGGCTCGGCAGCTCGGGATCGGCGAGGGAGTGGCCAGAGATGTTGACTCCGATCGGAAAGTCCTCGCCCCGACGACTGTTCTCGGCGATCAGCTCGATCGCGTGTCGGATGACCCAACGGTCCAGGTCGCCGATCAGCCCGAAACGCTCGGCCGTGGAGAGGAAGGCTCCCGGAAGGATCGGCTCGGCGTTCTCGCCCGTCATCCGCACCAGTACCTCGTAGCGGTCCACCCGGTCCTTTTTCAGATCCAGGATCGGCTGTGCGTAGAGGCTGAAGTCGTCCTCGTCGAGGGCGTCCCGGATCCGCTGTGACCAGGCGAGGCGGGCCTCGCTGTCGGCCTTTCGTGCCGTGTTGGGCGAGTAGGTGACGATCCGGTCGCGACCGGCCTCCTTGGCTTCGTACATCGCCTGGTCGGCCGCCACCAGCAGGTCGGGCGCGTCCAATCCCGCACTTTCGTAGGTGGCCATGCCGATGCTGGTCGTGATCCGTATCCGGTGGGTGCTGACGGCGATCGCCTGCTCGCGGACCGACCGCAGCAGCCGCTCGGAGACCCGGTCGGCCTCCGCGGTGGTGGCCCTCGGCAGCAGAACGGCGAACTCGTCTCCGCCGTGGCGAGCGAGGATGTCGGTCTCCCGCAGCGCCGCTCTCAGGATCCGCCCGACGCTGCGGATCAGCTCGTCGCCCCCACCGTGCCCGAGGGTGTCGTTGGCGTATTTGAAGTTGTCGAGGTCGATGATCAGGACGGCGCCGGGCAGCCCATGGCGGTCCGCGAGGCGCGACTCCCGCTCGACCTCCTGCTCGAAGCGGCGGCGGTTGAAGAGGTCGGTGAGCGGGTCGTGATCGGCGAGGTGCTGCAGGCGCGTCTCGAACAGCTTGCTCTCCGTCACGTCGCGGAAGCTCCATACCCGGCCGGCGTGCTCGCCGCGATGCCTGCGCGGCTGCGAGTAGCGCTCGAATATACGCCCGTCCTTGAACTCGAGCAGGTCGAAGCTGGTTGCGTCGGGCTGGTCATAGAGTTCGCGGACCTTGTCCAGGAACCGGTCGGGATGGCGGATCTGGTCGAGCATGAACTCGAGAGCGCGGTCGTCATCCCTGGAATCGACGACTGACGCTGGGATCCTCCACATCTCGACGAACTTGCCGTTGAGGCTGACCATGCTCCCCTCGGTGTCGACCACGAGGATGCCGTCGGCGGTGGATTCGAGCGTCGCCTCGAGCAGGGAGGCGGTCTCGTGCCTCGCGGCGAGGTCGGCGTCGGCCCGTTGCCGCATCCGCCAGATCAGCAGCGTCGCCATGCCGACCGTTCCCACGGTCACGATCCATCGCGGGATCGCGTCGCCCGCCGTCGCGTCCCCTGCCGTCACCAGGAAGCCTCCGTAGGCGAGCGCGATCAGCCCCACCTGGATCGCCGCCGCGCGGCGGCTGAAGAAGTAGCCGGCAAAGAGGCCGGGGAGCAGGTAGAGGACCTCAGCGTCACCCCCGAGAGGCGCGCCGCCGAAGGAGACCGCGGCCATCGTGATCAGCCCGGTTCCGAGCGCCGTCACGAAGGGAAACGACGCCGCGGGGAGCCGGCGGCCGTGGAGGAACAGAAGCGCAGAAGCAAGGCCCGCCCCTGCGCCGATGACGGCGAGCAGGCTCTCGTCGGCGTCCGTGGGCGTCGGAACGATCAGCCCGGTTGCGGCGATCAGCGCTCCGCCCAGGAACAGGTAGGCGCCGACGCGCGCCATCAGGACGCGGTCGGGCGGCTGCTCTCGCTCCTTGTGGGGTGTTTCCATCACGCCCCGCTCACGATCGATGGACGCGTATCAGTCCCTATCGGCCGCTGGACGGGCGAGCGTGAGCGGGCGGGTAGAATCCGTAGTTGACATAGCACGGGGACGACAGGCTTCGACGTGGTCGATCGTGCGAAAGGTTGCAGGTCGAGGTTGCCGGAGGCCTCGTAAAAAACCGGCACCAACCAATAAGTGCGGACCATGAGTTCGCTCTCGCTGCTTAGTTAGAAGCTAGGCAGCTTGCGTCGGCCCTCCCTCGGCCCGTGGGGAGGGGTCCCGGCGTCAGAAACGGGCTAGCCCAGGCGGCATGTCCCGACCGCCAGGGGACACTTAAGGGGCTTGGCCCTCCGAGATCTCCCGCCGGACGCGGAACCCAGAGGGCGAGACTAAAGCGCCGGCTATACCTGTAGACGCTTTTCGTTTCGCGACCGCGGACGTGGGTTCGATTCCCACCGTCTCCATCAGTGGCTCGGGGTAGGCGATTTCGCAGGACAATGTCAGGGAGTACCGCTCCCCCTATGTTTGCCTCTCTCTGGCCCCGCGAACGAGGGAACGGATGGGAAGACAAATGGCTTGGGCTGGACGCCTCACCGCCACATCGCCCGTGGCCCTCGGCGATGATGACATTCTCAGCATCTTCGTCCGGGCGCAATTCAGCGCGGGTGGCAAGCTGGACTTCGGCCGGACGACCGTGATCCTGCGCCCATAGGGTCCCCGCTCAGGGCTTGAGCTTGCGCCCGGTCGCGAACAGGTACTGAGACGAGGCGATCAGGGCGGCGGCCATCGCCGTGATCACACCGAAGGCGAGCCAAGGGCTGACGTCCGAGCTGCCCAGGAAGCCGTAGCGGACGGCCTCGACCACGTAGAAGAGGGGGTTGGCGTGGGAGAGCTGCTCCCAGGGGCTGCCGAGGCGGTCAACCGAGTAGAAGACGCCGCCGAGGAAGGTCAGCGGCAGGATCACGATGTTGTTGATGAAGGAGATGTGGTCGAAGGTCTGGGCGTAGATCCCGACGACGATGCCGAGGGCGCCGAAGCCGGCGAGCAGCATGACCACCGCCGCGAGCAGCGCCGCGGGGTGCTCGACGGGCGCGCCCGTGAGCGGGATCGCGAGCGCCGTCAGCGCGCCCCCAATCAGAACCGCCCTGAAGACGCCGCCGACCTGAAAGCCGAGGTTCATCTGCGAGCTGTGCATCGGGGCTGCGAGCACGTCGTCGATGTAGCGGTCGTTGCGCGCCTGGAAGATCGTGCTCGAGTTGTTCGAGTAGACGGCCTGTGCCATAGCCATCGCGATCAGCCCGGGGACGATGAAGATCTCGTAGTCGAAGCCGTCTATCTGGTTGATCTTCCCGCCCAGCGAGAGCCCGAAGACGACTATGAACAGCAGCGAGGAGATCACGGGCGCGAGCGTCGTCTGCGTCCAGAGCCTGAGTACGCGGTGGCACTCGCGAAGGGCCAGCGCGAGGAAGCCTCGCCACGGACGCGGGCGGGCGTCGAGCGCCGCGGGCGGGGGGGAGGCCTCCGTGGCGCTCACGGGGCGACCGGCTCCTGCGAGGCGCGGCCCGTCGCCACCGTCTTCAGGTAGACGTCCTCGAGCGTCTCGGCCTCGTAGCGTCGCTTGAGCCCGTCGGCGGTATCACGGGCGACGATCCGGCCGGCGCTTATCAGGGCTATCTCCCCGCACAGCGTCTCGGCCTCCTCCAGGTAGTGGGTGGTCAGCAGGATCGAGGTCCCCTGCTCGTGCAGGCGGCGTATGTAGCGCCAGAGATCGTGGCGCAGCTCCACGTCGACCCCGGCGGTCGGCTCGTCGAGGATGACCAGGCGCGGCTCGTGGAGCAGCGCCCGCGCCAGCAGCAGGCGCCGGCGCATGCCGCCCGAGAGCTTGGGCGCGCGGGTGTCGGCCTTGGCGCGGAGGTCGAAGACGTCGATTATCCGGTCCGCGCGCGCGATCGCGTCTTGACGCCGCATCCCGTAGTAGCCGCCGTGGTAGACGAGCGTCTCCCGGACCGTCAGGAAGCGGTCGAGGTTCGGCTCCTGCTCGGCGATCCCGATCATGCTTCGCGCCTCGAGGCTGCCGCCCGGCAGCCCGAAGACCTTGATCTCGCCGCCCGTCGGTCGCACCAGGTTGCAGACAGCCCCGATCAGCGTCGTCTTGCCCGCCCCGTTGGGCCCGAGCAGTCCGAAGAAGCTTCCCTCGGGCACGTCCAGGTCGAGCGAATCGAGGGCGAGGGTGCCGTCGTCGTAGCGCTTGCTCAGCCCGCGCAGCTCGAGTGCCGATGACATGCCCCCAATGATGGCGACTCGCTCACGCAGGAATCCGAACCGGGGTTGCATCCGCGCGCCGGGCGGCGTACAAATGCATACGCACGCCAAGCGCGTGCCTACGTAAAACCTAGGGGGGGGGCCAGATGAACCGCAGCACCCGAAGGACCTCGACCACCCGGCTCGTTCTGATCGCGACGGCGCTCACCGCCGCCGCTGCTCTGGCGCTGCCGGCGTCGAGCATGGCGTTCAAGTTCGGCTCCAAGCTGGACGATTCGATCCAGCCGTCGAACGCGCCGCTCGAGTGTGACCAGAACGATGCAGGCGCGACCTGCACCTTCATCATGAACGAGGCCTACGGCCGGCCGGACGAAAAATCATGAACGAGGCCTACGGCCGGCCGGACGGCGGCGAGAAGTCGCCGCAGGAGGGCAAGATCACCAAGATCCGACTGATCGGCCTCAACGCCGGCAGCCTCCAGCTGTAGATCGCGAGGGCCAACGGGTCCGGCAGTGATTGGCAGGGCAAGGTGGTCCCGAAGGGTCCGAAGCTCAGCTTCCAGGGTGACCCTGACCCCAATGACGACGTCTATCCCGTTGAGTCGTTCAAGCTCAAGAAGCCGATCAAGATCAACAAGGGCGACCGGATTGCGTTCAAGACCAAGGTCGCGCAGACGGTGCGCTGCAGCTCGGGTGGTCCCAACACCCTGGTGTTCGATCCCCCGCTGGCTCTCGGCGGCGGCTTCCACGACGCCAGCGACACCGACGGCTGCTGGCCGCTGATCGAGGCGATCGCCAAGAAGGCGTAGAGAGCAGACGGCTGCCACGCGGCCTCACCGCAGTGCCCCGGAGGCGGCCCTCGGCCGCCTCCGGGGGGGCGGCCCCGCTGGTGAGCCGGGCTCTCGCCGCCCCTCGCGGGGGCGCTTCGCATAGGATTCCGCCGTTCCGCCATCCCCGGACCGCGAGGAGCCATGATTCGACTTCGAAGCCCGATCTCAATCCTGTTTGCGCTGGTTGCCGTCACCGCCGTTGCCCTTCTTGCCGGTTGCGGCAGCTCGGACGACTCCGATTCGAGCTCCTCGGCGACGGCCGACCTCAGCGACTGCACGCCCGACAAGCTCGCCACGCAGAGCGCCGGGACCCTGACGGTCGCCACCGACTCGCCGGCGTTCCCGCCCTACTTCGAGGACGACGACCCGACCAACGGCAAGGGCTTTGAGAGCGCGGTCGCGTTTGCGATCGCCGACCAGCTCGGCTACAAGGCGTCGGACGTGGAGTGGACGGTCGAGGCGTTCAACTCCTCATATGCACCGGGACCCAAGGACTTCGACTTCGACGTCAACCAGATCTCGATCACGCCTGCCCGCGAGAAGCAGGTGGACTTCTCCGCGCCCTACTACGAGGGCAAGCGGGGCGTTGTCGCGCTGAAGGACTCCGACGCCGCCAAGGCAACTTCGCTCGATGACCTCAAGGGCGCGAACATCGGCGTCCAGATCGGAACCACGAGCCTCGACGCGGTCAACGATGTGATCCAGCCGGACAACGACCCCAAGGTCTTCGACAACTCCAACGACGTGGTCACCGCCCTCAAGCAGGGCTCCGTAGAGGTAGTCGTCGTGGACGTCCCGACCGCCTTCTACCTGACCGCGGTCCAGGTTCCCGAGGCCGCCGTGGTCGGACAGTTCGCCGCCCCTGGCGGAGACCAGTGGGGCGCCCTGCTGGAGAAGGACTCGTCTCTGACCGCCTGCATCTCGGCGGCGATCGAGGAGCTTCGCTCCTCAGGTGAGCTCGCCGATATCGAGCAGGAGTGGATCAGCGACAAGACCAACGCGCCGGTGATCGAGTAGCTCTCGGGTCACGCCAGTAGCGGAGACGCCGAACACAGCCGGGGACCGCCGCGCCGAGCGCGCGGCGGCTCGCAGGGCGCGCGACCGCCGCGGCTTAGCGATCGCCGTTGTCTCCTCGGTGCTGGTGCTCGGCGGCCTCGCCGCGCTGATCCTCACCAGCCCCGGCTGGCCCGTCGTCCGGGAGACCTTCTTCAGCTGGGACCAGTTCAAGGAATCGTTCCCGGACGTGCTCAAGGCCTTCTGGTTCGACGTCAGGATGTTCATGGTGGTCGAGGTCGTCGTGCTCGCGTTCGGGCTCGTCGTTGCCCTGGTGCGCACAACTCGAGCCCCGGCGCTGTTCCCGATCCGGATGCTCAGCGTCCTCTACGTGGACGTCTTCAGGGGCATCCCCACGCTCCTGCTCGTCTACCTGATCGGCTTCGGGATCCCGGCGCTGGAGCTGTCAGGCGTGCCCACCAGCGCGGTCATCCTCGGCGGCACGGCCCTGGCGCTCTCCTACGGGGCTTACGTGGCCGAGGTCTACCGCGCCGGCATCGTCTCCGTTCACCGCGGCCAGCGCGACGCGGCGCGCGCGATCGGGTTGACGGAGAGCCAGGCGCTGCGCCACGTGATCCTGCCCCAGGCGGTGCGGCGCGTCGGCCCGCCGCTGCTGAACGACTTCATCTCGCTGCAGAAGGACGTGGTCCTGATCTCCGTCCTGGGGATCACGGGGGAGGCGTTCCGGACAGCACTGATCGACAATGCCGCGAGCTTCAACTACACGCCCCTGATCGCGGCTGCGTTCTGCTACCTCTGCGTGACGATCCCACTGGCGAGGACAGTGGACCGCCTCAGCGTCGGAACCGGGGGGCTCGCCAGGTGAGCGCACCCCCGGTCCTCGACTTCAAGAGCGTCACCAAGGCCTTCGGCGAGCGCGAGGTGCTGCGAGGAATTGACCTCGAGGTCGCCGAGCACGAGGCCGTGGCGCTGATCGGCGCCTCGGGCTCGGGCAAGTCAACCCTGCTGCGCTGCGCCGATCTGCTGGTGGACATCGACGATGGCGACATCCTCCTCGACGGCGAGGTGATCACCGACCCCTCGGTGGACACCGTCGCCGTCCGCCGCAAGCTGGGCCTCGTCTTTCAGGCCTACAACCTGTTCCCGCACCTGAACGTGCTCAAGAACGTGATGCTCGGCAGCGTCCAGGGTCAGGGAATTCCCCGTGCCGAAGCCGAGGAACAGGCGCGCTCGCTGCTGGCGCGCTTCGGCCTCGAGGGCCGCGAGCAGGATCGCCCCGACGATCTCTCGGGGGGCCAGCAGCAGCGGGTTGCGATCGTCCGCGCGCTTGCGGGCAAGCCACGGGCGCTGCTGCTCGACGAGATCACGAGCGCCCTCGACCCGGAGCTGGTGGGAGATGTCCTCGAGGCGGTCCGTGAGCTCAAGTATGAGGGCGTGACGATGCTGATCGTCACCCACGAGATGGGCTTCGCCCGCGACGTCGCAGACCGGGTCGGGCTGCTTCACGACGGCGGGATAGTCGAGCTGGGCCCGCCCTCCGAGGTGCTCTTCGCACCCAAGCAGCCCGAGACCCGCCAGTTCCTGCGGCGCTTGCTCGAAGCGGGGCGGATGTAGCGGTAAGCTGGGTGACATGAAGCCGACACAGCAGCTCCACGAACTGGGCCAGAGCCTCTGGCTCGACAACATCACGCGCACGATCCTCGATGACGGCACGCTCGAGGGCTACATCAAGGAGCTCTCGGTCACCGGGCTGACCTCGAACCCGACCATCTTCGACAAGGCGATCACCGCGGGGGACGCCTACGACCCGCAGATCAACGAGCTGGGCGAGCAGGGCCTCGAGCCCGAGCCGCTCTTCTTCGAGCTCGCGATCGCCGACCTGCGCCGCGCCACGGACCTGTTCAAGGCCGAGCACGAACGCACTGAGGGCGTCGACGGCTTCGCCTCGCTCGAGGTCTCGCCGAAGCTCGCCTACGACACCGAGGCGACGACTGCGCAGGCGGCCGAGCTCCACGCCCGGGCCGACCGCGAGAACCTCTTCATCAAGATCCCCGGGACGAAGGACGGACTGCCGGCGATCGAGGAATCGATCTTCGCGGGCATCCCGATCAACGTGACGCTGCTGTTCTCGAGCGAGCAGTATCTCGCCGCCGCCGACGCCTACCTCAAGGGCATCGAGCGAAGGATCGAGGCGGGACTCGATCCGGACGTGCGCTCCGTTGCCTCCATCTTCATGAGCCGCTGGGACGTCGCCGTCGCTGATCAAGCGCCTGCTGAGCTCAAGAACCGGCTCGGTATCGCCGTCGGCGAGCGCGCCTACGCTGCCTACCGAGAGCTGCTCGCCTCCGAGCGGATGCAGAAGCTCGAGAACGAGGGCGCGCAGGTCCAGCGCCTGCTCTGGGCGAGCACCGGGACCAAGGACCCCGACGCTCCCGACACCCTCTACATCTCGGCCTTCGCCGCGCCCAACACGGTCAACACGATGCCCGAGAAGACGCTGCTCGCCTTCGCCGATCACGGCAAGGTCGGCGAGCCGATGGCCGCGGACGGAGGCGACGCCGAGGAGGTGCTCGGCAAGTTCGACGAAGCGGGCGTCGATGTCGACGCACTCGCCGCGAAGCTTCAGAGCGATGGCGCCGACGCCTTTGTCAAGTCCTGGGACGACCTGATCGACTCGATCGCGTCCGAGGCGGAGAAGCTCGCGGGCTAGCTCGAGCGCGGAGGGGTCGGCAGAGTGCGGGAAACGAAGTTTCGGCGCAGCTTCACGCTGGACCTCGAGCCCGAGGCCGCGGAGGGCGCGTGCCGCCAGGTTCTCGCCGAGCTGGAGTGGAGCCTGGATAACGAGGACGGAGGGACCCTCTCCGCCGCGGAGCCCGTCTGGCGGCTCGGCTGCTGCCGCGACATGCCGGCCAGGGTCGAGCTCTCGGTCTCTCCCGATGACGGCGGCGGCTCGACGGTCACGATCGACGGCTCGATGCGCGGGCGGGGACTGATCCAGAGAAAGCTGCTCCCAGGCCGCCTGGGCTTCCTGGCGAGCCTGATCACGACCGAAGCCGCGCGGACATGCCCTCCTGGACCTGGGCTCGGCCAGCTCCGCGAGCCGGCGTGACGCAAGAGGTGCCGCGGCTACGGGAGCGCCCCGCCTGGGCGGAGCTCGAGGCCCACCATGGGCAGATCGGCGACAGGCACATTCGCGACCTCTTCGCCGAGGATCCCTCCCGCGGCGAGAAGCTGAACGCAGAGGGCGCCGGCCTCTACCTCGACTACTCCAAGAACCGGATCACCGAGGAGACGCTCGGGCTGCTGGTCAAGCTCTCAGAGCAGTCGGGACTCGCCGAGCACCGCGAGGCGATGTTCAAAGGGGAGCACATCAACGTATCCGAGGACCGCGCCGTCCTTCACGTGGCGCTGCGGATGCCCCGCGAGCGTTCCCTGATCGTCGATGGCGTCGATCTGGTCAAGCAGGTGCACGAGGTCCTCGACCGGATGCGGGACTTCTGCGAGCGGGTGCGCGGCGGCGAGTGGAAGGGGCATACGGGCAAGCCGATCCGCAACGTGATCAACATCGGCATCGGCGGCTCGGACCTCGGCCCGGTGATGGCCTACGAGGCGCTGCGCCACTACTCCAAGCGCGAGATGACGTTCCGCTTCGTCTCCAACGTCGATGGGACCGACTTCGCGGAGGCGACCCGGGACCTCGATCCCGAGGAGACCCTGTTCGTCGTCTGCTCGAAGACGTTTACGACGCTGGAGACGATGACCAACGCCAGGACCGCGCGCCAGTGGGCACTCGACACGCTCGGTGACGAGAAGGCGATCGCCAAGCACTTCGTGGCCGTCTCCACCAACGCCGAGGGCGTCTCGGAGTTCGGGATCGACACCGACAACATGTTCGGCTTCTGGGAGTGGGTCGGCGGCCGCTACTCGATGGACTCCGCGATCGGCCTCTCGACGATGCTCGCGGTCGGCGCCGATGGCTTCGAGCAAATGCTGGCCGGCTTCCACGCGATGGACGAGCATTTCCTCGAGACGCCCACCGAGGCCAACCTGCCGGCGTTGATGGGCCTGCTCGCGGTCTGGTACGGAGACTTCTTCGACGCCCAGACCGTCGCGGTGCTGCCCTACGAGCAGTACCTGAAGCGCTTCCCGGCCTATCTGCAGCAGCTGACGATGGAGTCCAACGGCAAGCACGTGACCCTGGACGGCACCCGCGTGGACTACCAGACGGGGGCGGTCTTCTGGGGCGAGCCCGGGACCAACGGGCAGCACTCCTTCTACCAGCTGATCCACCAGGGCACGAAGCTGATCCCCTGCGACTTCATCGGCTTCATGAAAACGCTGAATCCCCTCGGCGATCACCACGACCTGCTGATGTCAAACGTCTTCGCCCAGCCCGAGGCCCTCGCCTTCGGCAAGACGGCGGAGCAGGTGCGCGCCGAGGGCACCCCCGACGAGGTCGTCCCCCACCGCGTGATGGAGGGCAACAGGCCGTCGAACGTGATCCTCGCCGAGCGGCTGACGCCCCATGCCCTGGGCACCCTGGTGGCGCTCTACGAGCACAGCGTCTTCACCCAGGGAACCGTCTGGTCGATCGACTCCTTCGACCAGTGGGGGGTGGAGCTCGGCAAGGTTCTCGCCAAGAAGATCATCCCCGAACTCGAGGCCGGTGAGGGCCCCGAGCTCGGGCACGATAGCTCGACCAACGAGCTGATCCGGCGCTACCGG
>SHVA01000030.1 GCA_009691195.1 Solirubrobacterales bacterium | reverse complement strand
GCAAGCTTCCCTCCAGGACCCTGAAGTGCTCGTCCTGGTCGGGGTGGAGGTGCTTGGGGGGCGCCTGGCCCGAGGGGCCGTAGCTCGCCTCCACCTCCAGCAGCTCGGGTGAGCTCTGATGGATCGTGACCGACTCGGTCGGTGTGAGCGTCAGGGTCCGGGACAAGCCTGCTGCACCTTGGTTCGGGCGAAGTTGCCCTAGGCGTCGAGGAGCTTCTTCTTCGCCTTCTCAAACTCCTCGTCGCTGAGGGCACCCTGTGACTTCAGCCGGTTCAGCTGCTCGAGTTGGTCCGCGATGTCGCCGCCGCCCTCCGGCCCCTGGGCGGGCGCCCCTCCGATCGCGCCGGCGCCCCCGCCGTGCAGCTGCTGCATCTCCTTGGCCTGGGACATGAGCGCATCGGCGTCCACGCCCATGCCGGCGAGTCGCTGGCGCGTGGAGTCGTCCATCTGGCCGCCCTGGATCACCGTGGCGCCGCCGGCCCCGGCGGCACCCGCTCCGCCGCCCTTCATCGCCTCGGCCATCTGCTCGGCCTGGCGCTTGCTTGCCTTGCCGGAGTCCTCGATCTCGTCCCACTCGACCTTGATGCGCTCGGGGTGGGCCAGGTCAACGGTCACCGGCAGCGTCGCGCCGGGAAAAGGCCATTTCTTGGTCGGGCAGATGCACGAGTGCTGGACCGCGGTGGGCTCCATCCCCTCGGCGGTGACCACGAGGTCCAGCCGCGCGTTCGAGGAGGTGGCGTTGTCGGGCGGTTGCGTTGAGCCGACCACCTGCGCGGTCCCGCGGGCGGGGTTGTCCATCCGCTTCGAGCCCATCCAGTCGCCGATCAGTCCCATGCGCTCACCCTACCCCACGCAGGGGCGAAGGCCAAGAGTGGCGCTAGATCCCGAGGTCGCGAACCACGCCCGGCTTCATCGAGCCGAGCATGACGAAGGCCGGCAGCGGCAACCCCTCGGGGTTGGCGCGGATGCCGACGTGACTGCCCTCGGGCGCCTCCGCCTCGATCTTCTTGCCGAGCTCGATCGCGAGCTCCTCCGTCAGGGCCCCGACCAGCAGGTACTTCCAGCGCCGCTTGACCTCCAGGCCCTCGCGCTCGAGCCGCTTCGCGAACTCCTGGGTGCCCTTCAAATCCGCCAGCTCCACGACGACCTCCCAGTCGAACCCGCCCCTGCTGCCGGCCTCGTCGGCCTCCATCTGCTCATTGCGGGCGTGCTCGGCCTCCTGTTCGGCCTCGGTAATCGGCAGCGGGTCGGTGGCGGGGCGCCAGTCCTCCTCGACGGGGTGCCAGCGCATCAGCTTGACCTCGCCGGCGAGCCCGTCCTGCTCCATCAGCTCGCGGATGACACGGTCGGCCTCGCGGGCGCTCTGCTCGTGCCAGGAGTAGAGGAAGAGCTGGGGGCCGTCGCGGGTGACGATCACGCTTCCGCCGAGGCGCTTGCGAGCCTCGTCGTCCAAGCGCAGCGAGTGCAGGCGCTCCCCGAGGGAGAGCCCGTGGCGTTCGTCGTCGAGGTTGACCTCTACGCGCCACTCGTCGGTGTTTCTCGGCTCAGCTTCCACGGCGGGCACTCTAGCTGCCCTGATAGCGTCGCTTCGCCCCGAGGAGGGCACGAGGGAGAGGCCATGCGAAAGAGACGAAGCGGAATCAGGCACAACCGGGCGGCGACGGCTCTGGTCGCCGCGGCGGCGCTTGCCCTCGCCGTCTTCGCGGCGCCCGCCGGCGCTCGAGACACGATCGACGTGATCAAGGGCACGGACGGCCCTGGCCCCTCCAAGTACGACCGCGTCTTCGTCCACAAGTTCGGCCCCAAGAGCGGCGACCGCGTGCTCGTCCTGGTCCCTGGCTACCTCGGCGGCGCGGGCGACTTCACGCTGCTGGCACGCCAGTTGGTGAAGCGGATCGATGGCCTCCAGGTGTGGGCTGTCGATCGCCGCTCCCAGGCGTTCGAGGACACCGGGATGTTCGAGAAGGCGCTCAGCGGCGAGGTCACCAAGGAACAGGCCTTCGATTACTACCTCGGCTGGCTGGTCAACAACACGATCCAGCCCCACTACCAGCCGCTCGACGCCGCGACCGTCCCCTTCGTCCAGGACTGGGGGCTGAAGGTCGCCCTCGGCGATCTGCGGCGGGTGGTCAAGTCCGCTCGCGCGGGCGGCGAGCGCCAGGTGATCCTCGGCGGGCACTCGCTCGGCGCCTCGACCACGGCGGCATACGCAGCCTGGGACTTCGAGCATCACCCCGGTTTTCAGGGCTTGAGGGGGATGGTCCTGATCGACGGCGGCCTGCTGGGCAGCTTCAACTCGATCGGGAGTCGCGAGGATGCCGAGAACCAGCTCGCCGCGCTCGAGGACGCGCCCTTCGCCGACCTCCTGTTCGGCGGCGCTGCCCCGTATGCCACGGGGCTGTTTGCCGAGGGCGGGGCCCTCTACGCGAAGCTCGATCCCACCGCGCAGTCGCCGCTTCAGGACTTCCCGTTGCTGCCGCCGGTTTTCAATCCCCCGTTCGACGTCACCAACCGGGGCCTCCTCGGCCACGCCTTCGACGAGGGCAGCTCGCCCGAGGACCTCTCGCTGATCCACGTCAGGGCCGGACGCCTCGCCATCAGCGGCGATCCGCGCGACTGGGTGGACGGCGAGGTGACGCCCGTCTCGCGGCTCGCGGACACCTTCGCGCAGGAGCCCTCGAACTCCGTCGAGTGGTACTTCCCCGAGCGGCTGAGGGTGGACGTTGATGCCGCCAGCCCGATGAAGCGGACCCCGGCGGCCGACTTCCTCGGCCTTCGCCTCTGGCACACCAACCACATCGACCTGCCGCTCTATGCCTTCCAGACCGATCTCACCGATGGAGCGATCGTCGCGGGGGCGCGCAAGCTGATCAAGCGCTCCCGGATCGACGGGGGTAGCTCGAGGCTGATCGATCGCGGCGCGTCCACCAGCCATCTCGACCCCCTCACGGCTGCTCCGGACACCAACTACTTCCTCAAGACCGTGACCGGCTTCCTGCGTCGCAGCTATCGCTAGCTAGAACTCGAGCAGGCGGCCGTCCGGGCCGAGGTTGAAGACCTCGGTCGGTCCGATCCGGCTCTCGGCGCCCCACGACTCGTGGATGTGGCCGCAGACGGCGAGCCTCGGTTCACTTTCCTCGATCGCGCGCAGGATCGCCTCGCTGCCGAGGTGCTCACCGCTGCCGCTGACGTCGCAGTGCCCCTTGGGTGGTGAATGGACCACGAGCACGCCGTCCTCCGGGCAGCCGGCCAGCGCCTCGGCCGCGGCGTCCTCGTCGAGGTCGAAGCTCCAGTCCCAGGGCGTCACGGGGATCCCTGCGCCGAGCCCCCAGAAGGCGGTGCCGTCGATCTCGGTGCCCTCGCCGTGCAGGACGGTCGCGGCCTCCCAGCCCGCGGCGGCCGCGCGCAGGGCGTCCACCGTCTCGTTGTTTCCCGGCACCAGGATGGTGGGTGCGTCGATCGCGCTGAGTGCGTCGATCGTCGCTTCCAGCCCCTCGTGGACCGAGGCGAAGTCTCCGGCTCCGATCACGACGTCCACCTCGCCGGCGCGCTCGACCAGCCGGGACGCCCGCCCCAGGTCGGTGTGGAGGTCGCTGAAGGCGAGCAGCCTCAGAAGGCCAACGAGGCTAGGTGATTTCCCGGACGTGCAATGGGTCCTGCCAATCGACGCCTGGGGCGCGCTTGGAGGCGGGAGATGTGTGATCAGCGTCACTGATGGTTCGGCGAGTCCGTGCCACAGTTCACCCGTTCGCATAAGCGATCGCGCGCCCAGGCCGGCCGTGGCGGCATCCCTGGCAGGGAGAGCCTCCTGACTTGATTCGAGACGCGGCCCGCGTCCGAATCGCCGGTCGGCCCCACAGGCGCGCGCAACCTCACTTGGAGGTGAGTCGATATCACCGTGTCACCTAGACGAATCGTTCTGTCCGTCTGCGCCGCGGTGGCGCTGAGCGCCAGCGGCGTCGCCGCAGCGGCCGAGGTCGTGCCGAGCGGCGAGCCGAAGCTCGAGAAGCTGACCGCGCTCTCGCGTCCCCACGACCAGCTCGAGCACTCGATCGCGGTCTTCCGGAAGCAGCAGGCCGAGCAGCTCCGCAGGGCGATGAACTCGCCCACGGTGCTCGGCGTGCCTCGCTCGACGCTCGAATCGATCGCCGCCTGCGAGTCGGGCGGAAGCCCCACCTCGGTCTCCTCGGATGGGAGCTACCGCGGCAAGTACCAGTTCGACCATGGGACCTGGGCGTCGGTCGGAGGCAAGGGCGATCCGGCCGCGGCCTCCGAGCTGGAGCAGGACCGGCGCGCGGCGATGCTCTACTCGCGCAGCGGCACCAGCCCCTGGCCGATCTGCGGCTAGCGCCCCACGAGGCTAGGCCGCAGGCTCCGGCTCGTCGCCGAGGAGGGACTCGCGCAAGAGGCGCTCCTCCTCGGCGAAGAGCGGCCCGAAGTCCCGCTCGCGGTCGAGCAGGATCCGGCGCTTGGTCTCGATGATTGCGTCGCGCGGGGCCGAGGCGATGCGACCCGCGAGCTCGAGCCCACGCGCGAGCAGCTCGTCGTCCGGGTGGACGGCGCCGACCATCCCGAGCCGCAATGCGGCCGGGGCGTCGTAGGTCCTGCCGGTCAGCGTCACCTCGGCGGCGAGCGCGGGCGAGAGCGCGGCTCGCGCGGCTGCGTAGCTCGGGGGGATGCCGCGGGGCAGCTCCGGGAAGCCGAAGCTGGCCTGCTCGGAGGCCAGCCGCAGGTCGCTCAGCAGCGCCAGCGCGAAGCCGCCGGCGAGCGCCGCGCCGTTGACCGCCGCCACCAGAGGCCGCGGGCAATTCGCCAGGGCTCGGAAGCAGGCAACGCTCGTCTCGACGAGCCTCTCCCGGTTGTCGCGGTCGCCTCCGAACTGGGACGTGTCCATGCCCGAACAGAAGGCGGGGCCGGCGCCGGTGAGGACGATGCAGCCGATCTCGGCGTCGCCGCCGAGCACCCGCAGCGTGTCGGCGAGCTCGATCCGGAGCTCGATCGAGAGCGCGTTTCGCTTCTCGGGGCGCTGCAGGGTCAGCAGGGCCACCGCGTCGCGTCGCTCGATCGAGAGCAGACCGGGCATCTCGGCCATCCTATGCCGGTCAGCAAACAGCGGCGCCTCCTCCGCCTACTTCCGGGGGCGCCTTGCAACGGATCGGGAGGATCGGAAATGAAGTCGCACACGGAGTACATGACCTTCAACACGGATGAGCGCCGCCGCTTCGTGCGGATCACCGAGGACGTCCAGTCCGCGGTCGGCGAGTCGGGGGTGGCGGAGGGGATGGTCCTCGTCTCCGCGATGCACATCACCGCCGGCGTCTGGGTCAACGACGACGAGCCCGGGATCCACGCCGACACGCTCGAGTGGCTCGACAAGCTGGCCCCGCCGAGCTGGAAGCCGGCCGCCAATGAGGTCGCCCGCGAGCTGCTGCCCGAGGGCGGCGACTACCGCCACCACCGTGGCGGCGAGGACAACGGCGACGCCCATCTCAAGAACCTGCTCGTCCACCAGCAGGTGGTGCTCCCGATCACCCAGGCCCGGCTCGACCTCGGTCCCTGGCAGGCGGTCTTCTACTGCGAGTTCGACGGCGGGCGCTCCAAGCGCCTGGTGATCAAGGTGATCGGCGATTAGCGAACACCGCCGCACCGCGATGGCGCTCGTGCTGGGCGCCATCCTCTCGGTCCAGCTCGGCTCCGCAGCAGCCACGGCGACTTTCGACGAGGTCGGCCCGGCCGGGACCGTCCTCTACCGCCTCCTGTTCGCGGCGATCCTGCTGGTCGCCTTCTGGCGCCCGAGCCTGAGGGGGGTCGGGCGAGGTGAGCTGCTGCCGATCGCACTGTTCGGGATCACCATTGCTGGGATGAATCTCTGCTTCTACGAGGCGATCGACCGGATCCCGCTTGGGATTGCGGTGACGTTCGAGTTCGTGGGGCCGCTGGCGGTGGCGATCGCGGGCTCCAGGCGCCGTCTCGACCTCGCCTGGGTCGCCCTCGCCGTCGCCGGAATCGTGCTCCTGGCCGGTCCGGCGGGGTCCTCGCCCGACGGTGTCGGGGTGGTCCTGGCGCTCGTGGCCGGCGGCTTCTGGGGCGCCTACATCCTGCTCAGCGCGCGAGTCGGGCGAACCTGGCCCGGCGGCGGCGGCCTCGCCCTGGCGATGGCGCTGAGCGCGGCGATCATGATGGTGCCGGGAGTGGCGGCGGGCGGGGGCGAGCTGCTCGACCCGAGGCTGGCGGGGATCGGCCTCGCGGTGGCGGTGCTGAGCTCGGTGGTGCCCTACTCGCTGGAGCTGGAGGCGCTGCGGCGCCTGCCGGTCGGCGTCTTCGGGGTGCTGATGAGCATCGAGCCCGCCGTCGCCGCCCTCATCGGCCTCGCCGTGCTCGGCCAGGGCATCGCGGCGGCGGAGGCGGTCGGGATAGCCCTGGTCGTCTTCGCCAGCGCCGGAGCGCTCAGCGCCCCGGGCGCACCAGCGACGACGGGTTGAGCGCCCGCAGCGTCCGCCGCCTCACTCGCCGGTGAAGTTGTCCTGGTTGAGGACGCCGGCCATCAGCAGCATCCCTCCATCAACGATGAATGTCTGACCCGTCGTGTAGCCGGCCTCGGGCGAGGCGAGGTGGCGGACCATCGCGCTGATCTCGAGCGGATGCCCGGGGCGACCCGCCGGGATCGTCTTCATGCGGGCCTGGGAGGTCTCCGTCCGCTCGCTCAGGTCGATCCTCGACTCGACCCTCCCCGGGGCGACCGCGTTGACGGTGATCCCGTGCTCGGCCAGATCGAGGGCCATGGACTTGCTCAGCATCTCGAGCCCGCCCTTGGCGCTGCAGTAGGCGGCGCCGCCCCGCCTCGGGACCTGGCCGTGGATCGAGGCGATGTTGATGATCCGGCCTCCGTCCCCGGCCTCGACCATCAGCCGGGCCGCGGCCTGAGAGGCAAGGAAGGCGCCGGTGAGGTCGATCTCGAGCATCCGGCGCCAGAGGGCCTCATCGAGCTCCAGGAAGGGGGCCGTAGTCCCGATCGCGGCGTTGTTGACCAGCACGTAGAGGCCGCCGAGATCCTCGGCCAGCCGCCCGATCGTCCCCTGGACGGTTCGCGGGCGGTTGAGGTCGAGCTTGCAGCACCACCGCCCGCCTGCCCAGCGCCTTCACCTGCTTCGCCGTCTCGCGCCCGCCTTCGCGGTCCTCGTGCCAGGTGACGCCGATGTCGAATCCGGCCTCGGCGAGGGTGATCGCGATCGCCTTGCCGAGGCCCGCGTCGGACCCAGTGACTATCGCCGCGGGCATGGCCGCGAGGCTACTGCGGTTCGCGACCGCCGGTAATGCAGTCGCGTTCAGGCGGCGCGACGGCCGCGATCCGCGGTCTCCGGGGCGACGGCGCGCTGGGGCGGCCGGTGCTTGGGGCCCTTGCGCAGGAGCGAAGGCCTGTGCGTCTTGATCTGGCCCCGCAGGCAGGCAGAGCACTGCACTCGGGAACCGTGAGCCCTGTTTGGGCGCAGACCTCGACCGGAGCCCCCTTGCTTGCCGGCGGGCCCAACCTACGGCGGGCCCCGGTCGGAAGAACCGCGCAAACCTCGGCGAGCCCGGCCGTTCACCCCAGCGACCGCGCGCGGTGAGAAGATCCGGTCCATGGCCGACGAGAAGCCCACGGAGGTCGAGCAGGGGCCGGTGGACGCCAAGCGCCGCTCGCCGGTCGAGGTCGTGGCCGAGTCCAAGGTCCACGCTCCGACGCGGGGGAATCGCAAGCTGGGGGAGTTCATCGAGGCGGTCAACCGCGACGAGCGGGTGCGCTCCTGGTGGTACATGGCGCAGGTCAACTCCGAGCGCCTGGGGATGGCGGACCACTCCTGGGTCCACGTCCAGATCGTGCTCAACATCGCCCTGCGCCTGTTGCGCCTGCTCTCCAAGGCCGGCGTCAAGCCCGCGATGGTCACCGACCACGGGATGCGCCAGCGCGACGCCGAGGTGGTGGTCGCCGGCGGCGCCCTCCTGCACGACGTCGGCATGTCGATCCATCGCGGGGATCACGAGGCCTACAGCCTCTTCCTGGTCGCCGACCGGCTCGACTCGCTGCTCGACGGCATCTACGACGAGCCCGACCGCAGCATCGTCATCTCGGAGATCCTGCATGCGGTGATCGGGCACCGGCGCCGCGGTGAGCCCTACACGCTCGAGGCAGGGGTGGTTCGGGTCGCCGATGCCCTCGATATGGCCCAGGGGCGCACCAGGCTCCCGGTGGAGGGCGGCCAGTACGGGATCCACGCGCTCTCGGCCGCCGCGATCGACGAGGTCAGGATCGAGGCGGGGGAGGAGCGGCCGATCAGCATCCAGATCGAGATGAACAACTCGGCGGGCGTCTTCCAGGTGGACGACCTGCTGGCGACGAAGCTTCGCGACACGCCGCTCGAGGGCCACGTCGAGGTCGTCGCCCAGGTCAGCGGCCAGACCGAGAAGCGGTTGCTCCCCTCCTTCCGGATCTGATGGTTACTTGCTCTTTGTTGTACATGAAGACGGTCGGGGTCGGCGAGCTACGCCAAAATCTCAGCTCCTACCTGACACGGGTCAGGCGGGGAGAGCGGCTCGTGGTCACTGATCGCAACAGGCCCGTGGCAGAACTCGGCCCGCTGCGCGACGCCGAGAGCGCGATCGAGGCGCTCATCGCCGAGGGTCGGGTGACCGCGCCAGGCAACAGCGGTCAAGGTGGGCCGCGACCCGTTCCGATCAGCGGGCGAGCGCGCGCCGGCTCGGCGGCCTTGGACGCGGTGCGCGACGACTCCTGAGCGCGCCCTGTATCTCGACTCCTCGGCCGCGGTCAAGCTGGTCGTCGAGGAGCCTGAGTCCGCGGAGCTTGTCGAAGCGATCCGCGACAGCGACCTGATAACCAGCGAGCTGACGCTGGCTCAGTTGCCTAGAGCGATCGAGAGGCTCCGCAGCGGGCGGCACAGGGCTGAGCAGGAGGGCCTCGTGCGAGAGCTGGGTCGCACACTCGCCGCGTTCGCATTCGTTCCGCTAGACCGGCGTCTCCTCGACGCAGCCGGGGCTCTACCCGGCGCCTGTCTGCGCGCGCTCGACGCCATCCACGTCGTCTCGGCGGTCGTGGTCGGCGAGGCGATCGAGGCAATGCTGACCTACGACGAGCGCCAGCAGTCGACCGCCCGCCGTGCGGGGATGCAGGTCCTCGCTCCCGGGGTGGCTATGAACCCGGACGACTAGACGCCGGCGCCCTCGCCGCCGCGGCCCTCGCCGTCAGCGAAGCGGGACGCGCCGCGGATGGCGACGTCGATCACCTTCGAGCCGACCTCGGCCTCGTGGCTGAGGCCCTCGGCGAGCGTCATTCCGATGCCCTCGAGCGCGGCGCGGCGATCGGAGAGCATCGTTTCCTGCGGGAAGGTGGCCAGGCCCTCGGCGATCTCGAGGGCGCGCTCCATGTGGAGGCCGGGCCCGACCACCTCGTTGGCGAGGCCGATCGCCCGGGCCTCCTCGGCGTCGATGATCCTGCCGGTGAGGATCATCTCCAGCCCGCGGCCGAGGCCGACTACGCGGGGGAGGCGCTGAGTTCCGCCGTCTATCAGCGGCACTCCCCAGCGGCGCTCGGGGAACCCGAGCCTCGCGGTCTCGGTCGCGATTCGAAGGTCGCACCAGAGGGCCAGCTCGAGGCCTCCGGCGAGGCACCATCCCGAGATCGCGGCGATCGTGGGCTTGGTGGGGATGATCCGGGTGAAGCCGAGCGGCCCGTCGGGTCGCTCGTCCAGTCGTTCGGTCGCCTCAGCCGCCGACAGATCCACCTCGGCCAGCGCCTTGAGGTCGGCTCCCGCGCAGAAGGCGAGCTCCCCGGCACCAGTGAGGACCAGGGCCCGCGCCTCGTCGTCGGCCTCGAAGCGGCGGTAGCCCTCGAGCAGGAGCTCGGAGGTCTCGACGTCCACGGCGTTCCGTCGCTCCTCGCGGTCGATGGTGAGGACGGCGGCGGCGCCGGTGCGCTCGTAGCGGACCTTGGCCACGCCCGGATCCTACGTCGCCCCGACGGCGGGGGCCTGCGGCCATTGACGCAGGTAGGGAAGCGGGTCGATCGCCTTGGTGTCCGCGGCGAAGCCGGCCCGCCCCCTCCGGATCTCGAAATGCAGGTGCGGGCCGAAGCAGGAGCCGGTGCAGCCGAGCTGGCCGACGGGATCGCCCGCGGTGACCCTCTCTCCCTTGTCCACGACGGCCGGGTGAAGCATGTGCATATAGACGAAGCTCCGGTCCTCGAGCGGGCTGTAGATGACGAGGTAGTTGCCGCGCCCGCCCGAGTAGCGGCCGTTCGGGGTTCCGCGGTCCACGACCTCGCCGTTCTCGACCGCGACCAGCGTCGTCCCGGGCTTGGCGAACACGTCCTGGCCCTCGTGCACGTGCCCGCTGCGCGACGCCCCGAAGCGCGCGTCCTTCTCGCCGTACCCGTAGTTGCCGTGGGCGGGGTGGTAGGGGCCGTGGTAGAGCCTCGCGGCGGTTCCGGTCGCGACCGGCTTTGCGCCGAGGGCGCCGGCGACCGAGGCGGCGTTACCCGGGGAGGGGGTGCCTTGGTCGAGGAGGGGCAGGGGCAGCCCGAGCAGGGTGCCGAGTGCCGCGGCGGCCACGGTCGTGAGCGCCAGAGCCAGCCCGGCCTTGACGGTCGGTAGCACAAGTCCGGGGCGCTTGGGCGCCGCGTCCTGAGGGCGCGCGCTCTCCTGGGAATCCTCGCCGGCCGGCAAGCGGACTCGTCCCGCCGCGCTCAGCCGCGATCGAGGCGCTCGAGGTCGTCCCTGCGCCTGTCCTTGCGGTTTTCGAGCCGGATCTGGATCAGCGAGAGCCCCGTCACGAGGATCGCGAAGAAGGCCATCACGCCGAAGCAGAAGTAGGTGATCACCTTGTCGTCGGTGCGCCCGTAGGTGCCGACGCCGTCCGCCGCCATTGCGACGGGAGCCATCGCCATCGCGGTCACCGCGAGGCCCGCGATCAGGCTGAGCAGGCGGCGTGCGCGTTTGCGGGCGGTGGGGGTCATCGGGGGAAATCTAACGTACCCGATGGCGCCGGCTCCCCGGCTCTTTCCCGGGCTTTAGGGGCCTCGCCCTAGGATGCCCGGCAATGTCCGAGCTCGAGGCCCTTCTTCTCGGGATCGTCCAGGGGCTGACCGAGTTCCTGCCGATCTCCTCCTCCGGCCACCTGATCCTCGTTCCGTGGCTGCAGGACTACCGCTTCCTGATCGACCACCCGGACTTCAACCGGACCTTCGACGTGGCGCTTCACGCCGGCACCCTGGTCGCCGCGGTCGCGTACTTCCGCAAGGACGTCGGCCCGATCATCTCGGCCTTCGTGCGCAGCCTCCGCCGCCGCGAGATCACCGAGCCCGAGGAGCGGCTCGCCTGGCTGATCGCTATCGGCACCGTGCCCGCGGTCCTCTTCGGGGGCCTCGCCGGTGACTTCATCGACGAGCACCTGGCCGAGCCCTGGCTGATCGGCGTCAACCTGATCGTCTTCGGCATCGTCCTCTACCTCGTCGATCGCCTGCCCGAGTCGAAGGGCATGGACGACGTGCAGCCGCGCGATGGCATCGTGATCGGGGTGGCCCAGGCCTTCGCCCTGATCGCCGGGACCTCGCGCTCGGGCATCACGATCTCGGCGGCGCGGCTGCTGCGGATGGACCGCGACACCGCGGCCCGGGTCTCGTTCCTGCTGCTGATTCCGGCTGTGTTCGGGGCCACGATCTACAAGGCCTACAAGGCGGTCCACGACGGGCTCCCGCCCGACGTCGCCGGCCCGATGATCGTCGGCATGGTCGCCGCGGCGGTCTCCGGCTACCTCGCGATCGCCTTCCTGCTGCGGATCATCCGCACCCACAGCTACAGCCCGTTCGTCGTCTACCGGATCGCCGTCGGCATCTTCGTTCTCGGCCTGATCTCCACCGGGGTCCGCTCCGCCACGTTCTAGGGCTTCGGGCTTGGCTCCAGGTGGAGCAGCTCGTCGGTCGCCTCGTGCTCGACCTGGAGCGTGGTGTGGTCGATTCCGAAGCGTTCGTCGAGCAGCCGCGCGAGCCGCCAGCGGGTGGCATGGCAGTCGGTCTCCGGTGCGACGATCACGTGCGCCGACAGCGCCGGCATCCCGGAGGTCACCTCCCAGACGTGGAGATCGTGAACCTCGACCACCCCGGGGGCCGCGGCGAGGGCCTGGCCGATCTTGGGAGGGTCCAGGCCCCGCGGGGAGGCCTCCATGAAGACCCGTCCCGATTCGCGCAGCAGCCCGATCGCCGCATGGAACATCAGGCCGGCGACCAGAAGCGAGGCGACGCCGTCCGCGCGGGTGCTTCCGCCGAGCACCATCACCAGGCCCGCGATCGCCGTCGCGATGAAGGCGAAGAGGTCGGTGAGGATGTGTTGGAAGGCGCCCTCGACGTTGAGGCTGCGCCGGTTGGCGCGGGAGACGAACCAGGCGGCGGCGATGTTGACCGGGATGCCGACGAGGGCGACGGCGAGCACGAGGCCGCCCTCGACGTCGGGCGGGTCGATCAGCCGGCGCACGCCCTCGAACAGGATCAGCGCCGCGAGCACGAGCAGCGTGATCCCGTTCGCCTGGGCGGAGAGGATCTCGGCCCGCTTGAGCCCGTAGGTGAAGCTGCCGCCCGGCGGGCGCTTGGCCAGCCTGAGCGCGACCAGTGCGAGCCCCAGCGCAGCCGCATCGGTGAGCATGTGGGCCGCGTCGGAGAGCAGCGCCAGTGAGGAGGCGATCACGCCGGCGACGACCTCGCCGGCCATGAAGGCGAGGATCAGCGCGAGGGCGAGCTTGAGGTAGCCGCCGCTGGCGTCGGCCGCTACGCCGTGCGAGTGCTGGTGGGAATGGTCATGCGAATGAGCCTGGTCGGAGGACACCCATCGATTATCCGCCCTGGGGCAGACCGATGCCAAAAGCAAGCGCGCGACCCGGGGCAGGATGTGGGCCGCGCGCGCTGACGAGAGAGGAATCTCGTACCGGCTTCAGATTCGCAGGGCGCCGCGCCCGCGGTGTGAAGATCCGCAGAATCGCGTTTCCGAAAAACCGCCGCTATCTGCCTGTGAAAACCCGTGAACGAACCGGTGAATCTGGCCGCTGGGTCCGGATTCGTCCCTATCATTGCGCCCAGCACCGACAGCGCATGACCACTCAAGCGGCAACCATCCGGCTCGCGGTGATCGACACCGACACCGCCTTTCTCACAGTGCTCGGCAAACGCCTGGAGGCCGCGGGCTGGGAGCACAGGGTGCTCCCCGGCGGCATCCCGGTCGAGGAGATCGTCGCGATGAAGCTCAACGCCCTGTTGGTCGACCTCTCGGTGCTGGGCGCCGACTCGTGGGACTTCCTCGAGCGGGTCTGCGGCGCCGTTCCCGGCCTGGGCGTCCTCGTCTGCACCGACCGCTCGACGGTGGCGCAGCGGGTGCGTGGCCTGCGACTGGGCGCCGACGACTGGATCTCGAAGCCATCCCATCCCGAGGAGGTGATGGCGAGGGTCGAGGCGGTCGCACGACGGCGACGGCGCGCCACGGGCAAGGCCGTCGAGGCCGGCCCGATGGTTGCCGGCGAGCTGGAGATCCGCGCCGACCAGTACCAGGCCTTCGTCAGCGGCGAGAGCATCGGCCTCACCCGGCGCGAGTTCGAGCTGCTGCAGCTGCTCGCCGACGCGCACGGCCAGGTGATCGAGCGCGAGGACATCTACCAGAAGGTCTGGGGGTACGCGATGGCCCGCGGCGACCGCTCGGTGGACGTCTTCGTGCGAAAGCTGCGCCAGAAGCTCCAGCGCCACTCAGGCGGCTGGCGCTACATCCACACCCATTTCGGGATCGGCTACCGCTTCGACCCAGAGGCCCTCGGCGCCGAAGACGGCTCGGAGGAGGCCCTCACACCTGCTGCCGCGGATGTAGAGGCCCCCCTCGATGCTCTGGTCACGGCCGAGTCGGACCCGGTCGCGCCCGACCCGGTTGCCTGAGCGCGGCCGCCGAACGAGGCTCTTCCTCCAGCTTGCTCCCCTGCTCGTGCTGGCGATCCTGGTCGGGATCGCCGCCAGAGGCGGGGGCGACGATGAGGCCCCGTCCCGGGACAACAGCGTTCTCTCGGGGGCGATCACGATCGACGGGGCGACCACGCTTCGCCAGCTGACCCTGGTCGAGGCGGAGTCGTTCGAGCGCGAGACCCCGCGGGTCCGGGTCACGGTCGGGGCCTCCGGGGCGGAGAACGCGATGCAGACCTTCTGCGCCGGCGAGGTGGACATCGTTGAGGCGGCGAGGCGGATGACGCCCGGGGAGCGCCGCGCCTGCCGCGAGGAAGGCGTGGGCCCGGTGCCGGTCGAGGTCGGTCAGCAGGGGGTGGTGCTGGTGGTCAGCACCAGAAACCGGTTCGCCGCCTGCCTGACCGCAAAGCAGCTTCGCCGGATCTGGCGCCCCGACAGCCCGGTCTCGAGCTGGGCCGAGATCGACCCGATTCTGCCTGAAAAGGAGCTCGACCTGGTCGGCCCGGGCACCGACACGGGGCTCTATGAGCTCTTCGCCGAGGTGCTGTTCGGGCCGGCCCCGTCGACCACCCGCAACAACTACTCGGTTCCTCAGGGGTCAATTGCCGACGCGGTCGCTGCCTCGCCGCTGTCGCTCGGCTACACGACGCTGAAGGAGGCTGAGCTGGCCGAGGGGAGCGTGCGGCCGCTGGCGCTGGACTCGGGGCGGGGCTGTGTCCAGCCGAGCGAGCGCTCCGTCGCGAGGGGGACCTATCCGCTGCTGTCGCGGCCGCTCTTCATCTACCCGAGCGTCGAGTCGCTGCGCCGCTCCGAGGTACGCGCGTTCATTCGCGCCTACATCAAGGACGCGCCGCTGATCGCGCTCGCCGCGGGCGCGCTGCCCGTCGCGGATGAGGTCCTGGCGCGCGCCCGCGAGGCGATCGACGCCTCGCCCGTCGCGGCCGATGGCTGAGCCGCTGGGGCCTTTACACCGCATTCACCGTAAGTTCACGCGTCGGTAACCCGCTTCGTCCCCCGCCCGGCGAGTCTTAGCGGTAGATGTTGGTCAGCGGCAACGGGATAGCAGCGGGCTCCGGACGAGCTCTACGCGCGGGTGTGGCGTCGCTCCTACCGGAAGAGCGACCGCTCGGTTGACGTTTATGTGGGCCGACTGCGGACCAAGCTCGACCGGGCGCTGCCGGGCCGTCGCTTCATCCACACGCACACGGGCATCGGATACCGCTTCTCGCCGGACGGATAGCGCCGCCTGGGGCGCCGGGCGGCTAACGCCCCGCGGGGTCGTTTACATCTTTTTTACAACCCGGCCACAGCTGCGTAACAAGATCAAGCCACCCCGCTGCCAAATTGGCGACGTCATGGGGGATCAGCCGAGGAACTCTGTCTGGGAGCCCCCGTCCGAAACTCGAACAAGGGAGTTCTGAATGTCAAGAAAGTGGTGGCTGGTACTCGCCGCCTCTGGCGTTCTCGCAGTTGGCGTCGCTGCCTGTGGCAGCGATGACAGCTCGGACGGGAACGGTGGAGTCAGCGGGACCATCAACATCGACGGTTCCAGCACCGTGTTCCCGTTCGCTCAGCGAGCGGCGGAGCTGTTCAAGGAAGAGAACCCCGACGTCAATATCAACGTCGGTGAGTCGGGAACCGGTGGCGGCTTCGAGAAGTTCTGCGCCGGCGAGACCGACATCAGCGACGCCTCGCGGCCGATCGAGCCCGAGGAGATCGACCTCTGCAGGCAGGGCGGCGTCACCTACGGTGATGTCCAGGTCGCCGACGACGGAATCTCGGTCGCCACGAACCCGCAGCTCGCGATCAGCTGCCTTACGACCGATCAGCTCAAGCAGCTCTGGGACAAGGACTCGCCGGTCAGCAATGCAAGCGAGCTGGGCGACGACGCCGATACCGGCGATGCTCTGCCCGACACCGAGCTCAGCCTCTATGGGCCCGGGACCGATTCCGGCACCTTCGATTTCTTCACCGACAAGATCAATGGTGAAGAGGGCGTCAGCCGGGACGACTACCAGCCCTCGGAGGACGACAACGTCCTCGTCCAGGGTGTTTCAGGCGACGAGGGTGGCCTGGGCTACTTCGGCTTCTCCTACTACGGGCAGAACCTGGACCAGCTGAACCTCGTCTCGGTTGACTCCGGAGACGGTTGCGTCGCGCCGAGCACGGAGACGATCCAGGACGCGAGCTACTACCTCTCGCGCCCGCTGTCCATGTACCCGAGCGAGAAGGCCCTGTCCGACAACCCGGCGGTCGCGTCGTTCATGCAGTACGTGGTGGATAACGCCGACAAGATCGCGACGGACGCCCTCATCGTTCCGATGTCTGACGATCAGGCCACGGACGCCAGGGCGGCGTTCAACCAGATCAAGCCGGGGAACGTCAAGTAGTGAGCAGCACCCAGCAGGCAGCGATGCCGGCGGCGGCCTAGCCGATGGAAGCCGGCACGCAGGTGACTGGCGGGGTGCCGGGGGCAGAAGCCCTCGGCACCCGCCGGCGCCGCTGGGGTGAGGAGGCGATTCGCGCAGCGCTCTTCGCCGCGGCGCTGATCTCGATCCTGACGACCACCGGGATCCTTTTTGCGCTTCTCGGGGAGACCTTCCAGTTCTTCAGCGAGGTCCCGATCAAGGACTTCATCACCGACGCCAAGTGGTCTCCGCTCTTCGCCGACCCTCAGTACGGGATCTGGCAGCTGATCAACGGCACCTTCCTGATCACCGGCATAGCGGTCCTGATCGCAATCCCGCTCGGGCTCGGCTCGGCCGTCTACCTCAGCGAGTACGCGACACCGCGTGTGCGCAGGATCGTGAAGCCGATCCTCGAGGTGCTGGTCGGCGTGCCCACGGTCGTCTTCGGCTTCTTCGCGCTCAGCTTCGTCACGCCCGAGATCATCCAGGGGGTCCTGGGGCTCGACGCACAGGTGTTCAACGCACTCTCGGCGGGCCTGGTGATGTCGATCATGGTGATGCCGACGATCGCCTCGATCTCGGAGGACTCCATGTCGGCCGTGCCCCAGGGGCTACGGGAGGGCGCCTACGGCCTCGGCGCCTCGAGGATGCAGGTTTCACTTCGCGTGGTCTTCCCGGCGGCGCTCAGCGGAATAGTCGCCGCCTGCGTGCTCGGCGTCTCGCGCGCCGTGGGGGAGACGATGATTGTGCTGATCGCCGCGGGCCAGATCCCGCGCAGCGGCGCCCATGTCCTCGAGCCCTACGAGACGATCACGACCTTCATCGGCGCCACCGCCAAGGGCGACATCCCGACGGGGTCGATCGAGTACAAGACGATCTTCGCGGCCGGGACCGTCCTCTTCCTGCTCACCCTCCTCTTCAACGCGATCGCGATCCGCTTCGTGCGCAAGTACCGCGAGGTCTACGACTGATGGCCCGGGGACCCGAGCGGGACCCGATCGTCGAGGACCCTCGCGTGGCGGCGCTGGCGCCCGACCACGCCTACATCCCGGCGCCCACCGCGGAGCGAACCGTGAAGGAGCGCATCTTCAAGGCGTCGATGCTGGCCTGCCTCTCCGTGGCCCTGCTCGTGCTCGGGGTACTGCTCTACGACGTGGCGCATGAGGGTTTCTCGACCCTCTTCCGCGGTGGCTTCTTCACCGAGCCCGCGAGCTCGGTGGCCAGGGACTCGGGCATCTACCCGGCGCTGATCGGCACCCTCTACCTGATGGTCGTCTGCCTCGCCTTCATCGTCCCGGTCGGTGTCGCGACCGCCGTCTACCTCGAGGAGTACGCGGACAGGGACCGCTGGTACAACCGTTTCATAGAGCTCAACATCCAGAACCTGGCCGCGGTGCCCTCGATCATCTACGGCATCCTCGGCCTCGCCTTCCTGGTGCGTGGGCCGCTGGGCCTGGGACGCGTGGTCATGGCGGGTGGGCTCACGCTCGGTCTGCTGGTGCTGCCGGTCGTGATAATCGCCGGGCGCGAGGCGATCAGGACCGTGCCCCCTTCCATTCGCGAGGGCTCGATGGCGCTCGGGGCGACCCAGTGGCAGACGATCTGGAAGCAGGTGCTGCCCGCGGCCGTCCCCGGCATTGCGACCGGGACCATCCTGGCGCTCTCGCGCGCGATCGGGGAGACGGCGCCGCTGATCCTGCTGGGTGCGGCGACCTTCGCAACCGACCCGGCAGACGGTTTTTTCAGCGAGTTCACGGCGCTGCCGCTCCAGATCTTCAACTGGATTTCCAACGCGCAGCAGGATCAGTTCGCGCCGCTCGCTGCCGCGGCGATCATCGTGTTGATGGGCGTGCTGCTGCTCATGAACGCGATCGCGATCTGGCTGCGCAACCGCTTCGAGCAGAAGTGGTAGCGGCGGGATGAACCGAATCGACCTGGAGCCGAATAGTGTTGAGCAAAGTGACTGAGCAGGGAAAGCCCGGGGCTCGAGCCACCGGAGGCAGAAATGCCCCGGCCGTAGACGTCTCGGCCGGCATCAAGGAGGCCCGCCGTCCCAGTAAGGGCTCGGGCAAGGCCGAGGTGATCTTCTGCCTCAACGACGTCACTGTGTTCTACGGCGACAAGAAGGCCGTGGACAGCGTCAGCATGGACATTGCCCGCAACCAGATCACGGCCCTGATCGGGCCCTCGGGTTGCGGCAAGAGCACCCTGATCCGCTGCCTCAACCGGATGAACGACCTGATCCCCTCGGCGAGGGTCGAGGGACAGGTCCGCTACCACGGCCAGGACCTCTATGGGGCGGACGTCGATCCCGTCGAGGTCCGGAAGCGGATCGGGATGGTCTTCCAGAAGCCGAACCCGTTCCCCAAGTCGATCAAGGACAACGTCGCCTTCGGCCCGCGGATCCTGGGCCTCGACGACATCGACGACAGGGTCAAGGCCGCGCTCGAGGGCGCGGCGCTCTGGGGCGAGGTCAGCAACCGCCTCGACGACAACGCCTACGGGATGTCCGGTGGGCAGCAACAGCGGCTCTGCATCGCCCGCTGCCTTGCGGTCAACCCCGACGTGATCCTGATGGACGAGCCCTGCTCGGCGCTCGACCCGATCTCGACCGGGAAGATCGAGGACCTGATGATGGAGCTGCGCGAGGACTACTCGATCGTGATCGTCACCCACAACATGCAGCAGGCGGCCCGCGTCTCGGACAAGACCGCATTCCTGATCGTCGAACTCGATGCCGACGAGACCAATCGCTGGGGCCAACTGATCGAGTACGACGACACCGACAGGATCTTCACCAACCCCTCGGATCAGCGAACCGAGGACTACGTCACCGGGAAGGTCGGCTGATGCCCGGCAGGACGCGGGTCCACTACCAGGAGGAGCTCGAGCAGCTCGAGGCCAGCGCGCTCGGCGGGCTCGATCTGGTGATGGCGGCGATAGACCGCACGGTCGAGGCGGTCGAGCACCAGGACGTCGAGCTGGCGGAGATAGTGGTCGCCGACGACGACCGCATCGACGGCCGCTACCTCGAGGTTCACCAGGCCATCCTCACGCTGCTCGCCACCCAGGCGCCCGTTGCGACCGACCTACGGCTGATCGCATCCATGCTGCATGTGATCCACAGCGAGGAGCGGATGGGGGATCAGTGCGTGAACATCTGCAAGCTGATCCCGCTCACCGGCCATGACGCGCCGGTGCACGATGAGATGCTCAACCGCATCGTGAAGATGGGCAAGCACTCGCGTTCGATGGTCTCCCAGGCCAAGAAGGCCTTCCAGGCGCGTGACGTTGATCTCGCCCGCGACCTGGTGCGCCAGGACGACCTGATTGACGACCTCAACAAGGAGTGCTTCCAGATCGCGGTGCAGGTAGGCGAGGACGTGGACACCCGCGAGTGGGCGATGACGATGATGTTGGTCGCCCGCGCGATTGAGCGGATCGGCGACAACGCCGTTGACATCGGCGAGCAGGTGGCCTTCGTCGTCACCGGCCTCTTCCGTGAGTTCGAGGACGCCTCACACCCCGAGACGACGGTGACGCCGCCGGCGCCCGGGCCCTGAGCGATCCGCGCGCTCTGATTACATCCGTGGCGATGCTCTGCGCGGCGATCGATATCGGCTCCAACACCACGCGACTACTGGTCGCGCAGCCGATCGACGGCCAGCTCAAGTCGATCATGCAGCAGCGCGCCTATACGCGGATCGGCAAGGACGCCAACCAGGGGGGCAAGATCTCCCCCGAGAAGGTCGCCGAGGTCGCCGAGGTCGTGGACACCCAGGTGCGGCTGGCCGAGGAGATGGGGGCCGAGCAGATCAGGGTGGTCGCGACCGCCGCGATTCGGGAGGCCAAGAATCGCGACAAGGTCGTGAAGCGCATACGCGAGGGGGCCAAGATCGACGTCGAGGTCCTCAGCGACGAGGAGGAGGGCCGCCTCGCCTTCCTCGGCGCGACCAAGTCTCTGAGCCATCCGGTCGATGGAAAGGTCGCGGTCGTTGACGTCGGCGGCGGCTCCTCGGAGGTTGTGATCGGCACCTTGCCCGACGGCGCCCAGGATGTGCGCTCCTTCAAGATCGGCTCGGGGTCCCTCGCCGAGGATCACCTCGAAAGCGATCCTCCATCCGCGGCCGAGATCAGGAACCTCCGCGACAGGATCGGCGAGTTCTTCGAGGGGGTCAGCTTCGAGCAGCCCGAGCAGGCCGTCGCGGTGGGCGGCAGCGCGACCTCGCTGCGGACCCTCGTCGGCGCCATGCTCGAGTACGAGACGCTGGAGCGGGGCATCCGGGTGCTGACCAATGACGACATCGCCGAGGTCGCCAAGCGCTTCGAGCTCGACCCGCGGAGGGTGAAGCTGCTGCCCGCGGGCGTGCTGCTGCTGGAGAAGTTCTCCGAGCTGCTCGGCCGGCCCCTCCAGATCGGCAAGGGCGGGTTGCGCGAGGGCGTGATCCTCGACCTGCTCAACGGCGACATCAACGGCTCCTCGGGCGAGGACAAGGTTGCCGCCTAGCTCCGATGGCCAAGGCGCGACCGGTACCCGAGCTCACCCCTGACCAGAGCTATGCCGAGGCGGCTGCGAGGATCCTCGCAGTCCGCGGCGAGGAGCTGGCCGATCACAGCGCCGGGGTGCTCGACACCTCCGATATCGAGCGGGTCCATGATATGCGCGTCGCGACGCGCCGGCTGCGGGCGGCGCTCGAGGTGTTCGAGGCCTGCTTCCCGGCGAAGCCGTATCGCCGCACGCTGCGTGAGGTCAAGCGGATCGCCGACGGGCTGGGGGAGCGCCGCGACCGCGACGTCGCGGTCTTGGCCCTCGAGCGCTTCAACCAGCAGATGGATGCCGGCGACCGGCCCGGGGTCGATTCCCTGGTCGCGAGCCTCCGTGACGAGCAGGCGCAGGCGAACGAGGATCTCGCGCCGATGGTCAGCCAGGAGCGCGTCGGCGAGCTGCGTGAGGCGATCGCCGAGCTGATCGGCGCCGCACGGGAGCCGGGGGAGTGAAGGCCAGGCCGGTCAAGAAGCTCGACCCGGCTGGGCCGCTGGGGGAGAACGCCGCCCGCATCATCCAGGTCCGCGTCGAGGAGCTGCGCTCCTTCGACCCCAAGACGCTCGACCCCGGTGCTATCGAAACCCAGCACGACATGAGGATCGCCGCCAAGCGGCTGCGCTACGTGCTCGAGACGACCGGCTTTTGCTTCGGCCGCCCCGCCGACACCGCCCGCCGCCGAGCCCGCGACCTCCAGGACATCCTCGGTGAGATGCACGACTGCGACGTGATGCTCCCCCGGGTGCTGGAGCATCTTGCCGAGTTGCGGGAGCGCGACGCCGTGGCCGTCCGGGCGCGCGCCGGCAACGCGCCGGACCTCGATCCCCGGCTCGCGGCAGGAGCTCCCCACCGCACCTCCTATCGCGGGCTCGAGGTCCTCGCCACCTACCTCAAGGCCCGGCGCCTGCTCCTCTTCGACCGCTTCGTCGCCTACTGGCAGCGCCAGGAGGAGACCGGCACCTGGGCGCGGCTGGAGCGGGCCGTCTCCAACTACGTCGAGAACGCACGCCTGGCCCGGCGCGCGGCGAAGCGGGCCGAGCGCGCGCAGGCGAAGCTCGAGGCGGCCGATCAGGCCCGCACGAACGCCGCAGCGCGCGCCGCTCGCGCCCGTGAGGAGCAGGAGCGAACCCGCCGCGCCGCCACGCCGAGGCCGGCCCGCCGCCCGCGCTGAGGGCGCGGGACTCGCTTGGCCCGGCTCGTGCAGGCCTCTCTCGGGGCGGCGGTAGTCTTGGTTCGGCGTCTGGCCGGCGCCCTGTCGGCCGTGGCGCTTCCCCTCGGCGACGAGATGCCCAACGACGCGATCCACACTCCACAGGAGCTCGAGCCGTCTCCGCCGCCGGCTGAGCCAGCCGCGGATGCGGGCGCGGAGGCGGACCTCAACCTCGAGGACAGCTCGCTCTACTTCAACCGCGAGATCTCCTGGCTCGAGTTCAACAAACGCGTGCTGGAGTTGGCGGAGGACACCTCGGTGCCCCTGCTCGAGCGGCTCAAGTTCTGCGCTATCTACGAGGACAACCTCGACGAATTCTACATGGTGCGAGTCGCCGGGCTTCACGACAAGGTCGACGGCGGGCTCGCCTCGAGCATGGCCGACGCCATACCCCCCGCCGAGGTGATCGCCCGCATCCGCGAACGCTCGATCGAGCTTCGGGAGAGGCTCGATCGCTGCTTCGCGCAGGATCTGCGACCGGCCCTGGCGGAGCACGGAGTACGGATCATCTCGCTGGACTCTGCCAACCCCGAGGAGAGGGCGGAGCTGGATCGCCTCTTCAACGACCAGATCTTCCCGGCGCTGACGCCGCTGGTCGTCGGCCGCGGGCGGCCCTTCCCCTATATCTCGAACGTCTCGATCAGCCTCGCGGTGCTCCTTCGCAACCCGGAGGAGGAGGACGAGGAGGTCGTCGCGAGGGTCAAGGTGCCGAAGGAGCTGCTGCGGCGCTTCCTCCCGATCGGCGACGGCAGCACCTTCGTCTCGCTCGAGGACGTGATCGCCTCAAACCTCGATGAGCTCTTCCCGGGGATGGAGATCCTCCACCACTCGCTCTTCCGCGTCACCCGCGACACCGACTACGACATCTCCGACGAGGCCGACGACATGCTGGAGGCCGTCGAGGAGGAGGTGCGCCGCCGCCGCTTCGGAGAGGTCGTGCGCCTGGAGGTCAGCGGCGACATGGACCCGGGCCTGCGCGACCAGCTGGTCGAGGCGCTGAAGCTCGAGCAGCACCAGGTCTACGGCGCCGAGAGCCTGCTCGGCTTCAACGACCTCTTCGACGTCGCGAGCGTCAGCGGCTTCTCCGAGCTGCGCTACCCGGTCTGGAAGGGAGTTACGCCCCCCGCCCTCCAACAGGGCCAGTCGCGGCGCGAGGTGGACGTGATGACCGCGATGCGTCACGGCGACATCCTCGTCCACCACCCATACGACTCCTTCGAGGGCACGGTCGAGCGATTCGTCCGGCAGGCGGTCGAGGACCCCCAGGTGCTCGCGATCAAGCAGACCGTCTACCGCACCAGCTCCGACTCGCCGCTCGTCCCCGGGCTGATCGAGGCGACCGAGCGCGGCAAGCAGGCCGTCTGCCTGGTGGAGCTGAAGGCCCGCTTCGACGAGAGCGCGAACATCCGCTGGGCCAAGGCCCTCGAGGAGGCCGGCGTCCACGTCGTCTACGGGATCCCGGGCTACAAGACCCACGTCAAGTGCGTGCTCGTCGCGCGCCGCGAGGGCGACGGCGTCCGCCACTACGTCCACATCGGCACGGGCAACTACAACCCGAAGACGGCCCGCATCTACACCGACCTCGGGCTCTTCACCGCGGACCCCGCGATCGGCACCGACATCGCCGAGATGTTCAACTACCTGACCGGCTACGCGCGGCCCCAGGACTACGACAAGGTCCTGGTGGCGCCGTTCAAGCTCAAGGAGGGGATCGTCGGCCAGATCGAGCGCATGATCGAGGCCCACCAGGCGGGCAGGCCGGCCCGGATCCGCCTCAAGATGAACTCGCTGCTCGACCCCTCCTGCATCCGGGCCCTCTACCGTGCCTCGCAGGCGGGCGTCAGCATCGAGCTCAACGTTCGAGGCATCTGCGCCCTCAGGCCCGGCGTCCCGGGAGTCTCGGACAACATCCGGGTCGTCTCGATCGTGGGCCGCTTCCTCGAGCACTCACGGATCTACTCCTTCGAGCGCGACGGCGAGCGCGAGATGTTCATCGGCTCGCCTGACCTGATGCCGCGCAACCTCTACAACCGGGTCGAGCTGCTGACGCCGGTCGCGGAGCCCGCCCTGCAGGACCAGCTCGACGACGTCCTCGATCGTGGCTTCGCGGACAACACCAACTCCTGGAAGCTGCACTCCGACGGCTCCTGGGAGCGCCTCGCGCCCAACGGCGACGAGCCGCGCAACCTCCAGCGCGAGCTGTTGGAGCTGCACGCCGAGCGCTCGCGCGAGGAGCCCAGCGACCGGGACTGACGGGTCCGCCGCGCGGCTCGGGGCCGCCGGGCGGTGCTCTGGTAGCTTGGCCAGCGGTGCCCCTCCGCTCGCCCGCCAACAAGGATTCGGCCATCTTTGACCTCCTCGCCGAGTCCGGGGTGAACATGCTGCGCGTGTCGCAGATGCTCCAGCGCATGTTCGAGGTCTGGCCCGAGGACACGGGCCTCTCGCGCGACATCCTTAAGGCCGAGCAGGAAGGCGACCGGATCACGCAGGCGATCGTCCGGTGGCTGAACTCGGCGGGCGTCCGAGCGATGGACAGCGCCGACGTTTACGCGCTCGCGACCAAGCTCGATGACGTCGTCGACGACATCGAGGAGGCCGCAGATTTCATGGTGCTCTACAAGATCGAGGCGCCGATGGACCAGGGCCGGGCGCTCGCGGAGATCCTCGCCCAGTCCTGCGAACAGCTCTCTGCGGCGCTGACCGAGTTGCGCAGCTTCGAGGACCTCGAGCGCTACCTGATCGAGATCCACCGGCTCGAGAACGAGGGCGACCGCGTCTGGCGCGAGGCGCTTGCCTCCCTGTTCTCGAACGGGATCGACCCGATGGTGGTGATTCGCTGGAAGGACATCTTCGGGGTCCTGGAGCGCGCGATCGACGCGACGGAGACCTCCGCCCGCATGATCGAATCGATCGCCGTCAAGCACGCCTGACCGTAGCGATGGCGCCGGAATAGCGATGGCGGGCGAGAGGGGAGAGAGCGGAGAGAGCGATTCAGCGGGCTCGACTCATTTCAGCGGAACCTCTACTTCGCCGTGCTCTGTTGCGCGGCGCCGGCCACGGTGCTGCTGATCAGCGACGCCCCTCGTCAGGCGCTGCTACCACCTCGAGTCAGCCGAACTCGAGGACGTCGAGGAGGACGACTAGGAGCTCTCGGGTCGCAGGGTCCGGAGGTCTAGCTCGAGCTCGTCGAGGAAGGGGAGGGCCGGCTCGATCTTCCTCATCTCGTCGAGGTCCTCCTGCCAGAGCCGCATCCGGTCCTCGAAGGTCGTTCCGAGGCGCTCGCCGCAGGCCTCGCGCTCGCCGGCGGGGAGGGAGAGCCAGTCCCGGACGTTGGCGATGCGGTCGGCCGCGTAGACGACCGCGGCGTCGCGGCTCGACTTGAGCACCTGGCGGCGCAGATCGCGCTTTCGCTCGATGTAGTCGTCGATGCCGGGGTCCTCGCTGAGCGCGTCGACCAGCTCGCCGACCCCGGGACCGAAGCGGCGGTCGATCTCCGGGCGCTCGACCTCGCTCTGCTCGAGTACGTCGTGGAGGTAGGCGGCGGCGCGCACCCGGTCATCGAATCCGGCGTCCTCGACCAGCTCGGCCACCGCGACCGGGTGCTTGAAGTAGGGATCGCCGGTCTGCTTGCGGTGCTGGCCTTCGTGGGCGCCGCGCGCAAACCGCAGGGCCAGTCTGGCCACGTCGGTCTCTCCTACTGTGGATGTCGGTGCCCCGTCCGTCATCCGGCCGCCGACACGTTACCGCTCGCGCTTAGAATCGTCACGTGCCCGTTCTGGCCAGGAACCTCGCGATCGTCGCCCTGCTGGCGCTGGGCGTCACCGTCCTGCCCTCGGGCGATGCCGTCGTCAACACCGTGCTCGCGGCGATCTCACTCGCATTCCTGGCGGTGATCGCCGCCTTCGTCTACCGGATGTACCGCGAGCAGCAGCTGACCCTGCTGACGCTCTCCGACGGCCGCCGCGCGATGCTCTTCGGCGCCGTCGGGATCATCGCCCTGCTCGTCGCTGGTACCGACGAGATGCTGCGCACCGGCACGGGCGCCCTCGCCTGGATCAGCCTGATGGCCCTTGCCGCGGGCACCATCTTCGTCGTCTGGCGCGACGCGACCTCCTACTGATCATCGCCTGGGCCGAGCAGCACCCCGCGGCCGCCTAGCCGCTCCGCCACCGACGCGTCGCCGCTGCGGGGCGCAGTCGCGACTCGATGCGCGCTTCTCGCGCGTCTCCGGCGCCTAGCGTCGGGCCATGCTCGCGCGGCGGCGGACCCGACTTGAAAGAGGCCAGGCCTCGGTTGAGCTCATCGCCGCCGTGCCCGTGCTGCTGGCCGCCGTTCTTCTCGCCGCGCAGATCGGCGTGGCGGGCTGGGCGCTGTGGTCGGCAGCGGGCGCGGCCAGGGCCGGGGCACGGGCCGAGGTGGTCGGGGGCGACGCCGAGGGGGTCGCGCGGCGCTCGCTCCCGGGTCCCCTGCGCGAGGGCTCCGGGATTCGCTCCGGCGACGCGGTCCGGGTCCGGGTCGCCGTCCCCGCCCTGATCCCGTGGCTGCCCCGGCTTCCCGTCAGCGCCAGCTCGAGCCTCGATGTCGAGGGCTGAGGGGCAGGCAACGGTCGAGCTGCTGGCGGCGCTGCCCGCGGTGCTCCTCGCCGGGCTGGTCTGCCTGCAGCTGCTCGCCGCGGGTTACGCGTTGACGCTCGCAGACGGCGCCGCCGAAGCCGGGGCGCTGGCTCGGGCCGCGGGGCGGCCGGCGGCCGACGCGGTGGAGGGGGCCCTGCCCGGTTGGGCTCGCGAGCGCTCCCGGGTCTCGGTGAGCGGAGGGAGGGTGGGCGTCGAGATCCGGACGCCCTCCCCGCTCGAGGCCCTCGCCGACCGGCTCACCGTCTCCTCGGAGGCCTGGGCGAGGCCGGAGTCGCGGTGAGGGCGGCGCTGGTCGCCACCGACGTGGACGACTCGGGCCGCACGCCGGCGTTGGCAGCGGGGATCGGCGTCAGCGCGGCGGCCGGCGAGCGCGAGGTGATCCTCGCCGTGCTCCGCGACCAGCCCCGCTCCCGGCGCCCGACCCTGCTGGCGACGCCCGCTGCCCGCGGCCTGGAGCGGGATCTCGGCGGCCTCGGGTTGGAGGCCTCGGCCCGTGGCCATCTCTGCCATCTCGCTCTTGCCGCCGAGCCTGACTCGCTGGAGCTGCTCGGGGAGCTCGAGCGGGGCCCGGCGCTGTTGCTGATCTGCCTGCCCCACGGTCTCTGGCCCGAGGCGATCCGGCACCCGAGCCTGGCGCCGGGCGCGGCGCTGATCGGGGTGACCCTGCCGCGCGACCGCTCGCTCGCCGCGCTGGCCGTCGGGGAGCTGAGGGCGGAAGGCGTCCGGGTCAAGATCGCGCCACGGTCGTTGCCGCGCGTGGCCGCGCGCCGGGCATCGGCGGGCGTTTCGCCTGGGGGCGCGGCGAGCGCGAGGGTCGAGCGCCTCGGCCGGGCGCTCCTCGGTGAAAGCAGCCGGGGAACCTCCGCCCGCCGCGGCGAGGCGGGCCAGGCGCTGCCGCTCTCGCTCGGCGCCGCCGCCGCGCTGCTGGTCTGCACCATGGTCCTCGCGACGATCGGGGGCGCCGTGACCGGAAAGGGTCGCGCCCAGCGCGCCGCCGACCTCGCGGCGATCTCCAGCGTCCGCAGCATGCGCGATGATGCGCCCCGCCTGCTGGCGCCGGCCCGGCTCCCCGACGGCTCGCTCAACCCGCGGCACCTCTCGCGCGCCGCCTACCTGGAGCGCGCCCGGGTGGCCGGACTCGACGCCGCCCGGCGCAACGGCGTCGAGGCCTCGCGCCTGAGGCTGGCCTTCCCGGACCGCCGGGCGCTGCCCCCGCTGCGGGCGAGGGCGGTGGTGCGGGGTGAGATCGATCCCGAGGAGCTTCCCGGTGGGGAGCGGCTCGAGCGCTCCTCGGGCCGGCGGCGCCCGATCGCGGTCGTGGCGAGCGCGGTGGCCGAGGCGTCGCCTCCCGGCGGCGAGTGGTCGGGGCTGCCGGGCACGGCGAGCGGGGGCGGCTACTCGGGGCCGCTCGCGTATCGCAACGGCGAG
>SHVA01000029.1 GCA_009691195.1 Solirubrobacterales bacterium | reverse complement strand
CACGGTCGCGAACTGGGTCCCTGACTTCACGCCCGCGCTGAACAGCGGACCGCCGATATCGACAAGGGGCGGCGTCAAGTCCTGAAGCGTGAACAGGAGGCGCTTGACGTAGATGTGGGGGTCGCCGCCTTCGCAGCCGTCTGATTTGAAGCAGCCGAGGCGGGTTGTGAAGTTGCGGCCTCCGCCGGTGTCCCAGCTGACGTTCTGGAAGCTGCCGGCCTCGGTTCCGCGACAGTCGTAGTTGCCGTTGTCCATGTTCACGCAGACCCGGCCTACGTGCCCACCGTCGTTCTTGATGTGGGCCTTGACGTTGTAGGCGCGAAGCGTGAGGCCGGCCGGGATCGTGGTCAGCCAGCGGCCCCATTTGTCGTAGCTGGAGCTCGGGCCATCGAAGGAGACCTGGAGCCCGTTGCCGCCGCCATCGCAGACGGCGCCGGACTTGTAGCGGTCGGAGTTCCGCTGGTAGTCGAGCTTGTGGGCCGGATTGAGGTCCGGGTTGCACAGCGGGACCTTGAACTCACCCGCTCGCGCGGCGGGCGCCGCCGACAGAGCGGCGGCCAGGCCGATGATGCACAGGGCGCCGATCAGGACACGACGGTTGATGTTCAATCGGCGCGCCGTGGTGATCGCCTCAGTTCTCGAAGCCGAACTGGCCGCCGCTGCCGCCCCCGCCACCGGAACCGCCTCCCCCGGAGCCACCCCCAACGCCGAACTCGGAGCTGCTGCTCGAGGGCGGTGGGGCGCCGGCCTCGAAGCCGAACTGCTGCTCGGTTTGCTCTGTCGGGGTGGGAACGGGGTCGGGCTCGACCGGGTCAGGAGTGCGAGCGACTGCACTTTGGTCGGGAAGTGGCTCGACATGGCGGCTCGGCTCGGGGTCGGGAGGAACGGGTCGGTGGATCGCGGGGGGAGGCTGGTTGTCGGCGCCAATGGCGCCGACGTCAACGACTCCGGTGGCCACGCAGGCGGCCCCTCCTGCCGCGGTCGCTCCGCAAACGGCCAAGAGCTTTCCGAGCGTCGCGAGCCCGGCGCCCCTGACGCCGCCGGTCGCTGCGACCTGGGTCACCGACTCGGGCGCGGGGGCGCGACCGACCACCCCGAGGGCTCCCTCGCGGAGCTTGTCCCCGATCACGCCCAGGTGGTCGCCGGCCCAACCGTGGGCTCGCGCGAGCATCGACGGATGTGCTGCGACCGGCGTCGTGAGGGCGAGGATCTTCCCCGGCAGGCCCCTGTAGATGGCCAGGACGGCGTGGCACCTCGAGCACCCGGCCAGATGGACCTTGAGATCGGCGGCCGCGGGGGCCTCGAGCTCACCATCGGCGAGTGCCGAGAGCGAGTCCCCATAGCGGTCGCAGCGCCGGCCCTCCTCGATCTCCGAGAAGACCTCGAGGAACCGCTTGCGCCCCTCGGCCATGCATCGATTGATCTTGGTGTAGGTCCATCCAGTGATCTCGCCGATCTCGCCGTACGAGAAGCCTTCCGCCTTCAGCGCCAGGGCCCGAACCTCCTGGGGCTTCAATGCGCGCAACGCCTCCCGGCTCCGAGCCACGCGCTCGCGGCTGGCGGCTCGGTCGGTGGGGCCTGGGCGATCCGAGGCGAGGCCCTCGAGCGGGTCGCGCGTCTCGCCGTCTGCGCCCTTGAGCGTGGGAGAGAGAAGGCGCTCGCGCTGGCGCCGAACCGCAAGCGCCTCGTGCTTCGTCACCGTCTGCATCCAGCGGACGAGGGCCGTCCGGTCGATCGGCGGCGCCTTGGTGAGGAGGATCTCGAGGGCGCGCTGGTAGGCGTCCTCGCCATCGTCGGCGCAGAGCGAATAGCGACGGGCGGTCCTTCTGAAGACCGCATCGTGACTGTCGATCAGCGAAACGGCAGCATCATGCCGCTCGCGCTTGGTGGCGGCATCGTCCCGGCTCTGTGTGACATCCGACGCAGCGACCGTCTTCCTCGCTCCCTTCACATCACCGCTGAGTGACACCGTCCCACTCCTATGCACCGCGGCGCATGGGTGTCATCGAAAATTGCGGAGAAAGCCCGCAATTTGCGACGGCCGTGCGCCACGGTGGGAGACAAGAGCCGCGGGAAACACCGCGGCTTACTACTCCTGTGCGCGAACCAGCGATGCCGTGGCACAAGCCGCCGCTCAGTTCTCATTGCTCGCGTTTGCGATGGGCATCCTGTTCCAATTACTCTCGGAGGCGTAGATGCGAGAGTGGCCGAAACAGGATTGGATCTTCGCGATTCCAGCGGGGATCGTGGGCGGGATCATCGTCAACGTCCTCAACCTGTCGGCGCTCGGGGCTGGAGCAGTCTGCCTTGCCGCGACGCTCATTGTCGGGTACTTCACGATCATCGCCCCCGGTCGCCGGGCGCAACCGCCGCGGACCTAGCTCCGCTGACGCACTTGGGGGCGGCGATCTGATTGCACCATTGGCGGTGGGCTCCCCTATCCTCGCCCCTCGATGAGCGTCTGCGTGGTCACCGGCGGAGCCGGGTTCGTCGGCTCCCATTTGTGCGAGCACCTGCTTGGGCAGGGGCACAAGGTGATCTGCATCGACAACCTCGATACGGGCTCGCTCGAGAACATTGAGCACCTGCGCGACGAGAGCTTCCTCTTCCAGGACCACGACATCACCGAGCGGGTCGAGATCGAGGGCCCGGTGGACTTCATCTACCACCTCGCGTCTCCCGCGAGCCCGATCGACTACCTGCGGCTGCCGCTGCACACGCTCAAGGTCGGCTCGCAGGGCACCCACAACATGCTCGGGGTGGCCAAGTTCAAGCGGGCGCGCTTCCTGATCGCCTCGACCTCGGAGGTCTATGGCGACCCGCAGGTCCACCCCCAGCCCGAGGACTACTGGGGCCACGTCAACCCGATCGGCCCGCGCGGTGTCTATGACGAGGCCAAGCGCTACGCCGAGGCGCTGACCATGGCCTACCACCGCCAGCAGGGCGTAAATACCTGCATATCCCGTATTTTCAATACTTACTCGTCTCGAATGAGACCCCATGACGGGCGAGCGATACCGACCTTCCTGCGGCAGGCGCTGCAGGACAAGCCGCTCACCGTCTTCGGCGACGGCACCCAAACGCGGAGCTTCTGCTTCGTGGACGACCTGATCCGCGGGCTGGTGGCACTGGCCGAGTCCGACGTGCACACGCCGGTCAACCTCGGCAACCCCGACGAGAAGACGCTGCTGGAACTGGCGCAGACGGTGATAGAGGTGACGGGGTCGCGCTCGGAGATCGTCTACGAGGCGCTTCCCACCGACGACCCGCAGGTGCGCCAGCCCGACATCACCAAGGCCCGCGACCTGCTGGGCTGGGAGCCCAAGATCGGGCTGCGTGAAGGGCTCCAGCGCACGATCGAGCAGGCCGGCGCCGAGCGCCTGGTCGGCGCCCCGCGCTGACTGCCATGGGGCGGATAGAGGACTCCCTCAACCGGGCCGACCGCGCCTGGTGGAACGTTCGCGCCCGGGTCGAGGACAAGGCCTACGTCAACCGCAACCAGGCCCTCCGGCTGCTGGAGGACGGCGAGGAGGGAACCGCGCGCGTTGTCGGGATCCGGGTGAGGACGAAGGACACGGGCAGCGTCCTCCCCATCTACGAGTACGCGCTCGAGGTGACCCCGCCGGCGGGCTCGCCCTTTCGCGCGGCCTGCCGCCAGCAGCTGGCGCACGAGGACTGGGTCCGGCTCGGGATGGAGGTGCCGGTGCGCTTCGAGAAGGAGGCGGTCGCGATCGACGGACTCGCGCTGACCGAGGCCTGGGGTCTGGAGCAGGCAGAGAACCACGAGTACCGCTGGAAGCAGCTCTCCGACGTGCCGGAGGAGGGCATCGAGGACACGCTGGTCCGCAAACCCAAGGGCACAGAGGTGAGGGCGACCCTGCTCTCCGCCGAGCGCCAGGGCACCGTCCTTGGCGAGACCGAGAACTTCAACCTGCGCCTGCGCGTTGATCCCGCGGAGGGGGACCCCTACGAGGCCGAGGTAGCGCGGGACGACGTTCCCGGCTACGCCCGCCACCTGCTGGAGCCAGGAACTTCGCTACCCGCGGTCGCCAGGAAGGGGCGCTCCGCGAAGGTCGCGATCGACTGGCAGGCGGCCGCCTTGGCCGAGCCGGGAGTCGGCGTCCCGCCCGTCGCCGCCGTGGCCCGGAAGGAGCAGCCGGCGCCCGCGGGCGCTGCCGCAGCGCCGTCGGGCTCGGCCGAACCCGACCTGGCGCCGGTCGAGGGGGTCGAGTTCGACACCTGGGTCGCTGTCGAGGTGGGCCTGCAGAACGACCGGGTCCCGCCGGCCGACTACGACGCCCACGCGCAGGGCTACGGCGTGCCCGCCGGCGGCTGGGAGCGCGCGCAGGCCGCCTGGCAAGCGAAGCAGGCGAGCGATTGGCGCGTCGGTGCCGGTTCGGGGAGGCCTTCGAGGCGGAGCGAAAGCGTCGCAAGCGCGGCTCCTGAGCGACCACTCGAGCGGGGATTTCTCAGCCTTCTCTAAGGCGGACTGGGCAGGATGGTGGGGTGCGCATCCTGGTCGTGGACGACGAGCCGCAGCTTCAGCGCGCCCTCGAGCGGGCGCTGAAGCTCGAGGGCTACGAGGTGGACCTGGCCGCTGACGGCGAGGGGGCGCTGGGCGCGATCGCGGAGCGCGCCCCGGACGCGGTGGTGCTCGACGTGCTGATGCCCGGGGTTGACGGGCTCGAGGCGTGCCGGCGGCTGCGGGCAAACGGCGACGGGACGCCGGTGCTGATGCTGACCGCGCGCGATGGCGTCAAGGACCGCGTGGACGGACTCGACGCCGGCGCCGACGACTACCTGGTCAAGCCCTTCGCGCTGCAGGAGCTGCTCGCACGGCTGCGGGCGCTGTTGCGCCGCGGCGGCAGCGGAGACCAGGAGCTGGCCTACGCGGACCTGGCGCTCGACCCGACGACGCGGGAGGTCAGCCGCGGCGAGCGCGAGATCGAGCTGACCAAGACCGAGTTCGCGCTGCTGGAGCTGTTCATGCGCCACCCCCGGGTGGTGCTCTCCCGGGCCCAGATCTTCGAGTCGGTCTGGGGGTATGACTTCGGGCCCTCCTCGAACTCGCTCGAGGTCTACGTCGGCTACCTGAGGCGCAAGACCGAGGCGGGCGGCGAGCCGCGCCTGATCCAGACGGTTCGGGGCATCGGCTACTGCCTTCGCGAGAAGTGAGCCTTCGCCGCCGCCTGACCCTGCTCTCGGCGCTCGCGGTCGCGGTCGCGGTGGTGCTGGCTTCGGTGATCGTCTACGCGCTTGTCCGCGGCCAGCTCCGCGGCCAGATAGACGACACGCTGCGCGAGCGCACGCAGGCCGCCACCGTGTTTGCCGGCGCCGGCGGGGGGGCGCTGCAACCCGGGCCCGGCGCGCCGCAGGTGGTGCCGCTGCCACCGCAGGGAGCACCCTCACAGCCCGGCCCAGAGTCGGGGTCGGGGTCGGCGCCGGCGCCGGGCGCACCGCCCACGGCCAAGGAGCTGCGGCGGCTGCGAAGGCAGCCCGGCCGCCGCGACCGGGTCCAGGGCAGCTTCTCACTGCCGGGGCCCCCGAGTGGCGATTTCCTGCCGATCGGCCAGCTCGTGAGAGCCGACGGCTCGGTCGAGCGGGGGCCCGACGGCTCGCAGACGCCGGAGCTGCCCGTGACCGGCGCGACGCGCTCGGTCGCCGCGGGCGATCGGGGACCCTTCTTCAGCGACATCAGCGCAGGCGGCTCCGAGCTTCGCGTATACACCGCGCCGGGGCCGCCCGGCACGGCGCTCCAAGTCGCGCGGCCGCTGACCGAGGTCAACGGCACGCTCGCCGACCTGCGCCTGATCCTGCTGCTCGTCAGCCTCGGGAGCATCGGCGTCGCTGCCATGCTCGGCCTGCTGGTCGCCAGGGGGGCGCTGGCGCCGGCCGCGGCCGTTTCGGGGGCAGCCGAGGACGTCGCCCGGACCGGTGACCTCAGCCGCAGGATCGAGGTCCGGGGAGACGACGAGCTGGCGCGTCTGGCCGGCAGCTTTAACCAGATGATGAACTCGCTCGAGCGCTCCGAGTCCCAGCGGCGACGGCTGGTCGCCGACGCTTCCCACGAGCTGCGCACGCCGCTGGCGACCCTGCGCACCAACATCGAGACGCTGGGGCGCGGCGACGCGATCGACGATGCCGAGCGCGGACGGATCATGGACGACCTCGAGGCCGAGCTCGAGGACATGAGCGGCCTCGTCGCCGACATCATCGAGCTGGCCCGCGACCCCTCCGATGACGGAGCGGTCAGCGACGGGATCCGGTTGGACGAGGTCGCCGCGGCCGCGGTCGAGCGGGCGCGGCGGCGAGGCCGCGGGCTGCGCTTCGAGACGGAGCTCGCCCCCTCGGTCGTGAGCGGCGACGCCGCCCGCCTGGACCGCGCGATCTGGAACCTGCTCGACAATGCGATCAAGTGGAGTCCCGAGGGCGGGACGGTGAGCGTCGCGGTCGCCGCCGGCCGCGTCAGCGTGCGCGACGATGGCCCCGGCTTCGACCCGGGCGACCTCCCCCACGCCTTCGACCGCTTCTACCGCTCCGACGAGGCTCGTGGGACGCCCGGGTCGGGGCTCGGCTTGGCGATCGTGTGCCAGATCGCCGAGCAGCATCGCGGCACCGCGCGGGCCTCGAACCCGCCGGGGGGCGGCGCCCTGGTCGAGATCGAGCTGCCCGCCGGGGCTGATGACCCTGGGCTTTAGGCAGTTCCTATCCGCTTCTCAGCCCGCTCTCAGCCTGGCCTGGCTTGATGGTCCCAGCCCGGCGAGCCCGGGAAGCGAGAGAAGGGAACCGAGATGAGCAAGGCGATTCGTGGTGCGGCCAGGAGGCTGCTTCACAGCGCGCCAGGGGCGGTGGCGCTCGTCATCGTCGCCTGCATCGGGGTCGGCTATGCCGCGACCTCGGACAAGTCCGGCAATGGCAGCGGCGATTCCGCCGCGGTGGGCCAGGCGCCCCCCGGGCCTCCGGGCCTCGGCGGCGCCCTCGGGGCGAAGCTCTCCGACGAGGACCGTCAGGCCCTCGAGAAGTTCGGCGAGTGCATGCGTGACGAGGTCGGCCCGCCGCCGCAACTGGGCAGGGGCGATGCCCCGGACCCCAGCGAGGCGCGCGAGAAGTCGGACGCCGCCTATGAGAAGTGCAAGGGCGAGTTGCCCGAGAACCTGCAGAACAGGTTCGAGCAGCGGCAGGCCCAGCAGGAGAAGTTCCAGCAGTGCATGGAGGATCAGGGCGTCGAGCCCCCCGACCCAGGTCAGGGCGGCCCGCCGAGCAAGGCTGACCTCCAGGAGCTGGAGGACGCGATGAAGGCCTGCGCCGACGAGCTGCCCAAGGGCGCAGCCGGTTGCGGCCCGATCGGCCCCGGCGGTCCTCCCCCCGGCGGTGCCGGATTCACCATGCCCACTCCGCCCCCGCGTGGAGCGGATGGCTCGGACACCGAGGGTGGCCACAGCGACGCTGTGTTCGCCCCCGTCTGAAACCAAGGGGTCTGGAAGCGATGGGGAGGGCGGGGCGCGTGGAGGCGCCCCGTCCTCTTCGCGCGCTCGGGCTAGGAGCCGCCGGCGTCGGGCAGCTTCAGCTGGGTGCGCATGACCCGGTCAAAGCGGCGGGCGCCGAGCAGCTTCTGCGCGCGCAGCATCATCTTGGCGTCAGTGCCGACCAGGTAGCGGGTCTTCGGCCTGCGCCGCGCCAGCGCCTTGCGCACGACCTTGGCGACGGCGTCGGGGTGCAGCCCCCGCTTATCGGCCTCATGGGTGACTTCCCGCATCTGCTCCATCGAGGGCTCGTAGACCTTGTAGGCCCGCTGGTCGGCGGCGGCGGCCCCGGCAGCGTCGCTGTTGTCGCGGCCCTTGCCCCAGATGGGCGTGCTGATGCTGCCGGGCTCGATCACGACCACGTCAACCCCCCACGGCACCATCTCGCGGCGCAGTGAGTCGGCCACTCCCTCGAGGCCGAACTTGGAGGCGTTGTAGGCGCCGAAGAAGGGACTGGAGACCCGGCCGCCGATGGAGGTCATGAAGAGGACCCGGCCGCGAGCCTTGCGCAGCAGCGGCAGGAAGGCCTGAGTGGTGGCGACGGCGCCGTTGAGGTTGACGTCGATCACCTGCTTGAAGTCCGCCAGCGGAATCGTCTCCAACGGCCCGGCGATCGCGATCCCGGCGTTGTTGACGAGCCCGGCGAGGCCCTTGGCGCCGACGGCCCGCTGGACCTTGGTCTTAGCGGCGGCGATCGAGCGCTCCTTGGTGACGTCGAGCGTGATCGGCGTCAGCTTGCCCGGTGCCTTGGCCAACTTCGCCGCCTTCGAGGCCTCGGTGGCGAGCGAATCGGCGTCCTTTTTCTTGCGCACGCCGGCGAAGACGTGGAATCCCCGGTCGGCGAGGTGCAGCGCGGTAGCGCGGCCGATACCTGTGGAGGCGCCGGTGACCACCACCGCGCCCTTCTCCTTGCTCGCCGTCAGGCGAAGGAAGTTAACGGGCTGGCAGACTTGCCGCGCGATGGAACACGGCCCCCGAGGCGATCGAGACGGCGCCGCGCCCTCTCGGCGCGTGTACGAGGGAACGCGCTCGGGGCTGTTGACCCGGGTCGCCGACCCGCTCGCGGCGTGGTCCCGCGAGCGGCGCCACGAGCTGTTCAGGCGGCTGATGGCGCCCGCCGAGGGCGAGAGGGTGCTGGACATCGGCTGCGGGCCGCCCGGCTCGGGCCTCTCGGCCTTTGAGAGCGAGCTCCCTATCACCGGCGTCGACTCGGTCAACCGCCCGGGCTACGAGGGCGACAACCGCAGCTTCGTCAGGGCCGACGGGCGGGCGCTGCCATTCGAGGACAGCTCCTTTCCGATCGCCCACTCCAATTCGGTGATCGAGCACCTGGCGCCGGCTGACCGCGAGCGCTTCGCCGGCGAGGTGCGGCGGGTCGGCGAGCGCTACTTCGTGCAGACCCCGAACCGGTACTTCCCGGTCGAGCCGCACGTGCTGCTGCCCATGTTCCAGTTCCTTCCCGAGCGCCAGCGGCGGCGGCTGTGGAAGCTGGGCGTCTCACGCGACGAGTTCAGCGACATCCGGCTGCTCGACGCCGGCGAGCTGCGGGCGCTGTTCCCCGACGCCGTGATCGTGCGCGAGCGCTTCGGCGGGCTGACCAAATCGCTGATCGCCGCCGGTCCGGCGGATCGGATAACGCGGCTCGCGGCGGAGGCACCGGCTGCCTAGCCGCTCCACGACGGGCCGGCGTGCCAAGAACCTGTGGCAATGGCGCAGATGGCGGTAGGGTTAATAGGGCCAGTAGAGAGATCGTCGGGTTGCACCCCGGCCGTGAGACCTTGGGAAACGGCTTGAGCACAGCGCAGACGGCGCGGGACGCGTCGACGAGAACCGGGGCTGCGGCCCGGGACATTCGCGCAGGGCGCCCGCTCAGCTTCAGGAACCTGGTCAACCACGACAGCGCACGGAGGCTGGGCCGCGTGGGGGCGCTGATGTCGATCGACATCCTCGGCGTCTATCTCGCCGTCTTCTCGGCGATCGCCGCAAAGGCCCTCGTGCGCGACAACTTCGCCTTCCTACAGGTCGGTCACGCGACCTGGCGCTACGCGCCCTTCGCCGCCCTCGTGACGGTGCTGCTGTTCGCCGCCAAGGGCCTCTACGGCCGCCGCGAGATCCGCCCCGGCTTCTCCCAGATCCTCGCCGGGCTCTTCCAGGCGACGGTGATCGCGCTGATCTTCGGACTCGTCTCGCGGCAAGACTTCGGCAGCTACTACATCTTCTACGGCTCGCTCTTCTTCGCTGCGGTCTATGTGGGAGGTCTGCGGCAGGGCTACGAGGCCATCACCTTCCGGATTCTTCGCTTCTTCGGCTATCGCCGCCGGGTTCTGCTGGTCGGCTCGGGGAGCCATATCGGCAAGGTTGCGAGCGTGCTCCACCAGAGCTCTGCGGCCTACGAGACGGTCGGCTTCATCTCGCCCGACCCGCTTCCGGAAAACGGCCTCCGCAGCCTCGGCAACCTTGACGACCTTCCCGACCAGATCGAGGAGCACGATGTCGTCGAGGTGATCCTCGCCGACCCCGACTTCCCCCAGGACCGGGCCGTCGAGTTGATCGACTTCTGCCACCAGAACGGCGTCACGGTCCGGGTCGCGCCGACCGCGATGGAGGTGCTGGCCCAGCGCGCGGAGTTCGTGCCGGGTGAAGGCGTCCCTCTGTTCGAGCTGCGCCCGCCGGTGTTCGAGGCGCTCGACTACGCGGTCAAGCGAAGCTTCGACCTGGTGGTGGCGGCCATCCTGCTGGTGGTCCTCTCACCCTTCCTGCTCGTGATCGCGGTCCTGGTGAAGCTGACCAGCCGCGGGCCCGTGCTGCACCGGGGCGTCCGGCCCGGAATAGGCGAGCGCCCCTTCCAGTGCCTAAAGTTCCGGACCATGTACGAGGGCGCGGAGAACGAGCAGTCCGAGCTCGAGGACCTGAACGAGAAATCCGGGGCGCTGTTCAAGATCCGCGATGACCCCCGGATGACCCCGGTCGGGAACTTCCTGCGCGCCTTCTCGATCGACGAGCTGCCCCAGCTCCTGAACGTGCTGCGCGGGCAGATGAGCCTGGTCGGCCCGCGGCCGCTGCCGCTGCGCGACTACCAGCGGCTCGACGAGTGGCATCGCCGCCGCTACCTGGTCCTGCCGGGCATCACCGGCCTCTGGCAGGTCTCCGGCCGCGCCAACCTCGACTTCGACGACCTGGTCCGGCTCGACTTCCTCTACATCGAGAGCTGGTCGGTCTTTCTCGATGTGGCGCTCCTCGTGAAGACCATCCCCGCCGTGCTGCGCCGTCGCGGCGCGTACTAGCGTCAGCAGGGTGACCCACTCCCTGCTGGCTGTCGTCGGAGCGCGCCCGAACTTCGTCAAGATGGCGCCGGTGCTGTCGGCGCTCGGCGCGAACGGGGTCGAGGTGCGGCTTCTGCACACCGGCCAGCACTACGACAAGGCGCTCTCGGGCGAGTTCATCAAGCGGCTCGGGATCGCCGAGCCCGACGCCAATCTCGAGGTCGGCTCCGGCAGCCACGGTGAGCAGACGGCCGCAGCGCTCGTCGGGATCGAGCGCGACCTGCGTGCGCACCCCCAGCAGGCGCTGCTCACCGCCGGCGACGTCAACTCGACCATGGCTGCGGCGCTGGCCGCGGTCAAGCTGCGGGTGCCGGTCGTGCACGTCGAGTCGGGGCTGCGCTCGGGCGACTGGGAGATGCCCGAGGAGGTCAACCGGGTGGTCACCGACCGCGTCTCGGAGCTGCTGCTCTGCACCTCGGCAGACGCTGTGGAGAACCTCGCCGCGGAGGGGATCTCGGACGAGCGGGTGCGCCTGGTGGGGAACACGATGATCGACAGCCTCTTCCGCCTCCTCGAGGGCGTTGACCGCGCCCAGGTGCTGGCCGCCCACGAGCTCGAGGGCCGCCGCTTCGCGCTGGTCACCCTGCACCGGCCCAGCCTGGTGGACGACGCTGCGGCGTTGAGCGCCGCCTTCAAGGTCCTCGGCGAACTGGCGAAGGACCTGCCGGTGGTGCTTCCCGCGCACCCCCGGACGGTGGCCCGGATCGAGGGCGGCGCGATCGAGGTCCCCGAGGGGATCCGGATGCTGGAGCCGATGGACTACGGCGACTTCGTCGCCCTCGAAAGCGAGGCGAGGATGGTGATCACCGATTCGGGCGGCGTCCAGGAGGAGTCGACCGTGCTCGGCGTTCCCTGCCTCACGTTCCGGACCACGACCGAGCGGCCGATCACCGTGGAGCAGGGCACCAACACTCTGGTCGGGGTCAACCCGCTGGACCTCGCCAGGGCGGCCGGCGCCGAGATGGTCAAGCCGGCGCCGCAACGTCCGCCGGAGATCCCGCTCTGGGACGGGCAGGCCGGCCCCCGGGCCGCCGAGGCGATCATGGAGCTGCTCGCTGACTGACCAGGCGGCGCGAGGCGGCCCGCGGATCGGCTACGTGGTCGGCCGCTATCCGGCGCTCTCCCACGCATTCCTGCTTCGCGAGGTTGCCGAGCTGCGCCGGCTCGGCCTTGAGCTCGAGACGATCTCGATCCGGCCGGCGCGCGAGGGCGAGCTGCGCACCGCGGCCGACCGCGAGGCGCGGCGAACGACCTTCTATGTGCTGCCTGCCGGGCCGCTGAAGCTGGCCGGCGCCCACCTGGCGGCGCTGGGGCGGAGCCCGAGCCGCTACCTGGCGACCCTCGCCCATGCCCTGCGGCTCGGCCCCCGCGGGCCGCGGGGGTGGCTGTGGCAGCTCTTCTACTTCGCCGAGTCGATGCTGGTCTGGAGGCGCTGCCGGGAGCTGAGAATCAGCCACCTTCACTCCCACTTTGCCGACACCGGCACCGACTCGGCGATGCTCGCCGCCCACTTCGAGCGGCCCCATGCCGCTGGCGCCGAAGGGTGGAGCTGGAGCTTCAGCCTCCACGGCCCCACCGAGTTTGCCGAGTCAGCCCGCAACCGCCTCGCCGCGAAGCTGCGAAGCGCCCGCTTCGTCGTCTGCATCAGCGAGTTCGCGCGCCGCGGAGCCGAGGCGGAGCTGGAGCGCTCGGGCGGGGAGGCGGAGCTCCACGTGATCCCGCTGGGAATCGACGTCGCCCGCTTCTCACCGGCCCCCGAGGCGCGGGCGGCGGCGGGCGTGCCGGCGGTCCTCTGCCTCGGGCGCCTCGTGCCCCAAAAGGGTCAGGCTGATCTGCTCGCGGCGCTGTCGCGTCTTCGGGGAGAGGGGGTCGAGGTCACGGCTCGGCTCGCCGGCGACGGTCCCGAGCGGGCCTCGCTGGAGCGGACGGTCGCCCGGCTGGGGCTCGGCGAGGAGGCGGAGTTCCTCGGCGGCGTCAGCCAGGACGACGTCGTCGCGCTCTACCGGGAGGCCACCATCTTCTGCCTACCGAGCCTCGACGAGGGGCTGCCCGTGGTGCTGCTGGAGGCGATGGCGTGCGAGACGCCGGTCGTCACCACCCGGGTCGCGGCGATACCCGAGCTCGTCAGCGACGGCGCCAACGGCCTGCTTGTCGAGCCGGGCGACTCCGAGGCGCTTGCGACGGCGCTCGGCTCTTTGCTCTCGGACGCCGCGCTCCGTGACCGGCTGGGCGCAGCGGGCAGGCGGACCGTCAGCGAGGGTCGCCGGCTCGATCGGCAGGCGGCGCAACTGGCCGAGCTCTTCCGGACGCGCCTGGCCTGACCCCGCCGCGAAGGCGCCCCCGCCCCGGCTGCTCCTCGAAGTTAGGGCGGCGATAGTCGCCGCGACTGAGGTGGTATTCGAGGAAGACGTAGAGCACGATGAAGAGGTAGCGGCTGCCCATCTCCTGGAGCGCCAGTTTCGACTCGCCGGCGGAGCGGCCGCGCCAGGAGATCGGGACGATCCCGTAGCTGTGTCCCCGCGTGACCGCCTTCAGCGGCAGCTCCACGGTCAGGTTGAAGTGGTTGGAGAGCAGCGGATTGACGGTGTCGATCACCTCGCGCCGGTAGGCCTTGAAGGCGTTGGTGGTGTCGTTGTAGCTGTGGCGGAAGAGTAGCCTGATGCCCCAGTTGACGATCCGGTTCAGGCCAAGCTTCAGTCGCGGGTAGTCGCTTACCGCGGAGCCATGGATGAAGCGGGATCCGAAGGCGCAGTCATAGCCGTCGGATAGCACGCGGTGGTAGCGCACGAGGTCCTCGGGATCATCGGAGCCGTCCGCCATCAGGATCGCTACGGCATCGCCGCTGAAACGGTCCAGGCCGGCCCGGACGGCGAGGCCGAAGCCCTGCCCGTAGTGCGAGCGGTAGGAGCGGACCTTATCGTTGCGCGCGGCTAGAGCGGACACCCGCTCGGAGGTCCCGTCGGTGCTGGCGTCGTCGATCACGATCAGCTCGTGCTCGATCCCCTCCCGCTCAAGCGCGGCCGAGGCGGTGGTGACCGTCTCCTCGATAGAGGCCGCCTCGTTGCGGGCCGGAATCACGACCGAGAGCTTCACCCCCGCGAGCCTACCCAAGTGATTCGGCCTGGAAGCGCGGCACCACCCGCCTGCACTGGCGCTTGTCGCGGACGATGACCGACCGGCCCGAGCCGTAGTCGTAGAGCACCGCCGTCCCGTAGGGCGCCGTCGCGACGCCCACGATGGGCGTGCCGGCCGCAACCAATCCGAGCTTGGTGCAGTCGAACACCTGCGACGGATGGTGGGGAAAGGCCTGAATCGCGTAGTTGCGCCACATCAACTGAAGGGCGCCCCTGAGATCCCAGGAGGACGTGAACACAGGAACCCGGTGGGAGCTCTCGGTGGGCACGCCGAAGCCGAACAGGATCGCCCCCGCCGAGGGCCGCGGGACCTGCTCCCGGATCGCATCGAGCACCTGCCGCTGCTGGTCCACGGAGCTCGCGTAGGCGGCCTCGCGGTCTCGCAGACCGCCGAGATAGAAGGCCCCGAGCGCGGCCGAGACGACAACCGGAACGGCCCAGGCAAGCCAGGCCGGACCCCTGCGGCCAAGCAGCAACACGGCCAGCATCACTGTCGAGTAGGCGAGCACCACCAGGCCCACCGAGGCGAGCGCGTTGGTCCGGTCCTGGATGCCGTCCGCCAGCGGCAGGTAGAAGTCGGCACCCGGCACGAAGATCACGTAGCCCGCGAAGGTCAGCAGCGCGCCGCCCACCGCCGACAGCAGCCAGCGTCGAAGCTCGCGGCCGGACTCGTCCAGCGCCCGCCCGCGCCGCGCCACCGCGGCCGCCGCGACCGCGACGACCGCGCCGGTCAGCAGCAGCGCAGCCCAGGTGGGCAGGCCGAGGGGCAGGACGTCGGCGCCGTACAGGTGCGCTCCCTGGCGGGCGATGGCCCCGGCGTGCTGGAACCAGTCGCCGCTCGTCTCCCCGTGGTTGCGGAAGGTCGCGAGGGCACCCAGGACGCCGAGCGCGGCGAGGTCACAGGCCCACCGGATCAGGGCGCTGCGAAGCGGCGCCCGCATGGCGTAGAGGCCGACCGCCATCACGATCGCGGCCAGGACGATCTCGTTTAGCCCGACGGCGAGCAGATAGAGGCCTATCGAGGCCGCGTGCAGCCACCACGACCGCGGCCGCGGCGCGTCGAACGCCCTGAGGGCCACCGTGACCCCGGCCAGGTAGGCCGCGATGGCGAGCGAGTAGTAGCCGGTCGCGATCCAGAGGCGGGTAGAGGAGGCCACCGGGATCAGCAGCACCAGCGCGGAGATCAGCCCGGCGTGCAGCAGCTCGAACCCCAGCTCCCGCAGCAGCGAGTAGAGCGCCAGGGACGCGACCACCGCCATCAGGGCGGTGAGGGCCAGCTCGGCTCGCACCTGGTCGCCGATCGTCGCCTGCATCAGGGACTGATAGGCGACCTCGAGCGGCCGGTGGTCGAGGTTGGGCAGGGCCTTGAGGGCGTCGATGCCCGACAGCCCCTGCGAATGGGCCGACTCCCACGCCGCCCTGTAGGCCCAGTCGTCGGTGATGAAGCCGCCGTGCGCGACGTTGGTCCCATAGGCGAGGGCGCCCAGGGCGAGCAGGGCGAGCAGGGCGAGCAGGGCGAGCGCACAGACGGCGAGCTCCCGAAGGCCGAGCGGCCGCTTCTTGAGCAGGGCCTCGCCCATCAGGCCGGAGGGGCCGTCATCCCGGCTCAGAGCTCCAGCGCTCGAGGTTCGCATCGTGGATCTCGCGCAGCAGGCGCTCGGTGTCGTAGTTGAGCTTCCAGCCGGGGTGATCGGCGCGAAACTCGCCGAGGTCACTGATCCACCAGCGGTGATCGCCGACGCGTGCCTCGTCGCTCAGCTCCCAGTCGAGCTCGCGGCCGGCGATCCGCTCGCAGGCCTCGATCGCCTCCAGCATCGAGCAGTTGGACTCACGGCCGCCGCCCATGTTGTAGACGGCCGCCGGCCGCCGGGCCGCGTGAAACGCGAGGCACGCCTCGACCAGGTCCCCACTGTGGATGTTGTCGCGCACCTGCTTTCCCCCATAGCCGAAGACCGTGTAGGGAGCGCCGGTGACGGTGCACTTCGCCAGGTAAGCGAGAAAGCCGTGCAGCATCGCCCCGGCGTGCGCGGGGCCGGTGATGCAGCCGCAGCGAAAGCAGACCGTCGGCATCTCGAAGTAGCGCCCGTACTCTTGGACAAGCAGGTCGGCGGCGGCCTTGGAGACGCCGAACAGCGAGTGGGTCGAGCGGTCGATCGACATCGTCGCATCGATCCCGCCGAAGTAGGGGTGGTCCTCGGGCAGCTCGAGCCTCGTCTCGGCCTCGACCAGCGGCAGCGAGTTGGGGAGATCGCCGTAGACCTTGTTGGTCGAGATGAAGGCGAAGGTCGCCTCGGGAGCGTTGCGCCGGGTGGCCTCGAGCAGGTTGAGGGTGCCGTTGGCGTTGACGGTGAAGTCGGTCTGCGGATCCGTGGCGGCCCAGTCGTGCGACGGCTGGGCCGCCGTGTGCACGACCAGCTCCAACCCGGCGCCCGCCTCGGAGAAGGCGCGCTCCACCTTCTCGGCGTCGCGAATGTCCAGCTCCAGCAAGCGGAAGGCGTCCTCGCCGGCCACCAGGGCCTCGGTGACATGGGACGTGGAGGCCGATTCACCGAAGAAGCTCGCTCGCATGTCGTTCTCGATCCCGAGCACGTCGAAGCCGTGGGCGGCCAGTCGGCGGACCGCCTCGGAGCCGACAAGGCCGCCCGAGCCCGTGACGATCGCGGTTGGCATCGGCTCTAGCCCTCCCCTCGCCCGGCGAGGCCGAGCGCGTTCGCGACCCGCTCGCCGTCCTCGACTATCCAGCTGTGGATGTCCTCCATCACCTCTCGTGCGCCGCGACGCGGGCGCCAGTCGCTCAGCTCCTCCAGGCGCGCGCAGTCTGAGACATAGAGGGGCACGTCTCCGTGCCGTCCCGTGGGCTCGGCGGCGATCTCGACCTCGTTTCCGGTCAGCTCGCGGCAGATCGCGGTCGTCTCCAGCAGCGAGAGACTGCGCTCACGGCCACCTCCGACGTTGGCGACGATCCCGGCCCAGCGCTCGGCATCCCCAAGCTGCTCGTCAACCAGCTCCAGCAGGTCGTCGATGTGGACCAGGTCGCGCACCTGCTTGCCCTCGGCGCCATAGCCGATATAGCTGAGCGGGATGCCGAAGTGGTGATGGAGCATCCACAGCGAGAAAACCCCCTGGTCCACGCGCCCCATCTGCAACGGCCCCGCGATCACTCCGCAGCGGTTTACGACGGCGCTGAGGCCGAAGGCGTCGGCGTACTCGGTGATCAGCAGCTCGGCAGCGAGCTTGGTCGCGCCGTAGAGGGTGCGCGGCCCCTCGAGCGGGAAGCCCTCGGAGATGCCGGCCTCGCTGACCCCCTGAACCTGCTGCTCGGCCGCCAGCTCGAAGCGGGTCTCGCCCTCCTCCAGCGCCAGCCCGTTGAGGAGGTCGTGGGGATAGACGCGGCTGGTCGAGAGGAAGAGGAGCTGGGCGCCGTCCCGGCGTGCCAGCTCGAGGCAGTTGTATGCGCCCACGAGGTTGGTGTGGAAGGCGTAGGAGCCCTCGCCGCCGTCCATCCCGGCCAGAGCCGAGGGCTCGGCCGAGCATTCGATCAGCGCGTCGACGCGGCCCAGCTCGGATAGCTGGGCCGGCTCCCGCACGTCAGCGCGCACGAACTCGATCCCGGCGTCCTCGAGCCTTGGGAGGTTGAGCTCGGAGCCGCGACGGTGGAGGTTGTCGAGCGCCACAAGCTCCCAGTCCGGGTGGCGCCGCGACAGCCCCAGCGACAGGTTGGCGCCGACGAAGCCGGCGCCCCCGGTGACGAGCACACGCTTGGCCCCACCCGCGCCCATCTACTTCTCCGCGACCACCAGGAACTGCTTGCCGAGCAGCCGCCAGGCGAGCGGCACGCGAAGGTAGAGGGTGGCGAGCCGCGCCGACGCCGGCATCCGGCCGCTGAACGTGTACGGCAGGAAGCGGCGGATCGTCCTGGTCGGAGTCAACCCCGCCGCGTACAGATGCTCCTCCACCGCCACGTGGGTGAGCGCGACGTAGTGGTCGGCGTAGTCCCAGTACTCCTTGCCACAGTAGCGGTAGTTGGGACCCATGATCGCGATCCGGCCGCCGTCGGCCATCCGCTCCCGCATCCGGGCGAGGAAGGCCGCGACGTCGTCCGGGGTGAACAGGTGCTCGAGGAAGTTCGAGACGAAGACGCCGTCGAAATGGTCCTCTGGGAGCTCGGCGGTCGTGGCGTCCCCCTGGACGAAGTGCGTCCCCGGCGAGGCCTCGACGTAGCGCACCTGGTCAACGGCCCAACGCTCCTCGGCCGGGACGGCGTTGATGAACTCGCAGCGGCCCGCCGCGGGGTCGAGCACGCGGCGGGGGCGGTCCATCAGCTCGTGGACGTAGCGCGCGATCGGGCCCCAGACCGCCGCCCGGGCCTGCTGGTCCACGTGGCGGTGGCGCCACTCGTACAGTCGTTCGTAGTCCATCGGCTGACCAGGCTAGGCGCTCAGCCGTCCGAAGGCGTGCGGACCGCGGCGCCGGAACGCGAGCGGCTTCGCAGCCGCTCAACCAGCGACACGTAGTCGCGGAGGTCGCTGCCGCGGGGCACCAGCGCCGCCGCAAGCGAGGCGCCGGTCGAGCGGAAGAAGAGGAACGCCGCCAGCGCCCAGGTGACCGCATAGGAGCAGCACGAGACGACGGCGGCGCCCGTGGCTCCGTAGTCGGGGATCACCAGGAGAAAGGCGACCAGCGTCAATGGAAAGCTGACCAGCCCCACCAGCAGCGCCTGGTTGGCGGCGCCGTGGCCGGTGAAGGCCGCGACCATCACCCGGCCGACGCCGAGCAACGCCACGCCCGGGACCATGATCAGGCCGAGCTCGAGAGTCCTGTCGAAATCGGGGCCCCAGATCAGCGGTGCCACCGCGAGGATCGGGATCACAGCGAGGGTCGCGACCAGGGAGACGAGCACCGAGTGGCGCACCGCTGAAACCTGGGACGAGGTGGAGACCTCGTCGCCGGCGGGCTCAGCCAGGTTCGCGGCCGCGATGCTGGCCGTGCGGGGCAGCACGACGGAGGCCAGCGGCTGGGAGAGGATCCAGACGAGCGAGGTGATCGAAACGGTGACGGAATAGACGCCGGTCTCCGAGGTGCCGTAGTAGGCCGCGAGGATGAAGAGGTCGGGGCGGAGGTTGATGAACTGGAAGAGGTCGTTGACCCAGGTCCTGGCCCCGAAGCCGCCCGCGTCCCGCAGTCGCCGGTCCGGCCCCCGGGCGGAATCCGGGCGACGGGCGTGGCGGAGCGCCCAGAAGGCGCAGACGAGGCCGCCGACGACGTATCCCCCGGCAAAGCCGACCACGGCCCCCGTCTCACCGTCGAGCAGCGCCCCGGCCGGGCAGAGCAGGACGACGCCCGCCGGGGCGGCGATCGTCAGCAGCGCGTACTCCTCGAAGGCCTCCCGCGCGAGCGGGATCGCGGGCAGGATCCACCAGGCGAGGGCGAAGGGCAGCGCCGCCATCAGGGCCGCCGCCATGCCCGGGGTGAACTCGTCGAGAGCGTGGTTTCGCAGCAGCGCCCAGACACCCATCCCGAAGACGCCCCCGATCAGCCCGAGGCCGAGGCAGGCGAGCAGCGCGCCGCGGATGGCGGAGCGAGGCGACCAGAGCCCGGCGCCGATCTGATACGCGATGCTGGTCCGCAGGCCCATCCCGGCGACGAAGGTGCCGAGGAAGATGAACTGGGTCGAGAGGGCGATCAGACCGGCGCCGTCGGCGCCCTCGATGCGGGCGATCGTGATGCTGTTGAGCCCGAGCGCGGCGAAGGAGACGATCAGGGAGATCGAGGCGAGCATGGCGCCGGTCCCCAGCTCCCGCCCGGCGCGCTGAGGTGATCCTTCGCGCATCGAGGGCGCGTCCGCCGAAGCCACCCGGTCAGCCTACGGCCAGCGTGTCCTGACTGCCTGGGCCGCGAAGCCCGCCGCGTTGGCGAGCTGCCAGCCCACCAGAAGCATCGCCAGCGAAGGATCGCGCCTGCTTCGGGCGACCCGCATCGCGGAGCCGAAGATCCCCGAGGTCAGGGCGGGGTCGAGCCGAAAGCCGCCGCCGCGAGCGGCGCGGGCGCGGCGCTCGAGCCAGGCGCCGCGGCCGTAGCCGAACTGCTGTCGGAGGAAGCCGCCGGGCCCGAGGGCGTGGAAGTGGCGGACCACCGCGGCGGGCTCGAAGACGAGCCTGCGGCCCGTCTCCAGCCAGCGCCTGCAGATGTCACGGTCCTCACCGCCGGCGACCGGAAAGCGCTGGTCGAAGCCCCCCAGCTCACGGAAGGCGGCGCCGGGGAAGCAGAGGTTGTTGGAGGTGAGAAACTGCGCCCGGGATGGATCGGCGTTGTAGTGCTCGTAGATGACGTCGACCAGAACCTGGCTGGCGCTCGCGGAGCGGTCCCGCTCGAGCGTGTTGGCGGTGCGGCCGCCGACGGCGGTCCCAGGCTCGGCCTCGGCACGGCGGACGAGCGCCGCCAGCCAGCCGGGCTCCGGAGCGCAATCATCGTCGAGGAAGACCACCAGCTCTCCCTCGGCGGCACGGGCGCCCGCGTTGCGCGCCACCGCCGGGCCCTCGCCCCGGGTGCGCATGCTGACGAGCGCCAACCGCCCGCCCGCCCGCTCGAGCACCGGTGCGAGCGGCTCGCGGCCCCCGTCGTCGACGACGATCACCTGCAGCGGGCTCGGGCCCTCGAGCCCGGCGACCGCCGCGAGGCAGCGGCAGAGGTCGGCGTTTCGGTCCCGTGTCGGGATCACGATCGATACCCCAGGCGGCGTCACGGCAGGCCGGAGTAGGTCGCCAGGGTCCTCCCCGCCTCCTCGTGGGTGAGGTGCTCGCGTGAGCCGAGCAGGTCGATCGCCGCCTCCGCCGCCGCCTCGCGACCGTAGCCCTCCGCCGGCGGGCGGCTCTCGTGGCGGATCGGGACTGCGTCGATCACGCCGAGCCGCCACCCGCGACTCTCGGCGAGAGCGGCCCAGTGAAGGCACAGTCCCCAGCCCATCCCGGCCTCCGGGAACGGAGTCAGCTCCCGCCAGGCCCGGCGCGAGATCAGCAGCGCTGGGCCGATCTCGACGAGCCCCGTCTGGCGGGCGAGGTCGGGGCGGCGCCGGTTGACCTCCCAGGCCGCGTGACTGGCGCGGCTGAGCGCCGGTTGCGCGAGATCGAACCGCAGCGCCTCGGCCGCGTGCACAAGCCGGTCGAGGAAGCGCCTGCTGAGGGCGACGTCGTCGTCGAGCACGAGCAGCCAGTCGGCCGCGAGCGGCGCCGCCGCCTCGGCGAGCCGGTTGAGGTTGGCGAACTTGCCGCCCTCCATCCCGCTGAAGAGGGTCTCCGCCTCGAGGCCGGGCGCCGGCGGGCCGAGCGCCCCGAGCACCACCCTGACCTCGTGTCGCGAGCGGCGGAGCTGTCGCACGGCCTCGCCGATCGGCTCCTCCCCCCGCGGGCCGTAGATGCCGAGGACGAGGACGCCGCGCAGCGGCTGCTCGGAGCCCGTCACGTCGAGCTCCCGTCCCAGGCCCAGCGCCGCCTGCCTGGCGCTGATCGCGAGGTCCAGCAGCCGCCCGCCGACCTGGGCCCGGCGGCGCCGGTAGCCGTGCCCCGGCGGCAAGGCAGCCCTCAACCGCTCCCTTTCGATCGCCTCGCTCACCGACTGAAACTTATGCTTCGCTCCACATGGGCGCGCCCTGGCTCCTTGCGACCGTCTGCACCAACCGCCCGGCCTCAGCGGCCCGGGTCGCGATCGAGCCAGCCGCCGCGCAGGCCGCTGCCGTTGAGGGAGCTGCGGCGCTCCTCGTCACCAGCGGCCTCGACGACGACGCCCACGCGGCCCACGAACGGCTCGCCGCCGAGGTCGGCGCCGAGGCGGTTCGCGCAGTCGCCGGCCTGTCGGCGGCGCGAAACGCCGCGCTCGACGGCAGACCCGAGGACGCGGTGATCGCATATCTCGACGACGACGCGGTCCCCGCGCCCGATTGGCTGCAGCGGCTCTCGGCCCGGTGGCTGGAGGCCGACCCGGACGTGGCCTGCATCGGCGGCGCGATCGTCCCCCGCTACCTCGAGCCGCCGCCGGCCTGGATGAGCGAGCGGATCTGGATGGCCTACTCACTGATGGACCGCGGGCCGGGGATGGTGGAGCTGCGGCCCGAGGAGGGAAGCGACGCCTGGGGAGCCAACGTCAGCTTCCGGGCGCGCCAGGCCCTCGACGCCGGGGGCTTCGACCCCAGCCGCGGCCCCTGGTCCAACGTGCCGATGTTCGGCGACGAGTCCGACCTGCAGCTCCGGCTCCGCAGCGCCGGGCTGCGAGTGCTCTACGCCGGCGATGTCCGCGTCGAGCACCTGATCGGCGCCGAGCGGATGACGTTGCGCTCGCTGGCGCGCCGCCAGTACTACCGCGGCTTCGGGGCGGCGCTGTCCAGCGGGCTGGGGCCGAGCCGGGCTGCCGCCCGCGCGGCGAAGGCCTCGGGCGGGCTCGCGATCGCGCTCGCGCGGGGTGACCGGCCGCTGGCCGCCGAGCGTCTCGCCCGCGTCTCGCTCAACGCGGGCGCAGCGGCCTCGCCCGTCTCGCGGCGGCGCCTTCACTCCCGAGGCTGGCCCCAGCCCGGCCACGGCGCGGATCCTTCGGTCCCCGGCGGGGAGGAAGTCGTGCTCGTCTCACCCGCGGGCACGGGGGGCTGGCGCAGCAACGAGGAGGAGCTGGCCGCCTCTCTTGCTCGGCTCCGCGTTCCCAACCGGGTGGTCCGCTCGGCGCCACGGCGAGGGCGGCGCCTGCTGCGGATCTGGCCGCTTGGCGCACAGATCGTCGCCAGGGCCGCGCGAGGAGCGGCGATGCGCGAGGTCGAGGCCGGCTGCCGGGCGCTGCTGATGGTCAACTCGACCTCGGCGCTGCAGCTTCCCTGGAGGCGGCTGCGCGAGAACGGGGTCCGGGTCGCGATCCGGGTCGACGCCCCGGCCTCGGCGCTGTGGCCGGGAGCGGCCTACGCAATTCATGGCGCGCTGGAGCGGCGGGCGCTCGGCCGCGCCGACGCGGTGCTGGCCACCGGCCCCCGCTCGGCGGCGCTGCTGAGACGGCATTCCGAGGCGGTGGTCGAGCTGCCCGTGCCGGTCGAGCCCGGCGAGGCCCGCCCGCCGAGCGAGTCCACCGGCGCAATCGCCTACGCGGGACAACCGGAGATCAAGGGCCTGGACCGCATCTGCGCCGCCTGGGCGAGCCTGGACGAGCGGGAGGAGGCGCCGGCGCTGACGATCACGGGGGTGGAACGTGAACTGGGGCTGAGGCTGCTCGACCGCGCCGGCGTGGCCGAGCCGCCCGGCGCCGTCTGGACAGGGGAGCTGCCGAGGGCGCGATTCCTGGAGCTGCTCGCCGGAGCTGTCTGCTTCGTCTCAGCCTCCAGGATGGAGGGGTACGGGATCGCCCAGCTCGAGGCGCTGTCAGTCGGCGTTCCCCTCGTCACCGCGCCGGCCCCCGGCGCCTATGAGGCCGAGCTGCTCGCGCGAGAGCTCGCTCAGGAGCTGGTGGCGCCCTCCCCGGAGCCGGAGGCGCTGGCGGCGGCCGTGCGGGCGGCGATGGCGATGGGCCCGGCGGAGCGCTCCGATTACGCCGAGCGCGCGCGAAAGCTGCTCGCGCCCTTCGGCCGCGACCGGGCCGACCTCGGCACGCTGCGGGCCCTCGGACTTCTCTCGATCGAGCCGCGCTCCGAATAGGGCGCGCGCCTTTCAGCGCCCGGGCCGCCGCTCGTCTGCGAGCTGACGCGCGAAGGCGGCGAGGAAACGAGGATTGTGGCGCAGGTAGCGCGGGCCCAGCCGCCGCGGCTCCCTGCTCATGCGGTGGAGCCATTCCAGGCCATTTCGCCCCATCCAGGGAGGCGCCTGGGCGACGCGGCCCGAGAGGAAGTCAAAGGCGGCGCCGACGCCGGACAGGGCGGGCGCCTCGAGCCGGTCGCGCATCCGGGCCATCCAGAGCTCCTGCTTGGGTGCGCCGAGACCGCACCAGACCACGTCGGGGCCGTCGGCGTTGATGCGAGCGACGAGATCGGCCTCCTCGGCTTCGTCGAGGGGGCGGAACGGTGGCGAGAATGAGCCGGCGATCCGTAGCGAGGGAAAGCGGGCGGCGAGAGCGGCACGGAGGGAGTCGAGTGCCGCCTCGTTGGCGCCACCGTAGAGCCAGATCGAGCGCCCGGCTTCCGCGCAGCGCTCGCAGTAGAGCTCCATCAGGGTGGGCCCGTAGACGCGGTCTGAGATCCGCTCTCCGAGCGCCCGCAGGGCCCAGACGACGGGCATCCCGTCTGGAAGGGCAAGGTCCGCCCGCTCCAGCGAGGCCGCCATCTGCGGGTCATCGCGGGCCAGCATCAGACCGTGAACCGAAACGTGGCAGAAGTAGGCCGCTTCGCCTTGCTCGATCGCCTCGTCCATGCGACGCATGGCGCCGCGATAATCCACAACCGACACAGCGGTACCGAGCACGTCCCGGCTTCGGATGCTCCCCACGAGGCTGCGATTCTAAGCCTGTAGCCTCAGGCGGCGATGGCCACTCTCGCCCGCGCGAGCGGGACTTTGGGGATCTCGAAGGGCCCGGCCACCGACCCGGCCGCCATCGCAGGGGGCCCCGACCCCGCGATCACCGTCGAGGGGGTCTGCAAGACCTTTCGGCTCCCGGACCACCGCCGTTCCACGCTGAAGGAGCGAGCCATGCATCCTTTTCGGCGAATCCCCGAGACGGAGATCGTCGCCGCGCGTGACCTCTCCTTCCGCATCGAGAGGGGGGAGTTCTTCGGCATCGTCGGGCGGAACGGGAGCGGCAAGAGCACGCTGTTGAAGCTGCTCACCGGCATCTACCAGCCCGACGCGGGCCGGATCCGGGTCGTGGGCCGCGTCTCCCCGCTGATCGAGCTGGGGGTCGGCTTCAACCACGAGATGGCCGCCCGAGACAACATGCTGCTGAGCGGCGCCCTGCTGGGGCTGACCCGGTCGGAGGCCCTGAGGCGGTTGGATGAGACCCTCGAGTTCGCCGGTCTCGAGAGCTACCGGGAGTTGCAGCTGAAGAACTACTCCTCAGGCATGCTCACCCGGCTGGCGTTCTCGATCGCGATCCACGTGGACGCCGACGTGCTTCTGCTCGACGAGGTCCTGGCGGTGGGGGACGCCGGCTTTCAGGAGAAGTGCTACGAGACCTTTCTCAGCTTGAAGCGGGAGGGCAAGACGATTGTCCTCGTCACGCACGACATGGCCGCCGTGCGTCGATTTGGTGACCGGGCCCTGATGCTCGAGAACGGCGACATCCTCGCGATCGGGGATCCCAATCTCGTCTCTGAGCGCTACAGGGACACGGTGGGCATGGAGCCGGGGGAGGAGACCGAGCACCCGGCCGCGACGAATAGGTTCGGGGATGGGGCGGCCGACATCCGCGACGTCTGGATGGAGGACGACGGTGGAAAGCGGGCACGCACGTTCAAGCCCGGCGGCCAGCTTCGTATCTGCGCCGAGATCAGCTTCACAGAGCCGCTGCAGGAGCCGCCGCTCGTGTTCGTTGTGCGAAGCGAGGACGGTCGAAATGTCTTCAGCGCGTCGACCGAGCCGGCGTTCGTGGAGGGCCTCGATTTCGACGCGGGTGACCGGATTCTGGTCAGGATGAGGTTCGAGAACTACCTCGGCGTGGGGAGCTACGACGTGACCGCGTGTGTCGCCCACCGCGACCGGCCGCAATGGGCCGACGCGCGACGCGACGTCAGCTCCTTCAGCATTCGCGGGGATGGCTGGAGCGGCGCCGTGGTGGACCTGCCCCATCAGTTCGAGATCGAGCGAATGGGCTCGCGATGAACGACGTCGAGCCTCGTACGGACTTCCAGCGGGCGGTGGGCCTCACCGTCACGCTCGCGATCACCGATTTCAAGCAGCGCTACTACGGGAACGCCTTCGGCTACTTCTGGACCCTGGCAAAGCCGCTGCTGCTCTTCGGGGTGCTCTACGTCGCCTTCACCGTGATCCTGGACATCGGGGACACGGTCAAGGACTACCCCCAGATGATCATCACCGGCCTGGTCCTCTACAACTATTTCTCGGAGACGACCGGCCAGGGGCTGGGCTGCCTGGTCGGGAATGAGTCCCTGATCCGCAAGGTCCCGATGCCGCTGCTGGTACTTCCACTCGCGATCGCGCTGCGGTCCTTCTTCACGCTGGCGCTCAACCTGATCGCGGTCTTCTTCTTCCTCAAGCTCGGAGGGGTGCACGCCACCTGGGCCTGGCTCGAGTTCCCGCTCCTGCTCGGCGTGCTGCTGATCTACTCCACCGCCCTCGGCGCCTTTCTCGCCAACCTCTACGTGCCCTTTCGCGACGCGAGCGCAATCTGGGAGATCGTGCTTCAGCTCCTGTTCTGGACGTCGGCGATCATCTACCCGATCGAGACCGTTCCCCAGAGCCTCCGAGACTGGATCATGCTCAACCCCCTGGCCGTGATCATCGTCCAGTCCCGGCACGTGCTGATCGACCCCAACGCCCTTTCCGCCACCGAGGCGATGTCCGATCCGGCGATGATCGCGGTACCGATCGGCATCGTGATCGCGTCCGTCGTCGGAGCGGCACTTCTCTACCGCCGAGTCACCCCGCGGATCGCCGAGCAGCTCTAGTGAGCCTGCGCGAGCTCGTCTCGATTCCGAACTGGCAGATGACAGCCGGGGAGCGCCTGGCGCTCGAGGGCGTGCTCGCTGAGCTGGAGCCGACGGTGGCGATCGAGGTAGGAACGGCGTTTGGAGGGAGCTTGCGCCGGATCGCCAAGCGGAGCACGGTGGTGCACAGCTTCGACCTCGACCACGGCTCCGCCCCACGGGACCTTCCCAATGTCAGCTTCCATACCGGCGACAGTCACGAGCTGCTCCCGAAGCTGCTGGCCGAGCTGGCAGACGAGGGCACAGGGGTCAACTTCGCACTGGTCGACGGGGACCACACCGCGAGCGGCGTGGAGCGAGACCTTCGCGATCTGATCTCCGCTGACGCGCTTGCCCGAGCTGTGATCCTCGCCCACGACGCGGCCAATCCGGGGGTGCGAAGGGGCATCGCGGCGGCGCTCGCGGACGCAGGCGACAGGGTCACCGGCGTCGACCTGGACCTGGTCGCGGGGCACCTGTCCGCCACCGGGCCGTGGGAGGGAGAGCTCTGGGGTGGCTTCGCCCTGATCGTGCGGGGCGGCGACCCGGTCGGATTCCTGACGCATCCGGACTTCGCCGAGTCCGGCGAGCTCCTGGCGGCCGGGCGGGATGCGCTCGCCGCTCAGTCCCGAAAGCGCTCTGCGAGGCTGAACATGCCCCGCTTTATGGCCAGCCGGAGGTTCGGCAGAAGCTCTCGCTGAAGGAGTCCCTTCGCCCTGCGCAGAGGCGCCGTGATCCTCCACGAGGGCGAGGAGCGGATCGCCTCGAGCTCGGCCTTCGCCGCCCGCAGGGCGGGCAACTCGGCGAGCTCCTGCTCGGCCTCGGTTAGGCGGGCTCGAAGCTGGGCGCGCTCCTCGATCAGATCCTCGCTCACCTGATCCCGCTCGGTCCCCATCTCGGCTTCCATGCAGCCAACCTTAGACCCGGGCTCGGCCGCGTGCCTCTACGATCACGGCGATGCGAGAGCTCGCCTTCGTCCTCGCACCGCGGCAGAACGCCTTCTTCGCCGAGCTCGCGGTGGCCCTCAGGGAGGAGATCCGGACGCTCGGCGTCCCCACCAGCCTCACCGTGGGCTGGTCGCCGCCGGAGAAGGGCCGTGCGTACGCGCTGGTCGCGCCGCACGAGCACTCGATCATCGCCGGCCCCGCAGGGCTCCCAGCCGCCGTTCTGCCGCGCACGGTCTGCATCTGCACCGAGCAGCCGGGGACGAGTTGGTTCAGGGACGCCGCCCGGATCGCCACGCGCTGCGGGGCGGCCTTCGACATCAATCCGCGCGGCACCCAGCTTCTGCGCGACCAAGGCGTTGAAATCGAGTATCTGCCGCTCGGCTACACACCGCTGTGGGACCGCTTCGCCGAGCCCGGCGAGCGGGACCTCGACGTCGCCTTCCTCGGCGGGGCGACCAAGCGGCGCGAGGAGCTGCTCGGCGCCTGCGCGCCAAGGCTCGCCCGGTACCGCTGCCGCCTGGTGCTGGGTGACAACTCGCGCACCAACGCGTCCAGCTCGGAGAGCTTCGTCGCCGGCGGCGACAAGCTGGAGCTGCTCGCGGGCAGCCGCGTCCTGCTCAACATCCACCGCGGCGAATCCGCCTACTTCGAATGGGTGCGGGTGCTGGAGGCGATCCACTGCGGCGCCGCGGTGGTCAGCGAATGGTCGCGCGACTTCGAGCCGCTGATCCCCGGTGAGCACTTCATCTCGGCTCGCCCTGAGGCGATGCCCGAGCTGGTCGAGTCGCTGCTCGAGGACGAGGAGCACAGGGCGCGGATCGCCCGCGAGGCTCACGCATTCATCCGAGAGCAACTCCCCCTCAGGCGCTCCGCGGAGCGCCTGGCCGAGGCGGCGGAGCGCGTCAGCGGCAGCCGCCTGAGGCGCAGTGGAGCCTTCACCGGGCACCCCCCCGAGCCGCCGTTCCAGTACGTCCTCGACTCGATGCGAAAGCCACCGCTCGAGGTGCCCGACCTCGGCGCCGCCCTGAAGCGCGCGCGGCTCGAGGCGGCGGACCTGAATCGCCGCCTCGACCGGGTCCTGGAGGCGGAGCGGCGAAGCTCCACTCCACCCGGCATCGAGGAGGTCACCGCCAGCCCCTCGCGCGAGCGGCGCTCCCCCCGCGTCACGGTCGCCTGCGCCCTCTACAACCACGCCGAGCACATCGGCGCCGCCCTCGACTCGCTGCTGGCCCAAGGCTTCACCGACTGGGAGCT
>SHVA01000006.1 GCA_009691195.1 Solirubrobacterales bacterium | reverse complement strand
CGCTCGCCTACGCCAAGAGCATCCGGGCGTGGCTGGAGGCGAACGACGGCCGCCCACGTGTTCCACGCCGAGCCGTCACCGACCGCGACGGCGTGCCCTCGCTGCGCTGACCTCTCTCAGAATGCCCCGTGAGAAGCGACGGGGGGGCCGTCCGTAGTCAAATGCTGTCGCTGAGATTGACGCACCCTTCGAGGTCGACGTCGCCAACCCGACCGCGGACAAGGCGGCGCGCCCATGCCTAGTCAGCGCCACCAAACGGATCGGTCCACCAGAAGAAACGGTCCCAGAGGCGGAGGTTGTCACGCCAGCGAACGCACCCCTCGGCCGTCTTTCGCTCGCCCCTGGTCGTGGTGGCGTTCCAGCAATGCCCGTCAACCGTTACGCGGTAGCCGGTCGTGAGGCTGCATGTCGGTGAGCAACCAATGGTCTTCGTGGCACGTCTGGTGTAGCAGCGCCAGTGCTCTTCGTTGGGGCCACGAGAACAGGCGCCGGAAGACGACTCGCCGACGCTGCGCGCCAGGGAGCTGTCGAGAGAATCTGCGTCGACCTTTCCCGGCACCACCGAATAGGCCACCAGGAATAGGAAACCGAGCACGGTCAGCGCAGCGAGGCCAATGGCCATCGCGAGCCCGAGTCGCTTCCAGAAACGGGCCCAGAAGCGAGGGTGGCGATCGAGCGCCTCCTCGGCCTCCTCGTCGCTGAACGGCAGCGGGTCGCTCATCGAGCGTCGATCCTCCCGTCCGAGCCGGATCTAGGCCAACACCACAGCGTCTATCTCGACCACCGCTCCCTTGGGGAGCGCCGAGACGCCGACGGCGGCGCGGGCGGGCTCGTCCTCGGTGAAAAACTCCGCGTAGACATCGTTGATCTCGGCGAAGGCGCCGAGGTCGGTGGTGTAGATCGTCATCCGCGTCGCGCGGCCGAGGCTGGTTCCGGCGGCCTCGCAAACGGCCTTCAGGTTCTCCAGGCACTGCCTCGCCTGCTCGGCGGGCGTCTCCCCGACCAGCTCGCCCGAATCCGGGTCGAGGGGAATCTGACCCGAGCAGAACAGGAGCCCCGCGCCCTTGACGGCGTGGTTGTAGGGGCCGATCGCGTCCGGCGCCCCGTCAGCGTTGATCGTTTCGCGGTCTTGCGACATCACCTCTCCTCGCTTGTGTCAGGCTGATGGTCGCATGAAGCTGGAGCAGATCGAGGCTGCACGCGGCGAGATCGAGGGGTTCGTGACCAGGACGCCCACTCTCCGGCTTTCGATTCTCGACGAGCGGACCGGCGGCGCGGTCGCCCTCAAGGCCGAGAACCTGCAGCGCACCGGGTCCTTCAAGATCCGCGGCGTCTCGGCGAAGCTGTCGGCGCTCGGCGACGAAGCGAACGGCGGCGTGGTCACCGGAAGCGCCGGCAACCACGGCCACGCGCTCGCCTACGGAGCCCGCGCCCGGGGCATCCAGTGCCAGCTCTTCGTCCCCACCGACGCGCCCGTCTCCAAGGTCGAGGCGGCGAGGAGGCTCGGCGCGGTGATCCACACCTGCGAGGGCACGGTCGACGAGTGCGTCGAGGCCGCGCGCGAGCGCGCGGCCGTGGAGAACCTCGTCTTCGTCCATCCCTTCGACGACGAGGACGTGATCGCCGGCCAGGGCAGCATCGGGCTCGAGCTGCTCGAGGACATCGACGACGTGGCGGCGGTGTTGGTGCCGCTCGGCGGCGGCGGGCTGGCGAGCGGGATCGCTGTCGCGATCAAGTCCCAGCGGCCCGACGTCGAGGTGATCGGCGTCCAGGCCTCGGCCTGCGCTCCCTATCCCCCCTCGCTCGAGAAGGGCGAGCCGGTCAGGATCGAGCACGCCAAGACGATCGCCGACGGCATCGCCGTCAAGCGCCCCGGCGAGATCACGCTGCCGCTGGTCAAGGAGTGGCTCGACGACGTGCTCGTCGTCTCCGACGACGAGGTAGCCGACGCGATGGCCGTGCTGCTTTCAGAGGCGAAGCTGGTGGTCGAGGGCGCCGGCGCCGTCGGGCTGGCGGCGCTGCTCGCCGGCCACCGTCACCCCGTCGACCGCGGGATCACCGTCGCCGTCCTTTCGGGTGGGAACGCGGACCCCAACCTGCTCGCAGCGGTGGCCCGGCGCAGCGAAGAGCAGTCCGGGCGGAGCGTCGTCCTCTCGACCCTGATCTCGGACCGGCCGGGCTCGCTGGCCAGCCTCCTTGCCGAGGTCGCGGAGCTGGAGGCCAGCGTGGTCGAGGTGCGCCACGTGCGCGAGGGCGCCGACCTCCACATCGCCGAGACCGGCGTCGAGCTGATCCTGGAGACGCGCGGCCCCGAGCACACGGAGGAGATCGTGCGCTCCCTGACCGAGAGCGGCTACGACGTCAGCCTCCCCTGGGGCCACCAAAAGCCCAGCCCCGCGAGTTAGAGCGGCGCCTCGGCGCTAGGGCCGGGTGGCCCAGTCAATGATCGGCTTGGACACCCGCAGCAGCGCGCCGGTGAAGACGACGGCGAGGAAGATCACCATGCAGACGGCACCGCCGACGCCGAGCGCGTAGGCGGTCACCATCAGCGCCGCCCCGATCACCGTGAAGGTCGCGAGTTGCATCGGGCGGAAATCTACCCCTTGAGGGCGTCGCCCGTGGCGCGCAGGAACTCGCTTACCGCCGCGGCGGCGGCCTCGGCGTCGGGAGCATCCGAGACGGCGCGGACCAGGCGGCTGCCGATGATGACGCCGTCGGCGACCTCGCCCACGGAGGCGGCCTGCTCGGGGGTGCCTATCCCGAAGCCGACCGCGACGGGGACCGCGGCATCACCCTGCGCCGCCCTGACCAGCTCGGCGAGCCCGCCCGGAAGCTCATCCCGCTCGCCGGTCGTGCCGGCGGTCGAGACGACGTAGACGAACCCCTGGCCCCTGGAGCAGATCTCGGCGCGGCGCTCTGGAGGCGTGCTGGGAGCCAGCAGCGGCACGAGCGCGAGCCCGGCCCCGATGAGCGCCTCCCCGATCTCCCCCGCCTCGTCGATCGGCAGGTCAGGGACGATCACGCCGGCGGCGCCGGCCGCGGCGGCGTCGCTCGCGAACCGCTCCGGGCCGACCGCCAGCAGCATGTTGGCGTAGGCCATCAGCACCACCGGAACGTCGCCCGAGACCGCGGCGCACGTCTCCAGCGCCGACTCCAGAGTGGCGCCCGCGGCGAGCGCCGTCGTCCCAGCCGCGTGGATCACCGGGCCGTCGGCGAGCGGGTCCGAGTAGGGGACCCCCAGCTCAATCAGGTCGGCGCCGGACTCGGAGTAGGCGCGGGCGATCACGGTGGCCGTGGCCTGATCGGGGAAGCCACCCATCATGTAGGGCATCAGGGCCGCCCGCCCCTGGGCGCGGGCGGCTGCGAAGGCATCGAGGATCCGCTGCTCGCCGGTTGCGGCGGCGGTCGCGGCCTCCTGGTCAGCCATCGAGCTCATCCAGCTTGGCGAGCGCCTCGTCGAGGTCCTTGTCGCCCCGCCCGGAGAGGGTGAGGATGTCGAAACCGTCTCCCTTTCCAGGGTTCTCCAGGAGCCAGGCAATCGCGTGCGAGGGCTCGAGGGCGGGGACGATGCCCTCGAGCCGGCAGAGCTCGCGGAAGGCGTGGAGGGCGTCGACGTCGGTGACCGCGACGTAGGTGGCTCGGCCGCTGTCGCGAAGGTGTGCATGCTCGGGTCCGACGCCGGGATAGTCGAGCCCGGCCGAGACCGAGTGGGCCTCGAGGATCTGCCCCTGCTCGTCGGCGAGCACCGCCGAGAAGGCGCCGTGGAGGACGCCGGTGGCACCGGCCGCCAGCGAGGCGCCGTGGCGGCCGCTGTCGAGCCCCTCGCCCGCGGCCTCGACCCCGATCAGCTCGACGGGATCGTCGAGGAAGGCGGTGAAGGTCCCGATCGCGTTGGAGCCGCCGCCGACGCAGGCGATCACCCGCTTGGGAAGGTTGCCCTCGGCCTCGAGCGCCTGCGAGCGCGCCTCGTCCCCGATCACCCTCTGGAGGTCGCGAACCAGAGCCGGGTAGGGCGCAGGGCCGACGGCGGAGCCGATCACGTAGTGGGTGGTCGCCGAGCTGGCGACCCAATCGCGGATCGCCGCGCTGACCGCCTCCTTCAGCGTCCGGGCGCCGGCCTCGACAGGGACCACCTCGGCGCCAAGCAGCTTCATCCGGTCGACGTTGGGGCGCTGGCGGCGGGTGTCCTCGCTGCCCATGTAGACGGCGCACTCCAGGCCCATCAGGGCACAGGCCGTCGCCGTCGCAACGCCGTGCTGGCCGGCGCCGGTCTCGGCGATCACGCGCTGCTTGCCCATCCGCTTGGCCAGCAGCGCCTGGCCGACGGCGTTGTTGATCTTGTGGGCGCCGGTGTGGGCGAGGTCCTCGCGCTTGAGATAGACGCGGCGGCCGACCCGCTCGGAGAGGCGCTCGGCCGCCCACAGCGGCGTCGGGCGGCCGACGTAGTCGCGCAGCAAGCGCGTCAGCTCTCCCTGGAAGGCATCGTCCACGCGCGCCTGGGACCAGGCGGCGCTGAGCTCGTCGAGAACCGACATCAGCACCTCGGGCACGAAGCGCCCACCGTATGGCCCGAAGCGCTCCTGCACGGGTGTGGCCTCCGCCGCCACCTCAGCCGACCTTGGCCGGATCGGTCGCGGCGACCGCCGCGAACAGGGCCGCGAACAGGGCTGGGTCCTTGATCCCGGGCTCGGACTCGACGCCGGTCGCCACGTCCACCGCGTACGGGGAGGCGATGCCGATCGCGTCGGCGACGTTGCCGGGGTCGAGCCCACCGGCCAGGATCAGGGGAATCTTCGACCGGCGCTCCGCGATCAGCCCCCAGTCGAAGCTCTCGCCGGTGCCGCCGGGCTTACCGCTGCGATGGGCATCGAACAGGTGGAAGTCGGTGCGATAGGCCTCGGCGGCCCGCACCTCGTCGCCGCTCTTGACCCTCATCGCCTTGATCACCTTGGCGCCGGTGCGGCGGGCGACCTCCGAGCAGAAGGACGGCCCCTCGTCGCCGTGGAGCTGGACCAGTGTCAACGAGGCGTCCTCGACCGCGGTCGCGACCTCTCCCAGCGTCGGGTTGACGAAAACGCCCGCGACCTCACAGCGGCGCTTGACCGCGGTGCCGATCGCGGCCGCGTCGTCAGGGTCGCAGAAACGCGGGCTCTGGCTCCAGTAGTTGAGGCCGATCGCCCAGGTGCCGAGGTCGATCGCGCGCTCGGCGTCCTCGAGCCGCGTCACCCCACAGATCTTTACGCGCGTCATTCACCTAAGGGTAGGCATAGGATTTACCTCCATGCCAAGAGGCAGTTCAAGCTGGCGCTCCGCGTGCGTGCCTGTCCTCCGCCGCATCAGGGGCGCCGAGCTGACGATCGAGGAGCCGGGCCGGGCGCCGCTCAGCGTCGGTCAGCACAGCGCCAACCTCCGAGCCACGATTGAGGTGCACAATCCCGAGCGCTTCTGACGGGGAATTCTGCGGCGTTCCCGTCAACACCAAGCAGGCCGGCCGCAAGCAGATCTCCGCCCACTACGCCCAGACCCTGCGCCACTGGCGCGAGCGCTTCGTGGACAAGGCGCACGTGGCCGGCGAGCTCGGCTACGACGAGCCGTTCAGGCGACGGTGGACGCTGTGGCTGGCGCTGAGCGAGGGGGGCTTCCGCGAGCGCCGCATCCGCGACCTGCAGATGCTGTTCGCGAAGGCCGGCTACCGGCCGGAGCTGGTCCCGGCGACGTTGGCCGGGCGGTCGCCGAGCTTGACCTGAACCTCTTGGGTGTCGCCGCCGCGGACGACGGTGACCGTGATCTCATCGCCGGGCTTGTGTGACTCGACCTTGGCGATGATGTTGTTCATGCCCTCGACCTGTTCGCCGTCCACCTCGGTGATGATGTCGCCGCCGATCGGGAAGGTCTGACCGCCGATCGTCGCCTGGCCGGTCGCGCCGTGGATGCCGGCCTCGGCGGCGGGACCGCCGTTGAGCGCCTGGTCCACCGCGGCGCCGTGGTCCACTGAGAGGTTGAGAGCCTTGGCGATGTCGGGGGTGACGTCTCCGCCGCTGATCCCGAGGTAGGCGTGCTCGACCTCGCCGCCGTCGATCAGCTGCTGGGCGACGTCGCGCACGGTGTTGATCGGAACCGCGAAGCCGACACCCTCGGAGCCGCCGCCCTGGCTGGCGATCTGGGAGTTGATCCCGATCACGCGGCCGGAGGAGTCGATCAGCGGTCCGCCCGAGTTGCCGGGGTTGATCGCGGCGTCGGTCTGGATCACGTCGTCGATCGAGAAGCCGTTGGGCGCCTGGATCTGGCGCTGAAGCGCCGAGACGATGCCGCTGGTCACGGTTCGATCGAGGCCAAAGGGGTTGCCGATCGCGACCACGGGGTCGCCGACGGCCGCGTCGTCGGAGTTGCCGAGCGCGAGCGGATGAAGGTCTGATGAGTCGGCCTCGACCTTGAGCACGGCGACGTCGCTGGAGGTGTCGGCGCCGACAACCTGGGCGTCGAGCGGCTCCGAGTCCTTGGCGAGCTGCACCCTGATCTGCGATGCGCCCTCGACGACGTGGGCGTTGGTGAGGATGTGGCCGTCGCCGTCGATTACGAAGCCGGAGCCGGTCGCGGTGCTCGACTGCGACTGCGGCCCGACGTTGAAGGGCGAGCTGACCTTCTGGGTGATCTGGGACTGGATGAAGACGACGCCGTCGCCGTCCTGGTTGTAGATCTGGCTGACGCTGTTGCCCTTGGCCGTGGTGTCGCTCGCCGGCTGGGTCAGGGGGGCCGCCGCGACCGTGGTCGTGCCGCCGTCGCCGCCGGTGTCGATCAGCCCCGTCTCGATCGCGACCAGGCCGATCACGGCTACCACGAGCCCGCCCGTGACGGCAGAGCCGAAGGAGGTGCCCAGGAAGTTACGCGCGCCCTTCATCGCGAGCGAGTCTGCGACGCGGCGGTTAAACGCCGATAAACGGCGGCTACGGGTTTCCTAAGAAGACGTCAGGAGGCTGGCTGCTCGCCGGTCAGGATTGCACTCACCTCGGCGATGGCTGTTGGCTGGTACAGCGATCGAAGTCCGAACACGTCCCCTTGGCCGTGGGTGTACCTAAAGGACGTGCTCGCGGGTGGCCGGCTCGTCGCCGACCAGCTCGCGGACCTTGGCCTCGGGGTCGTCGGCGCGCATCAGCGCCTCGCCGATGAGGACCGCGTCTACGCCGACCCGCTCCAGCTCATCGAGGGTCTCGCGGTCGGAGATGCCGCTCTCGGAGACGACCGTCTTGCCGGCGGGGACGTCGGTGATCAGCTCGAAGGTGGTGGCGACGTCGACGCTGAAGTCGTCGAGGTTGCGGTTGTTGATGCCGAGCACCTCGGCGCCGTGCTCGAGCGCGCGCTCCAGCTCGGGCTCGTCGTGGACCTCCACGACGCAGTCGAGGTCGAGCCCGACCGCCTCCTCGTAGAGCGCGGCCAGCTCGGCGTCCTCCAGCGCAGCGACGATCAGCAGCACCGCGTCGGCGCCAAAGGCCGCCGCCTCAGAGAGCTGATAGCGATCGACGACGAAGTCCTTTTGCAGCACCGGCAGCTCGGAGGCGTCGCAGGCGGCGCGCAGATCCTGAACGCTGCCCCCGAAGTGGTCCTCGTTGGTGAGCACCGACAACGCCGCGGCGCCGCCGGCCTCGTACTGGCGCACGACCTCCTCGATCGTTGCGCCGGGCCTGATGTCGCCGGCGCTCGGCGAGCGGCGCTTGAACTCGGCAATCAGCGAGAGGCCCGGGCGCGTCAGCGCCTCGTTGAAGGGCCGGGGCTTGACGCGGTCGCCCAGCCGGGCCTCCAGCTCGGGCAGCGGCGTCTCGGCCTTGCGGCGCTCGACCCCCGCGCGCGAGGCATCAACGATCTGCTCGATCATTCCCATCCGCCGCCGACCTTAGCTGGCCCGACCAGCCAATTCCCGCGTTCGCGCGACCAGGCGCTCGAGCACCTCGCGCGAGGCCCCCGAGGAAAGCGTCTCACGCGCTCTCTCGATCCCGGCGGCCAGGTCGGCGGCACCGCCGCCGACGAGGATCGTGGCCCCGGCGTTGAGCATCGCCAGGTCGCGTGGGGGGCCCGGCTGGTCGTCGAGGATGGCGCGGACCACGTCCGCGTTCTCGGCGGGCTCGCCGCCGGCGACCGCCTCGATCGGAGCCACCTCCAGCCCGAGCTCGGCGGGATCGACAAACCACTCCTCGGTGCGTCCGCCGGCGACCTCGATGACCCTGGTCGGTGAGTGCAGGCTGAGCTCGTCCAGGCCATCGTCGGCCGAGACGACGAGGGCGCGCTCGCAGCCGAGACTGACGAGCGCCTCGGCGATGGTCTCCTGGTAGGCGCGGTCGGAGACGCCGAGAAGCTGTCGCTTGGCCCCCGCGGGGTTGGTGAGGGGGCCGAGGAAGTTGAAGCTGGTGCGGATAGCCAGCTCCTTGCGGACGGGAACGACGTGCTTCATCGCCGCGTGGTGCTTGGGGGCGAACATGAAGCCGAAGCCGATCTCGTCGATGCAGGTCGCAACCTGGCCGGGGTCCAGCTCGATCTCGACGCCGAGCGCCTCGAGCAGGTCCGCCGAGCCGCACTTGCTGGTCGCCGAGCGGTTGCCGTGCTTGGCGACACGGCATCCGGCGCCGGCGGCGATCAGGGCGGCCGTGGTCGAGACGTTGAAGGTCGCCGGGCCGCCGCCGGTGCCCGCCGTGTCGACCAGGTCGTCGTGGTCGACGTCGACCGTCGCTGCCAGATCCCGCATGGTCCGGGCCAGGCCGACCAGCTCGGGGACCGTCTCGCCCTTGGCCCGGAGGGCGATCAGGAAGGCCGCAGTCTGAATCTCGCTCGCGCGCCCCTCCATGATCTCGGCGAGGGCCGCCGAGGTGTGGTCGGCTGTGAGGTGGGAGCCGTCACTGAGCTCGTCGATCGCGCGGGTGAGGGTCTCGTTCGGCATCTAGGAGCCCAGGAAGTTCTTCAGCAGGTGCTGGCCCTGCGGTGTCAACACCGACTCGGGGTGGAACTGGACGCCCTCGGCGGGCAGCTCGCGGTGGCGCACCCCCATCACCACGTCGCCGAAGCTGGCGACGAGCTCGAGCTCGTCGGGCAGATCGGGGTCGGCGACCAGCGAGTGGTAGCGGCCGGCGATCAGCGGGCTCGGCAGACCCTCGTAGACCGCGCGCCCGTCGTGGCTGACCTCGCAGTCCTTGCCGTGGATCGGCTCGCCGCGGACGACGCTGCCCCCGAATGCCTCGACCATCGACTGGTGGCCGAGGCAGACGCCGAGAACGGGGGTTCCCTCCTCGGCGAAGCGGCGGATCACCTCCACGGAGATCCCGGCATCGGCGGGCGTGCAGGGGCCCGGCGAGACGACGAGCCGGTCGGCCCCTCGTGCCAGCAGCTCGTCCACCGTGGCCCGGTCGTTGCGCACGACCTCGATCTCCGCCCCGAGCTCGCCCAGGTACTGGACGAGGTTGTAGGTGAAGGAGTCGTAGTTGTCCACGACCAGGACCCTCATGGCCACTCCGTCTGCGCAGCGGCCAGCTCGATCGCCCGGAAGACGGCCTTGGCCTTGGTCACGGACTCGTTGTACTCGTATTCGGGCTTGGCGTCGGCGACGGTGCCGCCGCCCGCCTGGACGTGGGCGAGCCCGTCCTTGACCACCACCGTGCGGATGTGGATCGCCGTGTCGAGGTCGCCCGTGTAGGAGAGGTAGCCGATGGCGCCGCCGTAGGAGCCGCGCTTGTGCGGCTCGAGCTCGTCGATGATCTCCATCGCCCGGACCTTGGGCGCGCCCGAGAGCGTCCCGGCCGGCAGCACCGAGCGCAGCGTGTCCATCGCGCCGACCCCGGGGCTGAGCTTCCCCGAGACCTGGCTGACGATGTGGATCAGGTGCGAGTAGGTCTCGACCACCATCAGCTCATCGACCTTGACGCTGCCGTACTCGCTGACCCGGCCGAGGTCGTTGCGACCCAGATCAACCAGCATCACGTGCTCGGCGCGCTCCTTGGGATCGTTGAGGAGGCGCTCGGCGCGGCGCCGGTCCTCCTCGTCCTCGCCTGAGCGCGGATAGGTGCCCGCGATCGGGCGCGTCTCGACGCGGTCGCCCGTCACCTTGACCAGCGGCTCGGGAGAGGCCCCGGCGATCTGGAAGTCGGCGAAGTCGAGGAAGTACATGTACGGCGAGGGGTTGACGGTGCGCAGGCCGCGGTAGATCGAGAAGGCCTCGACCGGCGAGCGGGCGCTGAAGCGCTGGGAGGGCACCACCTGGAACGCGTCGCCGGCGTGGACGTACTCGACTATGCGCGCGACGTTCGCCTCGAAGGCCTTGCGGGGCATGTTCGACTCGAAGTTCTCGGAGGCGCCCCCGTCGACCCAGCTGCGACGCTCGTCGTCGATGACCACCTTCGCGGGCGGTACGGGCCCGCGGAGGCGCTCACGGACCTCCGCGACCGCTGCCGCCGCACGCTCGTAAGCGGCCTCGATCCCTCCGTCGTCCTCGACGAAGGCGTTGGCGATCACGGTCACCTCGTGGCGCTGGTGGTCGAAGGCGAGCAGGACGTCGCTGATCATCAGCGCCATGTCGGGGAGGCCGATCGTGTCGGGGTTGGGCTCGCCGAGCGTCGTCTCGACCGTCCGGACGAGGTCGTATCCGAAGTAGCCGACGGCCCCGCCCGCGAAGGGCGGCAGCTCCTCGGGCTCGGCGATCTCGTAGCGCCCCAGGTACTCGGCGACCGCGGCATAGGGGTCCGCGGCCTCGGTCCTTGAATCGGGCTCCTCCTCGCCGGAGCGCTCGCCCGACCACTCGAGCAGCTCGCCGTCGGCCCAACGCAGGATCGAGCGCGGCCGGAAGCCGAGGAAGGACCAGCGACCGAGGCGCCCGCCCTGCTCGGCGGACTCGAGCAGGAATGAGGGCCCCTCCCCGCGGAGCTTGAGGAAGGCCGAGACGGGGGTCTCGCAGTCGTCGATGAAGCGGTGCCTGACCGGCACCACGTTGGCGTGGCGCGCCAGCTCGGCCGCGCGCTCGAGGCTGGGCTCGAGCTCGGGTGCCGGCTCGGTGGCCACGCCCACCCCGGAGGCCATGCTCAGCGACGCCTGCCGTTGAGGATGTTGAGCGCCTCGGCCATCGAGACGTCGCGATGGAGCATCAGGACCGAGAGGTGGTACAGCAGGTCGGCGGCCTCCTCGGCGACGCGCTCCTCGGACTCGTCGGCGACCGCCTTGATCACCTCGCCCGACTCCTCACGCACCTTGGCGGCGGCGAGCTTCGGGTCCTCGAGCAACTCGACCGTGTAGCTGCCGCCGGGGCGCTCGCGCCTGCGCGCGAGCAGGGTCCGCTCGAGCTCGGGCAAGGCCTCGTAGGTCGCAGGCTGCGGCTCCCCCTCGACCGGGGGCCCGTCCTCGGCGCCGTCGGCGCTCCCCTCGAGGTCGCGGTAGAAGCAGGAGCGCTCGCCCGTGTGGCAGGCGGGGCCAGCGGGCTCGACCAGCGCGACCAGCGCGTCTCCGTCGCAGTCGTAGCGAATCTGCCTGATCCTCTGGACGTTGCCGGAGGTCCCCCCCTTGTGCCAGATCTCACGGCGGCTGCGGCTGTAGAAGTGGACCTCGCGGGTCTCCAGCGTGAGCTGGAGCGCCTCCTCATTCATGTACGCGAGGGTCAGGACCTCGCCGCTCCGCCAATCCTGCATGACGCAGGGCACCAGGCCACGCTCGTCGAAGCGCACGGCACACGTAGCTCGGCTGGAAGCTTCCATCGGGCGATTGTAGGAGCGCGGGGTCCGCCGCCTGCGACCCTCGCTGCAACGAGTCAGCCCGGCTCGAAGCCCTTCGCCCGCCGGCCCCTCAGCAGGAGCGAGCCGTGTCGCGCCCGGCGCCGCCCCTGCAGACGTCATTGCCCTTGCCACCGTTGGTCAGGTCGGCCCCCGCCTCACCGAGAATGCGGTCCTTGCCGCCCCCGCCGAACCCCCTGTCCTTGCCACCTCCGAGGCAGATGATGTCCTTGCCTTGGAGGCCATTGACGATGTCCTTGCCACCCAGGGTGGAGATCACGTCGGCGAACCTGGAGCCCGTGATCACCTCCTTTGCGTTGGTCCCGACGATCGTCGGGAAGCGGCCGCCGCAGCGCCGTGGCTCGACCACCACGTCCCGGGGATTATTGAGGTCCGGGTCAGACGAGAACAGCGCCGTCGCCCCTCCCAGCCGCGAGACCGTGTCGAGGTCGCCGCTCCCAAAGGGGCCGCTCGCATCGGAGAAGATCAGCCGGTTGCTGGGCAGCAGCGCCAGCGAGTAGGGCTCGAGCCCTATCTCGAACTGCTGAAGATCGCGGGTCCTGAGGTCATAGCGGAAGAAGCGCGGGACGTCATAGGAGCCGATGTAGAGGAAGCGCTCGTCCGGGGAGAGCATGATCCCGTCGGGGCTGCCGAAGTCGGGGTCGTCGCCCGCGTCCACGATCGTGGTCAGCGTCCCGCCCCGGAGCCTGTAGACGCTGCCCGCGCTCTCGTCGCCGATGAACATCGCGCCGTTCCGCTGGATCGCCAGCGAGTTGAACCCGTTTGCGCCGGGCCCGTCGAAGAAGACGCTGCTGGTGCTGGCGGTGCGGTTGACGAGATGGATCTCGTTCCCCTGGTAATCGACCATGAACAGCCTGCCGCGGGCGTCGAAGGCGACGTCGATCGGATTGGTGCTGCCGAAGTCGAGCACGTGGCTGGTATCCCCCGTGGCCCGGTTGACCTTGAAGACGAAGCCGGACTCGTCGGCGACGTAGAGAAAGCCGTCGGGCCCGAGGGTCATCCCGTAGGGGGAGCCGAAGTCGGGATCGGCCGAGAGCGCAGCGGCCTCGCCGCCCGCAGGGCCGAGCTTCCAGACAGTCTGCGCGCCGCGATCGACGGTATAGACGTCGCCGGGGGCCGCCATGGCGACGGTCGCCGAGAGCGCGCAGGCGATCAGCGCTCCCAGCGCCACAGCGAGCGCCCATGAGCCTCTGCGTATCCCTCCCCTCATGGGCGCGACCATACCTCCGGGATGAGAAAGAAACAACCGCTCCGGGGTCACTCGATCCCGAGGCGGTCCAGCAGGCCCTCGTCGCGCCGCCAGTGCTTTCGGACGCGGACCTTGAGCTCGAGGTGGACCTGCTTGCCGAGCTCGCGCTCCAACTCCCTGCGGGCGCCGGTCCCGATCTCCTTGATCTTGGCTCCCTTGGCGCCGATCAGGATGCCCTTCTGGGACTCGGTCTCCGCCCAGATCTGGGCGGTGATCGTGACCAGCCCGTCCGCGCGCTCCTCGATCTCGCCGACGTCCACCTCGACCGCGTGGGGAAGCTCGTCGCGGGTGCGGCGCAGCACCTGTTCGCGGATCAGCTCGCCGAGCAACATCTCGCTGGGGGCGTCCGAGCGCTGCTCGGGCGGGTACATGAACGGTCCCTCGGGAACAAGCTCGGCGAGGCGCGCGATCAGCGGCTCGAGGCCGGCGCCGGTCTTGGCGCTGATCGGGAAGACCTCGTCCACCGCTTCGAGCTCGGCCGCCGCGGACAGCGCCGCGGCGACGGCGGGCTCACGCAGGCGGTCGATCTTGTTGACGGCGCAGATCACCGGCGTTCCCTCCTTGGCCCCGATCAGCGCCTTGGAGATGAAGCGGTCACCGGGCCCGACCCCCTCCTGACCGTTGATCACCAGCAGCAGCACCTCGGAGTCCCGGATCTCGTGCTCGACCCGCCGCTGCATGCGCTCGGTCAGGGCGTCGCGGGGGCGCTGGACGCCGGGCAGGTCCACCAGCACCAGCTGCGTGCCGGCCTCGGTGTTCGTGGCGACGCCGCGCACCACCCGCCTGGTCGTCTGAGGGCGCTCGGAAACGATCGCGACGTGGGCCCCGACGATCGCGTTCACGAGCGTCGACTTGCCCACGTTTGGACGCCCAGCGAGCCCCACGAACCCGGCTCTCACAGCTCCTTCATCACCTCGGCCTGGAGCGCCAGCATCTCGCCGTCGTCGGTCTCGTGGTCGTAGCCGCAGAGGTGGAGCGCTCCGTGGACGGCCGCCTCGGTGACGTCGCTGGCGTGGTCGGTGCAGATGAAGACGTCGCCGAGCTCACGGGGGCCGCTGCCGCCGTCGGCCTCGTCGATCGGGAAGGCGAGCACGTCGGTCGCCTCGTCGACGCCGCGATAGGCGTAGTTGAGCGTTCGCATCCTGCCCTCGCCGACCAGCTCCAGCCCGAGGTGGCCGTCGTCGATCCCCGCTGCCTTCAGAGTCGCCACGATCACCGGGCGAAGCTCCTCCGGCACGTCGTCGAGCTCGACGCTCAAGGCTCCCTGTCCGCGTAGGCAGCGACGATGCGCTGGACCAGCTTGTGGCGGACCACGTCCTCGCCGCCGAAGCGGATGAAGCTGATGTCCTGGACGCCGTCGAGGATGTTGCCGACCTCGACCAGCCCCGACTTGGCACCGCGCTCGAGGTCGATCTGGGTGACGTCGCCGGTGACGACCATCCGCGAGCCGAACCCGAGCCGGGTCAGGAACATCTTCATCTGATCGGGACTGGTGTTCTGGGCCTCGTCGAGGATCACGAAGGAATCGTTAATGGTCCTCCCACGCATGAATGCAAGCGGCGCGACCTCGATCGTGCCCCGCTCGAAGTAGGCGTTGACCCGCTCAGGGTCGAGCATGTCGAAGAGGGCGTCGAAGAGTGGGCGCAGGTAGGGATCGACCTTCGCCTGGATGTCACCCGGGAGGAAGCCGAGGCTCTCCCCGGCCTCGACCGCGGGGCGGGTGAGGATGACGCGGCTGACCTCTCCCCGTGAGAGCGCGGCAGCCGCCATCGCGACGGCCAGGAAGGTCTTGCCGGTGCCCGCGGGGCCGATCCCGAAGGTGATGGTGTGGTCGCGGATCGAGTCCACGTAGGCCTTCTGGTTGACCGTCTTCGGCGCCACCCGTGTGTTGCGGTGGCTCCAGACGACGTCGTCGAGGATCTTGGCGGGGCTCTCGTCGGCATCGAGCGCGCCCGTGACCTCCTCGATCGTCCCCGGCGCAACCTCGTGGCCGTGCTCGATCAGGTCAACGAGCTCGCCCACGACGGTCTCCCCAGTGCGGACGTCACCGTCCTCGCCGTCGAGCGTGAGCACGTTGCCTCGCAGAAAGACGTCGCACCCGAGCTTGCCCTCGAGGGCGCGGAGCACGGCGTCCTCCGATCCGGCCAGCTCGGCCGCGACCGCGTTGTCGATGGTGAGCTGCCTACGCGCCAAGCCGCTCGCGAACCATCCCGCTGACGCGCTTGCCGTCGGCGCGCCCGCCGAGCCTCGGCATCAGCGCCTTCATCACCTCGCCCATCTGCTTGGGCTCGGTGGCGCCCGACTCCGCGACGGCGGCGTCAACCAACTCGCCGAGCTCCTCCTCGGAGAGCTGCGCGGGCAGGTAGCCCTCGATCAGCTTCGCCTCGGCCTCCTCGGCCTCCGCGGCCTCGGTGCGATCGCCGTCGCGGTAGGCCTCCGCCGCGTCCAGGCGCCGCTTGCGCTCGCGCTGCAGCGCGGCGACCTCGTCGTCCTTGCCGTCCTTGGCCTCCTGCTGGAGGGCGTTGACGATCATGCGCAGAGCGCTCACGCGCTCACGCTCCCTGGCCTTCATCGCCGTCTTCACGTCCTCCTGGACGCGCTCCAGAATCGTCTCTGCCATCGGCTTAAGGGTACCCGCGGCTGCCGGCGGCTCGCAGGTCCACGAGCTCCACCTCGCCCACGGGCATCTGCAGGAAGCGCGTGCCCAGCTCCCTGAAGCGAGCGGGGTCCTCGGTGCAGAGGAAGCTGTAGGCGCCCTCCTCCCCGCGGTGCCCGGTCTCGAGACCGTTCACCTCGAGGCGGCGCTGGAGGGTCGCGGCGATCGCGTGGCCGGCCGTCACGAGCCGCACGTCGCGGCCGAGGGTCCGTTGCAGCATCGGGCCGACGAGCGGGTAGTGGGTGCAGCCCAGAATCACCGTGTCGACCCGGGCGCGCTTGAGCGGGGCGCAGTAGCTGCGGGCCATCTCCATCACGTTCTCGTCGAATGGGAATCCGCGCTGGATCACCGCCGCGAGATCCGGTGCCTCAACCTCGGTCACGGTCAGGGCCCGATGCTGGCCGGCCAGCGCCCGCAGGTAGGCGCCGCTCTCGACCGTCGCCGGCGTCGCCAGCACCCCGACGCGCCCGTGCTCGCTGATCGCCGCCGCGATCTCAGCCTCGGGCTCGATCACGGCGACGACCTCAACCCCGCTCTCGCCGGCGATCTCCTGCGCGAGCTCGAGACCAGCCGAGCTCGCAGAGTTGCAGGCGATCACGATCAGCTTGGTGCCCCGATCGAGCAGGAAGCGGGTGATCTCCTCGACGTGTGAGCACAGCTCCTCGGGCGAGCGCGGCCCGTAGGGAAAGCGCGCGTCGTCCCCGAGGTAGACGAAGTCCTCCTCGGGCAGCGACACGAGGCATTCGTGCAGGACCGTGAGCCCGCCGACGCCGGAATCGAAGACGGCGATCGGCAGCGTGCTCTTTTCTTCCGAGGGCGTCATCACCGCAATGATGCGCAATCGGGAGGAAACAATCTGCGGTGAGGCTCAGCCTGGCCTCTGGGACCGCCTCAGCCCTTGTTCTGCTTGCACTTCTTCCCAGCCGACTGGGCCGATTTCCCGCCCCTCTTTCTTGCACTTCGCACCGGGGCATCCGCCCGCCGGGGCTGCTCGTGTAGGTGCCCGATCAGCCCGGCAGCTGGTCGCCGACGATCTTCGCGTAGACGTCCCCCCGGCGGGCCGCCGCCCGTCTCACACTGGCCCGAGACGTTGCAGATGCCGATGAATTGGCCTGCCTTGACCCGGATTCACGCGGGGGTCTTGTTCACGGCCCCGGCGGTCTGCGGCCCTGCGACGGTCTCGGCGAGGATCTTGTATCCGTTCAGGCCAATCGACTGCGCCAACTTGAACTTGAGCCCGACCAGCGGCTGTGTACCGGTGCGAACAGCTGGCCGACCGTGGTCGCCGACGCCGAAAGCGCCGCTGCGAGGCATCCGAGAATCGCGAGGCCTGCAATGGCACTCCGCCACCGTGGCTTCCGCTTGGAATCGCTCTGCCCCACATCCGCACTCCCACCCAATCCAGCGCGGTGAGTCAATACCGAGTTTCTTGCAACTGACGCTATCGCCCGAGCAGCAGGGCTGCCCAGTCGCCGTCGACACGCCGGTCCCGCTCTTCGAGGCCGAGGCGGGAGAAGGCCGCGGACACTTCGCCGGCCTCGCGCTCGAGCATGCCCGAGCAGACGAGCAGCCGGGGCAGCTCGGGCGCTTCCAGGGCCTCGGGAGTGAGCCGCTCAACGACCTCGACCAGCAGGTTCGCGGTCAGGTTGGCGATCGAGGTCGGAGCCACCCGTGGCGCGCCCTCGCGCACGTCCACGCGCTCAATCGACAGCTCCACCCCGTTCGCCTCGGCGTTGACCCCGGCGGCCTCGAGCGAGGCGAGCTCGCGGTCGCAGGCGATGACGGGGCCCCAGCCGAGCTTTGCCGCCGCGATCGCCAGCACGCCCGACCCGGTCCCCCAGTCGGCCGCGGGGCCCGTCGCCGCTCCCTCGTCGGCGAGCTCGATCAGCAGCTCCAGGCAGAGCCGGGTCGTCGGATGGGCGCCGGTGCCGAAAGCTTGGCCGGGGTCGATGACGACGTCGATCGCGTCCCCCTCGACGGGCTCCCAGGATGGGCGGACCCGCAACCGGCCTGCAACCTCGATCGGCTTGTGGAAGTCGGTCCAGCGGTCGGCCCAGTCGTCGGGGACAGCGGTGGCGGTGACCTTGACGACATCCTCGCCGGCAACGGCCTTGAGCTCACCCAGCTCGGGCACCTCGCCGGGCGCTCCGTAGATCGCGTACTCGACGAAGCCGGGGCCGCGCTCCTCCTCGACGCCGTTGGGCGCCAGCACCAGCAGCTCGGCGAGGACCTCCTCGGCCTGCTCGGGCGCGCAGCGGACGGCGAGCCGGATCAAGGGGAGCGGCGCGCGGTCTCCGCCCGCAGCGACTCGTGCAGGCGGCCCACCAGGGCGCGCTGCTCGTCGTCGAGCTCGGGCGGGATCACGACCTGGAAGACGACGTGGAGGTTGCCCCGGCGCCCGCCCCGCAGCGGAGGCAGGCCCATGCCCTCCAGCACCGCAAGGTCGCCTGGCTGGGTGCCGGCGGGCACCTCGATCGGCTCGTCCCCCTCCAGCGTGGGAACGGTCGCCTCCTCGCCGAGCATCGCCGCGGTGGCCGAGACCTGGAGCTTCGTCACCAGCTCGGTGCCCTGGCGCTCGAAGCGCTCGTCGGGCGCGAGCCGGACCTCCACGTAGAGGTCGCCGGGGCCGCCACCGGGCTCACCTGCGTGGCCGGCCCCCGAGATCCGGATCCTCTGGCCGTCCTCGATCCCCTCGGGGACGTCCACCTCCCATGCCCGCTCGGCACTGGTCCTGCCGACGCCGTCGCAGACCTCGCAGGGTTGCTCGGGGACCTTGCCCGCCCCGCCGCAGGCCTCGCAGGGCACGGCCCGCATCACCTGGCCGAAGACGCTGCGGGTGACCTCGCGAAGCTGCCCGCTGCCCTCGCACCGCTCGCAGGTGTTGATCGGCGTCCCGGGCTCCGCCCCGTTGCCGCGACAGTGCTCGCAGACGGAGACCGCCTCGAACACGACCTCGCGCTTGGAGCCCTTGAGGACCTCCTCGAGCGTCACCTCGACCACGGCGCCGATGTCCCCGCCCGGCGCGGGGCCCCCTCGCCCGAAGCCGAATTGCTCGCCGAAGCCGTCGCCGCCGAAGAAGTTCTGGAAGATGTCCTGGATGCTGGAGAAGTCCTCGGTCCTGGGGTGCCAGCCGCCGGAGCGGAGCCCCTCGGCGCCGTAGCTGTCGTAGGTGCGCCGCCGCTCGGAGTCGGAGAGCACCTCGTAGGCCTCGGCGGCCTCCTTGAACTTCTCCTCGGCGTCGGGATCGTGATTGTTGACATCGGGATGAAGCTGCCGCGCGAGCCGCCGGAACGACTTCTTGATCTCGCCCTCGGAGGCGGTGCGCTCGACCTCGAGCACGTCGTAGTAGTCGCGGGCCATCGGGCTAGTCGTCGTACACGGCCTCGAAGAAGCGCGAGAGCTCATCGGCGGCCCCGCGCACGGAGGCGATCGCGGTGCCGTAGTCCATCCGCAGCGGGCCGATCACGCCGACCGAGCCGAGGTTGCGGTAGCCGAGGCCGTAGTTGGCGGCGACGACGCTGACCGAGCGCAGCTCGGGCTGCGGGTTCTCCCCGCCGATCCACATGAAGACCGAGCGCTCATCGAGCGCCGAGCGCAGCGCCCGCAGCAGGCTGACGCGGGCCTCGAGGGCGCGCATCAGCTCGTGAACCTCGGGCAGGTCGGCCGAGTGCTCGGTGGAGAGAAGCCGCGCCGCGCCATCGACATGAAGGGAGTCGTCGGCCGACTCCTCGAGATCGGTGAAGGCGCCGCTCAGCTCGCCCAGGAAGCGGGTCTCGGTCTCGCTCAGCTCGGTGGAGCTGAGCTTGCCCGCGATCATCCTCGCGCCGAGGCCGAGGCCCGCCAGCTCCTCGTTGAGGTAGCAACCCGCCCACGTCAGCAGCCCCGGATCAACCTCTCCCGCGAAGGTGAAGATCCGCTTGGTGACGCCACCGTTGGAGGCGATCACCACGACCATCACCACTCGCGGTTGCAGCTGCAGCACCTCGACGCGGTGGATCGTGGCAGTGTGGATCGGTGGCGCCGTTACCAGCGCGATCAGGTCGGTGATCCTGGAGAGGCTGGTGGTCGTGTCGCGGATCGCCTCGTCCACCTCGCGCCTCATGCGGTCCAGGCGCAGCTCGCCGGCCCGCGGCGCGGGCAGCCGCTCATCGGAGGCGAGCAGGTCCTCGACGTAGAAGCGGTATCCGGTATCGGTGGGCACCCGTCCCGCCGAGGTGTGCGGATGGCTCAGGTAGCCGGCGACCTCGAGCGCCGACAGCTCCGAGCGGATCGTGGAGGGGCTCCACCGCACCTCCGGCAGCGCCGCGACCGCCTGTGACCCGACGGGCTTGCCCTCCTCGACGTAGGCCCCGACGACGGCCCCCAGCAACTCACGCTGTCTCTCGCTCAACATCGGGCAGATTCTAGGGTCGCCCCCAACGCCCCACCGGCGCGGGCGCTCAGGAAAGCTCGAGCTCCGCTTCGGCGTTGCGAATGATCGCGTTCTCGCCCTGGGTCGCGACGGTGTCGATCACGACACGGTTTCCATCGGCCTGCTTGACCGTCCCGGTGACCGTGATCTCCCGCTCGGGGAGGCCGACGCCTCGGAACTGGACCGAGAGGCGCTTGAGCGCGCGGGGGTCGCCGGCGGCGAGCTGGGTGTTGGCGACCGCCACCTGGGCCATCGTCCAGAGGCCGTGGAGGATGTTGCCGGGCAGGCCGACCTGCTTCGCGAGCTCGGGGTCGATGTGGATCGGGTTGAAGTCGCCCGAGGCGCCCGCGTAGCGGTGGGGCAAGTACTTGTCGGGCGTGACCTTGAACTCGGGTGTGGAATCGCCCCGTTTCACCATGACCACGGCATCTCCTCCGCCTTGGGCCCGCGAATGCCTATACCCCTCTGACGATGTTGGTCCAGGTGGCGCGCACGGTCTCGGCGCCGTCCTGGTTGGTCGAGACCGACTCGAAGACGTAGAAGCCCTTGCCGTCCTTCTCGTAGATCTCGGTGCAGCTGGCGCTGGTGGTGATCGTGTCGCCCGAGCAGACCGGCTCGCCCCAGATGAACTCCTGGCCACCGTGGACCATGGCGGCGAAGTTCATCCCCACCTCGGGGTCGAGGATCGCCGGGCCCATCGCGCGGGCGCTGTAGACGACGCAGAACATCGGCGGCGCCACCACGTCGCGAAAACCGGCCGCCGTGGCCTCCTCGCGGTCCTGGTGCACCGGGTTGGCGACGCCGATCGCGTTGGCGTACTCACGGATCTTCTCGAGGCCGACCTCGTAGGTCGCCTCGGGCCACTTTTTGCCGACTGCCTCTGTCTTTACCGTCACGGGCCGGCGATTCTAGGCAACATCACCCCATGAGCAACCCGGGAGGCGAGCAGGATCCGCTGAGGCTTCCAGCCTGGGCGCTGCCGCTGATCGTGGTCGCTGTCTGCGTGACGATCGTGCTCGGCTTCCTGCTCCAGGGCCCGGCGCTGGGCCTCGCGGCGGGCGCCGCGTTGGTCGCGGCCCTGCTGGTCGCGGCCGCGCGCCTGACGCCGAGAATCGGGATCGAGGTGGCGCCGGCCCAGCCCGGGGGCCCGCGGGTGGTGGTCCTCGCAACGGGCGAGATCGACGGCGACGCGGCGGAGAGGATCGCCCGCCAGGCGGCCGGCGCCGAGGATGTCCGCATCCTCATGCCGGCGCCGAGCGGCCGGCTCTCGCGCTGGCTCTCGGCCGAGGACGACGCCAGGGACACCGCCCAGCGCTGGCTCGCCCACTCGGCCGGCACCCTCACTGCCGCCGGGCTCGCGGTCAGCGGCTCGGTCGGCGACAGCGACGTGGTCCAGGCACTGGAGGACGAGCTTCGCGACTACCCCGCCGACCAGGTGATCGTCTGCGGCGAGGGCGATCGGGCGCGCCGGGCGACCAGCCGCATCGCCGACCGGCTCGAGCTGCCCGTGGTGCAGATCAGCTAGCCGAGCTGAGCGCCGGCCCGGGCCAGGAGACGTACTCCCGGTCTTGAAGCGAGCTTGCCAGGATCTCTGCGACCCCGCTCGCCCCCGTGGCCTGGAGGGCGTCGATGGCGTCGTTCAGCGCCCAGACGGCCTCGGAGGTGCGCCAGAGGATCGCGGCGGACTCGATCTCGAGCTCGACCCGCAGCCGGTAGATCTCGTGGACGCTTCGAAGCTTACGGGCGCCGAGCATCCGCTCGCCGCCGTTGCTGTGGGCGTTCAGGACCTCCACGGCGTCGCGGGCGTCCGCGAGGACAGCCTCGCAGCGCTCGGGGAACGCCTTGGCGAAGTTCGGCGAGGGATGCAGCGCGGGTGGGATCGTGGTGAGCTCGGTCAAGGTTGCCTCCAGGCACATGAATCGGCGCGATCCACAGCTGAATAGTCGCCCGGCGGCCCGGCCGGCAGCGGTCTAGGGGCCGACCCGCAATGGAACCTGCCGGTCAGGTCTTGTCGAACTCGAGCGCCGCCAGGAAGGCCTCCTGCGGCACCTCGACCGCGCCTACCTGCTTCATCCGCTTCTTGCCCTTCTTTTGCTTCTCGAGCAGCTTCTTCTTGCGGGTGACGTCGCCGCCGTAGAGCTTCGCGGTGACGTCCTTGCGCAGCGCCTTGACCGTCTCGCGGGCGACGATGTTGGAGCCGATCGCCGCCTGCACCGGGACGTCGAAGAGCTGGCGCGGGATCGTCTTGCGGAGGCGCTCGACCAGCCCCTTGCCCTGCTCGTAGGAGGCGTCGCGGTGGACGATCAGCGACAGCGCGTCCACCTTGTCCCCGGCCAGCAGCACGTCGAGCTTGACCAGGTCGCCCGCCCGGTTGCCGATCGGCTCGTAGTCCAGCGACGCATAGCCCTTGGTCTGGGACTTGAGCTGGTCGAAGAAGTCGAGCACGATCTCGGCAAGCGGCAGGTCGTAGCGGATCTGCACCCGCTGGGGCGAGAGGTAGTGCATGTCCACGTGGGTGCCACGCCGCTTCTGGCAGAGCTCCATCACCGGCCCCACGTAGTCCCCGGGGGTGATGATCGTCGCGCGGATGTAGGGCTCGCGGATCTCCTCGATCGAGGCCGGATCGGGCATCTCGGTGGGGCTGCGGACGTCGATCACCTCGCCGCTGCGAAGGACCGCCTCGTAGCGGACGTTCGGGGTCGTCGCCAGCAGCTCGAGGTCGTACTCGCGCTCGAGCCGCTCGCGAACGATGTCCATGTGCAGCAGGCCGAGGAAGCCGCAGCGAAAGCCGAAGCCGAGCGCCTGCGAGGTCTCGGGCTCGTATGAGAGCGCGGCGTCGTTGAGCGCCAGCCGGTCGAGGGCGTCGCGGAGGTCGGCGTAACGGTCGGTGTCGAGCGGGAACAACCCGCAGAAGACCATCGGCCGCACCTCGCGGTAGCCGGGGAGTGCCGTTTCCGCGGAGCGGATCCGGTTGGTCAGGGTGTCGCCGACGCGGAGCTTGCTGACGTCCTTGAGCCCTGTGATCACGTAGCCGACCTCCCCAGCCCCCATTCCCTGCGACGGGGTCATCTCCGGGGTGAGGAAGCCGATGTCGTCGATCTCCGCCTCGTTGCCGGTCTGCATCGCCAGAATCGGATCACGCTTTCGGAAGCTCCCGTCCATCATCCGCACATAGGCGATCACGCCGCGGTACTGGTCGAACTCGCTGTCGAAGATCAGGGCGCGCGGGGCGGCGTCGGGGTCGCCGTCCGGCGGCGGCACGCGGGAGACGATCGCCTCCAGGACGTCGCTGACCCCCTCCCCGGTCTTGGCCGAGATCCGCAGCGCCTCGTCCGGCTCACCGCCGAGCAGGTCCACGATCTCGCCTGCCACGCGGTCGGGCTCCGCTCCGGGAAGGTCGACCTTGTTCAGAACCGGGATCAGCTCGAGGCCGGCGTCGATGGCGGCGTGGGCGTTGGCCACCGTCTGCGCCTCGACCCCCTGCGCGGCGTCAACCACGAGCAGGGCGCCCTCGCAGGCCGCGAGGCTGCGCGAGACCTCGTAGGAGAAGTCCACGTGGCCGGGGGTATCGATCAGGTGCAGGTGGTAGTCCTGTCCATCGCGGGCGCGATAGGTGACCCTCACCGCCTGCGCCTTGATCGTGATCCCGCGCTCGCGCTCGAGGTCCATCGAGTCGAGTACCTGCGCCCGCATCTTGCCGGGCTCGACTGCACCCGTCAGATCGAGGATGCGGTCGGCCAGCGTCGACTTGCCGTGGTCGATGTGGGCGATGATCGAGAAGTTGCGGATGCGTTCCATGGGGGCCTCAAGTATGGCGACGGGTCGCGGCGTTCCGGGCGGCCTCAGCCGGCGCCGGAGCGGCTACCTCAGCCGATCGTTGATCAGACGGCGGATCTGGTCGGCCTCGGGAACCCTGAGGGCTATCACCGCACCGGCGTAGACGGCGACCGCGACGGTCAGCGCCACGCCGAGCGAGAGCAGCTGCCCGGCCAGTCCCTCGCCGAGCGCGTCGTGCAGGCCGAACCAGACGAGATAGCTGATCCCGGCCATCACCGCCGAGGCCACCGTTATCCGCAGAGAGGTCGATGCCAGCCTGGTGATCTGCAGGCCGCCCAGGTGGCGCCGCAGCACCGCCGCCTGCGCGACCACGCTCGAGGCCGTTGCGACCGCGGTACCGGCGACGATGCCCGCGATGCCGAACGGCTTGTAGAGCAGCAGCGCCGCGATCGCGGTCAGCGCGAGGTTGAGGCCCGAGATCGCGGTCGGGATCCAGGGCCGCTGGAGGCTGAAGAAGGTCCGGGTCAGCAGCAGGAAGAGGCCGTTAAAGGGCAGCGAGAAGGCGAACCAGAAGAGCGCGGTGGCAACGAGCTGGGTCTGGGAGGCGTCGAACTCACCGCGCTGGTAGACGAGCTGGGTGATCGGCTCTGAGAGCACCAGCAGGATCGCCGCGGCCGGCAGAAGCAACATCACGATCTGCCTCATGCCGTTGGCCATCGTGTCCCTGAGCTCGTCGTAGGCACCGCGCGCGGCGAAGCGCGAGAGCGTCGGGAAGATCACCGTGGCCACGGCGACCGAGAAGATGCCCTGGGGCAGCATGTAGATGCGGAACGCCTTGTCGATCGCCGCGGGCGCCTCGTCGGAGACCAGGGTCCCGAAGATGCTGTTGACCAGCAGGTTGAAGTTGATCAGCCCGAGGCTGATCGTGACCGGCAGCATCAGCAGCAGCACCCGGCGCACGAGCGGGCTGCGCCAGTCGAAGCTGAAGCTGATCTTGAAAGGCGTGTTGCGCAGGTCCCAGGCGGGGATCGCGAGCTGGATCGCCGTCCCGACCAGGATCCCGATCGCGTAGGCATAGATCCGGTTCTGCTCGCTGAAGGCCGGCGCCAGCAGGACCAGGACGACGATGATCGCCACGTTCCAGAAGAACGGCGCGATCGCGAAGGCCGCGAAGCGGTCATAGCTGTTGAGGACGCCGACGACCATCCCCGAGAGCCCGAGCATGATCAGGACCGGGAAGAGGACCTGCGAGAGGGTGACCGTCAGGTCGAGAAGCTCGCCCGAGAAGCCCGGCGCGAACAGCGGCACGATCAGCGGCGCGGCGAGCACGAAGATCGCGGTGATCGCGCCCAGGATCATCGTCACCAGGAAGATCAGGGTCGAGGCCAGGCGGAACGCCTCACGCTTGTTCCCCTTCTGGAGCTGCTCGGTGAAGACCGGCACGAACGCCGCCTGGATCGCGGCGTCCGCGAACAGGCTGCGGACCAGGTTGGGGATCTGGAAGGCGATCGTGAAGGCCGACATCGGGCCGGTGACGCCGAAGTAGCTCGCGGCGACGATCTCGCGGACCAGCCCGGCGATCCGGGAGGCGCCGGTGGCGAGCGAGAAGAAGGCAGTGGACACGGCCAGCCTTCTCGCGCGCGGCGGCGGCTCCTCGCCCGGCTCCCAGGGCTCGAAGGTCGTCCGCGGGCTGGGCGGGGGCGGCAGCGCCATGAACGTCTCGGTGTCCATCGAGACCGCCTCGTAGCGCCGGCGCGGGCGCAGGTGAGCCTTCTCCTCGAGCGGCTCAATCGCCTCGTCCTTGATCACGCCGAGGGCCTCCTCCTCGGCCCTGATCAGCGGCGCCTCCTCCTCGTCCTCTCCGAAGGGGTCGAAGGGCCCGCCGGGCGAGGGAGGCTCGCCGCTGAGGGGATCGTCTGGGCCGTCGGGCCGTTCGCTCATGCCTTAGCTATATTCATTCGCCGCCCGCCCCGCGGGCTCTTGCACGCTTATGGCAAACATTGCATCCCAAAAGAAGCGCATCGCCCGGACCGAGCGCGAACGCTTGGAGAACCGGCGCGTCGCGAGCGCGGTCAAGACGCACTTCAAGCGGCTCGAGAGCGCCGTCGCCGAGGGCGACGCCGACAAGATCGCCACCGAGCACGCCAGCCTGATAATGCGGGTTGACAAGGCCGTGAAGCATGGCGCTCTTCACCGAAACGCGGGCGCCCGCAAGAAGTCTCGCGCCGCGCGACTCGTCGCCGGCGCCTCCGCGCCCGCCAAGTCGGACTAGCCCGCAGCTCCGACGGCGCTGCGCAGGGACAGCGTCAGCGCCACGTCCTCCGGATAGTCGGATCCCCCTCGCGACCACATCTCCAGGTCCGCCATCGCCCAGATCGCCGCGTCGAGATCCGCGGGGTCGCGCCCCTGGACCCGCTTGACGAGCATCCGCGCCGCGTAGGGATGCATCGAGAGCCCCTCGGCGACCTGCTTGGGTGAGCGCCCCGCTTCGAGCTCGGCCGCCGCCTGGCGGGCCTGGCGAAGGCGGGGGGCCAGCGAGTAGACGATCCGCGGCAGCGCCTCCCCCTGGTCCGCGAGCTGCTCGGCAATCCGCAGCACATCGGCCTGCTTTCCCTCGGTGATCGCATCCGAGAGCGACCAGATCGCCTGCTCGGAGGTGTCGGCCACCATCGCCTCGAGATCCTCGATCCTGACGGTTCCACCCTCCTCCGCCCACAGCGCCAGCCTCTCGAGCTCGTTCTGCAACCGCAGCGAGCTCTCCCCGAGCCTGTCGACCAGCATCCGCGCCGCGTCAGGCTCGAGCGTGTAGCCGAGCCTGCGAGCGTCGCCGACGAGCTTGCGGGGCAGCTCCCTCGCCTTGGGTGCGTCGAAGACGAGCACCTCGCCCTTCGCCTGCTCCACCGCCTTGGCCAGCTTCGCCGGGGCCTTGCCATGAGCGACGAGCACGACAGTGGCCTCCGGGGGCGGCGAGGCGAGCGCGTCGGCCACCCTCTCGGCGTCCTTGGCCCCCCAGGCCTCGACCCCGTCGGCGAGCAGGTAGCGGCGCGAGGCGATCAGCGAGATCGCGAGCAGGGCGCCGAGGAAGGCGTCGGCGTCCGGGCTGCGGCGTCCGGCCCCAGCCTCGAATACCTCGAGCGCGCCCTGTCCGCCCTCGCGCTCGGCGCGGGCCCTGAGCGCGCGGCGGGTCGCGTCGATCTTCGCCTCGTCGGTCCCGGCGATCAGGTAGGCGTCCTTGATCTCGTCGGCCATCGGCCCAATTGTAGTCCCGCGGCCGGGCGCGTCAGCCGGTCACGCCCCAGCCCCGCGAGGAGACGCGGATCTCGATGTCGCCGTCGAGATCGGTTCGCATGGCAGGCACCCCATGGCCGCGCAGCTCTCCGAGCGCCTCGGCGGTCGGGTGGCCGTAGGAGTTGCCCTCGCCAACCGAGATCACAGCGAGCTTGGGGACGGTGCCTTCCAGCAGTGACGACAGCCCCGCATCCTCGCTGCCGTGGTGGGCGAGCTTGAGCACGTCCACCGGGCCGGGGTCATAGGGGACGGCGTCGGACTCGGCGTCGCCGGTGAGCAGCATCGAGAAGTGCCTCCATTCGGCCAACAGGACCAGCGAGGTCTCGTTGGGGTCCCCGCCGCTGCCGAGCAGCTCGCGCGGCGGCCACAGGACCTCGAGGTGGAGCGCGCCCGAGCGCAGCTCATCACCCTCTGCCAGCGGCAGAGGCTCCGACCCGGCAGCTGCGGCCGCTCCCCGCAGGGCGTCGCCCGCCATCGCGTAGCCGAAGCGCTCGACGTTCAGCGTCGCGAGCACGCCGGGGATCCCGCCGGCGTGGTCAGACTGGTCGTGGGTGGCGATCGCGGCCGCCAGGGAGCCCACCCCCTCACTCCGGAGGTGCTCGGCGACCGCGGCGTCCTCGGGGCCGGCGTCGATAAGCACCGGCTCGCCCTTGGGCGGGTCGAGCAGGATCGAGTCGCCTTGGCCCACGTCGATCACCTCGACACGCAGGCCCGCTGCGCCGGAGCCTGCCGGGTCCCGGCCGCGGAGGGCGACCAGCGCGATCGTTGCCAGGAGGACCGCAATGCCGCCGATCGCCAGGCCGGCGCGGCGACGCCGGGCGCCGGGCGCGAGCTCCGGCGAGCCCATCTCCGCCTTCAGCACCGACATGCCGCGGCGGCGTTCGCCCCAGCCGAGCAGCAGCGCCATCGTCGCGGCCAACAGCGCGTAGGCCGCCGCGACGGCACCCGGGCCATTGAGCCTGACGCCCACCAGCGCCCAGCCTGGCGCCGCGAGCCAGTGGGCGACCTGCGCCACGTAGCCGACCAGCAGGGCGTTGACGGCGTTGAGCGGCTCGACCGGCAGCCCGGGCACCTGGCCGGCGATCGCCGACAGCATCCCCAGCCACATCGCCGGGGCCACCGCCGGGAGGGCGAGCAGGTTGGCCGGCAGCGAGGCGAGCGAGAAGGAGTCGAAGTGGGCCGCCATCAGCGGCGCCGTCGCCACCGTGGCGGCGATCGTCACCGCGGCGCCCTCGGCGACCGCGTGGCGCGGTGAGCCGCGACGCGAGCTCCCGGCCAACAGCGGGGTCAGCCGCGCGGTCCAGAGGATGATTCCGATCACCGCCGCGAAGCTGAGCTGCCAGCCGATGTCGCCGCTGGTCCGCGGATTGACCGCGAGGGTCGCGGTCGCCGCGACCAGGACCACGTACCAGCGAACGGCGGGGCGGCCCGCCAGCGCCGCCGCGATCCCCGCGATCCCCATCACGCCCGCCCGCTGGATCGAGGGTGCCGCCCCGGCCAGGGGCACGTAGAGCGCGACCAGCACGATCAGGCAGATGAGCCGCGCGCGCAGGGTGAGGCCGACCAGCGCCAGCAGCGGCCAGGCGAGGATGCAAAGCAGGACCACGTTCTGACCGCTGACGGCGAGGATGTGGGCGAGTCCCGACCGCTTGAAGTCGGTTCGGGTGCCCGGATCGACGCTGTCGTCCTGGCCGAGCACGAAGCCTCGCGCCAGCGCCGCCTCCAGCTCGGGCATTCCCTTCTCCAGAGCCGCCTCGGCGCGGTTTCGGACCGAATCGAGGCGTCCCTGGACGCCGCCGCGGCGGCCGCCGGTGGGATCGATCGCGCCAGCCCTCAGCACCATCGCGATCCCCCTGCGGCGCAGCCAAGGAAGCTGCCAATCCTCGGGCTCGGCCATGACCCCGGCGGCCTCGACCTCGTCCCCGACGCGCAGCTCGGGCACCGGCTCCGGGGCGGAGACCAGGACCCGGCCCGCCTGGGCCGCAACCTCCACATCCACCTTGCCGTCGTCGCGGCGCGGAACCGAGGCGACATCGCCGCGCAACTCGGCCCTGGCTCCGTTCGGCGCCCTCAGGGCGCCGCCGTCGATCGCCGCCAGGCGGGCGCCACCCGCGAGGGCGCCGGTGGCGAGGGCGAGCGTGGTCACCAGCGCCAGCCAGGCGGCGCCCGGTCCCGCGGCTCCGCTCCCGCGCGGTGGCAGCAGTGCCAGCGCCAGGGCCAGCGCTGCGATCGTTACGAGTTGGCCGGGCCCGAGCGCCCGCGACTGCAGCAGCGGCGAGGACGCCAAGCCGGCGCAGAGCCCGCCCAGGATCGCGGCCGGGACCCTCAGGGCTGAAGCCGGTCCCGAAGCGACTCCATCGTCGCCGGGCCGATCCCGCTGACCTCGTTGAGCTGCTCGATCGAGGAGAGGCCGCCGTGCTCGTCGCGGTAGTCGAGGATGTCCTGAGCGGTGACCGGGCCGATCCCCTCGATCCCGTCGAGCTGCTCCAGGGTCGCGCTCCCGAGGCTGACCGGTCCCTCGGCGGCGCCCGCCGAAGTGGCCGACGAGCTTGCGCCTCTGGCCGGCACCACCACCTGCTGTCCGTCGCTGAGCCGCGCGGCGAGGTTGATCGAGTCCTCGAGCGCCCCCGGCGCCAGCCCACCCGCCCGCTCGACCGCTTCGGTGACCCTGGCGCCGGCCGGAAGCCGGTACACGCCGGGCCGCCTAACAGCACCCGCGACATGAACCACCACGTCGCGGCTCCCCTCCTCACTCGGCCGGAAGGAGTCCGCCCCGAAGCTCAGCCCCGACCCGCCGGAGCTCCCGCCCTCCGCCTCCGCAGAACGGATCCAGCGCGCTCCGACCAGCAGCAGGGCAACGGCGATGGCCCCATAGACGGCGAGCTGCGAGCGGCTGAACTCAGGCACGCAATCAAGGTGGCCGCCACCATGCCCCCTATGGCGCGCGCGTCGTGCCGAAACCGAAAACCGCGTCTAGCCAACACCTATCGAATTCAGCGTTACCCTCGAGTCCTCAGCCGTGCGCCGAGTAACACGCGACTCGGCTTCGACCTCGAACGGCCCGCCTCGGTGCGGGCCGTTCGGTTTCCAGGAGACAGGCGCTTTGGAAGAGAAGGGACAGTTGGCTGACTCCGCGGAGTAAGGCGTGAATCAAATTCAGTGCGGCGGCGTCATTCCCTCACTCGAATGCAGCAGCCCTTCATCGCCGGTCCGCTGTAGGAACCGTCGGCGCGTACCCGCAGCGTGAACGCGGGGCTTGAGCGTCCAGCAGGCCTGTCCACCGCGCATCGCCATAGGCCCACATCGGTGCGGTCCGTGGGCGCGCAGTGCAGGTCTCGCGCGTCGAGTGCTGAGAGCGACTCGTGTGCCACTACCACTCGCTTCACGTCGGTGGCACCAATCTGGGGCCCGGGCTGATCGTCGAAGATCAAAAGCGCCGCGCCTGTGAGTGCGCCAATCGCAGCGAGGAGACCTACCCCAATCGCCCCCGCCTTCCAGCTCCCTTCCGCAGCGACAAGCCCGATCCCGAGGCAGATCGCCCACTCGGGGACGGTGTAGGCCCCCGCGAGCCAGACCGGCACTGACTCTTCGAAGTCGGTTGCCGCGAATCCAAACGGAATCCCGAGGGGGATAGGGAGCAGGGCCGCGAGGAGTATCCACGGCGTGCGAGCCAGCCACCCAGCTGCGATGACGAGCAGGATGCCCCCAGCATTCAACCACCACTCGGGGTGTGAGTCGTCTGCGATCTCGTTCAGCCACACGAGCGTCGCCACGACGACGAGCGCAACGGCGCCGACCAGCCGGGCCAGTCTCTGCGCAGCGTCGGGCAAGACCGGTATGGAACTGCCAGCAGTGGGCACGCGCTCCCATTATCGATGACTGGAATCCCCCTAGTGGATCGAGAAGCCGTCCAGACCCTCTGGCGGCTCCTCGGAGACCTCGACGCTCTCGACCTCGGCGCCCCTGGGGCCCTGCCGGCAGAAGTCCACCATCGCCTCGACGGCCTCGGGCTCACCCTCGAAAGCCGCCTCCACCGCGCCGTCGGCGCGGTTGGCGACCCAACCGGCCACCCCGAGCTCCTGGGCGCGGCGGCGGGCGGTGTCGCGGAAGAAGACTCCCTGAACGCGACCGTGGACGACGACCCTGCGGCGGGTCGCGCCCGGGCTACTCGGCGTCGTCGTCCTCGCCGTACTCGGCGGCCGCGGCGGCGACCTGGGGTCCGTAGACCTCGGAGACGGTTATCGGCGGCGACTGCACCGAGACGCAGGCCAGGCCGCCGTCGCCCGTTGCGATCGAGTGGTCGGTGGCGGGCGGCACCATCACCAGGTCCCCGGCGGTGACTTCCTGGGTGTCGCCGGCGACGGTCATCGTGCCCGCGCCCTCGACGATCACGTAGACCTGCTCGCCCTCCTCGTGGGAATGGAGGTCCTGGTCGATGCCCGCGGGGACCTCCAGCCAGGTGACGGACAGATTTCGGGAGCCGAGCTCGCCGGCGTCCATGAGTATGTGGTTGCGAAGGCGGTGCCAATCCTCGATCGGCGCCTCCGCGAGCCTCCTGACCAGCACGCGAGCTTTCTACCAGATATCGAGGGCTGTGCGGTGCTGGGCCTGGTTTCAGCGCACGACGATGTTGACGAGCTTGCCCGGCACGACGACCTCCTTGACGACCTCGCCGCCGTCGAGGTGCGCCCCAACCTTTTCGCTGCCGCGGGCAAGCTCGAGGATCTCCTCCTCGGAAGCGCTCGTCGCGACCTCGATTCGGTCGCGGAGCTTGCCGTTGACCTGCACGATCAGCGTGTAGGTGTCGTGCTCGAGCAGCGCGGGGTCGGCCTTTGGCCAGGGCTGCTCCCAGACGCGCTCGCCGGTGAGCTGCTCGTAGACCTCCGAGCCGAGGTGCGGGGCGAAGGGGAACAGCAGCGAGGCCGCGGTCGCGGTCGCGAAGCGGACGGCCGCCGAGCCGGCCGGATCGTCGTAGAGGCCGTCCTTGAGCCGGTAGACGTCATTGACCAGCTCCATCACGGCGGAGACCGCGGTGTTGAACTGGAAGCGCGGGTCGATGTCCCTGGTCACCTTGTCGATCGCCCAGTGCGCCTTGGCGAGCAGCTCGCGGGCCTCGCCCGAGGCGCCGTCGGGGGTCTCGGCGCCGGCTGAGCTGCCGCAGCGCTCGGCGACCTCACGGCTGAGCCGCCAGACGCGGGCCAGGAAGCGGAAGACTCCCTCGGCGCCCTCGTCAGACCAGTCGCCGCCCTTGACCGGCGGCGCCATGAAGCAGATGTAGGTCCGCGCCGCGTCGGCGCCGTAGCGCTCGACGTACTCGGCGGGACTGACGACGTTGCCCTTGGACTTCGACATCTTCGCCCCGTCGCGGGTGATCATCCCCTGCGTGAAGAGGTTGGCGAAGGGCTCCTGCGCGGCGAGCAGGCCCATGTCCGCGAGCGCCTTGGTGAAGAAGCGCGCGTACATCAGGTGCAGGATCGCGTGCTCGACCCCGCCGATGTACTGGTCCACGGGCATCCAGTAGTCGGCGACCTCGCGGGCCCAGGGGAGCTCCTCGTTGCCGGGATCGAGGTAGCGCAGGAAGTACCAGGAGCTGTCGACGAAGGTGTCCATCGTGTCGGTCTCCCGGCGCGCGGGGCCGCCGCAGACCGGGCACTCGGTGTTGACCCAGTCCTCGGCCGCGGCGAGCGGGCTCTTGCCCTTGGGGGCGTAGTCTTCGATCTCCGGCAGCAGCACCGGGAGCTGGTCGGCGGGCACGGGGACGATCCCGTCCTTGTCGCAGTAGACGAACGGGATCGGCGCGCCCCAGTAGCGCTGGCGGCTGACGAGCCAGTCGCGGAGGCGGTAGTTGATCGCCGGCTTGCCACGCCCCTCCGATTCGAGCCAGGCGACTATCTCGGTGTAGGCCTCGCGGTTGTCCTTGCCGTCGAAGCGCCCGGAGTTGACCATCGCGCCGTCGCCGGCGTAGGGCAGCTCGTCCCCCTCGATCACCCGGCGAATCGGCAGGTCATAGGTCTCGGCGAACTCGTGGTCGCGCTCGTCGTGGGCGGGCACGGCCATGATCGCGCCGGTGCCGTACTCCATCAGCACGTAGTCGGCGACGAACATCGGGATCCGCTCGCCGTTGACCGGGTTGACGACCTCGCGGCCGAGCGGGACGCCCGTCTTGGGCCGGTCCTCGGCGCCGCGCTCCTCGGAGGTGCTGCGGGCCGCCTCGTTGACGTAGTCGCGGACGGCGTCCTCCTGGCCGGTGCCCGCCGCGATCCGCTCGATCTCCGGGTGCTCGGGTGAGAGCACGAAGAAGGTGGCGCCGAACAGCGTCTCGGGGCGGGTCGTGAAGACCGGGAACTCGAGCGCGGGCTGCTCGCAGCTGAAGACCACCTCGGCGCCCTCCGAGCGGCCGATCCAGTTGCGCTGCATGGTCAGCACGTTCTCGGGCCAGTCCAGCTCCGCGGCGTCCTCCAGCAGACGGTCGGCGTAGTCGGTGATCTTGAAGAACCACTGCTCGAGCCGGCGCTGCTCGACCAGCGTCCCGCAGCGCTCGCAGTGCCCGTCGATCACCTGCTCGTTGGCGAGCACGGTCGCGTCCTTGGGGCACCAGTTCACGTGCGCCTCGGTGCGGTAGGCGAGGCCCTGCTCGTAGAGCTTGAGGAAGATCCACTGGGTCCAGCGGTAGTAGTCGGGATCGTGGGTCCCGATCTCGCGCGTCCAGTCGATCGAGATCCCCCAGCTCTTGAACTGCTCGCGGAAGGCTGCGATCGACTTCTCGGTCGCAGTGCGGGGGTGCTCGCCGGTCTTGATCGCGTTGTTTTCGGCGGGCAGGCCGAAGGCGTCGTAGCCCATCGGATGGACCACGTTGTGGCCGTGGCGACGCCTGAAGTGGGCGATCGCGTCGCCGACCGAATAGACCTTGAGGTGGCCCATGTGGGGCTCGCCGGATGGGTAGGGCAGCATCTCGAGCACGTAGGCCTTGGGGTCCTCGGCGTCGAATCCCGGCTGGCCGGGGTTGGCGACCTCCCAGGTGCCCTCGTCGGCCCAGACCCGCTGCCAGCGCCGCTCGATCGTGTGCGGGTCGTAACGCTCGGACTGGTCGTCGGCTGTGGTGTCGGCGCTCGTCATAGCGGGCCAGTTTAGGCAGGGCGCAGCCGGCGGCGGAAGCGATCGGTTGGCCGCCGGAGGGCGACGATCCTGGACGCGCTAAGTTGGCCCCTCAATGAACCCATCCGCCACCGGCGGAACGGAGGAGAAACCAGATGAGTGAGTTCGAGCTGAAGCGGATCGACGAGATGGAGTCGATCTACGGTGGCGGCTTCGTCCGCGCGCGCGGGCCGAGCTCGGCGCCAGTGCCTTCGGCTTCCAGGTGGTTCAGATGCCGCCCGGCGAGGAGGGCCATCCCGAGCACGACGAGGCGGAGAGCGGCCAGGAGGAGCTTTACGTGACCCTCAAGGGCAGCGGCGAGATCGAGATTGACGGCGAGCGCCATCCGATCGACTCCGAGTGGCTGGCCCGGGTCGGCCCCGGCGTCAGCCGCAAGCTCAGGCCGGGCGCGGAGGGCATTCGCGTCCTGATCGTGGGTGGCGTCCCCGGCGCTGCCTACGAGGCGCCACCCATGACCAAGCTGGGAGCGCCCGACCCGAGCGTGCAGACGAGCTGACCCTGGGAGATCACAATCCGGCGCTCGGTTGACTGCGCCGTCCGCCCTCTCGCAACGACCTACGAAAGGACCCCCGTGCCCAACGAAGCGATCGTCTCCGCCACCAACGTGACTCGCGTGTTCGGGGAGGGCGATGCCTCCGTCAAGGCCCTCGACGATGTCTCGCTCGAGTTTCCCGAGGGCAGGTTCACGGCGATCATGGGGCCCTCGGGGTCGGGCAAGTCGACGCTGATGCACCTCCTTGCCGGACTGGACAGGCCGACCGTGGGCGGGGTCGAGATCGACGGCGTCGCGCTCAACGACCTCGACGACGGCAAGCTGACCGAGGTGCGGCGCGACAAGGTGGGCTTCATCTTCCAGTTCTTCAACCTGCTCCCCGTGCTGACCGCCGAGGAGAACATCGTGCTGCCGCTCTCACTGGCGGGGCGCAAGCCCCACCGCAAGCGCTTCGACGAGCTCGTTGAGGCGGTCGGCCTCAGCGACCGCGTCAGCCATCGCCCCGCCGAGCTCTCGGGCGGCCAGCAGCAGCGAGTTGCCGTCGCGCGCGCGCTCCTGTCCGAGCCCGCGGTGGTCTTCGCCGACGAGCCCACCGGCAACCTCGACTCGAAGTCCAGCGAGGAGATCCTCGCCTTGCTGCGCACAGCGGTGGACGACTACGGCCAGTCGGTGGTCATGGTCACCCATGACGCCAACGCTGCGGCCACGGCGGACCGGGTGGTGGTGCTGGTTGATGGCAGGATCGTCCGGGACGAGCCCGCGACGAGCCCGGAGCAGGTCCTCGACCTGATGAAGCAACCCGCGTAGTGACCTCGATCGCCCTGCGAAACCTCTGGGCCCGCAAGCTGCGCACCGTCCTCACGGCGTTGGCGATCGTGCTCGGCGTGATGATGATCGCCGGCACCTACGTGTTCACCGACACGATCGACCAGGCCTTCGACGAGATCTTCACGGAGAGCAACAAGGGGATCGACGCGGTCGTCACCTCCAAGCAGGCCGTCAAGACCGACGACGCCCAGGACCCCCCGATCAGCGCTTCGCTGCTGCCGGAGGTGCGTTCGACTGAGGGGGTCGCCGCGGCCGCGGGCGGCATCTTTGACCCCCAGGTCGCGATCATCGACAAGGACGGCGATCCGATCGGTGGCAACGGCGCTCCCAGCTTCGGCTCCTCGGCCCAGCCGCGGCGCTTCGAGACCCTCGACTACGAGGGCAGGGCTCCGCGGACGGCGAACGAGGTCGCGATCGACAAGACCGCCGCCGACAAGGCGGGCTTCGAGCTCGGCGACCGGGTCACGGTCGCCGGCAAGGAATCGGCGCGTCCCTACAGGCTGGTGGGCTTCGCCAGCATCGGCGACGTCGACTCCTTCGGCGGAGCCAGCATCGCCGTCTTCACCCTCCCCCAGGCCCAGCTGATCACCGGAAAGCAGGGCGAGTTCGATCAGATCGCGGTGGCCGCCGATGACGACACCACCCCCGGACAGCTCGCGGCGAACCTGACCCAGGTGCTTCCCAAGAACGTCGAGGCCGAGACCGGTGAGGAGAACACCCAGTCCCAGAAGGACGACGTCGGCGAGTTCATCGGCTTCCTCAAGACCGCCCTGCTCGTGTTCGCGGGGGTGGCGCTGTTCGTCGCCTCGTTCCTGATCTTCAACACCTTCTCGATCACGGTTGCCCAGCGCACCAGGGAGTTCGCGATGCTGCGGACCCTCGGCGCCAACCGCCGCCAGATAGTCCGCTCGGTGGCGCTCGAGGCGCTGCTGATCGGCTTCGCCGCCTCGGTGATCGGGCTGCTGCTCGGGATCGCCTTCGCCTCGGCCATCTCGAGCCTGTTCAAGGCGACCGGAATCGACCTCCCCAGCGCGGGCAACGTGATCGGGGTTCGCACCGTGATCCTGTCACTGGCCGTCGGAACCGTGCTGACCGTGGTCGCGGCGCTGGTGCCGGCCCTGCGCGCCACGAGGGTCGAGCCCGTCGAGGGCCTGCGCGAGGGCATCGTGGTGGAGGCGCCCGGGACCAAGCGGCTGCGCACCGCCATCGCCGTCGCCCTGACGGGGCTGGGGCTGATCGCGATGTTGGGCGGCGTCTTCGGCGTGATCGGTGGCTCCGGCGCCGCCTGGGTCGGGATCGGCGCAGGCGCCATGTTCCTGGGGGTCGCCCTGCTGAGCCCGCGGCTGGTTCGGCCGCTCGCATCGCTGGTGGGGCTGCCCCTGGAGAGGACCCGGGGCGTCGCCGGCCGCCTCGCCCGCGAGAACTCAGTCCGCAACCCCGGCCGCACGGCCGCCACCGCGGCGGCGCTGATGATCGGCCTGGCGCTCGTCTCCTTCGTGGCGATCTTCGCCGCCGGCATTCGGGGCTCGATCGACGACGCGATCGACAAGACGCTCGGGGGGGATCTCATCCTGGGCAGCACCGACGGCTTCTCCGACATCCCGCTGACACCGGTGAAGGCGGTCGAGGGTGTGGACGGTGTCGCGGTTGCCTCTCCCTATCGCTACACCCAGTACGCCTCGCCCGACGGCGACGGCTATCTCTCGCTGGTGGCGCCGGCCACGGCGGCCGACGTGCTGAAGCTCGATTGGAGGCAGGGGTCGGACCAGACGCTGACCGACCTCGGCCCGACGGAAGCGGTGCTCGACGAGAAGTTCGCCGACAAGCGCAAGCTCGAGGTCGGTGACGCCTTCACCGTCACCACCGTCTCGGGGCGCAAGATCAACTACACGGCAACGGGCACATTCAAGGACAACACCGACTTCATCGGCGACTACGCCGCATCCGACGTCAACGCCAGGGCATACGGCGAGGGCCAGACGACGACCAGCATCTTCATCAAGCTCGACGAGGGCGCGGACACCGACGCCGTTCGCAGCGGGATCGACGAGCAGCTGAAGCCGTTTCCGACGATCAAGGTACAGAACCAGCAGGAGCTGAAGGACTCGATCTCGAGCCAACTCAACACGCTGCTGGGAGTGATCTACGCGCTGTTGGCGCTGGCGGTGATCGTGTCGCTGTTCGGCATCGTCAATACCCTCGCCCTCTCGATCTACGAGCGAACCCGAGAGTTGGGACTGCTGCGCGCGGTGGGGATGTCGCGGCGCCAGACCCGACAGATCGTGCGCTACGAGGCGGTGATCACGGCGCTGATCGGCGCCGTCCTGGGGTTGGTGCTGGGCGTCGTGTTCGCGATCACGATCAGCCGCCCCCTCGCCGACGAGGGCTTCACCCTCACGATCCCGGTCGGCTCCCTGCTGTTGTTGATGGTGCTCGCCGCTGCGGCGGGCGTCGTTGCGGCGATCGGCCCCGCGCGGCGAGCCTCGCGGCTGGACGTGCTGGAAGCGCTTTCCTACGAGTAGCGGCGGGAGTTGCGGGTAGCCTGGCGGCGTGGAGCTGGCAGCAAAGCTGAGGAAGGCGCTGGAGCCGTCGCTCGCGCCGGGGGAGGAGCTGGTGGGCGCCTGTTTCGCGACCCAGCAGAGCACCTTCAAGGGCTCGCAGGTCGCGGTCGGGACCACGGACCGGCGGCTGCTGGTACAGCGGATGACCCGAAAGTTCGAGCGCGACGGCGATGCCATCTCGATCGAGCCCGGCCAGATCAAGTCCGCCAAGGCGAGCGGCGCCGGCGGCGATTGGTTCACGGTGACGGCGGCGGTGATGGACGGCGCGGCGATCACGGTGCGGCTGGAAACGACGGACGGGGACAAGCTGAAGTTGATGATGATGCGCGGGACGGGCAGCTTCGGGAAGCTCGGCGGAGGCGAGGGCCAGCGAGAGGGCATCGAGGCGATGGCGGCGTGGTTCGCCGCCGTCTAGAGATGCGGGCAAAGCGGGAAGTGGCGGGTCGCGCAGTGGACGCGGTGGACGCCTACCAGCGGCGCCACCGCTGGCTGGGCTTTCCCCTCGCCGTCGCCTACAAGTTCGGCGATGACCAGGGCCCGTACCTGACGGCGCTGATCACCTACTACGGCTTCCTTTCGCTGTTCCCGCTACTGCTTCTGCTTGTGACGATCCTCGGGTTCGTCCTGCAGGGAGACCCCGAGCTGCGCGACAAGCTGGTCAACTCGACGCTCTCGGAGCTTCCGATAGTCGGCACCCAGCTGCGCCAGAACGTGCACGCGCTCAAGGGCAGCGGCGTCGGGCTCGCGGTCGGGATCCTGGTCACGATCTATGGCTGCCTGGGTGCCGCCGGGGCGGCGCAGAACGCGTTCAACCGGGCCTGGGCCGTGCCCCGCAACAGCCGGCCGAACCCGATCTCCCTGAGGCTTCGGAGCCTGGTCCTGCTGCTGGTGCTCGGGGCCGGCGTGCTCATCACCACGGCGCTCTCGGGGCTGCCCGCCGGGGGGGACGCCTTCGGGGCGTCCATGGGCACCTGGCTCAGCGTGCTCGCAATCCCGCTGGCCACGCTCGTCAACATCGGCCTCTTCCTGCTCGCCTTCAGGCTGCTGACCGCGAGGGAGGTGCCCACGCGCCAGCTGCGCATCGGCGCGATCGTGGCCGGCATCGGCTGGGAGCTGGTCCAACTCCTGGGGACCTATTTCGTCGCGCACGCGCTCAAGGGCGCCCCCGAGGCCTACGGGGTCTTCGGCCTCGTCCTCGGCCTGATCGCGTGGATCTACCTGCTGGCAGTGGTGATCGTGTTCGCGGCCGAGATCAACGTCGTCGCCCAGAAGCGCCTCTGGCCCCGGGCACTGCTGACGCCGTTCACCGACCGGGTGAACCTGACCCCCGCGGACGAACGGGCCTACGCCGGATACGCCGAGAGCGAGCGGCACAAGGGGTTCCAGGTGGTGGACGTCGGCTTCGGGCCACACGGGGACGAAGAGGAAGCGAAGGCGAGCGAGGAGGAAGGGGGCGGATCGCCGCCGTAGGCGGCGGCACCCACTACCCCTCGCGCGGCTCGATCATGAGCGCACGCGCGACCGCGAGCGTTTCACCTTCGGCCGAGAGCACCGCCGCCCCGGCGTGGTGCTTGCGGCCCTCCGACTCGATCGGCCAGGAGACCACGACGTGCTCCTCGCCGGCAAGGACGGGCGCGTCCACCCGCGCCGTCAGCCGGGCGAGCACGCTCAGCGACAGATCCCTGTGCAAATGGACCGCGAAGTAGCTGGGGCAGTCGAGCGCCGCCCAGACGAATTCCGGGAGCACCTGGCCGGCCGCGTCGGCGGTCGCCCCGGACGGCGTCCACGGTGAGGCGACGATCTGCCGGCCCTCCACCTCGCCCGCGAACACCCCGAACGCGTCGTCCCGGGCGAGGCCGCAGACGAAGCAGTTGCTGAAGACACCCTCCGCGAGGCCTCTGTAGCCCGCCGCCGCCGCGCGCGCCTGCTCCGGGCGCACCGGGGCGGGCGGCTCGAGCTCGAACTCGGGCGCCGGGCGCGCCTCCAGTACGAGCATCTCGCCGTCGAGCGCACGTACCGAGCCATCGCTCTCGCGGACCACGTCGAGCGGTACCGGACGCCTCAGGCTGACCTCGACCGCCCCCCCGAGGAAGCCGGCAACGACCCCTGAGCAATATCCACCGTTGCCGCTGTCGAGGGGCCCGTTGAAGCGCGCGGGTATCGAGATCGCCTCGGGCAAGTTCCTCGAATCAGGGGGACGTGTTCAGTGTCAGGGCGGCGCGAAGCTTCACCTTGTCCTTGTAGGTCTCGCCTGTGCAGATGATCCCGTCGTGTGACCACTCCGGGACCCCTCCGGGACTGGAGAGCTTCCTCCACTTCAGCTCCTCGACCAGGTCGGGGTCGGCCTGCTTGATCACGGCTCGGGCCCGAGCGAGCGCCTCGCCCGCCAATCACCCAGCTCCTCGATCCTCGCGTCTATCAACTGAGAGGGGGAGTCCCCTCCTGTTGCTTCCTTCGAGCCGCTCTTCTTCTTCATGGTTGTTGTCGCTCGCCCGTCAGTTGGGTATCGAAGACTTGTGGAAGTTAGCCGGAAGACTTTCGAACCCTGAGTTCGTTAGCTCTCTCAGCAGACTGAGCGACATCCGAGGCCGCTGAGCGTCGCCACCGCTGTTTCGCGTTGCGGACGCGGGCGTACGCGTCAGGGCTGCGGGCCGGCGCTGCCGCTTTCATGCGAGGCCGTCGCACATACCCCCTGCTTCTCGATTCCCAATCAGCTTGTCTATAAGCATTGCTTGTTAATAGACGATGCGAAAAAGATTTGGAGGGGCAATTGGAGGTCGGCTCACGTTCGCAAACGTGACCTCCTTGCTTGCGTTGATCGTCGCCTTGAGCGGCACGGCCGTCGCTGCGCGCCTGATCGACGGAGGTGACGTCAGGAACAACTCCCTGACGGGTAAGGACGTCAAGAACCTGAAGGGCGCCGACGTCACGAACCAGAGCCTCGGCGGCGCGGACATCAGCAACGGGTCCCTGGGGACGGGTAAGTTCTCGAGTTCGATTCCGGCCGCCCGGGTGACGGACTCCGACGGCCAGAGCATCGACACCGGCGTCGTAGAGACGCTGAACTTTGACTCCGAGCGCTACGACACGGCGAACATGCACGACAACTCGACCAACAACTTTCGGCTCACTGCACCGGTGACCGGGATTTACGCGGTGACTGGCCAGGTCGGGTGGGACACCGCCAACGACACTCGCCGCGCACTGCTGCTGCGGAAGAATGGCAGCACGGATATCGCGATCGAGCAGGCAGGTGCCGTGCTGGGCGACGCCAACGTTCAGGAGCTGACCACCCAGGTGCAGCTCCAGGAAGGCGACTACGTCGAGGCGCGGGTGCTCATGGTCAGCGGCACCACGCCCCTGAACATCTTCAAGTCGAATGAATTTTCGCCCGAGTTCTCGATGACCTGGTTGGCGCCAGGGCCATAGAGCGGCGCCTGGCGAAGGAAGATTGAACTGGTAGGGCGAGGCTAAGCGCTCAAGGTTCCTCCCTGAAGCAAGCAACCATGAGATGGAGTTAGCGGGACGACTTTCGAACCAAACGTTCGTTCGTCAGCTCCGTGCCCTTCTCGGTTTGGTCAGGTGACGTCTGGCTAGCATCGAATTAGCAATCCAAGCGAGACCGCCGGACCGACTCGGCAAATCCGCTGCACGCGGGATCAGGCTGCCCGACACAACTTACATTCAACGTGTGAACTCTTAGCCGCCACGAGGCTGAGCGCCTGAGGGCCAGACAAGGTCAGACTTAGCGAGTAGGTGGGTCATGACATCCATCGCCATTCGGAGATCGTCATCCCCAAGCGGGGTTTCGCTCAGGACCCATCGCTGGTACGCGAGCAGCTCTTCGTGAGATCCGAACGTCGTCCATAAGCTCCCGTCCGTCGCAACTACAAGTGATCTTGATCCCCGCGAGAAACCACCAGGACTGCCGGAGGTCGCGACCTTCCAGCCTTTCCCAACGACCCGGCGTATCTGTCGCGTCTTCCCGCGCCGTGTCGTTTTGTTCTCAACTAGCGTAATCCGCTGGGTGCCTGGGTTGCCCGCGGCTGCCATCACTGAGCGGAACGTCCCGATCCTTGCGAGAAGCTTGGCTTGCCTCTCCTGCGTGGACCTTGCCTCCCGCCGGGCTGTGTCGTCCGCCCGCAGCGCCGACTCCCGCTTCCGCGCATAGCGTTCCTCAGCACCTCCTATCTCTAGGGGATCCTCTCGCCCCGGAGGGGACTCGAACTCTGGCGGCGCGAGGGGAGGGTCCCCCTCCCGGTACTTCCAGCCACAGATATCACGATCGGTATCAGGCGAGTCGTAGTCTCCGCTCTCCTCGCACTGATAGACGCCCTGGCCGAGGGGGCGGACCCTCGTTCCACCGCACCGTGGGCATTGCAGCATTCAAAGAGCCTAACTAGACATTGCGATCACGACCACAAGACGCGAATAGCAGGCCGATCGCCCATCGATGGGATTTGGAGACGCGATGGAAGCCGGGTCAAAGAAGCATCCCGGAGCAGTCGCCTCAATTCGGATACCTGATTCACGCAAGACGATCCGACGATAGATAAAGCAACCAAGCTTGAGATGGAGCTGGGGGGACTCGAACCCCCGACCTCCTGCATGCCATGCAGGCGCTCTAGCCAACTGAGCTACAGCCCCGGGAAACGCCAGCGGAATGTTAGCCGCGGAGGCCGGCCGTCGAGTATCGCGCCGAACGGCGCTCAGGCGGCCTTGTGGTGCTCGTCGTCGTCGATGTCGAGGACGACGCGCCCGGAGCGCTGGTCGCTGATCTTGAACTCGAAGGGGGCATGCTCCTCGAGCTGGCGCAACAGCTCCACGGGCTCGCTCAGGCTGATCGAGACGGTGGCGCGGCGACCGGAGAAGCGGCGCACCTTGATCTCGTCGGCCCCGTCGACCTTCGCCGCCGCGTCCTCGAAGCCGGCGAGCTGGGAGAAGTCGTTGAGCGGCCCGACCTCCACCTCGACGGCCCCCTCATAGATTCCGCCACGGGGGGCGGGGGGCGTCGCCGGGGCCTCCTCGGCCGCCGCCTGATCAGCCTCGTGACCGGGGCCGATCCCGGCGCGCCCGGCGAGATCGAAGACCCTGGAGCCGAGGTCGTCGCGCAGCCTCGCCAGCTCGCTGACCCGGTCCGCCATCTGCACGGCGTCGTCGAGCGCCTTCATCCTGATCCGGGTCGCCTGCTGGCGGGCCTGCCCGTGGATCTCCTCGAGCCTGCGGCTCAGCGACGCGATCGCTCCGGGCGAGTCCTCGCCCTCCTCTCCAAGGCGGGCGAGCGCCTCTTGTAAGCGGCGCTCCTTCTCCATCACCCGCTGCGCAAGCTGCTTGGCCTCACGCTCGAGGCGCTCGACCCGCGCCTGCTTCTTGCTCAGCGCGGCGTCCACCTCCTCGGGGTCGTAGCCGCGCAACGCTCGGCGGAAGCTCTCGCTGGCCACGAACCGCAGGCTAGGTGGGCCTGCGGACGTATCCCGCGCGCTCTCCGCTCGAGGCTAGGCGGCCTGAAGATCGAGGTCGAGGCGGGCGGCCTCGCCCCAGAGCTGCTCGAGGCGGTAGCGCTCGCGAACGCCCTCGGTCATCACGTGCAGGATGCAATCGAGGTAGTCGATCAGCACCCACTCGCCCTCATCCAGGCCCTCCACGCGCGCAGGCGTCAACCCCTCCGGCTTCAGCTCTCTGCGAACGTCCTCATTGATAGATCGCCCCTGGCGCTCGTTGCGAACCGTGCACAAGACCAGGAAGTCGGTGTAGCCGACGAGCCCCCGCATGTCGAGCGCAACGAGGTCGGTACCAAGCTTGGCGTCGGCGATGGCCGCGATTCGCCGCGCGAGGGCCTCTGAGCTCATCGGTAAAGGCCCCGCCGCTCGATCATCTCCACCACTCCGTCCGGGGCGAGCCGCCCCAACGGCCGACCCTCCGATACTCGTTGCCTGATCATGGTGGATGAGACCCCGCACCGTGGCATCTCGAGTATCTCGGCTCGAGCGGCGGCACCGAGCCGCTCCAGCGTCGAGCTGACCGCGTCCATCTCGACCCCGGGCCGCGGCACCACCGCCAGGCGCGCAAGCTCCAGCACCCGCTCGGGCCGCTCCCAGCTCTCGAGGCCCGCCGCCATGTCGGCCCCCAGGAGGAACCAGAGCTCGGCCTCGGGGTCCCGCTTGCGCAACAGCTCGAGGGTGCGGTAGGAGTACGAGGTCTCGTCGCGCTCCACCTCCAGCGGCGAGGCCTCGAGCCACTCCTCCTCGGCAGCGGCCGTGGCGGCCATCTCCAGCCTCAGCTCCGCCCCGGGATCGTCGGCGATCTCCTTGTGCGGGGGCCTGCCGGTGGTCATCAGCAGCACCCGCCCGAGGCCGAGTTGCCAGCGCGCCTCCTGGGCCAGCAGCATGTGCCCTACGTGGGGCGGGTTGAAGGCGCTCCCGAGCACGCCGACCCGGCCCTCGTTCGAAGCGACCATCAGGCCGCTGCCTCGGCGGTGCGGACCGCCCTACTCCCTGACCTGGCCGCTGCCGCGAACGATGTACTTGGTGGTGGTCAGCTCGCGCAGCCCGATCGGCCCTCGCGCGTGCAGCTTCTGGGTCGAGTTGCCGATCTCCGCTCCCATCCCAAACTCGTAGCCGTCGGTGAAGCGGGTCGAGGCGTTGACGTAGACCGCGGCTGCGTCAACCGCCTCGGTGAACTCGTTGGCTGCCTCGTTGGATGAGGTCACGATCGCCTCGGAATGGCCGCTGCCGTGCCTGTTGACGTGGTCGACCGCCGCGAAGAGCGAGTCCACCACGCCCACGGCCATCTTCAGCCCGTGGTACTCGGTGTCCCAGTCCTCGGCGCTTGCGGGCCCGACGGGGACGTCGGCGGCGTTGTCGCGCGCCCGCTCGTCGCCGACCAGCTCGACGCCCGCGTCGCTGAGCTGTTGGAGCAGGGCCGGGAGCAGCGCGCCGGCGGCCGCGCGGTGGACCAGCAGCGTCTCGGCCGCGTTGCAGACGCCGGGCCGCTGCACCTTCGCGTTGTAGGCGATCCGCTGGGCCATCTGAAGGTCGGCGTCCTCGTGGACGTATACGTGGCAGTTGCCCGCGGCGGCATACATCACGGGGACCCTCGCCACCTCCTTGAGCGCGTTCTTGAGCCCGTCGCCCCCCCTTGGGATGATCAGGTCCACCAGCCCCTCCTGGGTGGCCAGCTCGCGGAGCTGCTCGTGGCCGCCGCCCGAGAGCGGTGAGACGGCGGTCTCGGGGATGCCGGCCTCACGCAGGGACTCAACGACGAGGCCCGCGAGCACGGCATTCGACGCCTCGGCGGCCGAGGAGCCCCGCAGCACCACCGCGTTGCCGCTCTTGAGGCAGAGCGCCGCAGCGTCAACGGTGACGTTCGGCCGCGCCTCGTAGACGATCCCGATCACGCCGATCGGCACGCGCTGCTTGGAGACCTCGAGGCCGTTCTGGAGTGTCGAGGTCTCCACCACCTCGCCGACGGGGTCGGGCAGCTGAGCCACCTCTCGCACGCCGGTGGCCATTCCCGCGATCCGTGCCTGGGTCATGGCGAGCCTGTCGATCAGCGCCTCGTCGAGGCCGGCCTCGCGCCCAGCCGCCAGATCGGATGCGTTCGCCTCGAGGATCTCGCCCGTCCGGCTCTCGAGGCGGTCGGCGAGGTCGTTGAGGCAGGCGTCCTTGGGCGCGCGATCCAGCCGCGCGAGCACGTGAAAAGCGTCCTTGGCATCGCGACAGATGTCGGCGACGCTCCTGGTCTTGGTTGCCACGGGGTAAGCGTACCCGGCAAACTCAGCCCCAATGGCGACCCGCTGGCCCCGGGAGGGACCCTGACCACGATCGCCCTGCTCGGCGACGTGATGCTCGGCCGCGCGGTCGGGCAGAAGCTCATCGCCGAGGGCGCCGAGAGCGTCTGGGCGCCCGAGCTGCGCGAGCTGCTGCGCGGTTGTGAGCTGACGATCGTCAACCTCGAGTGCTGCATATCGGAGGGGGGCGCCGAGACCGACCGCGTTCGGGCAAAGCGCTATTTCCTTCGCGCGCCGCCAGCGGCCCTCGGCGCCCTCGGCGCGATCGGCGCCGACGCCGCCTCGCTCGCCAACAACCACTCTTTTGACTACGGCCCGGAGAGCCTTGCCGACACCGTGCGGCATCTCGAGGGCGCCGGATTCGCTCCCGTCGGCGCCGGGGCCGACCGAGCCCGGGCGCGCGCTAGCGTGACGATCGAGTCCGGGGGCGCCACCGTCGGCATCGTGGCCTGCGCCGACCACCACTTCGGGACCGCGGCCGGAGAGGACGAGCCGGGCGTCGCCCTGATCCAATCCTCGCGACGGCGCGGGGCGCGCTGGAAGCGGCCCTCGTGGCTCTTGGCCGAGGTTCGACTGCTGGCGGAGCGCTGCGACCAAGTGCTCGTCTTCCCTCACTGGGGGCCGAACCTGACCACCCGCCCGGCGGTCTGGCAGCGCCTGCTCGCCCGGCGCCTGCTCGCGGCCGGCGCTGACGCCGTTGCCGGCCACTCGGCCCACAGCTTCCACGGCGTCGGCTGGCGGCGCGGGAGGCCGATCCTCTACGACCTGGGCGACGCGCTCCACGACACCCCGGTCAACTCTGCGCTCCGCAGCGACCTCGGCATCCTCGCGCTGTGGCGACCCGGGGGCGACCCGGAGGTCGAGCTCGTCGGCCTGCGGCTGGAGCACTGCTCCACGCGGTTGGCTCGTGGCGAAGAGGCCGAGTGGATTGCCACCCGCCTGGCCCACGCCTGCGCTCCCCTCGGCAGCGTGGTCAGCCGCCTCGACGAGCAGCGCTTCGCCGTTCGCCCGCGACGCCGGGAGAGCGGCTGAATGGCTCGTTCGCCGCAACCAGGCCTCCCTCGGGCGGCTGTTACTGTCGCCACCATGAGCCGCCTCCTGCCCTCGACCCTGATCCTCGCGATCGCCCTCTTCACCGCCGCCTTCGCGGCCGCCGGGACACCGAGCCCATCGTCGCTGCGCGACGACGAGCCGTCCGCCGCCTCCTCGGTCCGGCTCGGCGGCTGCCCCGGCACCGCCCTGAGCGGATTTCGCTGCGGCAGGCTCACGGTTCCCTTCGAGCGGGCCGACCCGGGGCTGGGAACAACGCCGATCGCGTTCGCGATGCGGCCGCGCTCTGATCGCTCGCGGCCCTCGCTGGGAACGATCTTCGCGGCAGAGGGCGGGCCCGGGTACTCCTCGACCGGGAGCGCGAGCGAATACGTCGCGACCTTCGGGAAGCTGCTGAACCGGCGGGCACTGGTGCTCGTGGACCAGCGGGGAACCGGCATGTCGAGGGCGCTGCACTGCCCCGGCTCCCAGGCCGCCAAGGTCAGCGACCAGGTGATCCTCGCGCGCTGCGCCGCCGAGCTGGGGCCGCGCTTCGAGTCCTACCGGACCTCCGCGGGGGCGGATGACCTCGCCGCCGTCAGGCGGGCCCTCGGCCTCGGCCGCATCGTCCTTTATGGCGACTCCTACGGGACCTACCTCGCCCAGTCCTACGCCTACCGCCACGGGAAAACCCTGAAGGCACTGGTTCTCGACTCCGCCTACCCGACCAGCGGAGAGAGCCCCTGGTACCCGAGCGGGCCGCGGACCGGCCTGCGTTCTCTGAAGCTCTCCTGCGCGCGGTCGCCGAAGTGCCACGGCGACGCCCGCGCGCGCCTCGGCAGGGCCGTTCACAAGCTGCGCAAGACCCGGCGCGGCGCCGTGCCGCTCGCCGACCTGATCTGGAGCGCCGGATACACGCCGCCGCAGGGATACCTGAAGGTCAATAACGCGGTCAGCGGGCTGTCGAGAGGGGACTCCAAGCTCTATGACCGCCTCACCAAGGGCGGGGGTGGCGGCTACGGGGCCGTCAAGGCCTACTCCCATGCCGAGGAGATGGTCGTCAGCTGCAACGACTATCCGATGCTCTGGAAGAAGGACGCGTCCGAGCCCCAGCGCCGGCTCCAGCTGAAGCGCTCGATCGCCGCCTATCCCGCAAAGCGCTTCGCGCCGTTCACGCCGGCGGAGATCGCACGCTCGATTTTCATCAACTACCGCTATTGCCTCACCGCGCCGGCGCCGGGGCCCTTCTACGAGCCGCCCCAGGCAGCGGGCGCGAAGGCCCCGGGTGCTCCCGTGCTCGTCGTCTCAGGCGAGATGGACGACGTCACCACCGCGACGGAGGGCCGCTACACCGCGCAGCCCTTCCCCCACGCCCGCCAGTTCATCCCGCCGAACGCCGGCCACGTCAACGCCCTCTACTACCCGCGCGGGCCGGCCGCCCGCAAGATCAGGGCCTTCGTGGGCCGCCACGGCTAGGCGCGCGCGCTTCGCCACATGCAGGCCACGGTGGGCTCACCGCCCGGCGCCGAGAACTCCCCGACCGTGGTGAAGCCGAGCCGCTCGTAGCGCTCGTCGTTGTCAGGGTTGCTTGACTCGAGGTAGGCGGCCGATCCCTCCCGGTCGATCCTGGCGAGGTTGTCGGTGAGCAGGCTCATTCCGATGCCCTTGCCGCGATGGTCGGGATGAGTTCCCAGCAGGCTCAGGTAGTAGTGGGGCTCCCCGACGGGATGGTTGGACCCGAAGCGGTCGAGCAGCACGAGCACCTCGTCAGCGTGCGACCCGGCCAGCTCCCTCATCAGCGGCTCGGACCTCGCTTCGTCCTCGTCGCTGAGCTCGGGCTTGCCCGGAGGGATCCAGAGCGACGCCGCGCCTCCATCCTCGGTCAGCCACACCCATTCGTGCGGGATGGCGCTGCGCACGTGCATGCGCCACCACGCGCGCTGGGCGTCAAACCGCGTCGCGGGATCGTGGAACGCCCAGCTCCAGGTCGGGTCCTCGTGGAAGGCCAGCGCGAGCAAGTCGACGACCGCATCGAGGTCCGCCTCGGTCGCAACCCGCGCCTTCACGTCCGTCATTCGCCCCTCCTTGGTGCCCGCCTACCGGCTCAGAGCTGAATGGACTTGACGTCGAGGAACTCCTCGAGCCCGAACTTGCCGAGCTCGCGGCCGTTGCCCGACTGCTTTACGCCGCCGAAGGGAGCCACCGGGTTGAAGGTGGCGCCGTTGATCTGGACCTGTCCGGTGCGCATCCTCCGCGCCACGGACTTGGCGTGCTCGGGGTCGGATGACCAGACGCCGCCGTCGAGGCCGTAGACCGTGCCGTTGGCGATCTCCACGGCCTCGTCCTCGTCGTCGTAGGGAATGATCGAGAGCACCGGCCCGAAGATCTCCTCCTGGGCGATCGCCATGTCCGGCTTCACCTCGGAAAAGACCGTGGGCCGGACGAAGTAGCCGCTCTCGAGATCCTCGGGAGCATCGGCGCCGCCGGCGACCAGCTTCGCGCCCTCCGCCTCCCCCTTGCGGATGTAGTCGCGCACGTGCTCGCGGTGGGCGTCGGAGACGAGTGGCCCGAGCCGGGTGGCGGGATCGAGCGGATCCCCGATCGTCGACTTCTCGGCGGCGGCCGCGGCGATCGCCTCGGCCTCGGCGAGCTTCGCGCGAGGCACCAGCATCCTCGTATGCGCGCTGCAGGTCTGGCCCGAGTTGAGGAAGCAGTTGCCGACCCCGTAGGAGACGGCGGTGATGAGGTCGGCGTCGTCGAGCACGACGTTCGCTGACTTGCCGCCGAGCTCCAAGGCCACGCGCTTGACGGTCCCGGCCGCGACCTCGCTGACGCGCCGGCCGGCGCGGGTGGAGCCAGTGAAGGAGACCATGTCGACGTCGGGGTGGGCCGCGATCGCCTCGCCCACGACCGGGCCGAAGCCGGTGACCAGATTGAAGGCGCCGGGGGGCAGGCCGATCTCGTCGATGATCTCGGCGAGAACGAAGGCGCTCAGCGGGGTCACCTCGCTCGGCTTGACCACGATCGAGCAGCCGGCGGCGAGCGCCGGCGCGACCTTGGCGCAGATCTGGTGGAGCGGGTAGTTCCAGGGAGTGATCGCGCCGACCACTCCGACCGGCTCGCGGACGATCAGCGAGTTCCCGACCTGCTCCTCCCAGGCGATCTCCTCGAGCGCCTCGGGAGCGGCGCCGAAGTCCATCGCCGGCAGCCCGGCCTGGATCGCGGCGGCCTGCCCGATCGGCATCCCGACCTCGCAGGCGATCAGCAGCGCCAACTCCTCGGCGCGCTGGGCCAGCCCCGCGGAGATCGCGCGACAGGCCTCGGCCCGCTCGCCCATCGGCACCTGCGACCAGGCCTCGAAGCCCGCGTGGCCCGATGTGACGGCGAGATCGACGTCCGCGGCCGTGCCCTCGGGCACGGTCCCGATCACCTGCTCGGTGGTGGAGTCGAGCACCTCGATCGAGGCGTCGCCGGCTGAGGCGACCCACTCGCCGCCGATGTAGATCCGGTCTCTGACGATCGGCTCGGTGATGTGCGCCGCTGCCCGTGGTGCCTGCGTCTCAGTCGCCAACTCCTACCTCCTGTTTGCCTGAGCTCGACCCGGCACCGGCGGAGGAGGCGATCCTCCCGGCGGTGCGCCGCGCGAGCGCCATGATCGTGATCATCGGATTCGTGCCCGAGGATGTCGGAAAGGCGCTGCCGTCGCCGATCCAGACCCCCTGGGTGTCGTGGAGCTCGCCATCGGGATTCGCGACCGACGTCTCCGCGTCGGCGCCCATCCGGCAGCTGCCCATCTGATGGGCGCTGAAGAGCCTGTATCCGCCGGCCCGCACCGGGATCCGGCGCAGCCGCTCGAGATAGCGGTCGACGTCGTCTCCGGCTCGCCAGATCGGGAGGCCCGCAGCCAGCGCGCCGATCTGGCGGGCGCCCGCCGCGATGTGCATCCGCACCTGGGACTCGATTCCGAGGTGCATGTTGGCGAGGTCGAGCTCGTCGGTGACCGCGTAGCTCGGCACCGACTCCCCGTCGGCGTCGACGTCCACGCGTCCGGCGCCGCGATCGCGGATGAGGCCGATCGTGGTCGCGGTCTTGGGGGTCTCGCTGACCAGCTCCTTGTGCTGCTCGCCGCCCGTCCAGGGCGTCGCGGAGCCGACCAGGCCCGGCGCGTACTGGGCCGTCTCGATCAGGAAGCCGTAACCCTCGCCGGTGTCGGCGAACTCGTCGCAGAGCAGCGCCTGCGGCGGGCCCCACCAGGCCTGCTGGTCGGAGTCGTAGTAGCCGACGACGGCGGAGCAGGGATGGAGCCGCAGGTTGGCGCCGACGGCCGGGCCGCCGATCCCCGAGCGGGCGAGAAGGGAGGGCGACTCGAGCGCGCCGCAGGCGACCACGACCTGGGGAGCAGTGACCGTGACGGTGGCCGTGCGGCCGTCGGGATGCGCCCAGCTGGCCTCGACGCCGGAGGCGCGGCCGTCCTCGGTGAGGATCCGCTGCGCGCGGCAGTTGGCGACCAGCTCCGCGCCGTTGGCCTGGGCGTCGGCGAGCCAGGTCCGGTCGCCGCTCTGCTTGCTGCCCGACTGGTCGCCGAAGCCGAGGTAGCCGGCGTAGTCGGCGCTGTAGGAGCCCGGGTCCGTGTTGCGGAGGATCGTCTCGGTGCTCCAGCCGAGCGCCTCGCAACCCTCGAGCATCCGCTGCTGGGGACCGTTGAGGTCGCTGCAGCCGTCGTTGGCGCCGATCCGCTCCATCACCGCGTCGAGGTGGGCGTCGAACTCGGCGCCGGCGACGTCCTCGAGGCCATGCTCGGCCCACTGCCGGCGGACCCAGGGCCAGGTGCGCAGGCAGTTGGTCCAGTTGATCGTGGTGCCACCGCCGAGGGTGGTCCCGGCCTGGAGGCTGACGCTGCCCTCCGCGGTCGGGTTGGGCCCGCCGCGCCAGAACATCTGCTGGTAGGCGGGCAGCTCGAGCTGGTTGAAGTCGGATTCGTTGAAGTAGCCGGCCGCCTCGAGCACGACGACCTTCATGCCGTGCGCGGCGAGCGTCGCCGCGATCACGCCGCCCCCGGCGCCGGAGCCGACGATGCAGACGTCAGCGTCGATCGCGGGCTCGTCGCCCTCGGGCTCGGTGAGCGTCAGGGCCTTCGGCACGTCGGGGGGCGCAGAGATCGGCCCGGGGAAGCCGAACTTGTCCCAGTTGGGGTTGCGCCCGGTGTCAGGATCGGGCGCGCCGTAGTGGAGGAAGAGGGTCATCGCGACCAGGGCGCCGACTCCGGCGGCGGCCTCGGGGCTCGCGAGCGAGACGTTGCGGAGCATCTGCTCGCGCGAGGGCTGCGAGGGGCTGCGCCTGATCCCCTGCCCGGCGAGGGCGTCGAGGAGCCGGCCGAGGCCCGCCTGCATCTCGGGGGCGAGCCCGGTGATCAGCTGCTCGACGCCGTCGGGTACGCCGAGGTCGGACGCCGAGCGTCCCCAGAAGCCGGTCGGGTCGGCCTCGCGCGCGATCGCCGGCACGACCGTGTCGCAGACGCTCGCAAGCGCCGCCTTCTGTGCGTCGCTGAGCTCGCTCACCTCAACCTCAATCCGCCGCGGACTCTACCCGGATTGGCCAGCCGGCCAACCCCCGTCAGGCCTTCGCGGTCGCCTCGGCCTCGCGGGCCTCGAAGGCGGCGGTCACGAGCTCCACGATCGCGGCCGGGGCCTTGTCGGGGGAGCCGGCGTCGAAGGGCGGGTCGGGGTCGTACTCAATCCCGAGCTGGACCGCCTGCGCGGCCTCGTCCCCGTACATCTTCTGCACGAGCCTCAGCGCCATGTCGATGCCTGAGGAGACACCGGCGGCCATCAGGATCTTGCCGTGCTCGACCACGCGCTCCTCCACGGGGCGGGCGCCCAGCTCCGCCAGCTCGTCCCTCGCGAGCCAGTGGGTGGTCGCGGGTGCGCCGTCGAGCAGGCCCGCCGCGGCCAGCAGTAGCGAGCCGGTGCAGACCGAGGTCGTGTAGTCGCTCGTCTCGTGGACGTCGCGGATCCACTGCAGCAGCGGCTCGTGCTCCAGCACGGCGCGGGTGCCGAAGCCTCCGGGCACGACGAGGATCTGGGGTGCGGTCACCTCCGAGAGCGACTTCTGGGCGACGATCGACATGGTCCGGGACTCGTTCTCGATCGGCCCCGCCTCCTCGGCCACGAAGACCGGCTCAGCGCCGGGGATCTGGCTGAGGACGTCGTGCGGGCCGATCGCGTCGAGCGCGGTGAAGCGGTCGTAGAGCAGGTAGGCGATCTGCATTCTTTGGTTCTCCTTTCGGCCGCGCTAGGCGACGCGTTCGAGTGCGGGTCTGAAGCGTTCCCGGTAGTCCCCGAGGCCGACGCCCAGGCGGCGCTGGAAGGCGCGCCTCATCGTCTCGGGGCTGCCGAAGCCACAGCGGCGGGCGATCGAGTCGATCGGGGCGCGGGAGCCCTCGAGCTCGGATTGGGCCCGCTCGACCCTGACGGCTTCCACGTAGGCGGCAGGCGTGATCCCGAGCTCGCGGCGGAAGACCCTGGCGAAGTTGCGGGGGCTCATCGCCGTCCGCCCGGCAAGGGCCTCGACCGAGAGGTCGGCGTCGAGGTTGTCGCCGACCCAGCTCTGGAGGTCTCGCAGGGGCTCGCTCTCGGCCGCCTGGGCCGAGAGCTGGACGCTGAACTGCGACTGCCCCCCCGGGCGCTTGACGAACAGAACCAGCCAGCGCGCCACCTCGAGCGCTGTCGCACGGCCCAGGTCCTCCTCGACCAGAGCCAGCGCCAGGTCCATCCCGGACGTGACACCAGCCGAGGTCCAGACGTCGCCGTCGCGGACGAAGATCGCGTCGCTGTCCACCTCGACGCTGGGGTAGCGGCGCTGGAGCAACTCGCACGAGGACCAGTGGGTGGTGGCGCGCCGCCCGTCGAGCAGCCCGGCGCGGGCCAGCAGGAAGGCGCCGCTGCAGACCGAGGTGACCCGCCGCGAGCGCTTCGCGGCCGAGCGCAGCCAGCGGATCAGCGCCTCGTCGTTCTCCGCTTCGCGGACGCCGGTGCCGCCGGCGACCAGGAGGGTGTCGATCGGGCCACGGGTCCCGCGGAGGGTGCGATGCGGCTCGATCCGGAGGCCGCTGCCGGTGACGATCGGGCCCGGCTCGCGGGCGACGACCTCGACCTCGTAGGGCTCGCGAGCGATCTGGCCGGCCAGCCAGAAGACCTCCATCGGCCCGGTCACGTCGAGCGTCTGGATGCCGGGGAAGGCGACGATCACGACCCGGCGAGCGTCCTTGCTGGATTGGGGCATGCCGCCACCATGCCCGATCGCCGTCTGGCAGGAATGCCAGCTGTCAGACGAATCCGGCCAAGCTGAGACGGAGGCCTAGGTCAGCACGAGGTAGTCGCGGTGCACGGCCTCCTCGGAGGCGTGCGGAAGCAGTTCGCGCACCCCGTCGCTGCGCATCCCCTTGATCCGGCGCAGCTCCTCGGCCGAGTAGTTGACGATGCCCTTCCCGATCACAAGGCCGCCGTCACCCGCTACCTCGATCGCGTCACCGGCCTCGAACTCGCCCTCGACCTCGGTCACGCCCACGGGGAGCAGGCTGCTGCCCGATTCGCGCAGGACCCGCTCCGCCCCGCCGTCCACCCGGATCGTCCCGCGGGCGGGCTTGGCGTAGCGCAGCCAGAGCTTGAAGGACGAGGTCGGCTCAGCGTGGGGCTGGATCCGGGTGCCGACGGCCTCCCCGGCCGCGGCGGCGCGGAGCGTCCCCGGGCTGGTGCCGTCGCAGATCACGGTCGGGATGCCGGCGGCGCCGGCCATCTCGGCCGCGGCGACCTTGCTCGCCATCCCGCCCGAGCCGAACGGCGACGTGCGCTGTCCGATCTCGTAGGAGGCGAGCTGATCGTGCCCGCTGACCTCGGTCACCAGCTCGGCGCCGGGGTCGCGGCGAGGATCGGCTGTATGCAGCCCCGCCGTGTCGGTGAGCAGCACCAGCAATCGGGCCTCGAGCATGGTCGCCACCTGGGAGGCGAGGAAGTCGTTGTCGCCGAAGGTGATCTCGTCGGTGGCGGTGGTGTCGTTCTCGTTGACGACCGGGACCGCGCGCCACTCGAGCAGCTTGCGCAAGGTCTGGCGCGCGTTGAGGTAGTGAACCCGGGTCGCGAGGTCGAAGCCCGTCAGCAGCACCTGCGCCGCCAGCACGCCGCCCGCGCCCAGGCGCTCCTCATAGGCACGGAAGAGGCTGCCCTGGCCCAGGGCGGAGGCGGCCTGGAGCTCGTCGACGGTGGTCGGGCGCTTAGCCATCTCCAGCAGCCGCATGCCGCGCGCGATCGCGCCCGAGGTGACGAGGACGACCTCCTCGCCCCCCGCGTGAAGGCCCGCCACCTGCTCGCAGACGGCGTCGAGCACATCGGCGCGCAGGGCGCCGTCGTCGTCGGCGACGATCGAGGAGCCGAGCTTTGCGACCACGGTCATGGCGCCAGTGTAGGAAGGCGCGCGCCCTAGGCCGGGTCGAAGTCGAACTCGGTCTCGCCGATCACGACCTCGTCGCCGCGCTCGAAGCCCGCGCGCTCCAGCTCGGCGACCACGCCGATCTCACGGAGCCGGGCCTCCAGGTAGTCGAGGGCCTCGTGGTTGCCGAGGTCGAAGCGCTCGACCAGCATCTCGATCCCGCGGCCGGTGACCCGCCAGCGCCCCTCGCCGTCGGGCTCCACCTCGAAGCCCTCCTCCTCCCCCGGCCGGTAGACGCGGTGCTCGGCCTCGAACTCCCCCGGTGCGGCGGCGGCGCTGGGCGCGTCGGCCGGCAGCGCCCTGACTATCTCGCGCCGCAGCTCGTCGAGGCCGGCGCCGGTCGCTGAGGAGATCGCGAGGACTCGGGCCTCCGAGCCGAGACGGTTGCGCCACTCGGCGACGAGCTGCTCGGCGCGGTCGGGGGGCACCAGGTCGATCTTGGAGAGGACCAGCAACTCGGGGAGCCGGTCGAGGCCGCCGCCGTATGAGGAGAGCTCGAGGCGAACCGACTCGTAGTTGGAGGCGGGGTCGCCCTCGGCGGGCTCAACCTCGACCAGCTGGATCAGCAGCCGGCAGCGCTCGATGTGGGCGAGGAACTCGTGCCCGAGGCCGGCACCGTCCGCGGCACCCTCGATCAGGCCGGGGATGTCGGCGAGGATCACCTGGCGGTCGTCGAGGTCGAGCGTGCCGAGCGCGGGCTCGAGTGTCGTGAAGGGGTAGTTGGCGACCTTCGGGGCGGCCCGGGTCAGGCGCGCGAGCAGCGAGGACTTGCCGGCGTTGGGGAGCCCGACCAGGCCGGCGTCGGCGAGCAGCTTCAGCTGCAGCTCGATCCAGCCCGACTCGCCCTTCAGCCCCTGCTCGGCGAACCGAGGCGCCTGCCGGGTTGAGTTCGCGAAGCGCTTGTTGCCGTGACCGCCGCTCCCGCCCCTGGCGACCACGACCCGCTGGCCCTCGGCGAGCAGCTCGGAGACGCTCCCGTCGAGCCCGGTGACCACCGTCCCCGGGGGCACCGCCAGCTCAAGCTCGGTGCCGCGGGCGCCGTGGCGCTGGCTGCCCTCCCCGTGGTGGCCGCGCTCCCCGCGGAAGTGCTTGCTGCGCCCCAGGGCCGAGAGGTCGCGGCGGGAGGGGTCGCAGACGACCATCACGTCGCCGCCGTGGCCTCCATCGCCGCCGTCGGGCCCGCCCCGCGGGACGTGGGCCTCACGGCGAAAGGAGACGACCCCGCTGCCGCCGGCTCCGCCCTCCACAAAGACCCTCGCCTTGTCGAACAGCACCCGGCGAATATGCCACGCCGCGAGCCCTCAGGCCCGGGAAGCGGCGCCCTGCGGCGCCGCCGGTGCTACTCGGAGTCGACGACCGAGATGGAGCGGCCGCGACGGCCGCTGTTGAACTGGACGACGCCCTCGCGGGTCGCGAAGATCGTGTGGTCGCGCCCGATCCCGACGCCGTCGCCAGGGCGAAAGCGGGTGCCACGCTGGCGGACGATGATCTCGCCGCCGCTGACCGCCTGGCCGGCGAACACCTTGACGCCGAGGAACTTCGGCTTGGAGTCGCGGCCGTTTCGGCTCGAGCCGAGGCCCTTCTTATGAGCCATCGTCCGCCTCCTCGTCCTTGGCTGCGGTCTTGGCTGCGGGCTTGCGCGAGAGCATCTTCAGGTCGGTGACCTCGAGCCGGGTCAACTCGGAGCGGTGGCCCTGGCGCTTGCGGTAGCCCTTCTTCGCCTTGTACTTGAAAACGCGGATCTTCGGGCCCCGAAGGTGCTCGGCGATCTTCGCCTCAACCTTGACCTTGTCGAGGTCCTTGCCGGTGACCACGTCGCCGTCGCGGAACATGACGGGCCGCAGCGCCACCTTGGCGCCCTCGTCTTCGGGCAGCCTGTCGACGAGCAGCTCTGTGCCCTTCTCGACGCGGTACTGCTTACCGCCGGTTTCTACGACTGCGTAGGTGGTCATCTCGTCATGTCCTATTCACCGTCAGGAGCTCTTGTCGCCGGCTCCAGAGCGCTTCTTGCCGCCCCTGCTGCCACGGCGCCTGCGCCCACCGGCGGACGCGGATTCTAGCTGCTTGGCGGAGCCGTCCCCACCCGCCCCGTTGCCGTCGTCGAGCAGGCTCGCGGTCGCCGATGAGCGTCCTACGTCCTCGATCCGGACCATCCGCCGCTCGCCTACGTGTCCGCCGCCGCCGGTGACGCTGACGATGTAGGCCTCGACCCTCGCCACAGCGTCTTCGGCGTTGTACATGTGCGGCTCCTCGATCGTGACCAGGACCTCGTCGCCGACCTTGAATGGCAGCGCTCGCTCCTCGATCTCCTCGCGCCCGCCGGTCTCGACCACCGCGAAGGTGTCGAGCGGCAGCACGTCGCCACCCTCGAAGTGAAAGCGCTTGCCGGCGCTCTCCTCGAGCTCGGTCAGGCCCGACCCCTCGTGCATCAGCTCGCCGGCCACCCGTGGGTTGACCCGGACCAGGAAGGCCTCGGGGTCGGGCTGCTCGGCGACCACCTCGCGCAGCTTTCGCACGATCTCGATCGCCACCGTCTCCTCGGAGGAGACGACTCCCTCGCCGTCGCAGACGGGGCAGCGCTTGGTCAGGATCTCCCGCACGCCGTCGGTGACGTTCTGCCGGGTCATCTCGACCAGGCCCAGCGGCGAGACCTCGACCACATAGGTCTTGGTCCGGTCCTCGTCCAGCGCCTTGCGCAGCGTCTTCAGGACCTGGTCCCGGTTGCGTGCCCGGGCCATGTCGATGAAGTCGATCACGATGATCCCGCCGATGTCGCGCATGCGGAGCTGGCGCACCACCTCCTCGGCGGCCTCGACGTTGACCTTGGTGATCGTGTCCTCGAGCCGGCCCTTGCCGCGGCCGGTGAAGCTGCCGGTGTTGATGTCGATCACGGTCAGCGCCTCGGCATAGTCGATGATCAGATAGCCGCCCGAGGGGAGCTCGACCCGGCGCGACAGCACCGAGTTGAAGGCCTCCTCGGCGCCCCACTTGTCGAACAGGGGCTCCTTGGTGCGGTCGTAGAGCTCGACGCTCTTCTCGAGCTCGGGCGCAGTCCGCTGCAGGAAGCTGGCCACCCGCTCGTACTGCTTCTGGTCGTCGAGGATCGCCGCCTCGAACTCCTCCACCAGGACGTCACGGATCACCCGGACGGAGAGATCGGCCTCCTGGAAGATCATGGTCCCGATCTCGGCGTCATTGGCGCGGCGCCCGACGACCTCGGCGAGGCGGTGCAGGTAGGCGATCTCCCGCTTGAAGTCCTCCTTCTGGCCGCCCTGGGCGGCGGTGCGAACGATCACGCCTCCGCCGCCGACGTCGAGGTTCTCGATCAACTTGCGCAAACGGGTGCGCTCCTTGTCGGGAACCCGCTTGGAGACTCCGACCCCGCCTCCCTGGGGCATGTAGACGAGGTAGCGGCCGGCGATCGACAGGTTCATCGAGAGCCTCGCCCCCTTCGTCTTCAGGGGGTCCTTGACCACCTGGACGACGATCTCCTGCCCGGACTTGAGCAGCTCGTCGATCCGCCGGCCTCGGCCGCGGCCGCGCTTGGGCGCGGCGCTGCCGTCGGCGGGGACGATCTCGTCCACGTGCAGGAACCCGTTTCGCTCGAGGCCGAAGTCAACGAACGCGGCCTCCATTCCGGGAAGCACGTTGTCCACCCGGCCCTTGTAGATGTTGCCGACGATCGAACGGCGGCCGCGACGCTCGACGTAGAGCTCCGCAACCTTCCAGTCCGGCCCCGGGGCGGCCTTCTTTCGGCGGCCCTTGCGCTCCGGGGGCTTTCCCTTTGCCTCGAGTACGGAGACCCGGGTCTCACCCCGGTCAACGCTGACGAGAATTGTCTTTCTCATGTATTTCCTTTCCGCACCGGCGCGCAGGACGACATTGCCCGCGCAGGCGTCAAGCCCGGGCGCATGCCCGGCCGCCTGCCGCTTGGCGTCTGATGTCGTCTTTTATTCGCGCTCAGCGCAACAGTGGTACTTCTGCCCTGCCGCTGCGCGCGGATGCAAGTCGCGACTGCACATGAATGCTCTGTAAGAGGCCGATCGCCATGAAGGTCACCAGCACCGACGAGCCTCCATAGCTCATCAGTGGGAGGGTGATCCCGGTCACCGGCATGAGACCTAGGTTCATGCCGACGTTGACGAAGACCTGGAACATGACCATGGCGACTATGCCGCCCGCGATCAAGGTTCCATACAAGTTCTTCGAGAGCGTCAAGATACGCAGCGCCCGCCAGATCAGCAGGGCGTAGAGGGACAGTACGAACGCGGCTCCGAGAAACCCGAAGCGCTCCCCGACGACGGCGAACACGAAGTCCGTGTGCCGTTCGGGTAGGAAGTTCAGATCAGTCTGGGTCGCCTGGTCACCACGTCCGGTCTTGCCTCCGGAGCCGACTGCGATCAGGGCCTGATTGATCTGGTAGCTCGAGCTTCCCGCGTCCTCATCGCTCGGATTCAGGAAGCTCGTCAAGCGCTCCTCCTGATAGCCGCGAAGCAGCGGGACCCCAAAGGTCGGCGCCACCACGAAGGTGAGCAGGGCGACAACCGTCGCCACGCCCGCCGTGGCCGCGAAATGAGACCACGGCACTCCGGCGATGAACAGAACCGCGAGTGTGATGACCATCAACACGATGCCCGTGCCGAGGTCAGGTTGTAGGAAGACAAGTGCGGCCGGCGCCAAACCGAGCGCCAGCATCCGGGCCGTCTGCCGCAGATCCCTCCCGCCACGAGTGCGCTCGATCACGAACGCAGCGAGCGAGACGATCAACAGCAACTTGGCGAGCTCGGAGGGCTGGAAGCGGAAGTAGGGGAGCTCGATCCAGCGGCGTGCACCGCCCGCCGCGGCGCCGAAGGCCAGCACGAAGCAGATGGTCGCCACCATGAACGAGTAGATGCCGACGCGCAGCTCGCGAAAGCGCGAGTAGTCGACGCGGGCGATCGCGAGCATCAGCGCGACTCCGACCAGCGCATAGGCGCTCTGCCGGATGACGAAGAAAAAGGGCTGCCCGGGGATGTCGTCCTGGGTCACGCTGGCCAGCGTGAAGACGCTGAAGGCGATCAGCCCCAGGGCGGAGCCGACCAGGACCCCATCCATGTGGGGGATGTTGAGCCGCTCCAACACGCCTGAACGGCGTGCGGAGAAGCCCAGTGGGCGTGAGCGGGCGGTCGCCATCACTCCGTGAGGGTAGAGGCGGAATCAGGCGATGCGGCCGGAGGGGTCTGTTTGACCTTGAAATAGCTCTCCAGCATGCGTGCCGCGATCGGTGCGGCGCTGTTGACGCCGAATCCCCCGCGCTCCACCGTGACGGCCACCACGATCTTCGGATTCGGGTAGGGAGCGAGGGCCATGTACCACGACTGGTCGGGGAGCTCGCCGCGCTCGGCGGTGCCCGTCTTGCCGGCGACCCCGATCGGGAAGTTGCCGAACACCGGGTAGGAGGTCCCTCCTGGCTCCTGCGCCGCGCGGCTGAGGCCGCCCAGGATCGTGGATTGCGTGTCCTTGGAGATGTCGACGTTGCGCTTGGGCGCCGGCCGTACCTCCTGCAGGACTTCGCCGGTGACGCTCTCGACCCTTTCGGCGAGGTGCGGTCGCAGCACGGTGCCGCCGTTGGCGATCGCGGCATAGGCGACCGCCATCTGGAGCGGGTCGGCCTGGAGGTCGCCCTGGCCGACCGAGAGGTTGATGTTGTCGCCGGCCGTCCAGGGCCGGTCGATGCACAGAGAGCAGTCCGGGTCGCGGTTGCGGAAGGCCTTGTTGCGCCAAACGGGCGTCGGCACCAGGCCGGTGCTCTCGTCCGGCAGGTCGATCCCGGTCGGCTCGCCGAGCCCGAGCTTGCGTGCCCAGTCCTGGATCGCGCCGTGGTTGCCCTCGGTGGGCGCCTCGAGGCCGAGCTTGTAGAAGTAGACGTCGGATGAGACCTTGAGCGCGTCGCTCATGTTGATCGGCCCGTTGACGGCGTCGCCCGCGTTCTTGAAGGTGATCGTGTCCACCTTGAGGGCGCCGGTGTCGTCCACGATCTCCTCGGGGGTGATCAGGCCGTCCTCGAGCGCGGCGGTCGCGGTGATCGCCTTGAAGGTCGAGCCCGTCGGGTAGCCGCTCTGGGTCGCCCGGTCGGTGAACGGGTCGTCCTTTCGATCTGCGAACGCCTTGTACTCGGCCTGGGTGTGGGGCTTGGTGTAGAAGGTCGGGTCGAAGCTGGGCGTCGAGCCCAGCGCCAGCACCTCGCCCGTCTCCACGTCCATCGCGACGAAGGCGCCGGGAAGCCCGAACGAGCCCAGCGCCGCCTCACCGGTCGCCTGGAGGTCGGAGTCGATCGTCAGCCTGACGTTCTCCCCCGCGCGCGCCGGCGTGTTGCCGAGCTGGCCCTTGGGGCGCCCGAGGGCGTCGAACTGGAGGCGCTGCTCCCCCGGCCTGCCCCTGAGGAAGCGGTCGTACTCGTACTCGATCCCGGACTGGCCGACGACGTCGCCCTGCTGGAGGGTCTGGTAGCGGGGCTCCTCGAGCTGCTTGGCGTTGACCTCGCCGACGTTGCCGAGCAGGTGCGCCGCGAGTGAGCTCTGCCGATAGTCGCGGACGAAGATCCGCTCGACGTTGACGCCGGGGAAGCGGGTGCGGTTCTCCCGCAGGTAGAACAGCTTCTGGCTGCCGAGGCCCTGGCGGATGATCGCCGGGCTGTTGGGCAGGCGCACCTCCTGCTCGGCGAGCTTGGCCTCGATCTGCTGAGGCGTGATCCCGACGACTTCGCCCAGCCGCCGCAGCAGCGCGGCCCGCTCTGCGGGGCGCTTGGGCAGGTCCTGCGGGGTTATCTGAAGGGCCAGGTCGGAGCGGTTCTCCACAAGCACCTTGCCGTCACGATCGAGGATGTCGCCGCGGGGAGCCGGCACCCTGACCTCGCGGACGCGGTTATCCCGGGCCAGCTGCTCGTAGTGGTCACCCGAGAGGACCTCGAGGTACCAGAGCCGCAGGAAGATGATCGAGAAGACGGCGATCACGAGGCCGGTGAAGATCGCCACCCGTAGCGTGAACTGCGAGGTCATCCGAGGCGGCTCCTGGTCGGGGCGGTGGAGGTACACCTCAGCTCCGCTCATCAAGCGGCCTCGGCGCGAAGGGGCGGCGCGCCGAGGGCCTGTCGTCGATCAGGGCGGGGCGCAGAAGCAGGCGGATTCCCAGGTAGACCGGGACCGCGAGCAGCCCGCCCAGCACCGACTTCACGATCGCGTCCCGAATCACCAGGGCGCTGACGTCGGCCTCGACCCCGAGGCCGATCTGAATTGCGCCGAAAGCGGTCACATAGAACATTGTGAGGCCCCCACCGAGCAGAGCGACAGCGCTCTTGCGTGGGCGCCCGAAGCCCTCGCGGTAGCGCCCGGAGATGTAGCCGACGCCCAGCAGGGCGAGGCCCGAGGCCCCCATCGTCTGCAAAAGGAGGCAATCGAGCAACAGGCCGATGCCGAACCCGGCAACGGCGCCCGAGACCGTGCCCCCGAGCAGGCCGATCGTCATCACCACCAGCGGGGTCACGTCGGGGCTGGCCCCGATCAGGCTGAGCCTGCCGAAGAAGGAGATCTGGACGAGCACGGTCAGCACGCCCAGCAGCACCAGCCTGATCACGATCCGGGGGGTGAGGATCACCCTCCATCCCCCTTGCCGGCATCCACGAGCGCCTGGACGAACTCCATGTCGCGCAGGTCCGCGTAGGCACGCAGGTGGACCCGCTGGTAGGCCTGCTGCTCCTCGAGCGAGCTGTCGGTGATCTCGCCGATGGGGATGCCGGGCGGGAACAGGGAGGCGAGGTTGCCGACGCTGAAGCCGGCCGTCACCACCGTGTCGCCCTCGTTGATGTCGGGCCCCCGCTGGACGAAGTTGAGCTGCAGGTCCTTCGGGTCGCCCACCGCCGCCTCGACCACTCCGGTCGGAGCGTCGGCGGGAATCTCGGTAGAGCCCCCCGGGAACACCCGGGCGGCGACCGAGCTGTCGGGGTCGGTGATCAGGGTGACCTGCGAGGTGCCCCTGGTCACGGCGCTGACCCGGCCCGCGAGGCCGTCGCCGGTGACGATCGGGTCATCCACGGCGAGCCCTGCGCTGGAGCCCTTGTCGATGGTCACGGTCGCGTACCAGACGGTCGGCGAGCGCCCGATAACGCGCGCCGTCACCGGCTCCTGCCCCGACGGCACCACGCCGCCGCCGGTGAGCGCGTCGAGCTTGCCCAGCTCCTTTCGCTGCGCCAGCTCGGTCTGCCGCTGGGCGAGCTCGTCGCGGAGCTCCCCCACCTGACCCCGCAGGCGCTCGTTCTCACCGCGGGCATCGAAGGTCTCGTCGAACCAGTTGATCATGTCCCGGGCGGGCTTGAGGGCGCGCCCGGTCACCTCCTCGAAGGGGCTGAAGATCGTGGCGACGACGCTCTGGACACCGTGCAGCGGCCCCCCGGAGGAGCCCTCCCGGAAGAACAGGCTGAACAGGGTCAGCGAGACCGCGACCAGCAACAGCAGAACCGCCCTGCGGCGGCGCACCTGACGGCGATACATACCCTAAGACTCCCGCAGCGGGCGGTCAATGCCGTCTAAAGGCGTCATTTCGAGCAACAAACTGACCGGTAGCCCGATCACGTTGGCGAGATCCCCGTCCACTCGCTCCACCAGGGCCGACCCCAGCCCCTGAATCGCGTAGCCGCCGGCCCGGCCCGGCCACTCGCCGAAATCAAGGTAGGCCTCGAGCAGCGCCTCGTCGGCCAGGGCGAAGCTGACCGAGGTCCGCGCCACCGCCGAGCGCTCGCCCTCCGGCGAGATCACGGCGAGGCCTCCCAGGACCTCGTGCGTGCGGCCCACAAGCAGCCGGAGCATCTCAAGCGCGTGCTCGCGGTCGGCCGGCTGGCCCAGTACCCCGCCGTCGATCGCGACCTCGGTGTCGGCGCCGATCACCAAGGCACCCGGATGCCCCCGCGCAACCTTCCTCGCCTTAAGCAGCGCGTTCTCGAGCACAACGCTTTGCGGCTCCCCCTCGCTCAGCTCGGTGACATTCGGCTCGACCACGTCGAACTTCACACCCAGCGCCTCCAGAAGGGCTCGCCTCTGGGGCGACCCGGACGCGAGGACGATCTTCACCGGAACCGCCGGCCGAGCGCCTACAGCTCGGGGAACCAGATCCCGATCTCGCGCTCGGCCGACTCCTCGGAGTCGGACCCATGCACGAGGTTGAAGGTGACCTCGGTGGCGAAGTCCCCCCGGATCGACCCCGGAGCCGCCTCGACGGGATCGGTCGCGCCGATCAGCTGCCTGGCGGCCTCGACCGCCCGGTTGCCCTCGAGCACCATCGCCACCAGCGGCCCGCCGGTGATGAACGAAACCAGCTCGCCGAAGAACGGCTTCTCGGCGTGCTCGGCGTAGTGGGTGTTGGCGGTGTCGGTGTCGGCGGTCATCAGCTTGATCGCAACGGGCTTCAGCCCCTTGCGCTCCAGGCGGTCGATGATCTCGCCGCTGAAGCCGCGCTCGAAGGCGTCGGGCTTGATCAGGATCAGGGTGCGTTCCACGGGCGCGAGAAGCTACAGGATCGAGGTCCAGACGAAGCTACGAGCTGGTCCGGGTCGAGCCGCTGCCGCCGGAGCCGCCGGAGCGTTCCTCCGAGCGCCCCTGAACCCTGACCGAGGGTCGGTCCGGGTCCCGCCGAGGCTTGTCGCTGCGATCGCCGGAGGCACCGGAGCGCGAGCTGGAACGGCCGGAGCCGCCGGAGCCCGAGGAGCTGCGCGAACCCGAGGAAAAGCCCGAGGATCGCTCGCCGGATTCACGGGCGCGGGGGCTCCCCGAGCGCTCCTCGCGACGAGCGCGCTCGCGGCGCTCGCCGCTCTGCTTTCGCACCTCGGTCTCGCAGTACGGGCATACGCCCCACTTTGGGTCGAGCGGCTTGCGGCACTTGCGGCAGGGGCCACGAAGCCGGCGCTCGCAGTTGGGGCAGCGCAGGTAGTTGCGCTCGATCGGATACTCGCAGTAGGGACAGGACTGCTCGATCAGCTGCCGCAGCCTGAGCTCCGCGGCCCTCAGCTCGAGCTCTCGCTCGTGGCGGTCCTCGATGAACTCGGGCGGGCGCAGGATCGTATAGACGACCGTGCCCACGAAGGGGAAGAGCGAGGCGGCGGCGGCGCATGCGATCAGGACCGGGTCCTCGATCCGGCGCCTGGCATCCAGGTACGTCCAGTAGATGAGCGCCAGGTAGCAAACCACCAGGAAAAGAACCAGGAGGTTGATGGCGATGCTCAGGGCGCCGCCGTCTATGCCGAATATCGCTAGTTGCATGGGAAGTGGCCTGGGGTGGCCAGAACCGCCGCAGTCTACTTCGTTACGGGTATCTCAACCCCTGCGCGCGGCGCTGCCTACAGGAACAGCAACCCGAAGACGTAGCCGACCGCGAAGAAGACGAGGATAACCGCGGCGACGACGAACGCCACCAGCAACATCATCGTCAAGAGCTCTGAGCGTGCCTCTCGGTCCACAGGCACCCGAGAAGGTAGTGAGAACCCGTCGCGAGCGCCACCCCGCGCCGCTCCCTCGCAAGATCAAGCGCACGCGCCCATGCCTTCAGCGGGGTGACCAGCGCCTCGGCCTCCCCGCCCGCGCCCGTGACCTCCCGGGCCAGGTCCGCAGCCGCAACCGACTGCCCTCCGGGCCGCCCGGAACCCTCGATCGCCTCGGGCGGCACCTCGGTGCAGACGAAGGCTTCGCAGGCCGGGGCGAGGGCGCGAACGATCTCACCCGCGTCCTTGTCCGCGAGCACCGCAAGGCAGCAGATGACCGGCCGCCCCTTCGACAGCTCGGGCAGGAGCTGAGCGAGCGCCAGGGCGCCCTGGGCGTTGTGTGCCGCGTCGAGTATCCGGGGCGGGTCACCGTCGATCCGCTCGGCGCGGCCGGGGATGCTCAGCTCCCTCCGGGCCCGGCCCACCGCGTCGTCGTCGATCCGTTCGAGCATCGCCTCGGTCGCAGCCTGGGCGAGGGCCCAGTTCCGCAATGGGTAGCCGGGCGCTGGCCCGGCGGCAGAGTCGGGCCGTGCGAAGAGCCGGAGTGCGTGCTTGTCGGTCAGCTCGAGCTCGACCACGGGCTCGACCTCCGGCGGCAACTCGCCGTGAATCAGGGTCGTGTGGCCGCGCAGGACCGCCAGCTTCTCGGCAGCGATCTCCTCCCTGGTCTCGCCCAGCCAGTCGGTGTGGTCCAGGCCGATGGAGGTGAGGACGGTGAGCTTCGACGGGATCACGTTCGTCGCATCGAGCCTGCCGCCGAGCCCGGCCTCGATCACCCCGACCTCCACCTTGGCCGCGGCCAACGCCCAGAAGGCGGCCGCCGTCGCCAGCTCGAACTGCGTCACGGGCCCCTCGTCGCCGGCCGAGCGGTCCGCGATCAGGGCGGCCTCCTCGACCCTCTCCATCGCCTCGTCGAAGGCCGGCTCACCGATCGGCTCGCCCCGGATCAGGATGCGCTCGCGCCAGGAGTTGATGTGGGGGGACAGGTAGGCGCCGGCGGCGACCCCGTGGGCCTCGAGCAGCGCCGCGGTCATCCGGGTCACCGACGTCTTGCCGTTGGTCCCGACCACGTGGATCGAAGCGAAGCGGTGCTGGGGCATCCCGAGCAGCGTGCAGAGCCGCCGCATCCGCTCGAGCCCCAGCCGCCAGCCGATCGGCTCGCGGGCGGCGAGGATCTCCTCGGCCCTGCTCACCCCCTGCTCATGGCGAGATCTCCTCGAGCTCAGCCCTGTAGGCGTCGAGCTTCTCGCGCTCGGCGTCCACGACGTCGGCCGGGGCCTTGGCGACGAACCTCTCGTTGGCGAGCTTCCCCTCACCGCGGGCGACCTCGGCCCGGAGCTTGGTCCGCCTCTCGTCGATCCGGGCCCTCACCGCCTCGGGATCGACCCCGTCGGTCTCGAGCAACTCCACCCCCCCGACGGCGGCAATCGCTGCTCCGTCGCCATCGCCGAGATCGATGCGCGCGAGCCTCGCGACCAGCTCGTGGGGCGAATCGCCCTCCGAGCGCGCGGCCAACACCTTGCCGGCGGGCACCCCCGCGAGGTCGCGCCAGCGTCGCAGCCCGCGGGTCAGCTCGATCGCCTCACCGATCTCCCCCTCGGCCGCCGCATCGATCAGCCCCTCGTCCGCGGCGGCGAAGGCGTGGACCACGAGGGCATCCGAGGAACGTGCGGGCATGTAGCCGTAGACCTCCTCGGTCACGAACGGCATGAAGGGGTGGGCCAGCGCGAGCACCTGCTCGAGCGCCCAGAGCAGGCTCGCCGACGCGTCCTCATCCCCGTCGTAGAGCCGCGGCTTGGCGATCTCCAGGTACCAGTCGCACAGCTCCGACCAGAAGAAGTCGTAGAGCTCGAGTACCGCATGGGCGAAGTCGTAGACCTCCACCTTCGCCGTGACCGACGCAATCGTCCGCTGCAGGCGCGAGGCGATCCAGCGGTCCTCGACCCGCTCGCTGCGCGGTCCGGGCTCGACATCGTCGCGCGCGTTGAGGAGGATCAGCCGCGAGGCGTTCCAGATCTTGTTGGCGAGGTCACGGCCCTGCTGCACCCGCGCCGCGGAGTAGCGGACGTCCTGGGTCGAGGACATCGCGAGCAGCCCGAAGCGGAGGGCGTCGGCGCCGTGCTCGGAGATCTCCTCCACGGGGTCGATCCCGGTGCCGAGGCTCTTGGACATCCTCCGGCCATCGGGCGCCTGGATCACCGAGTGGATGTAGACGTCCCTGAAGGGGACCTCGCCGGTGAACTCGATCGAGGTCATGATCATCCGCGCGACCCACAGGAAGATGATGTCCCTCGCGGTCGAGAGCACGTCGGTAGGGAAGAAGGCGCGGTACTCGTCTGCGTCGGCGTCGGGCCAGCCGAGGGTGGCGAACGGCCACAGCGCAGAGCTGAACCAGGTGTCGAGCACATCGGAGTCCTGCTCCCAGCCCTCTCCCTCGGGGGCCGCCTCGCCCACGTAGGTCTCCTCGCCGCGGTACCAGACCGGCAGCCGGTGGCCCCACCAGAGCTGGCGCGAGATGCACCAGGGGCGGATCCGCTCCATCCAGTCGAGGTAGACCTCACCCTGGGCCTCGGGCGTGAAGCGGACGCGACCATCCTTGACCGCCTCGATCGCCGGCTTGGCCATCTCGTCCATCCGGCAGAACCACTGGAGCGAGATCAGCGGCTCGATCCGCTCACCCGAGCGGTGGGAGAAGGGGACGGAGTGCGTGTAGGGCTCCTCGCCGCGGAGCAGGCCCTGCTCCCGAAGCTCATCGACAACGGCCGACTGGGCCTCGGCGACGGCCATCCCGACGAAGCGCTCCGGAGCGGCGTCGGTGATTCGGCCGTCCTCGCCGATCACCGAGATCAGCTCGAGCCCGTGCTCGCGCCCGATCTCGAAGTCGTTGGCGTCGTGGCCGGGCGTGATCTTGAGGGCGCCGGTGCCGAACTCGACATCAACGTGATCGTCGGCGATCACCGGCAGCTCGCGGCCCACCAGTGGCAGGGTCGCGCTCTTGCCGACCGCGTCCGCGTAGCGGGCGTCCTTCGGGTTCACGGCCACGGCGGTGTCGGCGAGCATCGTCTCGGGCCGCACCGTGGCCACGACCAGCTCACCACCGTCGGCGAGCGGATAGGCGATCTCATAGAGGGTGTCGGTCACCTCGCGGTTCTCGACCTCGAGGTCGGAGACCGCCGATTGCAGGCCCGGGTCCCAGTTGACGAGGTAGTCGTCCCGATACACCTGGCCCTTCTCGTAGAGCTTCGTGAAGACGCGGTAGACGGCGGCGACGTAGCCCTCGTCGAGGGTGAAGCGCTCGCGCTCGTAGTCGCAGGATGCCCCCAGGCGCTTGAACTGCTCGACGATCTTCGCGCCATAGAGCTGTTTCCACTCCCAGACGCGCTTGGTGAACTCCTCACGCCCAAGCTCGTGGCGAGAGGTCCCCTCCTTCGCCAGCTCCTTCTCGACCACGGCCTGCGTCCCGATCCCCGCGTGGTCGGTGCCGAGCACCCAGAGCGCCCTGCGCCCCCGCATCCGGTTGATCCGGATCAGGGCGTCCTGGATCGAGCCGTTGAGGGCGTGGCCCATGTGCAGGGCGCCCGTGACGTTGGGCGGGGGGATCGCGATCGAGTAGTTCTCCTCGGGCGCGCCGTCGGCGGGTGGGTGGAAGTACCCCCCGTCCATCCAGCTCGAGAAGACGCGCTGCTCGACCTCGCCGGGATCCCAGCGAGTCGTGCTTTCCAGGGTCTTTCGGCGCTCCACGTCCATCGGCGCCGATCTTAGTCGGGGCCGGTCGCCGCCCGCCGCCGAGGGGCGCGGCTAGGAGGCCTGCTCGCCGAGCTGCTCGTCGGGCGCGGCGTGCTCGCCCGTCGCGTCGGTGACCAGCATCGGCCGCTGGCCCTTCTCGATCGTCTCGCGGGTCACCAGGCACTTGCTGACGTCGCCGCGCGAGGGCAGCTCGAACTGGACGTCCATCAACGTGTCCTCGAGGATCGAGCGGAGCCCGCGGGCCCCGGTCTCGCGCTCGAGCGCCTTGTCGGCGATCGCGCCCAGCGAGTCGGGTGCGAACACGAGCTCGATATCGTCGAACTCGAAGAAGCGGTGGAACTGGCGGGTGAGCGCGTTGCGGGGCTCGGTCAGGATCGTGATCAGGTCGCTTCGGGTGAGCTGGTTGATCGTTGAGATCACGGGGAGCCGCCCGATGAACTCGGGGATCAGGCCGTACTCCATCAGGTCCTCGGGCAGCACCTGCTCGAAGAGCTGACTCGTGTTCTTGTCGACCTTCGAGGTCACGGTGGCGCCGAAGCCGACGCCGTTGTTGCCGAGCCGCCGCTCGATCACCGAGTCGAGCTCGGCGAACGAGCCGCCGCAGACGAAGAGGATGTTCGAGGTGTCGATCGTGAGGAACTCCTGGTGGGGGTGCTTGCGGCCGCCCTGGGGAGGCACCGAGGCGGTCGTGCCCTCGAGGATCTTCAGCAGCGCCTGCTGCACCCCCTCACCGGAGACGTCGCGCGTGATCGACGGGTTGTCGGCCTTGCGCGCGATCTTGTCGATCTCGTCGATGTAGATGATCCCGGTCTCGGCCTTCTTCACATCGAAGTCGGCGGCCTGGATCAGCTTCAAGAGGATGTTCTCGACGTCCTCGCCGACGTAGCCGGCCTCGGTCAGCGCCGTGGCATCGGCGATCGCGAAGGGGACGTTGAGGATCCGGGCCAGCGTCTGGGCCAGCAGCGTCTTGCCGCAGCCGGTCGGGCCCAGCAGCAGGATGTTCGACTTCTGCAGCTCGATCTGGCCCTCCTCCGACTCGGAGGTGTTCATCTGGACCCGCTTGTAGTGGTTGTAGACCGCGACCGAGAGCGCCCGCTTGGCGTTCTCCTGGCCGACCACGTACTCGTTCAGGACCTCGTTGATCTCACGCGGCTTGGGGAGGTTCTCCAGCTCGAAGCTCGGGGGGGCGGTGAGCTCCTCGTCGATGATCTCGTTGCAGAGGTCGATGCACTCGTCGCAGATGTAGACACCTGGCCCTGCGATGAGCTTCTTGACCTGGCGCTGCGACTTACCGCAGAAGCTGCAGAGGAGCTGCTCGTTCGAGTCGGTTGGGCGTGCCACAGCGGTTCTCCCTTGATGACTGGAGTTTCGAGCCCGGATTCCGCTCTCGGGGGAAGCTTACGGAACCGCCGGTCTCGGTCGGACGCCTCTTGATACTCGGCCGAGCGCCTCAGTCCTTCAACTGAAGGCTCGACACCGCCGGCCCCGGGGGCGCCTCAGCAGGCGGCGGCGACGCCGCCGGGCGTGTTGCCTGTGCCGCAGTTACCCGATCCATCGTCGAGGAAGTCGGTGCCGTTATCGCTGAAGGCGTTGTTGATGACGCGGTTGTCGTCGGCGTCGGGGATGAAATACATGCCGAAGGTGTTGTCGTGGATCTGGTTGCCGTAGAAGAGCATCCCGTCGCTGACGTGGTTGAAGATCCCGACGTCGTTGTTGTGGACGATGTTGCCGCTGACCCTGATGTCGACGTTGACGGACTCCTCGATGATGATCCCGCGTGTGTTGCCGTAGCTGAGGTTCTGCTTGACCCGCAGCGGCCCGGGAGCGCCGGGAGAGTCGCCGGTGATCGAGCCTATGTAGAAGCCGGCGTCGCTGAAGCCCCCGCGGGCCTCGTTGCCGATCAGCCTGATCCCGGCGCTTCGCAGCACGTTGATCCCGTACTCCGCGTCGCAGCTGTCGCGGAGGATCAGGCCCTCGGCGGTGCCGTCGGCAACGTCGGTGAAGTCGACCTCGGACGGATAGGGGCCGCCCTGATCGTCGGCGGCGCCGATCACCTTGAGGTTCCGGAGCACGACGCCGGCGTGCCGAACCGAGACCGTGAAGCGGGTGCTACAGCCGCCGTCGATGATCGGCATCCCCTTGCCCGCGCTGACGAGGTTGAGCCGCTTGGCGATCACGACGTTCTCGGGATAGACGCCCTTGGTGAGCTTGATCGTGGTGCCGGCCCTGGCCGCGTCGACGGCCTTCTGGATCGCGTCGGCCTTGCCGGGGTGGACCGTCACCACCGGGGGCTTCTTCTTGGCGATCGCGGGAGCCGCGAACACGCCAAGGCAACCCACGGCACAGATCGCCACCGCGATCAGCGCCCGTATCCCCGGCTCACTCCTCACGCAAGAATCATCGCACAACGACTCAACGCGAGGCCAGGGGCCGGACGAAATGCCGACTAGCTGTGGCGGTTCCAGGCGCGCAGGAAGGGCTCCGGGTCGAGCGCGCGACCGTGGACCCGGATCTCGAAGTGGAGGTGGCATGGCGTCGTCCTGGCGTTGCCCGTCCTCCCCACCAGCCCGAGCCGGGTGCCGGTGAAGACGCGATCGCCGCGCTTGACCTCGGCCGGCGCGATCAGGTGGGCGTAGAAGAGGCTTCGCCGCGTGGCGCGGCCATTGATCAGCAGGTAGTTGCCGTAGAGCTCCGGGTCGTAGCCCCGGCGGACGACGGTCCCCGCACGGGCCGCGACCAGTGGCGTCCCGCAGTCGGCAACGACGTCGAAGCCCTGGTGGGTCCTGCCGCCAGAGCGGGGGGCGTGGAAGCGGCCGATAGCTCCGCGGCTGCCGTGAGGGCCGCGAACCGGGAAGCGGTAGCCGTGCAGCGCCACCCTGCCGATCCGCCGGGCGCCTGCGCCCTTTGCCTTGACGCTGACCCCGTAGCGGCCGTCCGGCGCGACCTTGCCGGCGTCGGTTCGCCCGTTCCAGGGCACGACGACCCCCGGAGAACCGGGCTTGACCTCGACCACGATGTGTCGCAGCCTGTTGCCGCCGCGGGTGAAGCGAACCGAGACCCGGGTCGGGGAGTCAGTGGAGGCGCGGAAGCTGGCCCGCACACCCGTGGCCGCGCCGAAGAAGGCCTTGGCGGGCTTCACCGAGGGGTTGGAGATCTGGGGCGGAGGGGCAGCGGCAGCGGAAGCGGCGGCCGGAGCCAGGAGGGCGGCGGCGAGGGCCAGGGCGCGGGCGCTACCGATGCTCGATGACGCGGTCGACGATGCTGTACTCCTTCGCCTCTTTCGCGCTCATGAAGTAGTCGCGCTCGGTGTCCTTGGCCACCTTCTCGAGCGGCTGACCCGTGTGCTTGGCGATGATCTCATCGAGGCGCTGGCGCACCTCGATGATCTCCTTCGCGTGGATCTCGATGTCCGAGGCCTGGCCGGAGAATCCGCCGGAGACCTGGTGGATCAGGATCTTCGAGTTGGGCAGCGCCATCCGCTTGCCCTCCTTGCCGCCGGCCAGGAGCAGGGCGCCCATGCTCATCGCGACGCCGACGCAGATCGTCGCGATGTCGGGCTTGATGAACTGCATCGCGTCATAGATCGCGAGGCCGGCGTAGACCGAGCCGCCCGGGGAGTTGATGTAGATGCTGATGTCCTTGTCGGGGTCCTCGGACTCCAGATGGATCAGCTGGGCGACGATCAGGTTGGCGATGTCCTCGGTGACCGGGGTGCCCAGGAAGACGATCCGCTCGTTGAGCAGGCGCGAGTAGATGTCGAATGCGCGCTCGCCGCGCGACGTCTGCTCGACCACCATGGGGACAAGGGGACTCATGAGGCCGGGGAGTGTAGCGACCGCCCTGGGCGACCCCGACAGGAGAGAATGACGACGTGAGCGAGAAGCGATGAAGCAACGGTCGCGCGCGCGGCGACTCGTCTGGACGGCCAGGCTGACCGTCGCTGCCCCGTTCGAGGAGCGCTTCCCCTTCCGCTCAACCGAGGCGATCGAGCGCGCGCAGCGCCGGCGGCTGCGCGAGAGCGTTGACCACGCCTTCGTCCACGTTCCCTACTACCGCGAAACCGGCAAGAGGCTGGGGTTGGGGCCCGGCGACTTCCAGGCCGCCGGCGACCTGGGGAAGCTGCCGTTGATCGAGCGGGACCGCCTCCAGGCCGACCCCCAGTACTTCGTCTCGGAGGCGGAGCCACTGGACAACCACCTCGAGCTCCAGACAGGAGGAAGCACCGGCGAGCCGATCACCTTCTTCCGGCACCGCTCGAGCCTCTACGAACGGATGCTCACCTTCCAGCGGAGCGAGCCGGTGAACGCAAAGCTGACCGGGAGGCGATGGAGGCGGAGGATCGCAATGATCGCCCCGGCCAGCAGCTCGACCACCGACCTCAACAGAAAGGTGGGCCGCCAGCGGTTCTGGAAGGGCGTGAGGACGGTGGTGATCACGATCCCGCTGTTTGATCCGCTGCCCGAGATCGAGGCGCAGATCGACGCCTTCCGCCCCGACGTGGTCTCCGGCTATGGCTCGGCGATCGAGGCCATCTACAACGATCTCGCAACCTCGGACCGCGAGTTCCACCGCCCGAGCGTCGCCGTCTACGCGGCAGACTCGCTCTCCGACCAGGTCCGGCGGTTGCTGACCGGTCTGGGGATCGAGGTCCTGAGCGTCTACCAGGCCGTGGAGACCCCGACGATCGCCTGGGAATGCGACCGCCACAGCGGGCTTCACCACAACCTCGACGTCTGCCCGGTCAGGATCGTTGACGACGACGGCAGCGAGCTGCCCGGCGGCGAGAGCGGACGGGTGGTGGTCTCCAACCTCGTCAACCGCGCCACCATGCTCCTCAACTACGGGCTGGGGGACCTCGCCACCAAGCTGCCCGACCCGTGCCCCTGCGGGCGCACGCTGCCGCTGCTCTCCCACCCGCAGGGACGGACCAGCGAGTGGATGCTCTCGCGCTCCGGGGCGCCGATCCACCCTCAGACGATGCGCTCGATCCTGAGGAACTTCGACGAGATCCGGCGCTATCAGCTCATCCAGGAGCAACCGGGAAAGCTCCGCGTGGTGGTGGTCGCGGCTCCCGGCGCCGACCGGGCCGCCGTGGCCGAAGCGATCGCCGCGCGTGCGGGGGAGCTGGGCGAGCCACTCGACGCCCGGGTCGAGTTCTCAGAAACGCTCTCGCGGGCCGAAAGCGGCAAGGTGAGGACGATCCTGAGGGCGGAGACGGGCGAATGAGCGCTCAACGCAGCGGCGCCTCGGTCGCTCGCCGCGCCGCCTGGAGCGCCCGGCTCGCGATCCGCGGCCCGCTCGAGGCCCGCTTCCCCTTCCGCTCACCGGAGGCGATCGAGCGCGCCCAGCGCGGGCGCCTGCGCGAGAGCGTCGACCACGCCTTCGCCCACGTCCCCTACTACCGCGAGGCGGGCAAGCGGCTGGGGCTGGGGCCCGCCGACTTCCAGGCCGCCGGGGACCTGGCGAAGCTGCCGCTGATCGAGCGCGACCAGCTCCAGGCCGACCCGGAGTACTTCGTCTCGGAGGCGGAGCCGCTGGAACGCTACGTCGAGCTTCGGAGCGGGGGCGGCGGCGGCGAGCCCGTGACCGTCTACTGGGACCGGCGCTCGCTGGTCCTCGGCGGCGCTCACCGGGAGCGCCTCCGCGCCCTGACCGCCCGCCTCGCCGCGAGCCGGCTGCGGCCCCGGATGGCGCGGCTCGCCGCGCCCCTCGACTCCTCGCGCCAGACCAGCCGGGCATTCTCGGGATCGAGCCTGCTGCCGGCATCGCTTCGCTACGCGTCGCTCGAGCTCTCGATGCTCGATCCGATGGACGCCAACGTCGAGGCGCTGAACGAGTTCCGCCCCGACGTGATCGCATGCTTCGGCTCGGGACTCGAGGCACTGTTCGTTCATCTGCGGGAGAGCGGCCAACCCTTCCTTGCGCCCTCCGTAGTCACCTACGGGGCCGACCCGCTGTCCGAGCGGATGCGGCGGCTGATCAGCGACGACTTCGGGATCGAGGTGCTGAGCGTCTACAGCGCGATCGAGGCCTTCCAGATCGCCTTCGAGTGCGAGCGCCATACGGGCCTGCACGTCAACGCCGACCTCAGCGCGCTGCGAATCGTGGACCCCGAGCGGGGTGAGTCTCTGCCGCCGGGCGAGAGTGGAGAGGTCGTGGTCTCCAACCTCGTCAACCGCGCCACGATCCTCCTCAACTACCGGCTCGGCGACATCGCGGCGGCCCTCCCCGGGAGCTGTCCATGCGGGCGCAGGCTGCCGCTGCTCTCCCAGCTCGAGGCCCGCAGCGACGACCTGATCGAGACCGCATCGGGCGAGTTGCTGCACCCACAGCGGATCCGCGCGCCCCTGACCTCTGAGCCCGCGGTACTCCGCTACCAGGTCCTGCAGCTGGGACCGGGACTTCTCAGGGTCGAGGTCGTCACCGACCGCGGCGCTGATGACGAGGCTCTCTGCGCCCGACTGGCCCGGACGCTGGCCGAGCCGCTCGGTGGCGGAGGCTCGGTCGAGGTCGCGGCGGTGCCAACGCTGCCGAGGAGCGATCGGGGCAAGGTGCGCCCCGTGATGTCGCTGCAGGCCCGGGAGCGCCTGCAACGGGAGCGGGGGTGAGCCGGCCCCCGCGAGAGCCGCTGCTGCGCCGCGCCGCCTGGAGCGCCCGGCTCGCGGTCCGCGGCCCACTCGAAACCCGCTTCCCCTTCCGCTCGCCCGAGGCGATCGAGCGCGCCCAGCGCCGGCGCCTGCGCGAGACCGTGGACCATGCCTTCGCCCACGTCCCCTACTACCGCGAGACCGGGAAGCGGCTGGGGTTGAAGCCCGCCGACTTCACCTCGGCGGAGGACCTCGCGAAGCTGCCGCTGATCGAGCGCCAACAGCTCCAGGCCGATCCGGAGTACTTCGTCTCGGAGGCCTACCCGATCGAGCGCTACCTGCGGTTTCGAAGCGGCGGCAGCAGCGGCGAGCCGGCAACGGTCTACCGCCACCCCGTCGCCCTCTTCGCCTCCGCGGCCCAGCGCGAGCGGCTGCGATCGGTCGCCATCAGGGCCGCCGGGAGGCGATTACGGCTGAGGCAGGCGGAGATCTTCCTGCCGGTGAGAGAGGGAGCGCGCGCCAACTTCAACCGCAGCTCGCTGATCCCCTCCTCGCTCCGCGTCCGGCGGCTGGAGCTGTCGATGCTCGACCCACCCGCTCAGCAGATCGAGGCGCTCGATCAATACGCCCCGGACTCGGTCGTCTCCTTCGGCTCCTACCTCGAGGAGCTCTTCCGCCAGATCAAGCTGCGTCGCGACCAGGGCGGCGACCCGCACCTGCCGAGGGTCGCGGCCTTCAGCTCCGACGAGCTCTCCGAGGGCGGCCGCAGGCTGATCTCCGAGGAGCTCGGAGTCACCGTGCTGAGCGCCTACCGCGCGGTCGAGGCGCCCCAGATCGGCTTCGAGTGCGGGATCCACCCCGGCTACCACCTCAACGTGGACCTCTGCCCGCTGCGGATCATCGGTCCCGGCGGAAAGGAGCTGCCCGAGGGTGAAACGGGCGACGTCGTGACCTCACACCTGTTCGCGCGCGGGAGCGTGCTGCTCAATTACCGGCTCGGCGACCGGGCGGCGCGGCTCGGCTCGGGCTGCTCCTGTGGACGCAACCTGCCGCTGCTCTCCTATGTGACGGGCCGCAGCGACGAGTGGATAGTTCGCACCGACGGGGCGCCGATCCACGGGCAGGCGCTGAAGGCCCTGATGCGGCTGCGCGAAGACGTCCTCGGCTACCAGCTCGTCCAGGAGTCCCCGACCCTGATCCGCGCCGCCGTCGTCAGCTCCGCCGGCTGCGATCGAACGGAGCTCGCGGCGTGGGCGCAGCGGCGCTTCCGCGAGCGCCTGGGCGGCGACCTCCGGGTCGAGGCGTCCTTCGTCGAGTCGGTCCCGCGCCGCTCCTCCGGAAAGGCTCAGCCGATCGTGCCGATGAGCCCCGGTCCATCCGGGCCGAAGTCGAGCCGGCCGGACGTCAGTTACCATCCCGCCGGCGAGGGCGACCGAGGCGCGATCCTGGCCGTGATGGAGACGGCAAACATGCACAACGTCCCCTCGCCGGAGATGGGCGAGCTCGACCCCGACCGCTTCGTCGTCGCCCGGATCGGAGGGGAGATCGTCGGCGCAGCCGGCTACGCGATCCCAGAGCCAGGCTGCGGGAAGACGACGCTGCTCGCCGTCCACCCTGAGCACGGCGGTCTGGGGATAGGCGCCAAGCTCCAGGAGCGCCGGCTCGAGGCCATGCACGAACACGGGGCTCGCACCGTCACGACCAACGCGGACCGGCCGGAGACGATCGAGTGGTACAAGCGCCGCTTCGGATACCGCGAGGTCGGATCAGTCGAGAAGCTCCACGAGTTCGGCGACCCCGAGGTCGAGCGCTGGACGACGCTTGAGCTCGACCTGGATGCCTACATGCGCGATCGAGACCGGGCCTAGACATGTGCGGGATCGCGGGCTGCGTGGCGCCCCCCGGGGAGACCCCGGACAGGGTCGTGCTCGAAGCGATGGCCGAGGCGCTGCGCCCACGTGGCCCCGACGACGGCGGAATCGCGGTTGAGGGCAACGTCGGGCTCGCCGTCCGGCGGCTCTCGATCGTGGACCCGGGGCCAACCGGCCGCCAGCCGATGGCCGATGCGGGAGAACGCTGGCTGCTGGCCTACAACGGGGAGGCCTACAACCACATGGAGCTTCGCCGTCAGCTCCCGGGCCGGAGCTGGCGCGGGCACAGCGATACCGAGACGTTGGTCGAGGCGCTCGCAGCCTGGGGCCCGGAGGCGGTCGAGCGCTGCAACGGGCCGCTTGCCCTGGCGGCAGTGGACCGCGAGCGCGGCCGGCTGATCCTCGCGCGGGACCGATTCGGCAAGAAGCCCCTCTACATCACCCGCCACGAGGGTTGGCTGTGGTTCGCGAGCGAGTTCAAGTCGCTGCTCGCGGCGGGGATCCCCCGTCGGCCACAACCCGACGCGCTGCGACACGCAGCGTTCCGGGGCTGGACATACGGGCGCCTGACGCCGCTGGAGGGAATCGAGCGGTTGCCCCCAGGCACCATCGCGGAGGTGGACATCCGCACACTCGAGGCTTCCGAGCGCCAGTGGTACGACCCGACCGCCTCGGTCGACGCCGAGCTCGCGCGTGAACTCGAGTTGATGACCCGGACCCAGCTCGTCAACCGCCTCGAGTCGGTGCTGCGGGAGTCGGTCACCCGCCGCTTGATGTCCGACGTGCCGCTGGGGACGATGTGCTCAGGCGGGCTCGACTCGTCGCTGATCACAGCCCTGGCGCGGGAGGCCGGTGGCCCTGGCGCGGGAGGCCGGTGGGCCGGTCGCCGCCGTCAACTGCTCGCTGCCCGATGAGCCCCGAGCCGACGAGGGGCACTGGGCCCAGCTCGTGGCGGGGTCTCTCGGGATCGAGCTGGAGACGGTGAGCATCGACTCGGCGGCATGGCGCTCCAACCTCGTCGGGGCCGTTCACTCACACGAGTACCCGCTCGCGAGCGCCGGCTCGGTGCCGATCGCCTCGATGGCCGCCGCCGCGCGCAATCGCGGCATCAAGGTGCTGCTGACCGGGGAGGGCGCTGACGAGCTCTTCGCCGGCTACCCCTACTTCCACCCCCACGAGGAGAGGGCCTTCCTGCCGCGGCGCCGCATGATCAAGGACTACCTCAGCAGGATCGCCCGGCGCAGGTTCCCCTGGAAGCGCGCTCTCCAGCGCCTGCACCTGAGAAGGCTTGAGCCCGTGCCGGATCGAGCGCCGGAGTCGGCGCGCGCCCTGGAGGAGGCGCTGGAACGCGCGCGCCGTGCGTACTCCCACCACAGTGGCCCCCGGCTCGATTGGGAGGTCGCGCTGGTGACCGACATCAGCTGCTCGAGCTTCGGCTACCTGCTCAACCGCATGGACAAGGACGCGATGTCGCGCTCCGTCGAGACGAGGGTCCCATTCCTGGACCCTGACGTCGTCAGCTTGGCCCTGAACCTGCCTCTCGAGGCCCGCACCGGGCCGCGGCTCAAGGGGATCCTCGGCGAGCTCGGCGCGCGGCACCTTCCCCGGGCGATCGTCGAGCGGCCGAAGTACCCCGGGATGATGTTCAACTGGACCCGGCTGATCGAGCAGGCGGCCGACCCAGGGTTCGTCCGGAGCGGGCTGCTGCGCGAGTTGCTCGGGGCGAGCGAGGCCGAGTGGGACGATCTCCTCGCGCGCAGCCCCTTCGCCACCGCCATCAGGTTCTGGACGGCGGAGATCTGGGCGCGCCTCTTCCTCGAGGGTGAGAGCGTCGAGGCCGTCGAGCGCGAGCTCTGGCTCTAGAAGGTCTCGGTGACGTGCAACCGGGTCGCTGAGCCGAGGTAGGCACTCGGCAGCCGGCGGCGAACCGGCAGCCGGGCGGAGCCGAGCCGCAGGCAACCGACGGTGCCGACCGGCCGGTAGCCCGCGCCCCGGACCAGGCCGAGCCCGGCTGCGTTGCCCGGCATCACGGTCCCGAGCAGGGAACGCGCTCCCCGCTCGCGCAGCAGGGCCTCGTAGCGAAGCCGCGTGGTCCCGCTGATGCTCTGTCCGCGCGCCGCCGGGGCCGTGTAGACGTCATAGACGTAGGCGACGCCCTCGCCGAGCTCGAACGAGAGCCCGAAGTACGGAATCTCGGCGCGCCCGCTCGAGTACCAGCGGGCCGAGATGATCTCGTCCCCCTGGCGCGTGAGCAGGCAGCTCTGGCCGCGCTCCAGACGACCCCGCGTCTCCTCGGCCGAAACCTCTGGCCGCAGCCGCGCGTACTCGCCGAGCAGCTCGGGCGTCAGCTGCTCCAGGGACAGCCCCGGCGCTTCATCCTCCTCAACCGGCGGCGAGGCGTCGATCTCGCGGGCGACGAACAGCAGCCGCCGGTAGACGGTGACGCCCAGCCCACGCCGCCAGACGCCGCCCGCGCCCTCGGTGCGGAGTACCTCGCGGAGACAGCTAGTCGCTGCCCGGCGTCCAGAGACCGGCGGACTCCTCTGCTTCGCGCTCCTTCTCCTTCTCAGGGGTCCAGATCTTCTCGCGAGCCTCGGCCTGCTTGAGCGGGATCGGGTTCGCCTCCTCGGCGATCAGCTCCATCGCGCGGCGCATCCTCAGGTCCTGCTGGAGCAGCCCCTCGCGCCCGCTGCGGCGCAACTCGGCGAGCGCGTCCGCGGGCTCGGGGTGTCCGTGGTCCTCGTGCCCCGGCGGGATCTGGAGCGCCTCGAGCATCTCGTCCTCGGTCACCTCGATCTCCTCGGCCTCGGCCACGGCGGCGAGGGTCGCCTCGCGGCGGAGCGCCTTCTCGGCGCCCGGCTTGGCCTCGGCGATCGCCTCCTCCCGCGTCTTGCCCTGCATCTGGAGATAGGCCTCGGGCTCCATGCCCTGCTCTCGGATCTGACGCTCGAGCCGCTCCCAGCCCTCCTCGGCGCGGGCGGCGACGATCGGCTCGGGCAGCTCGACCGTGGAGTTGTCGGCGGCGGCGTCTAGCGCTGCCTCGCGGAAGCGCTCGACCGCCTGGCGGTCGAGGACCTCGGCCAGCTGCGACTCGATCTGGCCCCGAAGCTCCTCGAGGGTGTCGAACTCGGAGGCCTCGGAGGCGAAGTCGTCGTCGAGCTCGGGCAACTCCTTCTCGCGGACCTCCTTGGCGCTGATCGTGAACTCGGCCGTCTTGCCGGCCATCTCCTCGGCCTGGTAGTCGTCGGGGAAGGTCACGCTCGCCTTGCGCTCGTCCCCTGCGGAGGCGCCCTCGAGCGCCTTCTCGAAGTCCTCGAGCACCCGCCCGGCGCCCAGCTCCAGCAGGTAGTCCCGCGCTTCGCCACCCTCGAACGGCTCGCCGTCCACCTCGCCGCGATAGTCGATCAGGACCACGTCGCCCTCGCTCGCCGCCCGCTCGACCGTATTGAGGCTCGCGAAGCCCTCCCGCAGCCGCTCGAGCTCCGCGTCCACGGCGTCGGCGGGGACCTCGGTGCTCTCGCGACCGACGTCGAGGCCCCGGTACTCGCCGAGTTCGGCCTTGGGCCGGACCCCCACCTCGATCGTGAAGCGCAGCGGTCCGCCCTCGTCGGGAAAGTCCGCGACGTTCAGCTCGGGGCTCCCGACAGGCTCTACCGCGGCGTCGAGCAGCGCCCCCTCGTACCAGTCGGCCAGGGATGACTCGAGCGTCTGCTTCAGCACAGACTCGCGGCCGAGCCTCTGGATCACCATCTCCGGCGGCACCTTGCCCTGGCGGAAGCCCGGGATCTTCATCTCCTTGCTGAGCGCCTCGGCGGTCTGGCGCATGCGGACCTCCACATCGGGGGCCTCGACCTCGGCCTCGACGCGGATGCGGGAGTCGGGAAGCTCGTTTACCGTCGTCTTCATCGAGGCCGAGACCTTAGAGCAGCGCCTTCGCGACTCGCGCTCCCGGCGGCTGGGCGCATGGGCTCTGACCGGCCCTCCCGGGCGCGCCTGGTCGTTCGCGATCGACCTCTGCGCGCTGGGGGCCGGGTTGGTCGCCTACGGGACGCGGCGCCTGCGCTCCCGGCTGACAGGCCGGAAACCTCAGTCGCCGGAAGCGTAGCCGAGAATCGAGCGGTCGATCAGCCACTCGACCGGCGCGCGATCGTCGCTGTAGACCTCGCCGCCGGCAAGCCTCGGCTCCAGCCTCGCCGCCTCTATCGCAGCCTGGTTGTGCAGCTCGGGCGGCAGCAGCCGCCGGTTGGCCAGCAGCCGCTTGCTCGAGGCCTCGCCCTCGGCCCCGAGCAGCAGGGAGTTCTCGTCCTTGACCGGGTCCCTGACCACGGTCTCGAAGACCTCGGCCATTGTCGCGCCCACGACCTTCTCGAGATCGTCGTTGTCCTCGGGGTGGCCGACGTTGACCACCACCACGCCGCCCGGGGCCAGCCGCTCGCGCGCCAGCTCGAAGAACTCCCTGGTCGTCAGATAGAAGGGGATGTAGGGCTGGCGGTAGGCGTCCACGACGATCAGGTCGAAGTCGCCACTGGAGCGCTGCAGCCAGGGGCGGGCGTCCTCGGTGTGGGCCCGGAGCCGGTCATTCAGCTCGAGTCCGAAGTAGCGCTCCCCGACGTCCGTCAGCTGCCCGTCAATCTCGACTCCATCAACCTCAGCCCCGGGGTAGAAGTGGCCATAGCCCCGCTCCGCGGTCCCCGCCGCGTTGCCGAGGATCGCGATCCGCCGCGGAGGCCTCTCCAGCGCGGCCAGCGGCAGCACCAGGAGCCCATCCCAATAGTTGCCCGTGAGGAAGCTTCCGGGACGGTAGTGGGAGTGCTCCACGACGCCCTCGTTCAACTCCAGGCGCCGGTCCCCGTCGGCTTCCTCGACCACCCGGGCGTACTGGACCTCCGTCTCCTCCTCCCAGAGGACGCTGTCCCCCGCATCGGTGGCCTTGACGGTGCCGATCGGGATCGCGATCACGCCCGCCAACACCACGGGCACCGCCAGATAGCGCCAACCCAGGCCGGCGGTGGCCGTGAGCGCAAGCAGCAGGGCGAAGCAGAGGAACGTTCGCTGGGTGCCGATGAACGGGATCAGGACCAGGGCCGAGGCCATCGTCCCCAGCAGCGACCCGGCGGTCGAGATCGCGTAGAGGCGCCCGGCGACGGTGCCGGCGTGCTCGACGTCGTCCACGGCGAGCCGGATCGCCCACGGCGAGCAGGCGCCGAGCAGGACCACCGGGACCGAGATCAGTACCAGCACCCCGCCCAGCGAGCCGACGAAGGCGCCGGCGGAGATCTCGTCGAGCGCGTCCACCGAGACCTCGAAGAAGGGCTTGGCGGCGAACGGGACGACCGCCAGCAGCGCCGCCGCCGCCAGGGCCAGCAGGCAGAGTCCGCGCATGTTCGGGTGGCGGTCGCCGAGGCGCCCCCCAAGCCAGTAGCCGATCGAGAGCGAAACCAGGACGACGCCGATCGTGTTCGCCCAGACGATGGTCGAGGCGCCGAAGAACGGCGCCATCAGGCGGGCGGCGGCGATCTCGACCCCGAGGCTCGCCATCCCGACCACGAAGACGAGCACGTAGAGGAAGCCTCGATTCACGCCCGGTCCTCGCGCAGGCGCTTCTCCAGTCGCCCCCCCTGCCCGGCGGCGACCGCGCGCCCGGCGCGATCCTGGTCCAGCGCGACGCCGCGCTGGTCGGCGAGGTCGAGCAGGCGTTGGCGCTCGGTGTCCTGCTGGGCCCAGACGAGGAAGAGCCAGGCGAGCACGCCGAGGGTGACGAGCCCGCCCTCCACGGTCATGATCACCCCGGCCGTGCCCTGATCGCTCAGCGGCGAGATCCCCCAGTAGCGCTCACCGGGTGCGTAGTCGGGGTAGAAGACGTTGCCCGACCACATGAAGACGTTGCCCAGGACCGTGCCCGCCAGCCGCACGGCGACGACGTAGCCGATCTTCGCGGTCAGCCCGAACCAGCTCGGCTTCGGCAGCGGCCCGAGCAGCGGCATCCACATCAGCACCCCAAAGCCGATGAAGCAGCTGTGCTGGAGCGCGTGGAGGGGCTCGCTGGTCAGCGTCGCCTGGTAGAGCACCGGCAGGTGCCATATGTAGAGGTTGGCCGCCCACAGCGGGAAGGCGATCAGGGGGTGGGTCAGCTTCCGCAGCCAGCCGAGCCAGCTGATCGCAAGCAGGGGCTGGAGCAGCGGCCCGGTCAGCCCCAGCACCAGCAGCCCCGCGCCCAGGTCGGCCATCACCAGGTGCTGCGCCATGTGGGCGAGCAGGAGCTCGCCGCCCAAGTGAGCGAGCGGCGTGACCAGCCCGGCTGTGATCAGCCCGAGGCCTGCGGCGAAGCAGGCGATCCGCCAGGCCGGCAGCGACCGGCCCTCGGCGGAGAGCGTCCGCGAGCGCAGCAGGTAGGCCGTCGCGACCAGGGTGATTGCGGCGACCTGGAGCGGCTCGAACGGGCCCTCCGCGACGTGGGCGAGCTGGAGGCTCATCGCCCGATCAGCGTAACCGAGCGCTACAACCAGCCGATCCGCTTGAAGAACCTGGTCAGCGCGATCACAGAGAGGCCCATCACCAGCAGGCTGAGGGGGTAGCCGATCCGCGATGAGAGCTCGGGCATGTGCTCGAAGTTCATGCCATAGACGCTGGCGATGTAGGTGGGCACCGCGATGATCGCGGCGTAGCTTGAGATCTGCTTGATCACGTTGTTCTGGTTGACGCTGACCAACGCCAGGTTGGCCTCGAGCACGCTGGTCAGCAGCTCCCGCTGGGAGCTGACCTGCTCATCAACCCGGCGGGCGTGGTCGGCGACGTCGCGGAAGTGGCGGCGCAGCTCCTCGGAGACCTGCTCGAAGGCGCCGCGCTCCAGCACCTCCAGCGGCCCGAGCAGCGGGAAGGTCGCGCGGTGAAACTCGAGCACCTCGCGCTTGAGGCCGTAGATCCGCTTGGTCGGCGCGGGGTTGGCGTCGTCGAAGACATCTTCCTCGACCTCCTCGATGTCCTCGTCGATCCCCTCCACCACCGGCTCGTAGTCATCCACCACCTTGTCGATGATCGCCCAGAAGGCCGCTGCGGGGCCCTCCGCGAGCAGGTCCGGGCGTGCCTCCATCCGCTTGCGGGCCGGTCCGAGCTCGCTTCCGATTCCGTGCCGGACCACGATCACGAAGCTGGCGCTGAGGAAGATGTGGATCTCGCCGAACTCGACCTCCTCGCGCTCCTGGTCGTAGTGCGCGGTCTTCAGCACAACGAAGTAGTGGCCCTCGTAATCCTCGAGCTTGGGGCGCTGGTGGGCCCGTGCGGCGTCCTCGATCGCGAGGTCATGGAGGTCAAAGCGCCGCTGGATCTCGGCGAGCAGCTCGGGCGCCGGGTCGTGGACGCCCAGCCAAACGAACTCGTCGTCTCCCCTGACGCAGGTCGACGCCTCGTCCAGGCCGAGGGCCGCCTCGTTCAGACGGACTCCTTGCTTGTAGTGGGCGCAATCGATGACCATCTCGGGACTCCGCCTCTCCGTTCACCCCGCGAGGCGCCCCTCCTCCCCGCGAACGCGAACGTCCAGCCAGCTTGCCCGTCGCGCCGCCAACGGCGACAATCCCTCCCATGCGGCTGAGAACGATGCTGAGAGGCGCCTCCCTTGACGACAGGCTCGCCGCCGGCGCCCCGCCGGGCGCCAACCGCGCGCTCGCCACCCGGGCCGAGGAGCTGGTGGCCGGAAAGAGCCGCCGTGCCCTCGCGAGGCAACTCGAGGACGTCGTCCAGCGAGCCTCATCCCCGCTGGACTACGAGTTCACCGCCGCCCTCTTTCTCAACAGGGAGGCGATCGGGGCGGCGCAGGTGCCGCTGCTCGAGCTGGCCGCGCGGCTGGACGGCTCGGGTCCGGTCAACGCCCGCGGTGTGGCGATGACCAGTCGGCTCCTGAGGGCGGCAGAAAGCCCCATCTACCGCGCCTACGACATCCCGCTCGAGCCGGAGTCGGCTCGCCTGAACCTGCAGCAGCTCGCCAAGGCCGCCGCGGAGGGCCTTTGAGCCGAGACGACCTTGATCCGTGCGGCGCGGGCGCCAAGGCCGCTTCCGGCGAGGACTCCGGGCCCAGCCGGCGCCGGCGACGACGTCCAGGCACTCCTGCCGGGCGCTACCGCTCTCGGCCCTGATCGGGACCTTCCTCCGCTCGGCCTCCGGGTAGGCTCGGCCCATCGAGCGGGTTATTGTGCGCGGGGAATGGGATTCCTCACGCCCCCACCGCCGCCGTTCGAGCTCGAGGAGTGGAAGACCAAGCCGCATCTGACCCGGCTGAAGCCTCTGGTCCAGGACTGGGGCCTGAACGGGTTCGGATCGCCCTCCGCCGTCTATCTCCTCTACACGGTCAAGCTCGTCGTCTTCACCCTCGGCGCCCTCTTCGTGATCTCGCTGACGCCGGGGCTGGGCAGCCTCACCGAGATCGGGGACTGGTGGACGCAGCCGATCGTGTTCCAGAAGTTCGCGGTCTGGACGCTGTTGTGGGAGATCCTCGGTCTCGGGGCGGGATCGATGCCCCTCAGCTTCCGCTTCAAGCCGCCGATAGGGGGGGCGCTCTACTGGCTGCGACCGGGCACGATCCGGCTGCCGCCGTGGCCCGACAAGGTGCCGTTCACCCGAGGCTCCCGGCGTACCGTGGCCGACGCCCTCCTCTACGCCGGCGTGCTCGCCTCGGCCATCTTCCTGCTCGCCGCCTCCGGCTCGGACGCGGCCGGCCTCGGGGCCGGGCGGCTGCCCCCGGAGGGCATCGCCGTGCTGCTCGGCCTGCTGGCGCTGCTCGGCCTGCGTGACAAGGTCTCGTTCCTCGGCGCCCGCCCCGAGATCTACGGCACGATGCTGGCGGTCGGCCTGTTCCCGGTGGACCAGTGGATCGTCGCCTGGCAGTTCATCTTCGTCTTCATCTGGTGGGGAGCGGCGTCATCGAAGCTGAACCACCATTTCCCATTCGTCGTCTCGGTGATGATCAGCAACGCTCCCTGGAACCGCTCGAAGTCGCTCAAGCGCAAGCTCTGGCGCGACTACCCCGAGGACATGCGGCCATCGCGGCTGGCTGCCTCCATCGCCCACTTCGGCACCGTCCAGGAGTTCGGGTGGCCGCTGATCCTGATCCTCTCCGACAAGGGCACGATCGGAACGATCGCGGTCATCGGGATGATCCTCTTCCACGTCAACATCACCTCGATGTTCCCGCTGGCCGTGCCGCTGGAGTGGAACATCTTCATGATCTTCGGGACCCTCTTCCTCTTCGGGCACTACGGCGACGTGCCCCTCTCGACGCTCGACGATCCGCTGCTGATCGGGCTGATCGCGCTCACCTGCGTGCTGCTGCCGATCGTCGGGAACTTCCGCCCCGACAAGATCTCCTTCCTGCCCTCGATGCGCTACTACGCCGGCAACTGGGCCACGACGCAGTGGCTGTTCCGCAAGGGCAGCGGTGCGGAGGAGAAGCTGGACTCCCAGATCACCAAGCCGGCCGAGATGGTCGCGGGGCAGGTCGCGAAGATCTACGACCGCGAGCTGGCCGAGTTCCTGCTCAACAAGGGCCTGGCGTTCCGCGCGATGCACTCGCACGGGCGCGCCCTGAACGGGCTGCTGCCACACGCCGTCGACGACGTCGAGGCCTACGACGCGCGCGAGGGCGAGCTGATCTCGAACGTCATCAACGGCTGGAACTTCGGCGACGCCCATTTCCACGGCAAGCAGCTGCTCGACGCCGTCCAGGAGCGCTGCGGCTTCGCGGCCGGCGATGTCCGCGTGATCACGCTCGAGTCCGAGGCGGCCGCTTCCGGCCGCCAGCATTACCGGATCTACGACGCCGCCACCGGCCTGCTCGAGGAGGGCTCGGTCGCCGTCGCCGACATGGTCAACCGCCAGCCCTGGCTGGACGAGTCGTGGGACTTCCCAGTCGAGGTGGCGGGAAGGCCCGCCGGCGGCGGCTCCTCCGCCTCGGGCGCTTGAGCGACGCGATCGTCGTCGGCTCGGGCCCCAACGGGCTGGCCTGCGCGGTGGCTCTCGCCCGCGAGGGCGTTCGGGTCACGGTGCTCGAGGCCGAGGAGACGATCGGCGGCGGCACCCGCAGCAGCGAGCTCACGGTCCCGGGGCTCCTCCACGACGAATGCTCGGCCGTCCACCCGATGGCCGTCGCCTCGCCCTTCCTGCGCTCGCTCGGGCTCGAGGACCATGGCCTCGAGTGGCGCTGGCCCGAGCTGGACCTCGCCCATCCGCTCGACGACGGCAGCGCCGGCGTCATGGTGCGCTCGATCGAGCACACGGTGCGGGGCCTCGGCGACGACGGCCCCGCCTGGCGACGCCTGTTCGCGTCGCCTTCCGAGGGCTTCGACGCCCTCAACGAGGACCTGCTTCGCCCGATCGTGCACGTGCCCAAGCACCCCTTGCGGCTGGCGCGGTTCGGCCTGCCCGCAGCGCTGCCGGCGTCGCTGCTCGCGCGACGCTGGAGCTCCCCCCAGGCGAGAGCCCTGTTCGGGGGAGTGGCCGCGCACGCCTTCAGCCCCCTGACCAGGCCGATGAGCTCATCGGTGGGAATGGCGCTGATCTCGGCTTGCCACAGCACGGGCTGGCCGGTGGCCGCAGGGGGATCGCGCTCGATCACCGACGCCCTCGCCGCGGTGTTGCGCGAGCACGGAGGGACGATCGAGACGGGAGTGCGCGTGCGCT
>SHVA01000028.1 GCA_009691195.1 Solirubrobacterales bacterium | reverse complement strand
TCGTCGGCGGTCTTGATCATCCGCGCCTCCTGCATCAGCTGCTGTCCGTCAACGACCTCGATCCCCGCCTTCTGCAGCGCGAACAGGACCGGGGGCTCGACCACGTCGATCCCCAGCGGCTCGCCCAGCAGGTCGTGCTCTGCGAGCCTCGCCCCGATCTTCTCGGCCACCGACTCGGCGCGGCCGGCCTGGGGCAGAAAGGCCCCGCGCATGGTCGAGACCCCGGCCGGGGCGTTGCCCTCGCCGAGCCAGGGGCAGTAGATCTGATGGTGGCGCGCCGCGGAGCCGAAGTCCCAGATCGTCGGCTCGCCTCCCTGGGGGAGCAGCGCGAACCGGATCAGCTTGTCCATCGACCAGGTGCCGATGTGCGTGGCGGTGAGGTAGCGGATGTTGGCCGGGTCAAAGCAGAGCAGGGCGCCGAGCTCCGATTGCGCCAGCAGGTCCTTGGCGCGTGAGAGGCGCTCGCTCCGCAGCCGGCCCACGTCGACCCTCTGCTCCCAGTCAACGGCGGCGAGGCCGTAGGTGCGTCCCATGGGCTTCCTTTCGTTCGTCCGGCTACCCGGTAAGCAGAGCTTGACACACTTCCAGAGTCCGCGTAACTATGCGATAGCTTGTCCAGCTATGGTTGACAGCGGGCCCGCGGACGCCCTCCTCGACATGTACCGGCGGATGCGCCTGATCCGCGACTTCGAGGAGTTGGTGCAGGCCCTATTCCTGAAGGGAGAGGTCCCCGGCACCACCCATCTCTGCATCGGCCAAGAGGCGGACGCGATCGGAGTGGCGAGCGCCCTCGGCGACGAGGACCGGCTGGCCGGCACCTACCGCGGCCACGGCGTCGCCCTCGCCCTCGGCGTCGACCCTCAGGCCCTGCTCGACGAGATGCTGGGCCGCGCCACCGGCGTCTGCGGGGGCCGCGCCGGCTCGATGAACGTGATCGACCTCTCCAACCGGCTGATCGGCTGCTTCGGCATCGTGGGCGGCTCGATCGCCGCGGCCACCGGCGCCGCCCTCTCGCTGAAGCGGCAGGGCAGGGGGGGCGTTGCCGTCGCCTTCTTCGGCGAGGGCACCATCAACCAGGGCTACTTCGCCGAGTGCCTCAACTTCGCCCAGGTGCTGTCGCTGCCGGTCCTCTATCTGTGCGAGAACAACCGCTACGGCGAGTTCACCCCCTACGAGGACGTCACCGCCGGCGAGGTCCTGGACCGGCCCAGGACGCTCGGCATTCCCGCCGAGCAGGTCGACGGCATGGACGTCGTCGCCGTACGCGACGTCGCCGAGGGCGCCGTCGGGCGCGCCCGCGACGGTGAGGGTCCCCAGTTCGTCGAGACCCTCACCTACCGCTTCGTCGGCCACTCCCGGGCCGATCCCGGCGCCTACCGCAAGCAGGGCGAGCTCGAGGAGTGGAAGCTGCGCGACCCGCTCACCGTCGCCCGCGCGCGGTTGGTCGACGAGCTGGGGGTCGACGCCGGCGAGGTGGACGCCGTCGACCGGGAGATCGGCGCCCAGATCGACGAGATGCGGAGCGCCGGCCTCGAGGCCCCCTTGCCGGACCCGGCGCTCCTCGCCGAAGCCTCCGAGTTCAAGGGCTGATGGTGGAGTTCCGCGAGGCGATCGTGACCGCCCTCGACGAGGAGCTCGCCGCCAACGAGAACGTCGTCTTCTTCGGCGAGGACGTCGCCGAGCCCGGTGGCGTCTTCAAGGCGACGCCCGGCCTCAGGAAAAAGCACGGCGACCGCGTCTTCGACACGCCGATCTCCGAGCTGGCGCTGACCGGCGCCGCCTTCGGCAGCGCCGTCACCGGCCTGCGCCCCGTGATCGAGATCATGTTCGGCGACTTCATGCCGCTGGCCATGGACTCCCTCGTCAACCAGTCCGCCAAGTACTGGTTCATCTCCAACGAGCAGCAGAGCGTCCCCCTCGTCGTCCGCTCCGCGATCGGCGCCGGCAGCCGCTTGGGCGCCGTCCACTCCCAGACGCCCGTTCCCTGGTTTCTGGGAGTCCCGGGCCTCAAGATCGTCTGTCCCTCGACCCCCAACGACGCCCGCGCCCTGCTCAAGGCGGCCATCCGTGACGACAACCCCGTCCTCTTCTTCGAGCACAAGCGCCTCTACTCGCTCAAGGGCGAGGTCGACGACGACCCCGTCGAGCTCGGCACCGCGCGGGTGATGCGCGAGGGCGCCGACCTCACGATCGTCTCCGCCATGGTCGGTGTTCACGTGGCGCTCGAGGCCGCCGAGGCGCTCGCCCGCGACGGCATCGAGGCCGAGGTCATCGACCTCCGCACCCTTCGCCCGCTCGACCACGCGGCGGTGGCGGCCTCGCTGGCGAGGACCGGCCACCTCCTGGTGGTCGAGGAGGGGCCCCGCACCGGCGGCTGGTCGGCCACCGTCGCCGCGGAGATCGCGGAGGGATCGCTCCACGACATCGACGACCTCTGGCGGCTGACCACTCCCGACCTGCCGATCCCCTTCAGCCCGGCGCTCGAGGACGCCTTCCTTCCCGGCGCCGAGCGTCTCGCCGCGGCCGTCCGCTCCCGCCTGGTCAGCCGTTCGGGTTGAAGCTCGGCTGGCACGGGTCGCTCTGGCGGCGCCCGATCACGAACCAGATGGCGGTCGCGGGCGCATCGCCGCGATTGGCGAGCAGGTGGGGCTCCTGGGAGTCGAAGCAGATCGAGTCGCCCTCGCCGAGGGCGTAGGTCTCGAAGCCAACCGTGACCTCGAGCTCTCCCGAGAGGACTACGCCGTACTCGCGGCCGCTGTGGCGGACGAGCTTGTCGTTCGGGCTGGAGGCGCCACCGACCTCATAGGTCGCGTAGAGGAAGTCGACGGCCGGGTCGTGGGCGGCCGTCAGCCGCTCCCAGCTGACGCCGGAGTCGAGCTCGAGGCTGGAGCGAGAGCCGGCGCGCTGGACGACGACCGCGGCGGCTCCTCCATTTGCCCCTTCCTCGCCGTTGGCTCCCCCGGGCCCCGGGCGCGGGGCGCCCTCATCGCTTGCGAACAGGAGGTCCAGCGACAGCCCCAGCTCGGAGACGATCGCGTAGAGGGTCTTCACCGAGGGACGCGACTTGCCCGTCTCGATCTGGCTGAGGGCGCTGGCCGAGAGGTCGAGACGCCGCGCCAGCTCCCGCAGGCTCAGCTCCTTCGCCTCTCTCGCGCTCCGAAGCCGGAGGCCGACCTCGTCGGGTTGCTCGGCCGGGCTCATCCCTGCGACGCCCGTCCGCGCAGCGTGGTCAGGTCGATCTCGAGCTGGGGCCCCGAGACCATGACGCCATCGCTGCCGTCGGCCTGCTTGGAGGGGACCAGGCCCATCGCGGGCTTGGGATCGACGTCGGCAAAGCGCCGCTCCCAGGCTCGCGCGAAGCCCCGGAAGTCACGACGCGGATCGACGAGGTAGATCCGCGCGTCAACGACGTCGTCGAAGCCGGCGCCGTTGGCCTCGAGCTGGTTCTGGAGCAGGTCCAGGGTGTAGTCGGCCTGCAGCTCGATCTCGCTCCAATGGTGAGGGAGGCCGGCGGGAGCGCCGACCCACTCGTGCTTGGTGATGTCGGGCACCGGGATCTGCCCAGAGGTAAACAGCCACGGCCCCGCGGTCACCCCCGGCGAGAACGTCGCCTTGCCCGCGTCGACCGGGTGCCATGCGATCCCCTCCCGCGTCTCCTGCTTCTCGATCCCGTTGCCCGGAACGAGCGCCAGCAGGTTCGGGGCCCAGAGGGCGCCGGGCACGACGAAGCCGCGACAGCCCATCGAGCTGCGGGTGGGCGCGACCTCCCCGACGTAGTCAGCCCAGGCGCCGTCGATGGTCGAGAAGTCGAGCAGGCTGGTCGAATAGAACTGGACCTTGAGGCCCTGGTCGGGGCTCGAGCCCGCGGCCTCGAGGACCCTCGCAAGGTTGTCGAGCACGTAGCGCGCCTGCATCGCCACGTCGGTGCCGTAGTAGGGGAAGCCCTCGGTCCGCCCCACCGCGAGCCCGGTCTCGAAGTCCGTCGCGGGAAAGCCCGAGCAGAAGACGAACGGCCCGGCGGAGACCGCCAGCGACGCGTGCTCGGCCGCCACAGGGTCGGGCACTCCCTCGGCCAAGATCACCCTGCGCTCCAGCTCGGAGTCGCCCGTCAGAGCCACGGCCTGCAGGTTGAGCAGGGCGCCGTCGACGATGTGCTCCTCGCCGACCACGATCGTCGTGCGCGCAGGCGGCTCGCCCGAGAAGACCTCGGCGTAGACCCGCTTGAACTCGGCGAAGTCGGCCGGATCGGCCAGGTAGACCTCGGTCTTGAGGACGCGGTCGATCGACGAGCCCGCCTCCTCCAGCGAGCCCGCCAGCGAGTCGAGCACCGCGCGCGTCTGGGCGGCCATCTCCGAGACCCCGACCCAGGGCGACGGCGCCCCCGAGCGCACCAGCTGCCCCTCGGCCGAGACCGGGTAGATCGAGGAAACGAAGACGAAGTCCCCGCCCCGGCGCCAGGCGGGAGCCGGCAGCAGCCCGCTCAGCGGACCGTCTCCGCACGCCGCGGGTCGCTCGGGGCATCCAGCGTTCCCGGAGCGTCCTCGCCGGGTATTCCGCGGGGCTGGACCACGCCAAGTCGGATGTCGGGTTGGGTCATCTGCGAGCTCCTCCGGTGGCTGCGGCTGGCGATCGATCAGTACAACTAAACGCCTGGGACGCCTGAGTCAATCAAAGCGTCCTTGACTTCGAGCGGCCGCCTTTAGTAGTGCTGAACAGGTTGGGTCGGTGCTCCTGGAACCGTTGCCGACCGCCTGACGGGACCGGGAGACGCCATTTGTCATACGAATGTCGATAAGGTCCGCGAACTGGTTGCCTCGACGCGTTTGTTGAAGCAGCGGCAACGTCACAGACGATGAGGAGGAGTTGAGATGGTGGATTTGAGGAGAGGCCGCAAACGGTTGCGGAGTCTGCCCATGGCGATCGCGGTCGTGGCGGTCTTCGCCTTGGCCGGCGGTCTCGCGGCATGCGGTAGCGACAACAGCAGCGACAGCAGCACCGAAGCCAAGACCATTTACGTGAATGCCTACGCACAGGAGATCCCGTACTTCCGCGACTGGGAGGCCGGGGCCACGGCTAAGGCAAAGGAGCTCGGCTGGGACGTCTCGGGCGAGTTCGGCAACGTCACGCCCGAGCAGCAGGTCCAGCAGATCGAGAACGCGCTGGTCAAGCAGCCGGACGCGATCGTCGTCACCGCGATCGACGAGGAGTCGCTCAACCCGGTCCTGACGAAGGCCCACGATCAGGGCGTCGCGGTGATCACGGTCGGCGCCACCGCCTCCGATTCGGCGAACATCACCTCGTTCGTTTCGCGCGACAACTACGACATCGGTGTCCAGAAGGCCCAGTTCATGATCGATCAGCTCAACGGCAAGGGCAAGATCGGCATCGTGCACGGCATCCGCGGACTCACCTTCACCGAGGATCAGGCGAAGGCATACGAGGACACGCTGAAGAAGGCGCCGGGCATCGAGGTCGTCGACGGCCCCTACACCGGCGGCTTCACGGCCGATCTGGGTCTCGACGCGACCGCGAACATGCTCACCAGCAACCCGGATCTGGACGGGATCATCTATGACAACGATGACCTCGCACTGGGCGGAGTGGAGGCCGTCAACAACGCGGGCATCCCGCTCGACCAGTTCGTCATCATCGGTACCGACGGCGGCGACGTGGCTCTGGATGCCGTCGAGGCCGGTGACATCGACATGACGATCAGCCTCTGCGGTTACCGCGAGGGCATCAGCGCAGTCGACACACTGAACACGTTCTACCAGGACGGATCGGTTGACCCCCGAATCGTCTCCCCGGTCGAGGTGTTCACGACCGACAACGCGAAGGCCAAGCGCGCCGAGCTGGACCAGCGAGAGGAGTGCAACTAGTTCTCCTCCCGTCAGGGGCGCAGGAGGGCGGCGGCGCTGCCGTCGCCCTCCCCGCTCCCGGCCCACCACCCGAGACAGCCTGAGATGCCATGAACCAGACCACCTCGGAGACCACCAGCGGCTACGGAATCGAGCGCTGCTACCACGACTACACGGGCGTCCCGGTTCTGACCGACGTCAGCTTTCGACTGGGGCCTGGCGAGGTGCACGGCCTCGTCGGTGAGAACGGGTCCGGCAAGAGCACCCTGATCAAGATCCTCACCGGCGCCCTCAGCCCTCGCCTGGGCACGATCACGATGGACGGCGAGGTGGTTCGGCTGAGCACCCCGAAGGACGCGCAGGCGCTTGGCCTGGGGGTCGTCTATCAGGACTATCACCTCTTTCCGGAGCTGACCGTCGCCCAGAACATCTTCGGGGTCAACGCGCCCCCGCCGCGAAGGCGCTGGACCCGGACCATGGACCGGACGGCGGTCGAGCGGACGGTCGAGGGCCTGCTCGACGAGCTTCAGATCGAGATCCCGAGCACCAAGCCCGTTCACGCCCTCGGGCCAGCAGAGCGCAAGTTCGTGGAGATCGCCTCGGCGATGCTCCTGCATCCTCGCTTCCTGATCCTCGACGAGCCGACCGCGTCGCTGGCGCCGAGCGCTGCTCACGCGGTCCTCGACCTCCTCGACCGTCTTCGCGAACAGGGCGTCGGCCTCGCCTTCGTCAGCCACAGGCTCGACGAGATCATTCGGATCTCCGATCAGGTCACCGTCCTGCGCGACGGCAAGGCGATCACCCGCATGCCCACCTCCGAGACCGACGAGGGCAAGCTCGCCGATCTGATCACCGGTGGCATGGCAGAGAAGGAGGCCGCCCACCGGCGCGACCGGAAGCCCGGCGGAGAGATCGCCGTCAGGGTCTCGAACCTGCGCTGCGGCCCCGGCCGGCCACCTCTGGACTTCGAGGTCGAGCGTGGGGAGATCTTCGGATTGACCGGACTGCTCGGGGCCGGCGCCGAGACGATCGTGCGGATGCTCGGAGGCGCCACCCCCCTGCAGGGCGAGATAGAGGTTGACGGCGCCGGGGGGAAGCTGCGCACCCCCAGGCACGCGAGCAAGCTCGGGATCGGCTTCATTCCGGAGGACCGGAAGGGAACGGGCCTGATCCGGGAACAGAGCATCGCCCTCAACGTCTCCCTGCCCTCCCTGCCCAGCGTCTCCCGAGCCGGCGTCCTCCAAAAGGATGCGATCCACCAGCGGGCCGAGGGCTACCGCGAGGGCCTTTCGATCAAGGCGAGCTCGGTCGACGTGCCGGTCTGGACGCTGTCGGGCGGAAACCAGCAGAAGGTGATGCTGGCCAAATGGCTCGCGTCCGGCGCCCGCGTGCTCGCGATCGAGGAGCCCACCCATGGCGTCGACGTCGGCGCCAAGCTCCAGGTTCACGACCTTCTTCGCCAGTATGCGGACGCGGGCGGCACCGTGATCGTCGCCTCCACCGACGTCTCGGAGGTGCTCGATCTCTGCGACCGGATCGGTGTCATGCGCCACGGCGCACTCAGCCAGATCGTCTCGGCCGACGAGCTCACCAAGTCGGCCGTAACGGTGCTCGGCACGCGAGACCCCGAACAGATGCTGGAGCACCTGATTGAGTCGGAGACGGTAGCGGCCGCCTAAGCGCGGCTGACCACGGACCTGGAGGCAAGTTGAGCGCTACAGAAGGCACCAGCACGGGCACGGGCAAGAAGTCGCCGCCCAAGAAGGCCCGCGCCACGGCGAGCGGCCCCTCCTCGCGCGCGGCGTTCCGCCGCCGGGTAGACCGGATCAAGGGCGATGGCTGGGGCGACGTCCTCTTCGTTCCCGCTGTTCTTCTGGCCCTGATCCTCTACCTCACCTACGCCAACGAATTCTTCCTCACCGAGCTCAACATCACCAACATCCTGTTGCAAGCGGCGACCCTGGCCATCGTCGCCTTCGGCCTCTCCTTCGTGATCTTCGCCGGGGAGCTGGACCTCTCGGTCGGCGCGGGCGTCGCCCTGGTCAGCGTCGTCGCCTCGATGGTGATGCGCGACACGGGCTCGATTCCGCTCGGCGTCGCGACCTGCCTGGCGGTTGGAGCGAGCATCGGGCTGATCAACGGGCTGATCGTCACCAAGCTCAAGGTCCCCTCCTTCATAGCCACCTTTGGCATGCTCACCATCGCCCAGGGCGTGGCGCTGGCCCTGACCGATGGCGCCGTCGTCTCCGGCGTGCCCCAATCCCTGGGCAACCTCGCCAACGAGGGATTCCTCGGGATCCGTTGGGCGCTGTGGCTCGTGATCGGAGTCTTCGCCGTCCTCTTCTTCGTCCAGACCCAGACCTCGTTCGGCGTGCGCGTGTTCGCCGTCGGTGGCAACAGGGAGGCCTCCCGGCTCTCGGCGATCCCTGTGGATCGGGTGATCCTGCTCTGCTTCGTGCTGACGGGCGTCGCGGTGGGCCTCGGCGGCCTGGTGCTTACCTCTCGGGTCCAGTCCGGTCAGCCCAACGCCGGCGGCCTGCTCGCGCTGACGGCGATCGCGGCGATCGTGGTCGGCGGCAACAACCTCCTGGGTGGCCGGGGGTCCATCAGCCGAACACTCTGGGGAGTGCTGCTGTTGGCGGTGCTCGAGAACGGCCTCCAGCTGGAGGGAGTCAACGACGACCTCCAGCGCGTCGTGATCGGCGCCGTCTTCATCGCGGCCGCATCGGCCGAGTTCTTCCGCCGCCGCCTGCGCCGCCGCGCGCGGGCCGCCGACGAGGCAGAGCTGGTCGCGGCCGGCTCGGGCAATGGCGCCGGGGCGCCCGCGGCCGCGGCAGTAAAGCCGGACGGGGATGGCAAGGCCAAGAAGAAGACCTAGCGCCGAGCCCCACATGGGGCGGCCGAGCCGGCGCCGCGAGGATCCCCGGCTACTGCGCGGCGAGGGGCGCTACGTCGACGACATCGACCTGCGCCACCAGCTCCACGCCTCCTTCGTGCGCTCGCCCCACGCGCACGCCCGGGTGATCTCGATCGACGCCTCGGCCGCGCTCGAGCGGCCGGGCGTGCGAGCGGTGTTCACCGGCGCCGACCTGGTCGGCGAGATCGGGCAGGCGCCGATGGTGTGGCACCCCAAGGACACCGAGGTGCTGGTCCCCGACTCCTGGCCTCTGCTCCGCGACAGGGTCGCCTGCGTCGGCGCCGCCGTGGCGCTGGTGCTCGCCGACCGGCGCTATGAGGCCGAGGACGCCGCCGAGGCGGTCGAGGTCGGCTACGAGCTGCTTCCCGTCTCGGCCCACCCGCTCGAGGCCCTGGCCGACGATGCGCCCCTGGTCCACCCCGAGTTCGGAACCAACGTCTGCTTCGAGACCTCGATGGGCGGCGGCGACCTCGATGCCGGCTTCGCGGAGGCCGACGTGATCCTCGAGCGGACGATCGTCAACCACCGGATCGCCGCGGTGCCGATCGAGCCGCGCGGCGCCCTCGCCGAGCCCCGCGGGGACCGGGTCGCGCTCTGGACCTCAACCCAGAACCCACACCTGGCGCGCACCTACATCACTCGCCAGCTCGGCTGGGATGAGGACCGCCTCCGCGTGATCGTCCCCGACGTTGGCGGCGGCTTCGGCTGCAAGGCGAACGTCTACGGCGAGGAGACGCTGGTCTGCTGGTGCGCCGCGAAGCTGGGTCGACCGGTCAAGTGGATCGAGTCGCGCAGCGAGAACCTGATTTCGACCAACCACGGCCGCGCCCAGACCGACGAGGTCAGGATCGGGGCGCGCAGCGACGGCACCATCACCGCGCTCCAGATCCGCGTGATCGCCGACCTCGGCGCCTACCACCTGATGTTCACTCCCTTCATCCCCGCCACCACGGCTGTCGTCGCCAGCGGCTGCTATGCGATCCCCGCCCTGCGCACCGACACCGTCGGCGTCTTCACCAACACCTTCTCGATCGACGCGATCCGCGGCGCGGGCCGGCCCGAGGGCGCCCACATCATCGAGCTGATGATCGAGCAGGTCGCCGCCGAGCTCGAGCTCGACCCCGTCGAGATCCGCCGCCGCAACTTCATCCCCAAGGAGGACTTCCCGGCGCAGATGCCCCACGGCCCGGTCTACGACTCCGGCGATTACCACGGCTCGCTCGACGTCCTGCTCGAGCACCTCGACCTCGAGGGCTTCCGCCGCGATCAGGCGGAGGCTCGCGAGCGCGGCGTCTATCGCGGCGTCGGCTTCGCGACCTACATGGAGGCGTGCGGGATCGCGCCATCGAAGATCGCCGGCCCGAGCGGCAACGGCCTCGACTTCTCGATGTGGGAATCCGCGGTCGTTCGGGTGGGAACCGACGGCGCGGTGACCGTGCAGACGGGCGTCTGTCCCGCGGGGCAGGGCCACGAGACCACCTTTGCCCAGCTCGTCGCCGACCGCGTCGGCACCGACCCCTCGCGAGTGAAGGTGGTCTGGGGGGACACGGACGCGATTCCGAACGGCATGGGGACGGCCGGCTCGCGCTCGATCGCCGTCGGTGGCGAGGCGGCCGCGCTCGCCGCCGACCGCGTCGTCGCGAAGGCCCGCCAGATCGTCGCCGAGGTGCTCGAAGCCTCCCCCGAGGATGTCGAGCTCGCCGACGGCCGCTTTGCGGTCAGGGGCTCACCCGACCGCTCGATGACCCTGACCGAGGTCGCCCGCGCCGCCTACATCACCGACGAGATGCCGGAGGAATTCGAGCCCGGCCTCGAGGCGAGCTGCTTCTTCGACCCGCCCGGCTTCGTCCACCCCTTCGGGGCCCACGCGGCGATCGTCGAGGTCGATACCGAGACCGGCCGGATCGAGATCCTCCGCTACGTCGCAGTGGACGATTGCGGCAAGGTCATCAATCCCACCCTCGCCGCCGGCCAGGTCCACGGCGGGATAGTCCAGGCGATCGGTCAGGCGCTGCTCGAGAAGATCGAGTTCGGCCCCGACGGCCAGCCCCTCACCACCAGCCTTCTCGACTACGCGCTCCCGACGGCTGCCGAGCTGCCCGATCTGGAGCTGGACCGCACCGAGACGCCCTCCCCGGTCAACAGCCTCGGCGCCAAGGGCATCGGCGAGGCCGGCACGATCGCCGGCACCCCGGCCATGGTCAACGCGGTCACCGACGCCCTCCGCCCCCTCGGCGTCGAGTTCATCAACATGCCGCTCTCGCCCCAAGCGGTGCTGGAGGCGTTGCGGGACGGGGCTAGGGACGCGGCGCCGTCGGCCTCGTGAGCCGGCGCGAGACCAGGGCGGCGAAGCAGAGCGCCAGCACGCTCCAGAGCATCAGCTGAAGGCCGATCGAGGCGAGGCGGAAGTCGCTGAGGAGGCCGGATGGGAAGCCGGCCGGGACCTCGCCGATCGCGGGCAGGCCGAGCGCCAGTAGCGCGGTCAGAGCCGCGAAGGTCGAGGCGCCGGCGAGGGCGCGCTGCGCTCGCCGGCGGGCGGGCACGAGCATCGACAGCCGCCAGGCCGCGACCAGGGCCGCGAGGCAGCCGGCGACCATCGCCAGGTAGAGCTCGGTGCGGTAGCCGATCGTCTCGGGGTCGCCGACGCCCGGGGGGTTGGCCGGGTACTTGAGGAAGGGGACCGCGACCGCGGCCACGAATACCGCCGCGGTCAGGCCAAGCGCGAGGCGGCGATCGCTTCGGTGGCCGGTGCGGCCCCGCATGAAGGCGAAGGCGAGGGCGAGCAGGCCGCCGATTGCGAGGCCGTAGAGCGCGGTCGCCACCACCAGGCCGAGGTGCTGGGTACCGCGGGAGACCAGCGGCTTCTGATCGGAGGCGGCCGTGGCGTGAGCGCCGTGATCATGCCGGGCGGCGCCGGCCTCCATCGAGGACTCGACCGCGACCGCGCCGTCGATATTGCTCTCCCCGACGGCCAGCCCGAAGAGGCCGGCGGAGAGCCCGGCGATCAGGCCCGCGATCAGCCCGGCGACCACGATCGCCCGGACCGGGGAGTGGCCGCTCAGTGGCATGGCACCGCCAGCAGGTGGCGCCCGTCGTGCATGAACTCGTGGAGGTACATCCCCGAGCGGGAGATCACCCCCTGGTCCATCCCGACGACGTAGGCGACCAGCAACAGCACCGGGACCAGCCAGAGCCAGCGGGCGAGCTCACGCAGCGGGATCGGCTCGGCCACGGCGGGCCCGGCCTCGATCGAGGCGGCCTCAGTAGACCTCACGCCTCACCCCCGTTCGAAACTCCTCTTCCCTGCCGGCCAGCTCGGGCGAGGCGACGACGTCCCTCTCGGCGAGCACGGCCGAGAGCGCGGCGAGCCAGCGCGAGTAGTAGAGCGAGCCGTCCTCGTCCTCGATCCCCTCCGGGCCCCCGACGGCCGCCTCCGCATCGGCGATCTCGGCGATCAGCCGCACCCGGAAGTCCTCCCACTCGAACGCCCCCTGCTCACTCAGGGCCATCGCCATCCCGAAGGCGCGGCTCTGCCAGGGGGCGCTGAAGACGGGCTCGCCGTTGCTGCGGGGGAGCGCCGCGGCGCCCTCCAGCTCCAGGGTCGGATCGGCCATCAGGCGGCAGCCGCCTCGGGCTCAAGCGGGCGGCTCACCCCGATCATCGAGTCGCGTGTGACCAGCTCCGCCAGCCGCTCCTCGCTCCAGCCCTCCGTCCCCTCCGGCCGCAGGGGCAAGACCAGGTAGCGGATATCGGCGCTCGAGTCCCAGACGGTCACCCTGACGCCGTCCTCGAGCACGAGCCCGAACTCGGCCATCACCGCCCGTGGCTCGCTCACCGCACGGGCCCGGTAGGCGGGCGACTTGTACCAGCCCGGCGGCAAGCCGAGCAGGGCCCACGGGTAGCAGGAGCAGAGGGTGCAGACGACGATGTGGTGCTCGGAGGGCGTGCACTCGACCACCTTGACGTGCTCGGCCTCGAAGCCGCTCAGCTCGAGCTCGCCGAGCACCGCGTCGGCGTCGTCGAGCAGGCGGCGCCTGAACTCCTCGTCGGCCCAGGCCCTGGCCACCACCCCGGCGCCCAGCAGCGGGCCGATCTCGGTTTCGTACTTGCCGATGATCGCGTCGATCGCCTCGGGCGTCGCGCGGCCCTTCTCGATCAGCAGCGACTCCAGCGCCCGTACCCTCGCCTCCAACTCCGACGGTGGCGACCAGGGATGGCCATGCTCGGCGTGGACGTGGTCGTGGTCCAGGCTCACGGCTGCTCCAGGTAGTTCTCGAACAGGTCGATGCAGACCGAGTCCTCGGGGTTCTCGGCGGACTCACCCCAGAGCTCCGACGCGGAGAAGCGCACCCGGTAGCAGTTGGCGCCCGGCTCCTCGAGCCGGCCCGCCGCGAGATCCTCGGGGTGGACGAAGCCGCCATAGGAGCAATCGACCGCACCCCGGCGGCCCCGCAGGTAGGTGGGCAGCCGGTCGTAGCCGCTGGGATTGATCACCTTCGCCCTAACCGTCTGGCCCACCTCGAAGCCCGGCGCCGGCGCCGGCCGTTCACGCTTGATCCCGTTCTTGGCAAGGCCCACGACCACCGCGGCGAGCTCTGAGGGCTCGACCACCGGTAGCGCGGGGTCGGCGAGCGACGCCCCGCGCTCCAGCTCCTCCTGGGTGGCCACGCCCTTCTCGACCATCAGCCTCTCCAGCGAGTACAGCCAGCGCTCGTAATAGAGCGAGCCGTAGTAGCGCTCGTAGGGCATGGTCGCCTGCATCCAGCGCGACTCGTCGACCGTCACCCCGGAGGAGAGCCAGCTACAGAAGGAGAGCCCGAAGACACGGCGCTCCCACTCGGAGTGGAAGACGGGCTCGTCGGGCTCGTACGGCACCGTGCCCAGTCCCTGCTTGCCGCCGATGTCCTGGGGGCCGTTCACGGCCTCACCCGCCTCTCCTCCGCGCCGCGGCGCTAGGCCTTGACCGCTGTGACGTCGTCCATGGTCTCGGCCTCCGCCAGCGCTGGCGGGACCTCGACGCCCTTGCGCGCATACCACTCGCGCAGCACGGCGGGCGCGTCGACGATCAGGCCGAGGTGGTTGGCGATCACCTTCTCGGCGGCGCCCTCCATCTCCTCGGACATGCCGGCGGCGACATCGCGCGGCACCACCACCCGGAAGTCGCGGTTGGCGGCGTCGAAGGCCGTGTTGAGCACGCAGCAGTCGGTCAGGGTGCCGTCGATGATCAGGTTGGCGACGCCCATCTGGCGCAGCAGGAACTCGAGGTCGGTCGGGTAGAAGCTCGAGAGCCGCTTCTTGGTGCGGACGTAGAGGTCGCGCGGGTCCTCCTCGACCATCAGGTCGACCCACTTGGTTCCCTCCCAGCCCAGCTCGTCCATGTTCTTGGGGTCGAGGTTCATGTAGATCTTCTCCAGGTGGCGCCAGTTGGTGCCGCCCTCGACCACGTGCGACTTGATGTCGTCGGTGCCGCCGTGGCGCTGCCAGTGCTGGACCATGATCACGGGGACGCCGACCTCGCGGGCCGCCGCGTGGAAGGCGTTGTGGGCGTCGACCCGTTCGGTCGCCCGCGGCGCGGGAACCGGCATGTCGGGATCGTCGCCGACGTGGCTGCGGTGCATGTCGACGCAGGCGATCGCGCTCGTCTCCGGATCGAGCCAGTCGTCGAAGACCTTCTCGGCCGGGAGCAGCTTGCGCTCGCCCGCCGGCGTGTAGCAGTACATCTCCGTGTCCATCCTCGACCCCTCCTCCGTCGCCAGCCTGAAGCGCCAGCATAAACGACCGATCCGGGCTTTTGTAATACGATTGACGAAAGGTCCAGATCGCGCTCGGTTTGCGACTTTCGGAGGCAAAAGGAGCTGAGATCGACACCTACCTCGCCATAGCGAGCAAGCGCGACCTCCGTCGCTATCGCGAGGAGCCGCTGACCGCCGAGGCGGTCGAGCGCATCCTCCAGGCCGGGCGCGTGGCCGGCAGCGGCAAGAACCGCCAGGCCCGGCGCTTCATCGTCCTGCGCGAGGCCCAGGCCGACGCGGCCGAGCTGGTCACCCGCCCCGGCAACGTCAGCGGAGCGGCGCTGGTGGTGGCGATAGTGGTCGCCAAGGGGAGCTGGTCGGGGTTCGACGCCGCCCGGGTGGCCCAGAACATGATGCTCGCGGCCTGGAACGACGGCGTCGCCTCCTGCCCCAACGCGATCGCCGACGCCGACGGCTTCGTCGCGCTGCTCGCCCTCACCCCCGAGGAGGAGGTCGCGGTGCTGATCAGCTTCGGCCTGCCCGCGCGGGGATTCGACCCGGACACCAAGACCGCCGAGGAATGGCTCGAGGCGGCCGACCGCGTCCCTCTCGACGAGCTGGTCGAGTACCGATGAGGCGCGGTGGGAATTGCTCGTAGGTGAGAGCGTCCCGCGGCTGGAGGACGACCGCCTGCTGCGCGGCGCCGGGCGCTTCGTCGACGACGTGGACCTGCCCGCGCAGCTGCACATGCACGTGGTCCGAGCCGATGTCGCCCACGCCCGGATAGAGTGCGTCCGCACCGAAGCGGCCGAGCTGGCCACCGGCGTGCGGCTGGTGATCACCGGCGAGAACATCGGCGACGTCCCGCTGATCCCGCTTCGCCTCGACTTCGGGGTCGAGCTCGACCCCTACCTGCAGCCCGCCCTGGCGCTGGGCCGCGTCCGCTACGTCGGCGTGCCGGTCGCGGTGGTGGTCGCCGACGACGCCTATGCCGCCGAGGACGCCGCCCGCCTGGTCGCGGTCGACTACGACCCCCTGCCGGTGGTCCTCGACTCGCTCGAGGCGCTCGCCGACGACGCCCCCTCGCTCTGGGAGAGCGGCGGCAACGAGGCGGTGGAGCTGCGAAAGAGCTTCGGCGACGTCGACGTTAGGGTCCCTCGGGAGTTGACACCGAGGCTAGGAGGGTGAACGTGGTAATCACAAAGGTTCAGATAGGGGAGTTCGACCGGTTCTGGTCGACGTTCACGACCAAGGGCTCCGAGTTGCGGGCCGAGTACGGGTCGAAGGGCGCGCGTGCGTTCCGCAACCTGGAGGACCCGAACGAGATCTGGGTCATCCTGGACTGGGACAGGCATCAGTTCGAGACCTTCCTGGCGGACCCCAGGCTTGCCGAGGTGATGGCGGCGGCCGGGTTGAAGGGACCCCCGGAGCCCGTCTTCGTCGAGCCGATCGGCGAGGTCGCCGCCTAAACGTTGCTCAAAGCGACCTCGACCAGGAGGAGGCACCTCGAGTTCGAGGCCGCCCGGTATATCCTTCGGGCCCACAAGTGCGAGAGAAAGAGCTATGCCTGAGGAGACAGGCCAAGCAAAAAGGGACGTTCCGGTCGAGGACCTTTTCGGTTTCGAGTACTGGCCGCCGATACCAGCGTTTCTGGTATCCACCACCAGCGCGGCCGGCAAATACCATGTGTCGCCCTTCAGCCTTGTCACCTTTACGTCCTACACGGGCGTAGCGGAGGATCCGGAGACGCCAAAGATCATCTCCCTCGTGATCGGCGACTACGATCGCTTCGACGAGGTCCAGAGATCGGCGACCTACCGAAACATTCAGGAGACCGGAGAGTACGTGGTCAACGTGCCGACACTCGACCTCGCGACGCAGCTGAACCGCACCGGCGCGCCGAGCGAAGACAAGTTTGCCAAGGCCTCGCTGCATGCTGGAGCGTCAAGGTCGGTCGCTGCTCCGTGCGTCGAGGAATGCCCGGTCAACTTCGAGTGTCGTCTCGAATCCATCGTCAACCAGCGCTGGAACGGCGAAATCATCCATGGACGGGTGGTCGGTGTTCAAGTGTCGAGCGAACTTGCGGCCACCCCAGCCGAGGATCGCCCGGAGCGCTTCCCGCCGCTGTATCACTACACATACGATCAGGTGAACGGTACGTACTACGGCCTCGGCGAGGCGGTGTTAGACGAGGCGAAGGGAGAGTGACCGCTCGGGGGTGATCGATCCAACGGTGACGCCCCCCGCGCACCGTTGCGGGGCGAGAGCTAGAGCACCTTGCCACCCACCGACACGCTGTAAATGTCCGTTCGGCGGTCGGCACGAGGGGTGATGAGCTCGGAGCGGTGCTGGGCCCGCTGCGCGTCCTCGAGGTCGATTGTGGCGATCGCGAGGTCGTCCACCGTCCCCGGCAGCGGGCCGAGCATGAGCTCGCCCGTTGGCCCCACCAGCACGGAGGACCCAAGGAAGTCGAGGTCCCCCCTGGTGCCGGCCTGGGAGGAGCAGGCGATGAAGGTCTGGTTGAGATTGGCCTGGAGCACGGCGCCCTCGGCCTGGGGGGCGAGGCCGTTGTCGCGCCACTTGACCTGGTCAAAGCCGGTTAGCCAGGCGGTGGGGACGAGGATCAGCTCGGCGCCCTGGAGGGCCAGTGCTCGGGCGGTCTCGACGAAGCGGAGGTCGTAACAGACGCAGAGGCCCACCTTGCCGAAGGGGAGCTCGGCGATCGGGAGCCCGAGGTTGCCGGGGGCGAAGGCGTGCTTCTCTTCGGAGAAGAGGTGGAGCTTGCGGTAGTGGAGGACGACGCCCTCGGGGCCGACCACGACGGCGGTGTTGTAGAGGTCATCGCCGTCTGACTCGCAGAAGCCGCCTGAGATGTGGCCGACGCCCTCGGCGGCGAGGCACTGCCAGCTCTCGACGGTGGGGCCGTCGATGGGCTCGGCGATCGGGCGCAGGCGCTCGGCGTCGGCGACGTAGCCGGGGATGATCATCTCGGGGAGCAGGATCATGTCGGCGCCGCCTGCGAAGGCGCGGCGGATGGTGGTCGCGGCCAGGGTGCGGTTGGCGTCGGGCTCGTAGGGCTCGCCGGTGATCTGGGCGAGGGCCACTGTCGCCTTGCGGGGCACGCTCACTCCTCGGGTAGGACGCCGGCGGCGCGGAGCAGCGCCTTGTCGGCGGGACTGGGGCCGCCGACGCTGACGATCTCGGTGCCGCGATCGCCCCTGACCTGGTGGTAAACCCCGGGCGGGACGTGGATCACCTGGCCGGCCTCGAACTCGAGAACGGTGTCGTTGGTGATGTCGGCGATCGTGCCCTTGCCGGAGAGGACGAAAATGGTGTCCTCGCTGATCGGGTGGTTGTGAGGGACGTTCTCCTCCCCCGGCTGCATGTGGACGTAGTTCATGTTGGCCGTCTCCGAGCCGGTGCCGGGCCAGACGATCAGGCGGGCGTCGCTGGCGATCATCGGCAGCATCTGGTCGGGCTTGTCGCGGTGAAAGACCCTGATGCCCACCTTCTACTCCCCCTCCCCCAACGACTCGTAAAGCGCTGGGTCGGCGGGCGCAGGGCCGCCGACCAGCTCCATCCCGTCCGAGCTGGCGCAGAGCGCGTAGGCGGTGCCGGGATCGATGTGGACCATCGAGCCCTCGACCAGCGCCTCCTTGGGCGCGTTGGGGTCGATGCAGACGGCGCCGCTTCCCGAGATCACGTAGTAGACGGCCTCGGAGGGATGGGTGAGGCGGATGGTGCGCCCCTGGACCCCGAGCGAGATCGTGTGCATGGAGCGAAGCTCCGCCCCCATGCCAGGCCAGATGATCGCGCGGGCGCTGCCGCCGCGGTCGATGATCGCCAGCTCGGGGCCGAGCTGGGCGTCGACCACGGCGACCTCCCCCAGCTCCTCGGTCGTGGGCGGGCCGGCGGCGCCGTTGAAGGACTCGCCGCTCACTGCTCTTCCCCGGCAAGCTGATAGTCGTCGCTGTTCTCGCGGCGTGGGACGATCATCCCCACGATCGCGGCGCCCTCGGGGCCGGCGGTGATCCCGTGCTCGACCCCGCCGGAGACCACCGACCAGCACCCTTCGTCGAGCGAGCTGACCTGGCCATCCACCACCATCTCGACCGAGCCCTCGGTGACCAGGGTGATCTGCTCCTGGGGGTGGCTGTGGAGCGGGAAGCTGGCACCGGGCTCGAAGCTGTAGGAGCTGACCGTCGCCTCCTGGGTCGAGAAGGAGCGCCGGTTGACGCCCGGATAGGCCTCCTCGGAGGGGAGCTCCTCGAAGCTGCCCGTCCCGCCAGATGCCTCGGCCATCGGTTTGGCGGCGTCGGGCATCAGTCCTCAACGAAGGCGACAACGCGGCACGGCGAGGCCTCGCCTCCCTCGAGCGGGATCGGGAAGGCGCCGATCAGGCAGCGCTTGCCGCAGGCCTGCTCGAGGTCGCCGCCAAGGTTCTCGACGTGGGTGATTCCCTGCTTGAACGGCACCTTGTGCATGACGAAGAGGTCCTCCTCGGGGAAGACCTCGTTGACGTCCTTGCCGATCAGCTTCTCGTACTGCTTGAGCGCGTCGGGGCGCTTGTAGCGGATCGAGGTGTTCATCGGGTTGTCTCCCGATCCGCAGTCAAAGCCCGTCCAAGCGAACTCCATCTCCACCAGCCACTCGGCGAACTCGCGGTCGCCGCCGGGGTGGCGCAGGTAGTAGCGCTCCTCGTCCTCCTGGTCGCAACCGTTGAAGTAGTGGTGGTAGCCGGTGTTGTAGATGAGGATGTCGCCCTTCTTTACCTCGGCGCGGTCGGTGATCATCTTCGGCTTGATGATCGAGAAGTCCTCGCACTCGTCGGAGATGTCGACGATCACGCCCTCGCGGCAGAGCTGGGTGATGGGGACCGAGGCGAGGTCCTTGCCGCCGCTGATGATGTGCATCTCGGCGTCGAAGTGGGTGCCCGAGTGCAGGGGCAGCTCCAGCATCTGGCTGACGATCCCCTGGGTGGCGAAGCGCTGGAAGTAGGAGAGCTTGGGGGACGGATAGCCGACCCAGCCGGGAGTGTGGATGGTGAAGGTGTGGGTCAGGTCGATCAGTTGCACGGGTTCTCTCCCTCAGTCTTCGTTGGCTCCGGACGCCGGTGCGCTGACTCGCTCCCGCGCCAGCTTCACGGCCGCGACGATGTTCTGGTAGCCGGTGCAGCGGCAAAGGTTTCCCGCCAGGCGCTCTCGGATCTCTCGATCGGTGAGCTCCCCCTCCTCCAACAGCACGGGTTCCAGGCTCATCAGGAAACCCGGTGTGCAGAAGCCGCACTGGAGGCCATGAGTTTCGTGGAAGGCCTGCTGGAGGGGGTGAAGCTCTCCCTCCGGCAATCCTTCCGTCATGCCCTCGACGGTGCGGACCTGGCGGCCATCCGCCTGGACGGCAAAGAGGAGACAGGAGCGCACCGCCTCGCCGTCGAGCTGGATCGTGCAGGCGCCGCAGACGCCGTGCTCGCAGCCGACGTGGGTACCGGTCAGGCCCGCCTCGTGGCGGATGAAGTCTGAGAGAAGCAGGCGAGGCTCGACCTCGCCGGAGTAGGTCTCGCCGTTGATGGAGACCTCGACGTGGCGCTTGTCGGGCATCAGTCGATCACTCCGTTCGAGGATTCGGGCTCGGGCTCGCCCTTGGCGCGGCGGTTGGCGGCGGCGATCGCGCGCCGCACCATCACCCTGCAGAGGTCGCGGCGGTACTCCGCCGAGCCGTGGATGTCGCCGGTGGGCGAGATGTCGGCGATCGCCGCATCCGCGGCCGCCGCGATGGCCTTCTCATCGATGGCGGCGCCCACCAGCGCCTGCTCGGCGTCTGTGGCCCTCACGGGAATCGGCGCCGCGCCGAGAAGGGCGATCGCGGCCCGCTCGCAGCTTCCCGAGGAGTCGAGCGTCAGCAGCACGGCGGCGCCGCCAAGGGCGAAGTCGCCGTGGCGGCGCGCGAACTCGACGAAGGCGTGGCCGGTGCGCTCGGGGACGGGGTCGACCTCGATCCCGACCAGCAGCTCATCGGGCTCCAGGGTCGTGGTCAGGTGGGTCACGAACAGGTCCGAGATCTCGATCGTGCGCTCGGCGCGGGCCGAGCGGACCCTGACACGGGAGTCGAGGGCGGAGAAGGCGACGGGCAGCTCGGCCGCGGGGTCGGCGTGGGCGACCGAGCCGCCGATGGTGCCGCGGTTTCGGATCTGGGCGTGGGCGACGTAGCTGAGCGCCTCGGTCAGTAGCGGCCAGTTCTCGGCGACCAGCGCCGAGTGCTCCATGGTCGACTGGCGCGTCATGGCGCCGATCTGGAGCGAGCCGTGCTCGCGGCGGATGCCGGTGAGGGAGCCGAGGCGGTTGAGGTCGATCAGGTTCTCAGGGCGGGCGAGCCGGAAGTTCAGCAGAGGGACCAGGCTCTGGCCGCCGGCGAGGAGCTTGCCCTCGTCGCCGTGCTCGGCGAGCAGATCGAGCGCCTCCTCGACAGTCTCGGGGTCGTGGTAGTCGAAGACCGGTGGCTTCAACGACGCAGATTCACGTTGAAGTTGAGGGCGCGCTTGCGCCCGGTCACCACGGCGATGATCGCGACCAACAGCAGCAGCACCCCGCCCGCGATCCCCGCGTAGCGGAGCATCTGGGTGTTGGCGAGCACGCTGCCGACGTTGAGGACCTCGTCATCGTCGTCGGGCTGCGGCGCCGGGGGCGAGCTGGGCCTCGTGGCCTGCTTGGGTGCGGAGGCGCCGGTGGCGGCGGCGCCGTTGGCGGCCTGGGCGGACTCGGCGGCCTTGGCGGCCCCGCTCTTGATCTCCTCCTCGAGGCGGGTCGCGAACTGCTCCATCATCGAGGTGGCGACGTCCTCCATGATCCCGCGGCCGAACTGGGCCTGGCGGCCGGTGATCTTGAGGTCGGTGACGGCGACGACGCGGGTCTTGCCGTTGACCTGCTCGAGGTGGTTGGAGATCACCGCGGCGGCGGTGCCCTGGCCCTTGGCCTCTCGCGCCTGGACCGCGATCGAGGCGGTGTGGGTGTCCTCGTCGACGTCCTGGAGCTTCGCCGTGCCCTGGTACTGGACGGTCATCGGGCCGAGCTTCATCTTCATCGCGCCGCGATAGACGCCGTCCTCGTCGGAGGGCTCGATCTTGGCGCCGGGCAGGCAGGTGGCGACGCGCTCGATGTCGAGGAGCGTGGCCCAGGTCTCCTCGAGTGACGCTGCGACGCTGAACTCGTTCTCAAGCTTCATCTGCGCGCTTCCTCCCAGTCCAAGCGGCTCCATTTAACCAGCTTCGCGTTGGTAGTACATCATACGACGACTCCACTCACTGGAGTCATCCTCCCTCAAGTCAGAATTGGGCGCCCGGGCACCAACGATCTGGCTCGAACCGCGGCTCGGCCCCTTCTATCGACTGGGCCGGGTCGCTCCCGCGATCCAAGCCCCTCGAGGGTGCTCGAGAGCGCCTCCAGCGAGCGCAGGTCATGACCCGGCAGGAAGCGATCGACGTGCGGCAGCGCCGCGGCCATCCCCGCGGCCAGCGGCTCGTAGTGTGGCTCGCCCGCCAGCGGGTTGACCCAGACGACGGAGTGGGCGGCGCGGTGAAGCCGCCCCATCTCACGGTCGAGCAGGCTGATGTCGCCGCGCTCCCAGCCGTCGGAGAAGATCACCACGATCGCGCCGCGGGTCACCCCCCTGCGGCCCCAGGCGGCGTTGAGGACGCGGAGGTTCTCGCCGATGCGGGTGCCGCCGGCCCAGTCGGGGACGGCCCTCGAGGCGCGCTCGATGGCGCGCTCGGGGTCGCGCTCCCCGAGCTCGCGGGTGAGCCGGGTGAGCCGGGTGCCGAAGGCGAAGGCCTCGACCCGGTTGGAGGCCTGGCGCACCGCCTGGCAGAAGACGATCACAGGCCGGGCGTAGGGCTCCATCGAGCCCGAGACGTCGACCAGGAAGAGCATCCGCCGCGGCGTCGTCTCGCGCTCGCGGCGAAGCAGCTCCAGCGGGTGGCCTTCGGTTCGCATCGCGCGCCGCATCGTCGCCCGCCGGTCGATCGACTCGCCGCGGTGGGAGGCGCGCAGCCGGCGCGAGCGGCGGCGCGGCAGCGCCCGCGCGATCCGCTCGATCAGCGGCCGCGCCGCGGCCAGCTCCTCGGGTCCCCAGTCGCTGAAGTTCATCTCGCGCAGGCGCTCGACCGACGAGAAGCTGGCGCCGACCGGGTCCTCGGCGGCCTCCTCCGCATTCCCGGAGTCTGGCTCGAGGGAGACCCGGGAGAGCTCGGAGCGCCCCGCGCCCTCCGGCCCGCCGGCCTCCTGTTCGCGGCGCTCCATGCTCTTGCGCGGGGCGAGTGGCCGCTCGAGGCGCATTCCGGGCATCTGCGCCCCACGCCAGAAGGCGGTGAAGGCGGCGTCGAAGGCCTCGGCGTCCTCGATCCGCGAGAGCAGCGCGCAGCGCATCGCCCAGTAGGTCTCGTCGAGCTCGCGGGCGTCGACGCAGCCGAGGGCGCGGATCGCGGCCTCGACCCTGCCCGGGCCGACCTCAATTTCGCGCCGGCGCAGCTCGCGCCCGAAGGCGACGACGGGCTCGACAAGAGCTCCGGCGACTGCCTCCACGCTCAATCGCCCTCGTCGCGGGCGGCCGCGACCAGGGCCGCCAGGTCGCAGTCGCGGACGAGCTCCATGTCTTCGCGCTCCTTGAGCACCGCGCCGAGGGTCATCTCCACCGCCTCGGGGGTGAGCGCCGGCTCCTCCAGCGCGGACAGCGACTCAACCCAGTCGATCGTCTCGGCGACGCCGGGGGTGCGGGAGAGGTCCATCTCACGAAGGGCGGCGACGAAGCTCGCAGCCTGGCGCGCCAGCGGCTCGGAGGCGCCCTCGACCCGGGCGCGGACGATCGCCGCCTCGCGCTCGGGCGAGGGGTGATCGATCCAGTGATAGAGGCAGCGCCGCTTGAGCGCATCGTTGAGCTCGCGGGTGCGGTTCGAGGTCATGATCACCGCCGGGCGACGCCTCGCGCGGATCGTGCCGATCTCGGGGATCGTCACCTGGAAGTCGGAGAGCAGCTCGAGCAGGAAGGCCTCGAACTCGTCGTCGGCGCGGTCGATCTCGTCGATCAACAGGACCGGGGGCTCGGGGTCGTCGTTCTCGATCGCGTCCAGCAGCGGGCGGCGGACCAGGAACTCGGCGGAAAAGAGCTCGTCGACGCGGCCGGGGTCGGCGGCGTGCCCAGCCTCGAGGGTGCGGATGTGGAGCATCTGGCGGGCGTAGTTCCAGTCGTAGAGGGCGTGGGCGACATCGATGCCCTCGTAGCACTGGAGCCGGATCAGCCGCACGCCCGTCATCTCGGCCAGCGTCTTGGCGAGCTGGGTCTTGCCGACCCCCGCCTCCCCCTCCAGCAGCAGCGGCTTGTGGAGCGTCATCGCGATCGAGAGCACCGTCGCCAGGCCACGATCGGCCAGGTAGGAGTTCTTGACCAGGTCCTCCTGGAGCTGCTCCGCGCGCGAGGCCATCGTCGCCCTAGGAGGGCGCCACCTCGCGCTTGGAGTGAATCGGGCCCTCACTCCCGGACAGGGACTCGGCGGACCGCGCGTTCTGGGCGGCGATCACCTCGCCGAGGATGGAGACCGCGGTCTCCGGCGGGGTGCGGGCGCCGATGTCGAGCCCGCAGGGCGCAGCGATCCGGTCGATCTCGGCCTGAGCGACGCCCGCCTCGAGCAGGCGCTCGGCGCGCTGTGCCTGGGTGCGGCGGCTGCCGAGGGCGCCGACGTAGCCGGCGCCGGAGCCGAGCCCCGAGATCAGCGCCGGCTCGTCGAGCTTTGCGTCGTGGCTGAAGACGAGCACCACGTCGCGCCCGGTCAGCTCCTGGCCCTCGAGGTAGCGGTCTGGCCAGTCGACCACGACCTCGGCGACGCTGGAGAAGCGCTGGGAGCGGATGAAGGGCTCGCGCGGGTCGACGATCGTCACCCGGTAGCCGAGCTGGCGGGCGAGCGCTGCCGTGGCGACCGAGAAGTCGATCGCACCGAAGATCACCATCCGCGGCGGCTCGGCGAAGGAGCGGACCGAGACGCGCAGGTCAGAGCCCATCGCGGCGCCGTCGGCACCGTAGCGGCGCAGCGCCGTCACCCCCTGCTCGAGCATCCCGCGGGTCTCGCGGGTCACGGTCTTGTCGAGGAAGGCGATCCCCAGGCCTCCGCTGACCTCCCCCTCGATCACGGCAAGCCGGGAGCCCGCTCCCTCGCCGTCGATCAGGGTGGCGACGGCGACGGGGCGCTCCTCGGTGGCGGCGGCGAGCGCGGCGCCCAGGACCTCCCTCGGCTCCTCGCCCAGCACCTCGATGAAGACGTGGACGGTTCCTCCGCACATGAGCCCGACCCCGGCGGCCTGCTCGTCGCTGATGCCGTAGGTGCGAACGCGCGGCGCACCGCCGGCGAGCACCTCGTGGGCCTCCTCGACCAGGGCGCCCTCGACGCAGCCCCCGGTGACCGAGCCCTCGATGTTGTCCTCGGCGTCGACCAGCATCATTGCGCCGACGTCGAGCGGCGAGGACCCCTCGGTCTCGACGAGGGTGGCGACGGCCATCGGCCGGCCGTCCTCGATCCACCCCCGGGCCGTCTTCAGGTTGATCAGCGCGACGCTCATCGCGACTCGATCAGCCCGGGTCCGGGTTGGTCTCCCCTAACGGCGACGGAACACCTCGAAGTGGATGAAGTCAGTGTCGACGTCGACCATCGAGACGGCGAGCTGGTCTCCGCGGGAGTCGTAGTGGTACTCGAGCAGTCGGGTGATCGCCTCACCCCGCTCCACCGGCACCTTGGTGGTCTCCTTGCTGCGCTTGACCACGGGCAGGATCTCGGCGACCACGTGGTCGACCGGCACCGTCCAGGCGGCGCTGGAGAACTCGAAGATCGAGGCCTCGACCTCACCGTCAAACTTTTGGTCCTTGAGGTTGGCCCAAAGCATCGCGTCGCGGACGAAGATGGCGAGCTTGCCGTCGGCGAAGTAGGACTTCTCGCTCAGCAGGGAGTCCTGGTCGGGCTCAAGCGAGAAGCTCTCTACGAAGTCCTCGCCCGGCGTGCCGCGGCTCCAGATCACCTCGACGTCAACCGAGTAGCCCTTCTCCCGCAGCAGCCCGTCGAAGCCGACCATCCGCTGCAGCGACAGCGTCGAGGGCCGCACGTGAGCGTTGATCGTGGTGCCGATCGCCCGCTTACGGGTGATGATCCCCTCCTGCTCGAGGCTCTGGAGGGCGGTGCGGATCGTGGTGCGGCTGACGTTGAGCATCTCCGCCAGCGCCTCCTCGGAGGGCAACCGCTCGTCGAAGCGCTTGTCGAGGATCGCCTCGAGGATCGCCGTTCTGGCCTGCTCCGTGAGTGGAACGTTCTCGATCCTGCCGATGCTGGCCTGTTTCGACGCCATACCTCGCCAAAGATCATACGAAAGACAAAGAACGCAGGAGGCCGCCCGTCGGCCCCTGGCATCGTGCTTGCGCCTGCCTCAGGACTGCCTGGCCATCTCCCGCACCCGCTCGGGCGTCAGCGGCAGCGCCGTCGTCTCAGCTCCCAGCGCGTCGCAGACGGCGTTGGCGATCGCCGCCCCCGCGGCCGGTGTGCCTCCCTCCCCCGCCCCCTTGGCGCCGACCGGCGTCAGCGGCGTCGGCGCGTCCTCGGTCACCAGTACCTCCACCGGGGGCATCTCGCCGGCGGTCGGCAGCAGGTAGTCGATGAAGGAGCCGGAGGCGAGCTGGCCCGAGGCGTCGTAGCTGAGCTCCTCGAGCAGGGCGCCGCCGATTCCCTGGGCTGCGCCGCCGACGATCTGGCCCTCGACCAGAGCCGGGTTGACCGCGCGGCCGACGTCGTAGGCGATCGCGTAGCGCTCGATCTCGACCCCGCCGGTCTCGACGTCGACCTCGACCGCGACCAGGTGGACGCCATACGGGAAGCTCATGTCCTCGGAGGTGAAGCGCGCCTCCTCGCTGAGGCCCGCGTCCACCCCGTCGATCTCGGCCAGCTCGGCCAGCTCGGAGAGGGGAACGCCGCGCGACGGCGAGCCGCGAACGACGACGTCGCCGCCCGCCAGCTCGAGGTCGTCCTCGGAGGCCTCGAGCAGCTCGGCCGCCCGGGCGAAGAGGCGCCCGCGAAGCGCCAGCGAGGCGTTGTGGACGGCGCTGCCGGCGATCATCGTCGCGCGGCTGCCGAAGGATCCCATCCCGTCGGGGACCTCGTCGGTGTCGCCGTGGCGGACCTCGGCGACGTCGTCGTAGCCGATCCCGAGCGCCTCGGCGCAGATCTGGGCGAGCACGGTCTCGACCCCCTGGCCGATAGAGGCGCTGCCGACGAACAGGGTCGCCCGGCCCTCCTCGCTGAGCTCGACCCGCGAGTAGTCCCAGCGGGCGATGCCGCTCTTCTCGACGAAGAAGGCGATCCCGAGCCCGCGACGGCGCCCGGGCGGCGGCTCGGCCGCCCGCCACTCGCGCATGCGCTTCTTGCCGAACAGGCGGCTGCCCTTGGTCAGCAGCTTGGGGTAGTCGCCGCTGTCGTAGGAGACCGGGTGGCCGTCGGTGTGGGTTCCGTTGGCGTAGGGCATGGCGCCGGGCTCGATCAGGTTGCGGCGGCGGAGGTCGTCGGGCTCGATCCCGAGCCGGTGGGCGGCGATGTCGATCATCCGCTCGCGGGCGAAGTTGGCCTCATAGCGGCCGGGCGCGCGATAGGTGCCGGCGGGGGTCTTGTTGGTGACAACCTGGCGAAGCTCGCAGCGGTAGGCGCCCCAGCGATAGGGCCCGGGCAGCAGCGCCGCGGTCATGTTGGGGACGAGGACACCGGCGGTCCGCACGTAGGCGCCGGTGTTGAAGGTGACCCGGTCGCGCAAGCCCAGGAACTCGCCCTCGGGGCCGAGGGCCAGCTCGATCTCGTGGGTCTGCTCGCGCGAGTGGTTGGTGGAGCGCAGGTGCTCCTCTCGGTCCTCGGCCCAACGGACCGGGCGCCCCAACCGGATCGCGGCCCAGGGGATCAGGTAGTCCTCGGGGTAGAACTCGCCGCGGGCGCCGAAGCCGCCGCCGACGTCGAGCTCGACCAGCCTCACCCGCTCCTCCTCCCAGCCCAGCAGCGCCGCGAGGATGCGGCGGTTGACGTGGACGATCTTGGAGGCGCCCCAGACGGTGACCCGATCGCTCGCGGGGTCATATGCCGCCGCCAGGCCGCGGCCCTCCATCGGCACGGCCGCGTGGCGCTGGATCTCGACCGTCTCGGCCACGACCGTCTCGGCCGCCTCGAAGGCTGCGTCGACGGCGGCGCGCCCCTCGCCGACGTCGAACTCGGCGGCGAGGTTGGTTCCGGCCTGCTCGAACAGGATCGGGGCGTCCGGCGCCAGCGAGCCGGGGCCGCCGAGTGACGGGTCGAGCGGCTCGTATGTGGGGTCGATCAGCTCGATCGCGTCCTCGGCGAGGTAGCGCGACTCGGCGATCGCGAACGCGACGGGCTCGCCCGAGTAGCGGACGCGGCCTCGGGCGAGGGGCGGCTGCAGGAAGCGCTCCATCCCGGGGCGCTTGAACATCCGCATCGGGATCAGCACGTCCTCGGGTAGGTCGGCGGCGGTGATCACCTCGAGCACCCCGGGAAGCGCCCGCGCGGCCGAGGTGTCGATCTCGCCGCCCAGCTCGGCGTGTGCGTGGGGGCTTCGCAGCACCGCGACGTGGGCGGCGCCGGGCAGCTCGAGGTCGTCGGCGAAGCAGCCCTCGCCGGTCAGCAGCGGGCCGTCCTCCTTGCGAAGGACGGACTCCCCGATCGGCCCCGAGCGCCGGCCGGCCGCGGACACGCTCAGGCGGCCGCGAACGGCCCGAACAGCCGCTCGGCGTTCTCGGTCCGGATCCTCGAGACGGTCTCGGCGGGCAGCTCGGCGGCCCGCACGGCGTCGTGGGTGCGCTGGTGCTCCCAGAAGGGGTAGTCGCTGCCGAACATCACCCGGTCGGGGCCGAGCAGCTCCAGCGTGTTGCGAAGGGCATGCCCCGAGGCGCAGACGGCATCCGCATAGAGCAGCTCAATCCGCTCGCTGGGCAGGGCCGAGCCCGCCAGTGCGCCGAGGCCGTGGGCGCCGTGGCGCTCGGCCTCGTAATCGACCCGCCCGACGAGCTGCGGCAGCAGGCTCCCCGCGTGGCAGAGCACCAGCTTGAGCTGCTCACGGCCCTCGTAGGCGCCGCCCAGGATCAGCCGCAGGGCCGCGGCGGTGGTGTCGACGAGGAAGCCGAGCGTCGGGATCAGCGCGTAGGCGTCGAGGGTCGGGGCCGAGAGCGGGTAGGTGGGATGGATCGTCAGCGGCACGTCGAGGGCGACGGCGGCGTCGAGCAGGTCGGTGAGCCCGGCCGGGTCGATCGGCTCGCCCGCGATGTTCGAATAGATCATCGCCCCGCGCAGGCCCAGGCCGACGGCGCGCTCGAGCTCGGCTGCGGCCTCGGTGGGCGCCTGCATCGGCAGCACCGCGAGGGCCGCGAGGCGCTCGGGCTCGCCGCGGCTGAGCTCGGCGAGCTCGTCGTTGACCTCACGTGCGACCGCGGCCCCGTCGGCGGCGCCGAACCAGTCGACACCCGGAAGGTTGACGGTGAGCAGCGCGCAGTCGACGTCGGCCGCCTCCAGCTCCCGCTCCTGGCGCTCGAGGTCCACCATCGCCGGCATCAGGGCGTGGACGTTGCCCTCGCCGTACTCGATCACGCGCCCCTCGCCGCTGCCCGAGATCCTCGGTAGCTCTGCCCTGCCCTCCATCGCCGAGACGAGCGCCTCGGCGAGATAGTGGGTGTGGACGTCGATCACTCCCATAGCGTCAGGCGAGGCCATTGGTCATACAATAGACCAAGGGTCCTCATCCGCCCTCCTCGAGCTCGGCCAGGCGCTCGGCGGTGTCAACGTCGACGCCCGAGCCGAGGTCATCGCATGCGACTTCGTGCAACGACTCCCCCAGCTCCCCGAGAAGGACGCGGGCGCCCTCGTCCCCGGTGAGCCCCAGCGCCCGCCCGAACAGCTCCCGCTCGAGCAGGACCGGATGCCCCGGCGCTCCGGAGTACGTCGCCCGCACGGCGAGCACCCCAGGCCCGCGGGCGGCGATCACCCGCTCCACCGCTTCGGGGGAGACCAGCGGCTGGTCGCCGAGGATGACGACGACGGCGCCGGCCTCGCCCGCGGCGCGAATGCCCGCCGTCAATGACGACGCCTGGCCCTCGGCCCAGCGCTGGCTGATGACCGGCTCGGCGCCCTGGAGCTTGACCTCCGTCCGGATCCGGTCGGCCTCGGCGCCGAGGACGACGAAGCGCTCGTCCACGGATGAGGCGGCGAGCGCCGCCAGGGAGTGCTCCAGCAGTGGCCGGCCCCTCAGCGTCGCCAGCTGCTTGGGGCCGCCGAAGCGGCTGCCGCCGCCCGCTGCCAGGACGATGCCGGCGATCGGCCCTCTGCGAGGATCGGGACTGTGAGCG
>SHVA01000027.1 GCA_009691195.1 Solirubrobacterales bacterium | reverse complement strand
CGACTTCGCGTCTGCCTTCGACTTCGCGTCTGCCTTCGACTTCGCGTCTGCCTTCGACTTCGCGTCTGCCTTCGACTTCGCGTCTGCCTTCGACTTCGCGTCTGCCTTCGACTTCGCGTCTGCCTTGGTCTTCGTGGCGGCCTTGGTCTTCGTGGCGGCCTTCGGCTTCGTGGCGGCCTTCGGCTTCGCGGCCTTCGCCCTCGCGGAGGACTCCGGCTCCGGCTTCTTCGCGTCTGTCTTGTCCTGCTTCTCGTCAGCCATCAGGGGCCCTCCGACTTGCTGCCGGTACCGGAGTGGGCGCGGAAGGTTCTCGTCGGCGCGAACTCGCCGAGCTTGTGGCCGACCATCGACTCCGAGATGTAGACCGGCACGTGCTTGCGGCCGTCGTGCACGGCGATCGTGTGACCGACCATCTCGGGAAAGACGACGGACCGGCGGGACCAGGTCTTGATCATCGTCTTCGCCCCGGAGTCGTTCATGCGGGAGACCTTCCGCATCAGCTTCGGGTCGACGTGCGGGCCCTTCTTGGTCGAGCGTCCCATCAGCGCCTACTTCCTCTTCCCTCGTCTGCGGCCACGGACGATCAGCGCGTCGGACTTCTTGCCCTTCTTGCGCGTCCGGTAGCCGAGCGTGGGCTTGCCCCACGGCGTCACGGGATGCCCGCCCGGGGTGTGATGGGCCTCGCCACCGCCGTGCGGATGGTCCACGGGGTTCATCGCGACGCCTCGGGTCTGCGGCCGCTTGTTGCGATGGCGGCTGCGGCCCGCCTTGCCGATCGTGACGTTCTGGTGCTCGGAGTTGGACAGCGCTCCGATCGTCGCCCGACACTCGGCGCGAACCATCCGCACCTCGGACGAGGGCAGGCGTAGGCTGACCATCTCGCCCTCCTTGGCCACGACCTGGATGGCGCCGCCGGCGGCGCGACCGAGGCGACCGCCCTGCCCGGGAATCAACTCGACGTTGTGGACCACGGTGCCGGTCGGGATGCCGCGGAGCGGAAGCGCGTTGCCCGGCTGGATGTCGGCCTTCTCACCGGAGTTGACCTCGGATCCGACGGCCAGACGCTGGGGGGCGAGGATGTAGCGCTTCTCGCCGTCCGCGTAGTTGATCAGCGCGATGTAGGCACTGCGGTTGGGGTCGTACTCGATGGTCGCCACGCGCCCCGGGATGCCGTCCTTGAGGCGCTTGAAGTCGATCTCCCTGTAGCGGCGCTTGGCCCCGCCGCCACGATGGCGCGCGGTGACCCGCCCGTGGGCGTTGCGGCCGCTGGAGCGCTTCTTGCCCTTGGTCAGGCCCTTGGTCGGAGCGTCGCCGGTCAGCTCCTCGCGCTTCTGGTAGGTCGCGAAGCGGCGTCCCGGGCTCGTCGGCTTGGTCTTGCGGATGGCGGCCATCAGCTCTGCACCGCCGCGCCGTCGAAGAGCTCGATTCGCTGGCCGGGAGCAAGCTGGACGATGGCCTTCTTCCAGGAGCGAGAGCGGCCGGCGTGCAGCCCTCGCCGCTTGGGCTTGGAGTGAACGGTCGAGGTGCGCACCTTGGCGACCTTGACCCCAAAGACTTCCTCGACCGCGTGGGCGATCTGGGTCTTATGGGACCGGTCGTGAACCCGGAACGTGTACCTGCCGTCCGCCATCAGGGCGTAGCTCTTCTCCGAGATGACGGGGCGGATGATCACCTGCCTGGCGTCCATTACTCGCTCGCCCCCTCGTCCTTCGAGTCGGGCTCATCGGCCGCGTCGGCCTCGGGCTCGGCCTCAACCTCAGCCTTGGCCTCCGCCTTTGCCGGGGCCTTGGGCTTTGCCTTGGCGGCGGCCTTGGGCTTCGACTTCGCCTCACCGTCGGTGGTGCGCTCGGCGAGGTTCTCGAGAGCCGCCTGGGAGACGACCAGCGATGCGGCGCCGATCACGTCGGCGACCCCCGCCGAGGAGGCATCGAGCACGACGATCGCGGGGATGTTCCGAAAGCTCTTGAAGGCCGCGGACTCCTCGGCCGCGAGCAGCACCAGCGTCGGGGACTTGGCGCCCCACGACTCGATCGCCTTGGCCGCCTGCTTGGTCGAGGGCTGCTTGAAGCCCGCTGCATCGACCACGGCGATCGTGCCCCGCTCGGCGTGCACGGTCAATGCGGCGCGGAGCGCGCGGCGACGGGCCTTGCGGTTGACCTTGAAGGTGTAGTGGCGCGGCTTGGGGCCGAAGGCGGCGGCGCCGCCGTAGCGATGCGGCACGCTGAGCGCGCCGGCGCGGGCGCGGCCGGTCCCCTTCTGGCGCCAGGCCTTGGCTGTCGTCATCGAGACCTCACCGCGGGTGAGGGTCGAATGCGTGCCACGGCGCCGCGAGGCCAGGTCAGCCCTCGCGGCCTCGTGCACCAGGGACTCGTGGAAGGGCTCGGAGAAGAGGGCGTCCGGAAGATCCGCCTTTGACTGCTTTCCCAGGACGGGAGCCTTAGCGGCCATCTTCGCTCCTCACCTGGACCGTCGAGTTACGGGAACCCGGTACGGAGCCCTTGATCAGAAGCAGGTTGCGCTCGGCGTCCACCTCGACGACCTCGAGTCCGGGCTGGGTGACGTTCTTCGACCCCATCTGGCCCGGCATCCGCACGCCCTTGAAGACGCGCGCGGGGTCGGCGCTCGCGCCGATCGAGCCCGGGGCCCGGATGTTGTGCGAGCCGTGCGTCACCGGCCCGCGACTGAAGTTGTGGCGCTTGATCGTGCCCTGGAACCCCTTGCCGATCGATACGCCCGAGACCTTGACCCGGTCGCCGGGCTCGAAGTCCTTGACGGTGACCTCGTCCCCGACCTTGGGGCCCGCGGCGTCGCCCTCGGCGCTCTCGCCGTCGGCCTCGCCCGCCCCGGCGCCGACCTCGGCGTCGCGGAACTCGACCAGGGTCCTCATCGGCGGAGCGTCGGCCTTCTTCAGGTGGCCGAGCTCGGCCCGGGTGAGCTTGCGCTCGGCGACCTCGTCGAAGGCGAGCTGGACCGCGTCGTAGCCGTCGCGCTCACCGCGCCGGATCGCGGTCACTCGGCAGGGACCGGCCTCGATCACGGTGACGGGCACCGAAGCGCCGTCCACACTGAAGACCTGGGTCATGCCGAGCTTCTTGCCGATGATCGCCGCCATGCTCACGCCCCCTCGATCACAGCCTGATCTCGACGTCGACGCCGGCGGGGAGGGTCTCCATCCGCTGCAGCTCGTCCACCGTCTTGGGCGTCGGCTGGTGGATGTCGATCAGGCGCTTGTGGGTGCGGATCTCGAAGTGCTCGCGCGAGTCCTTGTCCTTGAAGGGACTGCGGATGACGCAGTAGACGTTCTTCTCGGTGGGCAGGGGAACGGGCCCGGAGACCGTCGCGCCGGTGCGCTCGGCCGTGCCGACTATCTCCTTGGCGGCCCGATCGATGGCGTCATGGTCATACGCCTTCAACCTGATCCGAATTTTTCCTGAAGCCAGTGCAGCCACTTGATCTCCTTCGTCTTCCTATGTCGTTCTCGCGCAGTTGGGGCGCCGCCCTGATGGAGCCGCGCCCCGGTCGTATGTGCTTCTCTGTTTTCGCCCCGGCCGGCTGTCACCCGGCCGCGACACGGAAGCAGGGCCCCGGCGGGACCCTGCGTGCTACTCGACTACCTCTGTCACCACACCCGAGCCGACGGTTCGCCCGCCCTCTCGGATAGCGAATCGGAGGCCCGGGTCCATGGCGATCGGCTGAATCAGCTCCACCGTCATCTCCGCGTTCTCACCCGGGGCCACGAACTCGCGGCCATCGGGCAGCTCCACCACGCCGGTGACGTCGGTGGTGCGGAAGTAGAACTGCGGCCGGTAACCGGACACGAAAAACGTGTGACGGCCGCCCTCCTCCTTCTTGAGGCAATAGACCTCGGCCTTGTACTTCGTGTGCGGCGTGATCGAGCCCGGCTTGCAGAGCACCTGGCCGCGCTGGATCTCCTCACGCTTGGTGCCTCGCAGCAGGGCGCCGATGTTGTCGCCGGCGCGACCCTCGTCGAGGATCTTGCGGAACATCTCGACGCCCGTGACGGTCGTCGTGGACTTGTCTGTGATCCCGACGATCTCTACCTCGTCGCCGGTGTTGACGATCCCCTGCTCGACGCGGCCCGTGGCGACCGTGCCGCGGCCGGTGATCGAGAAGACGTCCTCGACCGGCATCAGGAAGGGCTTGGCCAGATCGCGCTCGGGCTCCGGGATGTAGTCATCCAGTGCCTGGGCGAGATCGAGGATGGACTGCTTGGCGTCCTCGTCGCCCTCGAGCGCCTTGAGAGCGGATCCCTTGATGATCGGCACCTCGTCGCCCGGGAAGTCGTACTCGTTGAGCAGGTCCTTGACCTCCTCCTCGACGAGCTCGAGCAGCTCGTCGTCATCGACCATGTCGGTCTTGTTGAGGTAGACGACGACGTAGGGAACGTTGACCTGGCGGGCGAGCAGGATGTGCTCACGCGTCTGGGGCATCGGCCCGTCGGGGGCGGAGACGACCAGGATCGCCCCGTCCATCTGGGCGGCGCCGGTGATCATGTTCTTGACGTAGTCGGCGTGGCCGGGACAGTCGACGTGGGCGTAGTGCCGCTTGTCGGTCTCGTACTCGACGTGCGAGGTGGCGATCGTGATCCCACGCTCCTTCTCCTCGGGAGCGTTGTCGATCTCCTCGAACGACTTCACCTCGGTGCCACCCTTGTCGGCGAGTGTCTTTGTGATCGCAGCGGTCAGCGTGGTCTTGCCGTGATCGACATGGCCGATGGTGCCGACGTTCACGTGCGGCTTATCGCGATCGAACTTCTCCTTGGACATCTCGCTCCTTAGTGGGTCTTGGGTTCGTTAAGTGGGTGTCGCGTGCTTCTAAGACTGTTGCCTGGGGCCCGGTGGATCCCCGAGAACGTTCGGGTGCGGACCAACCACGGGAATATAGCCATGCTGCGGGCTTCCGGGCTTATGCCCCCGCCGCCACGGGCACTCCCGAGCGGTGCTCGACGATCTCCTCGGCGATGTTGTTGGGGACCTCCTCGTAGCGCTCGAACTGCATCGTGTAGTTCGCGCGCCCCTGCGTCGAGGAGCGAAGGTCTGTGGCGTAGCCGAACATCTCGCCGAGCGGGACGAAGGCGTGAACGGCAAGCGCGTTGCCGCGCTGCTCCTGGCCCTGGACCTTGCCGCGCCGCCTCGAGAGATCGCCGATCACGTCGCCCAGGAAATCCTCGGGGGTGACGACCTCGACCGACATCACGGGCTCGAGCAGCACCGGCTTGGCCCTGCGCGCCGCAGCCTGGAACACGCGCGAGCCGGCGATCTTGAAGGCCATCTCCGAGGAGTCGACGTCGTGGAAGGAGCCGTCGATCAGCTCGACGCGGATGTCGACCATCGGGTAGCCGGCCTTGACGCCGTTGGCGAGCGCCTCCTTGATCCCCTGTTCAACGGAGGGGATGTACTCGCTGGGGATGCTGCCGCCCTTGATCTTGCTCTCGAATTGGAAGCCCTCGCCCGGCGCCGGCTCGAGGTTGATGACCGCGTGGCCATACTGGCCGCGACCACCCGTCTGACGCACGAAGCGCTCGGAGATCTTCTCGACCCGGTCGCGGATCGTCTCCCGGTAGGCGACCTGCGGCCGGCCGACCGTGGCCTCGACCTTGAACTCGCGAAGCATGCGGTTGACCAGCACGTCGAGGTGAAGCTCGCCCATGCCGTGGATCAGCGTCTGGCCCGTCTCCTCGTCGGTCTCGACCTGGAAGGTCGGGTCCTCCTCGGACAGGCGCTGGAGGGCCTCGCTCAGCTTCTCCTGGTCGGCCTTGGTCTTGGGCTCGATCGCGACCGCGATCACCGGCTCGGGGAAGACGATCTGCTCGAGCACGATCGGCGCGTCGGGCGCGCAGAGCGTGTCGCCGGTCGAGGTCTGCTTGAGGCCGATGCCGGCGAGGATGTCGCCCGCGTACGCGTCGTCGACCTCCTCGCGATGGTTGGCGTGCATCATCAGCAGGCGCCCCATCCGCTCGGTGCGGCCGTTGACCGCGTTGAGGACGCGGCTGCCCTGGTCCAGCGAACCGGAGTAGACGCGGAAGTAGGTCAGCTTGCCGACGTGCGGGTCGGTCATCACCTTGAAGGCGAGCGCGGCGAAGGGCGCCTTGTCGTCGGCGGGGCGCTCGGCGGGCGTGGGCTCGCCGCCCTCGCCCTTCTTGGCCGGCACGAGCCCCGTCATCGGCGTAACTTCGAGCGGCGAGGGGAGCAGCTCGACGATCGCATCGAGCAGCGGCTGGACGCCCTTGTTCTTGAAGGAGGATCCGCAGAGGACGGGAGTGAGCTTGATGTCGAGCGTCGCCCGGTGCAGCGACTTGGCCAGGCGCTCGGGGGGGATCTCCTCCTCGTTGAGGTAGAGCTCCATCAGCTCGTCGTCGTAATCCGCGCAGGCCTCAACGAGCTGGGTGCGGTGCTTCTGGGTCAGCTCGACGAGGTCGTCGGGAACGTCCTCGTGCTCGAACTCGGTCCCGAGCTCGTCCTTCCAGACGAGCGCCTTGTTCTGGACCAGGTCGACGATGCCGATGAAGTCGCCCTCATGGCCGATCGGGATCTGGATCGGAAGGGGGTTGGCGCCCAGGCGGTCCTTCATCGTTTCCACCGCGCCGAAGAAGTCGGCGCCCGTGCGGTCCATCTTGTTGATGTAGGCGATGCGCGGGACGTTGTACTTGTCGGCCTGGCGCCAGACGGTCTCCGACTGGGGCTCGACGCCGGCTACGGCGTCGAAGACCGCGATCGCGCCGTCGAGCACGCGGAGGCTTCGCTCGACCTCGACCGTGAAGTCGACGTGGCCCGGCGTGTCGATGATGTTGATGCGGTGGTCCTTCCACTCGCACGCCGTCGCCGCGGAGGTGATGGTGATGCCGCGCTCCTGCTCCTGCTCCATCCAGTCCATGACCGCGGCGCCCTCGTGGACCTCACCCATCTTGTGGGTGCGGCCGGTGTAGTAGAGGATGCGCTCGGTGGTCGTCGTCTTTCCGGCATCGATGTGCGCCATGATGCCGATGTTGCGCGTCTTCTCTAGCGGGAAACTGCGGGGCATGATCTGATTCCTGTCTGTTCCGGTAGGTCCGTGGAAGGAGAGAGTTGCAACCGTTTCAGCGCATGAAAAAAGGCCCTTACGGGCCCGAGAAACACTCGTCTCAGTTGACCCGATCTGACTTTATTTGGCGCCGTTCTTCATCATCGGAAACGGTGGACGCCCGGGTCCGCCCACACGGCAACCCAGGCGAGGCGGGATGATAGCAAGGGCATGACTGAGCCAAAGCGGGATTTCATGCGGGATCTGGGCGACGCCGCAGGCGCCGTGAAGGACCGCGCGGCCGAGCTGATGGACCGGCTCCGAGAGGCGCTGAGCCGGGCCCTTCAGGCGGTCCTCGCGGCCCTCGAGCCCGTGCGCGGCGCAGTTGGACGGGCCGCCGGACCGGTCGGGCGGGTGGCGCGGCCGCTCGGAGCGGCCATGCTCGCGGTGCTCAGGCCCGTGGCCCCCTACATCTCGAAGGGACTGTGGGGAGCGCTCAGCCTGCTCGCGTCGATGATCGCCGGGCTGCTCGACCTCTCGCTCGCAACCGGGCGCCGGCTTCGCGCCGCGTGGGCCAAGGCGTCCCCCCAGATCACCCCGCCGCGGGTGCTGGCGCTGGTGGCGGCAGTCGCCGCGGTGGCCCTGATCGTCTCCCAGTTCATGGACTACCGCGGGATCGCGATCGGAAAGCCCGGCTACAAGGGATCGGTGGGAACGGTCGCCCCCGTTCCGCTGCGCGACGTCGAGACCGCCGGCTCGGCGCACCTCTTCCTGCTCGTCCCCGTCGGCGTCGCGGCGCTGGCGCTGATCGGCGCCACCCTCAGGCGCGACTGGCGCCTGGGCCGGGTGCTGGCGGGCCTCGGGGCGCTGGGCGTGGTGGTCAGCCTGCTGGTCGACCTGCCCAAGGGACTGGACGAAGGGACTGCGAGCATCGCCTACTACGGTGCCGAGGCGGAGCTCGCAGCCGGGTTCTGGATCCAGATCCTCTCCTGCGGCGTGCTGGTCCTCTGCGGGCTGCTGTTGAGCAGGCAGCCGCGACCCGAGCGCTCGGCCGCGGCCACCGATCCCGCCAAACCCTCCGCCAGACTCAAGGCTCCCGGCTGGCTGGCGCGCTTCGAGGCGGTTCGGTGAAGCGTCCGCGGCTCGCGGTCCTGCTCGTCTTCGCCTGCGCGGGCGCGGCGGCGATGCTCGCCGCCTCGGAGTTCATGACCACCTTCGAGCTGACGACGCCCGGAGGCGAGGCCCTGCAGGCATCCGATGCCGCTGACCGGCACAACTACGCGATCCTGGTGCTCGCGATCTTCGCCCTGGCCGCGCTTCTGGTCGCCGTCGGCACAGGCAGCCAGGTGGCGGCCTTCGCCGTGGCGGCCTCGGGGCTCGTCGCGCTGATGATCTTCCTGATCGGCGACCTCCCCGACGCGAACAAGGTCGGCGCACTCGACAACGCCACCGAGTCCTTCACCAACGCCAAGGCGGTGCCCCAGCTCGGATTCTGGCTCGAGCTCGCGGGCTCGTTACTCCTGGCCGTCTGCGGTGCGGCCCTGGCGACCCTGAAGCCCGAGCAGCTGAAGCTGGCCGGCGGCTCAAAGTCAGAGCAGCCGACGCCACCAGAGAAGCCGAAGGCCGCCGAGCAGAAGGAGCCGGCCAAGAAGGCGGCTTCGTCGAAGAAGCCCTAGCCGCTTACCAGCGGTAGTGCGCGAACGCCTTGTTCGCCTGGGCCATGCGGTAGATGTCGTCCTTCCGCTTCCAGGCGCTGCCCTGCTGTGACTTGGCGTCGAGGATCTCGTTGGCGAGACGCTCGGGCATCATCTTCTCGTTGCGCGAGCGTGCGAACTCGACGAGCCAGCGCACCGCCAGGGTGCGGGCGCGTCGGGCGGGAACCTCGACCGGAACCTGGTAGGTCGCACCGCCGACCCGGCGGGAGCGAACCTCCAGCACCGGCGTCAGCTGCTTGACCGCAGCCTCGAGCTCCTCGACGGGGTTGTCCCCGCTGCGCTCGCCGATGATCGCCAACGCGTCGTAGACGATCCGCTCGGCGGTCGACTTCTTGCCGTGGAGCATCACCTTGTTGATCAGCTGCTGGACGAGGCGGCTCTTGTAACGGGAGTCCGGCTCGAGCGGGCGTACGGTGGCTGCGGAACGGCGAGGCATCCGGCTAGGTGGACTTGACGCCGTAGAGCGAACGGGACTGCCTGCGGTCCGCAACGCCCGAGGCGTCCAGGGTGCCCCTCACGACCTTGTACCGAACGCCGGGAAGATCCTTGACGCGCCCTCCGCGAACCAGCACCACGGAGTGCTCCTGCAGGTTGTGGCCCTCGCCGGGGATGTAACAGGTCACTTCCATCTGGTTGGTGAGGCGAACGCGGGCGACCTTGCGAAGGGCCGAGTTCGGCTTCTTGGGGGTCGTCGTGTAGACGCGGGTGCAGACGCCCCGTCGCTGAGGCGCGGCGGTGCGCTTCTTGCGACCCTGGCCGGACTTGAGGCCGGGGGTCGTCATCTTCTTCCGCTTTCGCTTTCGGCCCTTGCGGACCAGCTGATTCGTGTTGGGCACGGCGGTGCATGGTAGACGACTACCCTTGATTCGTGCTCGGACTAGGCTCGAAGAGGCCGATCCTGGCCGTCGACATCGACGGCGTCATCAGCCTTTTCGGCTTCGACGATCCGACTCCCGACGCCCCGGGCGACTTTCACCTGATCGACGGCATGCTGCACTGCATCTCGATGCCGGCGGGTGAGCGCCTGGGCCGGCTGGGCAAGAGCTACGACCTCGTCTGGGCGTCCGGCTGGGAGGATCGGGCCAACGACCACCTGCCGACCATCCTCGGCATGGCCGAGCTGCCCTACCTGACCTTCGATGGCCAGGCCCGCTTCGGATCGGCCCACTGGAAGCTCGGGCCGATCCAGGACTACGCGGGTGAGCGCCCGCTGGCCTGGATAGACGACAGCTTCGACCGCAGCTGCTTTCAGTGGGCCGAGGATCGGCAGGCACCGACCCTGCTCGTGCCGACGGACCCCGAGCGGGGCCTTGAGGATGCCCAGGTCGAGGCGCTGGAGGCGTGGGTGCGCGACGGGTTCACACCCGGCTAGCCGGCTGCTTGCGCCGGTGGCGGCTGCCCAGCACGACCCGGGCGGGGGTCGGGTCGGCGTTTCCGGCCCAGTCCACCGCCCGGACGCGGAAGACGTGGCGCCCGCGCTTGAACCGGATTCGCTTCGGGGGAGTGCAGCGGTGGTAGCGGCGGCCGTCGATGCTGCACTGGAAGCCGGTTCCCGACTCGCCCGGTGAGCGAAAGCGCACCCAAGGCCGCTTGGAGTGCCTGAGCGCGCCTCGGCGAACGATCTCCGTAGTCGGCGCGAACCGGTCCGGCGCGTTCTGCAGCGCCTCGACCCTGGAGCGGGTCCAGTCGCCGAGGACGTCACCGCCGAGGCGGCTGTAGACGCCGGGGTAGTCGGGACGGGCACAGCCGAAGCCCCAGCTCACGGTGCCGATCAACGTCCAGGAGCCGCCATCGGTGACAGCGAGCGGGCCGCCGCTGTCACCCTGGCACGCGTCCAGGCCGCCCTCGCTCGCGCCGGCGCAGAGCATGCTGGAGGGATCGAAGTTCGAGCCGTAGCGGGCGCCGCACTCCGCATCGGTGACGACCGAGACAACGGCCGATCTCAGCACCGAGGACCGCGCTCCGTTCTCACTGGTCAGCCCCCAACCGGCGACGGTGGCCGCGTCGCCCGGGTCCCAGAGGCCGTCTGCCTGGCCGGCCCTGGGCAGATCCGCCGGAGCGACGGTTGACGCCGATGCGAGCTGCAGGACCGCTACGTCGTTGCTGAGGCCAACGTGATCGAAGCCCGGATTGATCTCGATTGCGCTGACCGACCGGCGCTCGCCTCCCGGATCGGCCAGCCGGCGCTTGTCGAGCACGATCTCGACGTCGCGGGGGTGGCGATCCCTGACGCAGTGCGCCGCGGTCACGACCACCTTGGGGGCGACCAGCGAGGCGCCACAGAATTGACGGGCGAAGTCGCTTGCGCCGAGCAGCGCGGGCAACGTCAGGGCAGCGACCCAGGGCAACTGCCCCTCGGCCACCTGCGTGCCGCCGACGACGCTCGCCGAGGCGCCGGCCCGGGCGGCTGCCGGCGCCGTCGCGGCGAGCAGCAGCGAGAGCGCGGCCGCGCTCCAGAGTTGGCGCCCACGCCGATGGCCGGCGCGGCGGTTTGAGCCTGTCTTGCGCACACACCAGGCATCGGCCCGCCGGTCGTCGCCAGATGGGGGTAGGCGCTACTTGGACAGGTGTTGGATCGCGCGGCGCCGTGACCTGCGCAAATGGATGATTCCGTGCGTGAATCCACGGCAGAAGCGGCCTAATCCACGGCAGACGGGGCGCCGCCGGGACGGGCCGACCGCTCCGTTTACACTGCCAGGGGATGGATGACATCTGGCCGATCATCTTCCTGGCGGTCGTGTTGAAGATCCCCGTCTTCTACGGCCTCTGGCTGGTCTGGTGGGCCAGCCAGCCCGTCCCCCAGCCCGGCGACGAACCTGCCGCCGAGGACGGCGAGCACGGCTTCAAGCGCTGGCGCCGGGACCCCAAGCGGCCCCGCGGCCCTCGCCGCGATCCTCACGGCGGCGGCGCTCGCGCCCTCCCGGAGTGCCCGCCCGGCGCCCGCGTCCGGATAGGGCGCCCCTCGGCGCCCCTGACGGCATCCTCACCCCGCCGCAGCTCGGACTAGCCGGGCCGGCGGCAGGCCCTACTTGTTCTCGGCGTCTCCGCCCGCTCCGCTGCCGCTCGGCGTCTCGATCTCCGAGGCCAGCTCCTCGAGCTCCTCGGCGAAGGACGGGCCGAAGCCCTCAAGGTCGGCGCTCTCGCCGTCGCCGCCTGCCTCCAGCTCGGCGATCTCCTCCTCGGAGAACTCCTCGGCGGGAAGCTGCGCGGGCTCGACGGGCTCCACCTGAACGGTGCGGTAGCGCCTCAGCCCGGTCGCTGCCGGGATCAGCTTGCCGATGATCACGTTCTCCTTGAGCCCCATCAGGCGATCGCGCTTGCCCTCGAGAGCGGCGTCGGTCAACACCTTCGTCGTCTCCTGGAAGGAGGCGGCCGAGAGGAATGACTCGGTGGCCAGGGAGGCCTTGGTGATCCCGAGGATCACCGGCTCGGCCTTGGCCGGGGTCGCGCCCTTCTTCTTCTTCTTTGCGGCCTCGTTGGCGGCCTTGACGGTGGCCATGTCCTCGAGCTGGCCGGGCAGGAGCTCAGTCGAGCCCTTGGACTCGATCCGCACCTTCTTCAGCATCTGGCGCACGATCAGCTCGACGTGCTTGTCGTTGATGTCGACGCCCTGGGTCCGGTAGACGCGCTGCACCTCCGCGACCAGGTAGAGCTCGACGTCGGTGCGGCCGCGAATCGAGAGCAGCTCCGCCGGGTACAGCGAGCCCTCGTTGAGCTGGGTCCCCGCCTCGACCTTCTGGCCGGGCTTGACGAACAGCCGGGTGCGCGCCGGGAAGGCGTAGTCGTGCTCCTCGCCCTTGTCGTCGGTGACCGTCACCTTGACCGCCTTGTTGGTCTCCTCCACAGAGACCTTTCCGGGGACCTCGGCCATCTTCGCGAGGCCCTTCGGCTTGCGCGCCTCGAACAGCTCGACGACGCGCGGGAGGCCCTGGGTGATGTCGAGCCCCGCCACACCACCGGTATGGAAGGTCCTCATGGTCAGCTGGGTGCCCGGCTCACCGATCGACTGCGCGGCGATGATGCCAACCGCGTCGCCGATCTCGACGAGGAAGCCCGTCGCCGGCATGACGCCATAGCACTGGCGGCAGACCCCGGCGTCGGCGACGCACTTGAGGACCGAGCGGATCGGCACGGTGGCCTCATCGTCGCCCTCGAAGGACTCGGCGAGCTCGGCGAGCTCGGGCTTGTCGATCATCTGGTTGCGCTTGAGCAGATCGCGGCCGCGCTTGGTGGTGAACTTGCGCGCGACGGTGCGGCCCAGCAGGTTCTCGTTGGGCGAGCCGTCCTCGGCGTAGATCTTCATGTTGATCGAGTCCTTGGACTTGCAGTCCTCGATCCGGACGATCACGTCCTGTGCGACGTCCACGAGGCGGCGGGTCAGGTAGCCCGAGTCCGCCGTGCGCAGCGCCGTGTCGGCGAGCCCCTTGCGGGCACCGTGAGTCGAGATGAAGTACTCGAGCACGGTCAGGCCCTCCATGAAGTTGGCCTTGATCGGCCGCTCGATGATCTCGCCCTTCGGGTTGGCCATCAGGCCGCGCATCCCGGCGAGCTGGCGGATCTGCTTGAAGGACCCGCGCGCTCCGGAGTTGGCCATCATGAAGATGGGATTGAGCTCGTCGAGGTTGTCCTCCATCGCCTGGGCGACCTCGTCGGTGGCCGCGTTCCACTTGTCGGTGACGGCCTCCTTGCGCTCCTCCTGGGTGATGTAACCGTCGTCGTACTGGCCCTGGATCATCTGGGCCTCGCCCTCGTAGCGATCGAGGATCGTCTCCTTGTCGGGAGGCGAGATGACGTCGTTCTTGGAGATCGTGATTCCGGCCTGCGTGGCGTAGTGGAAGCCGAGCTCCTTGAACGAATCGAGCACCAGCGATACGGCGGGCGCCCCGTAGGACTCGACCAGGGCGCTGACGAGCGCGTTCACGTCGCGCTTCTTCAGGGTCTGGTTGATGAACTGGTAGGCCTCGGGGTCGTACTCGTCCTCGAGTGCGTTCTTGACCGCCCGCTCGACGTGATCGTTGAAGATGATCCGCCCCACAGTGGTCAGGAAGTGCTCGTGGCCCTCGCGCCGGTACTCGGCGAAGTCGTGAAGCTCCACGATCCCGTTCTCGTAGGCCAACTCAGCCTCCTGCGCGGTGCGGAAGGGGTGCGGCCGGCTCTCGAGCTTGTCGCGGTCGAGGTTCTCGACGTCCTCGCGGTGATAGGTCAGGTAGTAGATCCCCAGCACCATGTCCTGCGTCGGCGTCGCCAGCGGCGCACCGTGAGCAGGCGAGAGGATGTTGTTCGAGGACAGCATCAGGATGCGGGCCTCGGCCTGCGCCTCGGCCGACAGCGGCAGGTGCACCGCCATCTGGTCGCCGTCGAAGTCGGCGTTGAAGGCGTGGCAGACGAGTGGGTGGATCTGGATCGCCTTGCCCTCGACCAACACCGGCTCGAAGGCCTGGATGCCGAGGCGATGCAGGGTCGGCGCGCGGTTGAGCAGCACCGGGTGCTCGTGGATGACCTCCTCGAGCACGTCCCAGACCTCGGGGATCATCGAGTCCACCATCTTCTTGGCGGCCTTGATGTTCTGGACCTGCTTGCGCTCGACCAGCCGGGCCATGATGAACGGCTTGAACAGCTCCAGGGCCATCAGCTTCGGCAGCCCGCACTGGTGGAGCTTCAGGTTCGGGCCGGAGACGATCACGGACCGTCCCGAGTAGTCCACCCGCTTGCCCAGCAGGTTCTGGCGGAAGCGGCCCTGCTTGCCCTTGAGCATGTCGCTGAGCGACTTCAAGGGGCGGTTGCCTGGCCCGGTCACCGGCCGGCCGCGGCGGCCGTTGTCGAAGAGGGCGTCGACGGCCTCCTGCAGCATCCGCTTCTCATTGTTGACGATGATCTCGGGAGCGCCGAGGTCGAGCAGGCGCTTGAGCCGGTTGTTCCTGTTGATCACCCTGCGATAGAGATCGTTCAGGTCGGAGGTGGCGAAGCGGCCGCCGTCGAGCTGCACCATCGGGCGCAGCTCCGGCGGGATCACCGGCACCACGTCGAGCACCATCCAGTCGGGGCGGTTCGCTGACTTGAGGAACGCGTCCACGACCTTGAGGCGCTTGACCGCGCGCGACTGCTTCTGGCCCTTGGAGGTGTTGATCATCTCCTCGAGCAGCTCGGCCTCGGACTCGAGGTCGACCGCGTCGAGCAGCTCACGCACGGACTCGGCGCCCATGCCGCCGCGGAAGTACTCGCCCCAGCCGAAGCTGGACCCGAACCGGTCCTTGAGCTCGCGGAACATGGTCTCGTCGTTGATGACGGCCTTCGGCTTCATCTCCTGGAAGATCTTCCAGACCTCCTGCAGGCGCTCGGCGGCCTCCTCGAGGTAGCCCTCGGTATCGGAGATCTCCGAGTCGAAGGTCTTGCGCAGCTCCTTGACCAGCTTCTCGCGCTCGTCGTCCTTGAGCTTCTTGGGGTTCGGGGCGTTGTCGGCCCACAGCTCGTCGTCCTCGCTGAACTTGGTGGTCGTGCCGTCCTCGAGGTACTTGATCCGCCGCTCGAGCGACTCGTTGAGCTGTTGGGTGCGCGACTCGCGCTCGGCGTCGAAGGCGGCGACCGCCTTGTCGACCTCCTTCTCGAGCTTGGGGAGATCCTTGGTGCGCGCCTCATCGTCGACCCAGGTGATCACCGAGGCGGCGAAGTAGAGGACCTTCTCCAGCTCCTTGGGAGCCATGTCGATCAGGTAGCCGATCCTCGAGGGAACCCCCTTGAAGAACCAGATGTGGGAGACCGAGGCGGCCAGGTCGATGTGGCCCATGCGCTCGCGGCGAACCTTCGAGCGGGTGACCTCGACGCCGCAGCGCTCGCAGACGATGCCCTTGTAGCGGACCCTCTTGTACTTGCCGCAGTAGCACTCCCAGTCCTTGGTCGGACCGAAGATGCGCTCGCAGAAGAGCCCGTCCTTTTCAGGCTTGAGCGTGCGGTAGTTGATCGTCTCGGGCTTGGTGACCTCGCCTGAGCTCCAGCCTCGAATCTTCTTGCTGGAGGCAAGGCCTATCTCGATCGCGTCGAAGTTATTGATGTCGATCACGTGCGTCTGGGTCCTCTCTGCTTGGCTGTGCTTGTGCCGGGTGGCTGCTGGTCTCTCGTGCTTCGCTCGCTGCTTACTTCTCGGCCGCGGCCTCGTCCTTCTTCTTGGTCTTGGCCGCGCCGCCGGTGCCGCCCTCGCCCTCCGCGACCACCTGCTCCTTCTTCTCGTCCGCCGCATCGGAGCCGTTGCCCTCTGCGCGCACGCCCGAGAGCTCTATCCCGAGCTCCTCGGCCGCCCGCAGCAGGTCGTCGTCCTCGCCGCCCATGTCGAGGCCCTTGCCCTCCTCGGAAACGACGTTGGCGTCGAGCGCGAGGCTCTGGATCTCCTTCAGCAGGACCTTGAACGACTCGGGGATCGACGGCTCGGGGATGTTCTCCCCCTTGACGATCGCCTCGTAGGCCTTGACGCGGCCGACGGTGTCATCCGACTTCACGGTGAGCATCTCCTGGAGGGTGTACGCGGCGCCGTAGGCCTCCAGCGCCCACACCTCCATCTCGCCGAAGCGCTGGCCCCCGAACTGCGCCTTGCCGCCCAGCGGCTGCTGGGTGACCAGCGAGTAAGGGCCGGTCGAGCGGGCGTGGATCTTGTCGTCGACGAGGTGAAGCAGCTTCAGGATGTACATGTAGCCGACGGTGACCCTGCCCTCGTAGGGCTCGCCGCTGCGGCCGCTGTAGAGCTTCGCCTTGCCGGCGGCGCGGGCGCCGGGGCGCTCGCGCTTGTCGATCCCGAGGTCGATGCCGCGGTCGGAGTTCTCGTCCTGCCAGGCGACCAGGGCGTCGTCCACGTCCTCCACGGTGGCGCCGTCGAAGACCGGGGTCGCGATTTTCACTCGGCCGCCGTTCGGGAGCTTCTGGGCCTCCTTGTAGGACTGCGAGCCATCGTCGTACCAGCCGTTGGCCGCGACCCAGCCGAGGTGCGTCTCGAGGATCTGGCCGATGTTCATACGGCTCGGCACTCCAAGCGGGTTGAGGATCACGTCCACGGGGGTGCCGTCCTCCATGAACGGCATGTCCTCCTCGGGCACGATCTTCGAGATGACGCCCTTGTTCCCGTGGCGCCCGGCGAGCTTGTCGCCCTCGGCGATCTTGCGCTTGATGGCGACGTAGACGCGGACCAGGTCGTTGACGCCGGGCTGCAGGTCGTCGCCGGCCTCGCGGCCGAAGGTGAGGACGTCGATGACGACGCCCCCCTCGCCGTGGGGGACCTTGAGCGAGGTGTCGCGGACCTCACGCGCCTTCTCCTTGAAGATGGCGCGGATCAGCTTCTCCTCAGCGGTCAGCTCGGTCTCGCCCTTGGGCGTCACCTTGCCGACGAGCAGGTCCCCGGCAGCCACCTCGGCGCCGACGCGGACGACGCCGCGCTCGTCGAGATCGCGCAGGCTCTCCTCGGAGCGGTTGGGGATGTCGCGGGTGATCTCCTCCTCGCCGAGCTTGGTGGTGCGGGCGTCGATCTCGTACTCCTCGATGTGGATCGAGGTGAGCTCGTCGTCCTTAACCAGGCGCTCGGAGAGAATGATCGCGTCCTCGAAGTTGTAACCCTCCCAGGACATGAAGGCGACCAGGCAGTTCTTGCCGAGGGCGATCTCGCCGCCGCCGGTCGAGGAGCCGTCGGCGAGCACGTCGCCCTGCTTGACGTTGTCGCCGACCGAGACGATCGGCCGCTGGTGGATCAGCGTCCCCTGGTTGGAGCGCTCGTACTTGTGCAGCTTGTACTCGTCCTTCTTGGAGCCGTGGCTGAGCACGATCCGCTCGGAGTCGACGGCGCTGATCTCACCGTCGGAGCCGGCCAGGATCACGTCGCCGGTGTCAACGGCCGCGCGCCGCTCCATGCCGGTCCCGATCAGCGGGGGCTCGGGCTTCAGCAGCGGCACCGCCTGGCGCTGCATGTTGGAGCCCATCAGGGCCCGGTTGGCATCGTCGTGCTCGAGGAACGGGATCAGCGCCGTCGCCACCGACCAGATCTGGGTCGGCGAGACGTCCATCAGCGTCACGTCCTTGGGCGAGACGGAGGCCGCCTCGTCGTCGCGACGGCGGCAGATGACCTGGGGGCCCTTGAGCTTGTGGGTCGTGGGGTCCACCTCGGCGTTCGCCTGGGCGATCGTCTCGTCCTCCTCCTGGGTGGCGTCCAGGTGCACGATCTCCTTGGTGACGACGCTCTCTTTGACCTTCCGGTAGGGGGTCGTGACGAAGCCATGCTCGGAGACCTGCGCGTAGGAGCTGAGGCTGCCGATCAGGCCGATGTTCGGGCCCTCAGGCGTCTCGATCGGGCACATCCGTCCGTAATGGGTGGTGTGCACGTCTCGGACCTCGATCGGCGCGCGCTCACGCGTCAGCCCGCCGGCGCCGAGAGCCGAGAGCCGCCGCCGGTGGGTCAGCCCCGCCAGCGAGTTGGTCTGGTCCATGAACTGGGAAAGCTGCGATGAGCCGAAGAACTCCTTCAGCGCCGCAACGACCGGGCGGATGTTGATGATGGTCTGCGGGGTGATGGCGTCGGCGTCCTCTGTGGTGAGGCGTTCCCGAACCACGCGCTCCATCCGGTAGAGGCCGATCCGGAAGGCCTCCTGGATCAGCTCGCCTACCGTCCGCAGCCGGCGGTTGCCGAAGTGCTCGTACTCGTCGAGGTGGTCTGCGATCGGCTCGCGCGGATAGGTCTGGGCCTCCGCGGCGTAGTCCTTGATCGGGTTCTCCTCGTCGATCTCCTCGGGGACTCCGAGGATCTTCGGAATCGAGACCAGCTCCTTGACCAGGGCGATGATGTCGTCGTGGGTCAGGACCCGGGTGTCGAGATCGATGTCCAGGTCGAGGCGCGCGTTCAGCTTGTAGCGGCCGACCCTGGTCAGGTCGTAGCGCTTGGGGTCGAAGAAGAGCTGCTCCAGCAGCGTCTTGGCGGCGTCCACCGAGGGCGGCTCGCCGGGGCGCTGCTTCTTGAACAGCTCGATCAATGCGCCCTCGTCGGTCTTGGTCGCATCGGTGTCCGACGCGATGGTCTGCCGTATGTAGACCGAGTTGTCGAACATCTCGAGCAGCTTCTCGTCCTCGACGTAGCCCATCGCGCGCAGCAGGACCGTGACCGGCAGCTTGCGCTTGCGGTCGATGCGGACGTAGACCCGGCCCTTCTTGTCGATCTCGAGCTCGAGCCAGGAGCCGCGGGCGGGCATCAGGTTGGCGATGAAGACCTGCTTCTCGCGGTCCTTGGGCTCCATCACGTAGGCGCCCGGGGAGCGGACCAGCTGGGTCACCACGACCCGCTCGGTGCCGTTGATGATGAAGGTGCCGCGATCGGTCATCCACGGGAAGTCGCCCATGAAGACGGTCTGCTCGCGGATCTCTCCGGTCTCACGGTTCTGGAACGCGACCTTGATGTTCAGGGGCCGCGAGTAGGTCATGTCCTTCTCGCGGCACTCCTCCACCGTGTGTGGCGGATCCTCGAACGTGAAATCGCTGAAAACGATCGCCAGGTTGCCCGTGTAGTCCTCGGTCGGCGAGATATCGTCGATCGTGTGCCGCAGATGACCGTCCTTCGGCTCAACGAGGTCCTCGAAGGAACGACGCTGGATATCGATCAGGTGCGGGACTTCGAGCGGGTTGTCTAGGCGGGCAAAGCTCCTACGGGTTGCGGACACAGCGTTGGATCGGGCCAACTGGCTAACTCCTCAAATAGATGGAGACAGTGTGAGACCGCGCAAGATGCGGGCAGCAGGACACACCGGCGCGACCCGGTAGGTTACCACACGGCGCGCACCGGAATCAAGGCTTGCTAACAATTCCGAGCTGAGCAAGCCCCGAAATCGTAGCCTCGGCCCCGGCGGCAACCCCTGCAGGGCGTGACCTACGTTAGCTGACCGCTCTCAGCAGTTGCCGAAGTTGAAGCCGCGGCCGCCGAGGCACAGGTCCCGGCCGGCTCCGCTCCAGGCGCGATCGGCGCCGGCGTCGAGCCGCATCGCGTCATCACCGCCGCCTGCGTAGACGCGCTCCCTGCCCGGGCCGCCGACGATCACGTCGCCGCGGGGCCGCTGCAGATCAGGTCATCACCCACACCGCTGCGGATCAGATCGCCACTGGCCCCCCGCGACGATCACGTCGGGGCCGGCCGTCCCCATCAGGAGGTTCGAAACGCCGTCGCCGAGGACGGTGGCGGTCCGGCCCTGGCAGCTCGGGGCCCCGGGACCGGGACCTCCCCCGCCAAGCGCGGAAACCGCGGCGGCGGCGAGGGCGAGGACCAGCGATAGGAAGGCGGCCGCCGGGATCGTGCGGCGCCTGGCCATGGGGATGGCGGGCATGGTGCCAACCCATCGGCCCAGCGCCCGGATCGCTTCAGCCGGGACCCGCCGATTGCGCTCGGCGGGCCCCTCCGCGACTACTTCAGCTCGGCGGTGCCTCCGGCCTCTTCGAGCTCGCCCTTCAGCTTCTCGCCCTCCTCGCGCTCCACAGCCTCCTTGATGGGCTTGGGAGCCTCGTCCACGAGGGCCTTCGCCTCCTTGAGGCCGAGGCCGGTGGCGGCGCGGACGACCTTGATCACCTGGATCTTCTTCTCGCCGGAGCCCGTGAGGACGACGTCGACGGTGGTCGACTCCTCCTCGGCCGCGCCGTCATCGGCGCCTCCGCCTGCTGCGGGAGCCGCGGCGGCGACGGCCGTGGCCGAAACGCCGAACTCCTCTTCAAGAGCCTTGATGCGCTCACTCAACTCTAGAACCGAGATGCCCTTGAGCTCCTCGATCCAATCCTGCGTGCTGGTGGCCATTACTCGCCATCCTCCTTGGTCTCTTCGGAATCTTCTGAAGTGTCTTTTCCGCCCTCGGAATCCGACGGCGTTTCCTCCCCGGCCGATGCCTCTTCGTCCGCCGGCGCTTCCTCTGCGGGAGCTTCCGCCGCCGGCGTTGCCTCCTCGGCGGCAGCCTCGGGCGGCGCCTCCTCGGTCGGAGCATCCTCAGCGGGAGCCTCCTCAGCCGGTGCTTCCGGCGCGGGTGCCTCCCCGGTGACAAGGCCCTGTTCGGCCACCTGCTGAAGCTGGATCGCGAGGCCCTGGATCATCGAGCCGAGGCCGCGGACGAGGCCCGTGAGCGGGCTGGCGACGACGCCGGCGAGCTGGGCGTTGAGCTGGTCGCGGCCGGGGAGGCGGGCGATCGCCTTGAAGGAGTCCTCATCGAGGAGGTCGCCCTCCATGACGCCGCCCTTGTAGCTGAGCAGCTCCCACTCCGTGCCGAGCTTGGCGATCGTCTTCGCGGCCAGGGCGGCGTCGCCGTTGACAAGCGCGAGCGCCGTCGGCCCGACGAGCACGTCCTTGATCGGCTCGGTTCCCGCGGCGTCGGCCGCCCGCAGGGTGAGCCGGTTCTTGACCACGCGAAAGCTGGTGTCGGCCTCTCGAAGCTGGGAGCGCAGCTCGGCGGCCTGCGGTACCGAGATGCCGCGGTAGTCGATCGCGAAGATCGCGTCGGCGTCCTTGAGCTCGCCCGCGAGCTTGTCGATGACTGCCGCTTTCTGTTCCTTGTTCATCTCGGTTCTATCCCGTGGTCGCAGTCCGGCATAAAAAGAGCCCGCGCGCAGGCGGGCTCAAAGAAGGCTTCTCTCGAGTCCACCTGCACCGGTCTTCCGGGCCGCGCACGGCCCCGCCGATGGTCTTCGGTAGGCGGCAGATAGTAGCCGCTCGGAAACCGAGCGGCGTGGAGGGGCCTAGTCGCCGTCCCTCAGCGCCAGTATCCCGCCGATCACGCCGACGTAGGCGGTTCCGTCGGGGCCGATCGCGAGGCCCGCGTAGTTGTTGTTGTAGGTGAGGCCCGATCCGGCGTACTTCTGCCAGGCGGTCTTGCCGCTTCCGAAGTGGATCGCGGCCCAGTAGTAGCCCTGGGAGCCACTCGGGTCGGGGTCGCGGGTGTAGGCATAGATGAGCCCCGACTTGGCCGCCAGCTTCGGGACCACGGTGGGGGCGCGGACCTCGTTGTTGGTCCAGACCTTCTTGCACCCGGTGCCTGACTTGTTGACATCAACGCGGGCGAACCCGGGCTCGGTGACGGCACCGGAGTCGGGGCCGAAGGGGTCCTGGTAGCCGTAGTTGTTCTCCACCAGCAGCGAGCGGCCGGCCGTGATCAGCGAGTTCTCGGTCGCGCTGGCGCCCTTGGCGAACACCGGCACCTCGCACACGACCCGGCGCTGGCCTCGCTTCAGCTTGGACGCCCGGTTGTAGACGACGACGTTCATCGGATCGGCGTTGTCGGTGATCGCGACGTAGCCGCCCTTCATGATCGTCGGGGTGGTGCCGGAGCCGGCGTTGACCTGGGACGGCTTCACGATCCCGGAGTTCCGGTAGGTGCTCTTCCAGACCAGCTTGGGATAGCCGTTCTTCGACTTGAAGCGGTACATCCGCTTGTCGGAGACGATGTAGATGCCGCCCTTGTCCACGGCGAAGGAGTTCTCGATCTCCTCCCCCATGGTCTTCACTCGGACCTTTCCGGTCTTGCGATCGATCACTCCGATCTTGCCGTTCGCCTTGGAGACGAACCAGATCCGGCCGGAGTAGTCGGTCAGGGCAGAGGTGATCCGCTCGGTGCTCTCATCGAGCACGCCGGTGAGGTCGTAGTCCTTGACCTTGACCAGGCTCTGGCCATCGTCGGACTGGCCGATCACGAAGATGTGATCGGTCTTGGTCGGGACCCAGATCCGGTCCTTGTCGTCGAGGAAGAAGTAGCCGCCGCCCGTGAAGTTCTGGTACTCGGGCGTGTTGGGCGGATTTGCCGCGTTGGGCAGGTCGTATGTCGCGATCGTCGCCAGCGTGTCCGGATCGATGATCCGCGCCTGCGGCGGCGCGATCGTCGACGGGCAGACGCTCACGATCCGGCCGCGGCCGTCGAATGTCATCGACCCGCACAGGGACGGCGGCTTCGACTCCGAGGCGGCGGCGAGCGATCGGCCGAGCGGACCGTGGCCGAGGTAGGCGTCGGTCATCCAGCTGTCGTTGTGGATGTTCCCGAACGGGTCGTCGGCCATGAAGGGGTTCTGCCGAGCCTTGGTGACGTTGCCGAGCGGCTTCGCCTTGGCTGGCGCGCCGCGGAAGTCGGGCAGCGACGGGAGCGGGGGCACCGAGGCGATCGACGCTGCGCTCGCGGTGCCGGCGCAGGCCGCCATCGCAGCGGCGACGACCGCCAGGGCCGCAATCGTCCTGGTCGCTCTGGTCATCGTCAACCGGTCGCCCGGGTCAGGCGGTGGCGGGCTGCTCGGCGGCTTCGGCAGCGCGCTCCGCGGGAGGCGGCGCCGCGGACTCAGTGACCCCCGGGGATCCCTCGAGGATGTCCACCGGGCGGGTGACGCTGGGGTCAACGCGAACGCCCGGCCCCATCGTGTCGGTCAACGCGATCGAGACGATGTAGCGGCCCTTGGTGGAGGCGGGCTTTGCGCGGGTGATCTCATCGATCACGGCCGCGTAGTTCTCGAGCAACGCCCGGTGCTCGAAGCTGGCCTTGCCGATCACGAGGTGGATGATCGCCTGGCGGTCGGTGCGGTACTCGACCTTGCCGGCCTTGGCCTCACCCACGGCCCTGGCGACGTCGTCGGTGACGGTGCCGACCTTGGGGTTGGGCATCTTGCCCTGGGGGCCCAGCACTCGCCCGAGCTTTCCGACCTGGGGCATCAGCGAGGGGGTGGCGATCGCGACGTCAAAGTCGGTCCAACCCTCCTCCACCTTCTCGGCGAGGTCGGCGGCGCCGACGAAGTCAGCACCGGCCTCCTCGGCCTCGCGGGCGGCATCGCCCTCGGCGAAGACGGCCACGGTCACGTTCTTGCCCAGGCCCTGGGGCATGGCGATCGTGCCGCGCAGCTGTTCATCGGCGTGGCGGACGTTGACGCCGAGCCGGATATGCAGCTCCACGGTCTCGTCGAAGGAGGCGCTCGAGGTCTCCTTGATCAGGCGCACGGCCTCGGCGGGCTCGTAGGCGCGGCTGCGATCGATCTTGTCGTACTGCTGGCGATAGCGCTTGCCGCGAGCCATCAGCTCTCCATTCCCTCGACCGTGACGCCCATCGAGCGGGCGGTCCCGGCGATGATCTTGGTGGCGGCATCGAGGTCGTTCGCGTTCAGGTCCGGCATCTTTCGCTCGGCGATCTGCCGGGCCTGATCGACGGTGATCGAGCCGACCTTTGTGGTGTGCGGCTCACCCGAGCCCTTGTCGATGCCGGCGAGCTCCTTGATCAGGACGGCCGCCGGCGGAGTCTTGGTGATGAACTCGAATGAGCGGTCCTCGTAGACCGTGATCTCGACCGGGATGATCGTGCCGGCGTCCTGCTGGGTCTGAGCGTTGAACGCCTTGCAGAACTCCATGATGTTGACGCCGTGCTGGCCCAGCGCAGGGCCGACCGGTGGCGCGGGATTGGCCGCGCCGGCCGGAATTTGAAGCTTGATGAGTGTCAGAACCTTCTTCGCCATGGTCTCTTCCTAGATCTTCTTGACCTGGTCGTAGTTGACCTCGACCGGGGTCTCCCGCCCGAAGATGGAGACAAGCACCTTTAGCTTGGCAGCGTCCTCGTTGATCTCGGCGATCTCACCCGAGAAGTCCGCAAGCGGCCCGGAGATGACCTTGACCGACTCGCCGATCGAGAACTGCGCGCGGGTACGCGGCCTCTCGGCGGTCTCGCGGTGAAGCAGGCGGTCGATCTCCGCGCTGGAGAGTGGCACGGGCTTGTTGCGGGAGCCGACGAAGCCGGTGACGCCCGGCGTGTTCTTGACCAGGCCCCATGACTCGTCGGTCATCTCCATGTTGACGAGAACGTAGCCGGGCATGGTGCGCTTCTCCTTCGCTTCCTTCTGCCCGTCCTTGTTGATCTCGGTCACCTGTTCGGTGGGAACGACGACCTGGCGCACGTTGCGCTCCTGGCTCATCGTGTGTACCCGGTGATCGAGGTTGTGCTTGACCTTGTTCTCGTGCCCGGAATAGGTGTTGATCACGTACCAACGAAACATTGAAGTCCTTTGACCTGCTTAGAGGATCTGCTTGATGAGCCAGTTGAAGGCCGCGTCGAGAGCGCCGAGGTAGACGGCGCAGATCGCGACGAAGAGCACGGTGACGGCCGAGGCCTGCACCAGCGTGTCACGATCGGGCCACTGGACCTTCTTGAGCTCCGCCCAGCAGGAAGCAATGAAGCCTGTGACCGCGCCGCGCTTGCGCTCGGTCGTCTCGGTGCCAGGGGTCTGGCCCTTGGAAAGCTGCTTCGCGCGCGCCTTGCGGCGCTGCTCCTTCTCGCGCTCGCGGCGGGCGCGGCGGTCCTCACCGGCATCGGCGGGCGGCGCGGCCTCCGCCGGCGCTCCGACGTCGGCGCGCGACGGCGCCGGAGCCTCGGGCGGCTCGACGACGGGCTCGGGCTGGGGTGAGTCGCCGAGTACGCCTGGGACCGGCGAGCTGCCGGTCGGGGCCGCTCCGTGGTCGCGCTCGGTGGTGTGCTCGCCGTAGTCCTCGGGGGAGGCTCCCGTCCGCATGATCGCCTCGGCCTCGGCGACGTCGCCGGAGATGGGGGCCTGGGTGTCGTGCTGGGCGTGCGACTCCTCGCGGCCCTGCTGTTGTGCGTCCTGGCGCTGCTTGGCCTCGCGACGACGACGCTCAGCCTTTCGCTGCGCCCTGGTCTTCGCCACTACCTGGTCTCCTTATGAGGGGTGTGGCGCCCACACCAGCGGCAGTATTTGCGCAGCTCGACACGGTCCGGCGAATTTCGCCGTGACTTGTTCGTCTCGTAGTTGCGCCGCTTGCACTCCTCGCACGCGAGGGTGACGGCGATTCGAACATCTCCGCGAGCCATGTCTCCTTCTACTTCAGGCCGGGCCCATTACAGAAAAAAGACCCCGGCCACAGGCACGAGGTGAGCAGAAGAATAGCGACCTCGTGCAAGGCGGTGCGTTCGTGCCCCGCTGCGGCATCATCGCAATTGGGGATCCCGACCTCCCACAAGCTCGCCTCAGGCCTAGTGCATTCGACTAGGCGCCCTCCTGCCTCGCTAGGACCTTTGTCCAGGCCCCCTTCCGGCGGACACTACATCCGTTGAGGCGCCGAGCCAACGCACATGGCAACTTCGCACGCGGAAGCGCAGCCCCGTGTGGCCAGTGCGCGACGGCCGCGACTCCGGTCCGCGCAACTTGGCCTCGCGGCGCTCGCATTGATGCTCCTGGCCCAGGCCTTCGCCGGATCGGTCGCCGAGCCGGCGATCGCGTCGGCGCCCGGCGTCGAGCCTCGCGTCGTCGGCGGCCGCGCGGCGGGCGAGGGTGAGGCCCCCTGGACGGTTTCGATCGGCTGGAGCCTGACGCGGGCGAGCGACAGCGACCTCCAGCGGCACTTCTGCGGCGGCACCCTCGTCTCCCCCCTCGTGGTCGCTACCGCGGCGCATTGCGTCAGCGAACATCCCCCCACGGACCTGCAGGTCGTCACCGGCACGCGTGACCTCGCGGCCGGTGGGGGTACCGACTTCAACGTCCCCACGGTCGAGGTCCACCCGGGCTTCCGGCCGGCAGCGTTCGTCAACGACGTCGCGCTGCTGCGCCTCTCCTCGCCGGCCGCCGGACCCGAGCTGCACCTCGATACACCGGGGAGCTCGGCACTCTGGGCCCCGATGAGCACGGCCTCCCTCGCCGGCTGGGGCCAGCCCAGCGAGAACGGCTCCGCGTCCGGCGACCTGATGGTGGCTGAGCTTCCGGTCCTCAGGGATCGCGCCTGCGCGAGGGCCTACGGCTCGGGCTGCCGCGCCAACAGCATGCTCTGCGCCGGGCGGATCAGCGGAGGGGTGGACAGCTGCCAGGGCGACAGCGGCGGACCGCTCGTCTTCGGCAACGGCTCCAGCCTGATCGGGATCGTGAGCTGGGGACGCGGCTGCGCCCGCCCGGGCGTACCGGGCGTCTACACCCGCGTCGGGGGCCCGGCGCTGGCGTCCTGGCTGCGCCGGCGGATCGACGCCCTCTCCGGCTTCGCTGACGTGACCGCGCCGAACACGTCCATCCGGCAGACGCACGTGAGGCCCGGCACCCACCGGCCCTGGATCAGGTTCTCGGCGCCAGGTGACGCGGGAGTTCGCTTCCAGTGCCGGTTCGACCGGGGGCCCTACCGGCCCTGTGACTCCCCCGCCCGGCCGCAGCGCCCGCTCAGGGCCGGGCGCCACTTCCTTCAGGTTCTGGCCACCGACGCCGCCGGAAACCGCGAGCCCCGTGCCGCCCGCCGCAGCTTCCGGGTGCTCGAGCGCCAGCGGCGCCAGAACGACGACGGGGCGACCCCGCGGCCGCCCCGTCGCAATTCGTCTCGAGCCCGGGGCTCGAGTCGCAGATGAACTACGGCGCCGCCGCCTCCTCGACCCCAAAGGGCTCGAAGTCGAAGACGCTGCCGTTGATGCGGAGGCCGTCAACCGCGCCCTGCCAGGCGTAGTCACGGCCCTTGGCCACGGCGACCGTTCCGATCTTCGCGCCCGTTGCGTGAACATCCGCCCAGCGGGGCCACAACCTCTAATGCTTCCCGGCTCTGACGCCGATAAGTATTTGTTGGCCGCGCATCGCCGCGTGCTCGGGCTGGGAACGGTAGCGCGCGTCCTCAACGCTCCGCGACGACGAGGTAGGTGGGAGCCAGGTCGGGTGGCCTGCCGGGGAAGTGGCGGGCGTAGGCGCGATCCAGCCGCCAAGCCGAAGCGTTGAGTGCGCCGACCCCCGGCCACGCGAGCCTCGGGCGGTTCAGCTTCTCGGCGGCCGAGGTGAGCTGCTGGGCCACGAGAGTGGCGATCGCCGACGCGGTCCCGCCGTTGGGGTAGACGTCGACCGAGGCCCACTCCCCCGCCTCCTCGAACAGGCGGGCCAGCCCGGTGTGGGTCCAGCGCCAGTAGTCATCGGGGTTGGGGTGGTAGCGGATCACCCCGTGGGTGGAGACGAGGGCGAGGCCACCCGGCCGGAGGACGCGGCGCAGCTCTGCGACCACGGCCGTGGGGTCGTCGGCGTGCTCGAGCAGCTGGGTGCAGATCGCGCAGTCGAAGCGGTCGTCCTCGAAGGGCAGGGCCTCCCCGCCCGCGACCACGTCGACCCGCGGCCCGTCGCGGCTGTCAACCCCCACGTACTCGGCGCAGTGGCCGTCGAAGAGCTCCTCGTAGGGGCGCTCCCCACAGCCGACGTCGACCACGGCGAGCCCGGAGCGAGCATCCAAACGCCGGGCCAGCTCGGCGCGAAGCTGCGCCGCCAGCGAGCGGAGCGGGATATAGCTCGGGCTGATCGGGGAGGGCTCGAGGCGCTCGTTCACGGCGCTTCGCCGCCCTCCTAAAGCCCGAGCGTCTTGGCGATGATGTTGCGCTGGATCTCGGACGTGCCGCCGGAGATCGTCGATACGAGCGCGGCGCGAACGTAGCGCTCCATGTCGTACTCGGAGGAGTAGCCGTAGCCACCCATCATCTGCATGCCCTCGAGCGCGATCCGCTTGCAGCTCTCGGTCACGTAGAGCTTCACCATCGAGGCCTCGCGCGGGAGCATCCGGTCGGGGTCCTCGTCGGTGAGGGTCGCGACCCAATAGGTCATCAGCTTCGCGGCCTCCAGCTCGGTCGCCATGTCGGCGAGCCGGTGCTGCAGCGCCTGGAAGGAGCCGATCGGCCGGCCGAACTGTTTCCGCTCCTTGACGTAGGCGAGGGCGTCGTCGAAGGCGCGCTCGGCGATGCCGAGCATGGTCGCCGCGAGGATCAGGCGCTCGACGTTGAGGCCGGCCATCAGCTGCATCCAGCCGCGGTCCACCTCGCCGAGGACCGCGTCCTCAGGCGCCTCGACGTCCGTGAAGTAGAGGTGGTTGGTCTCGCGGCCGCCCATCGTGTCGATCGGATTCATCTCGAGGCCCTCGGCCTCGCGCGGGACCCAGATCATGGTCAGTCCCTCATGCTTGTTGTCGCCCTTGGTGGTGCGGGCGACGACCAGGATGTGATCGGCGATGTGCGCGTTGGAGCAGAAGACCTTCTGCCCGTTGAGGACGAAGCCGCCGTTGGAGCGTTTGGCCTCGGTGCTGAGAGCCCCGACGTCCGAGCCTGCCTCGGGCTCGGTCATCGCGATCGCCTCGACCGAGCCGCCCGCGACGCCACCGAGGATCTCCTTCCTCTGATCCTCGCTGCCGAAGCGGCCGGTCGCCCCGGCGACGATCAGGGTGGTGGCGTAGCCGCCGATCGGGGCGACGCCGCGTGAGGTCTCCTCCATGAATAGGCAGGCGTCGAGCATCGTGCCGCCGGAGCCGCCGTACTGCTCGGGGATCGTGAGGCCGAGCCAGCCGAGGTCGGCCATCTGCTTGTAGAGCACCTCGTTGTGGAGCTTGGCGTAGCCATCGGTGAGCGCCGAGCGCTGCTCGGGGGTGCCGCACTCGCGGCCGCAGAAGTCGCGGATCGCGGACACGAAGTCGCGCTGCTCGTCTGTGAACTCGAAGTCCATCGACGACGGGAGGCTAACGCGTCCTAACCCCGAGTTGTCCCAACAAGCTCGGCTTCATCTCACCGTTCCCATCTTGCGGGCGCCGAAGACGATATCCGCCGGCACCCGGCCCTTGGTCAACCTGCCGGTGTGGGCGCGGTCGGTGTTGTAGTAGTCCAGGTACTCGTCGAGGTCGCGCTTGAGCGCCGTGATCTTCGGTGCGAGCGAGCGCGAGAAGGCCGGCCGCCAGCACTCCTCGAGGATCGTCAGCTGCACCCGCTCGGCGCAGCCGTTTGAGTTCGGCCGCCCGGCCTTGATCTTGCGCTGGGTGGCCCCCTCATGGCCGGCGAGCGCCGCGGCGAAGTCCTTCGATCTGAACTCCGAGCCGTTGTCAGTGGTCACCTCGCGCAGCTTCCAGTCGGCGGCCTTCAGCTCTGAGGCCACGAGGTGCACCAGCTCGGCGGTGTAGCGGGCGGAGGGATTGCGCTCTGAGGAGGCAAGCAAGGCCCAGCTGTAGGCCGAGGCGACGTCGATCGCGGTGTATTGCCAGATCACGCCCTCAGAGCCCGAGAGCCGGCCGACGTAAAAGCAGTCCATCTGCACCTTCTCGCCGGGCTCAGAGGCCTCGATATGCAGCTCTTTGGGCGGCCTGGCGGGCTTTCGCTCATAGGGGTCGGCGTGGCGGGCGATCAGCGCCAGGCGCTTTGAGCGGGTGTTCAGGTTGAAGCGCTTGAGAACCCGCCAGATGCCGTTCTCTGAGAGCTGGATCCCGCCCCACTTGGGCCTGGCGAGCTCCGCGGAGATCCGGCGGGGGCCAAAACCAGCGTGCCCGAGGCTGAACGCCAGGATCCGGAATTCCAGGTGGGGGCCGATCTGGTTGGGCATCCGCGGCCGCCGGCGTTCACGAACACGCAGGCCGTCGAGGCCGTAGCGCTCGAGCTTTGGGCGCCAAGCGTAATACGTCGAGCGCGCCACCCCCATCTGGCGGCAGGCCTCCGAAACGTTGCCCAGCTCGGTGGCCAGGGTGAACAGCCGCAGGCGGAATCCGAACAGCACGTCATCCTCAGTCATCGTGTCCTCCTTGCTTGCTTCTCGATTTGGTCGTCAAGGAGCGTGAGAAGGCGCGCGGACGCCCCCGGGCATGCCCGGGG
>SHVA01000060.1 GCA_009691195.1 Solirubrobacterales bacterium | reverse complement strand
CTGCCGCCGGTGGCGGTGTCAACGCCGGTGTCGACGCAATCGATCTCGACCCCGCCCCAGCTTTCGGCTCCGACCCAGTCGGCGATCTGCTCCCCCTTGTAGCCGGTGAGAAGCAGGAACCGCTCGAAGCCCTGTGCGGCGTAGATCCCCAGGCCCTCGACGGTGCGGTCATACAGGTTCAGGTGCGAGAGCTCGGCCTCGCCGAAGTCGGTGGACCAGCGGACCGGCTCGTCGCCCTCGATCGTGCCCTCCCCCCCGGGCCCGCTGACCGCGAAGCCGTGGTTCTGCGAGGTGATGTCGATGCGCCCCGTCGCCAAGTCCTTGACCGGGTGGTTGGCGCCGCGGTGGCCGAAGGGCAGCTTGAAGGTCTCGAGTCCGACCGCGCGGCAGAGCAGCTGGTGGCCGAGGCAGATCCCCACCACCGGCTTCTTGCCGACCAGTCCGCGGACGTTTTCGACCACGTGGTCGAGCGCAGCCGGATCGCCGGGGCCGTTGGCGAGGAAGACCAGGTCGGGGTCGCGCGCCAGCACGTCGTCAACCGACGCGGTGCAGGGAAGCAGCGTCAGGCGGCAGCCGCGCTCGCGAAGCTGGCGGATGATGCTGAGCTTGATGCCCGTGTCGATCGCGACCACGTGGGGGCCCTCGCCGGCGAGCTCGATCGACTCGGACGGGGTCACCTCCCTGGCCAGGTCGGCCCCGTCCATCGACGGCTCGGCCAGGACCATCTCGCGCGCGTCGGCCTCGGCCAGCTCGGCCGGGAAGATCCCGCCCCGCATCGCCCCCCGGTCGCGGATGTGGCGGACGAGCGCGCGGGTGTCGACGCCGCTGATCGCGGGCACCCCGCAGTCGGCGAGCCAGTCGAGCCAGCCCCCCTCCGCTGCGGCTGCATCCTCGGCGTTCTTGCCTTCGCGCATGATCACGCCGCGGGCGTGGACGCGGTGGGACTCCATCGCCGCTGCGGAGACGCCGTAGTTGCCGATCAGCGGGTAGGTGAAGGTGATGATCTGACCGGCGTAGGAGGGATCGGTGACCGACTCCTGATAGCCGGTCATGGCGGTGTTGAAGACGACCTCGCCGGTGATCCTCCCCAGCTGCCCGCAGAGCTCGCCGTCCAGGCGGGTCCCGTCCTCCAGCAGGACGTAGCCCGGCAGCTCCTCCCGCGCCACGCTCACCTCGCGCCCCTCGCTGATGCCACTGCCTCGGGGTTCGGCGCGTACTCGAGAATCAGCTTCTGGACCTCCTTGAACTCGTCGGTGCCGGCGCGGCCGAGCAGCTCGAACAGCGCCGTCTCGACGCTGGTGAGAACGGCCCCGGCGCGCTCCATCTTCGCCAGCCCGATCCGCTTCGAGTCGGGGAAGCGGGATGCGACGGCGTCCTCGACAACGTGGACCTCGGCGCCCGAGGCCAGCAGGTCGAGGGCCGTCTGGTTGACGCAGACATGTGCCTCGACCCCGCAGACGATCGCCTGGTCGCGGGCGCCGAGGTCGAAGCCCTCGGCCTCGGCCGCGGAGAAAACGGTCTTCTCGAGAGGCTCGACGCCGTCGGGCAGGTGCTCGGCCACCTCGGGCGCCGTGGCGCCGAGCCCCTTCGGGTATTGCTCGGTGATCAGCATCGGAACACCCATCGCCTCCACGCCCCGGACGAGGATCGCGATGGCGCGGGCGACCTCCTCGAATTCCGGCACGGCCTTGCGAAACGCCTCCTGGACGTCGACCACGATCAGCGTCGCGCGCTCGCGATCGAGGCGGCCTTGGCTCACGCCGCCGCTCCAATCGCGAACGACCGCTGCCTGAAGGCAACTTGCCCGCCGGCGACCGTCATCAGCACCCGGCCGGTCAGGGTGCGCCCGTCGAAGCAGCTGTTGTGGGCGCGGCTCTCATAGCCGCCCTCGCCGACCACCCACTCCAGCGCGGGGTCGATCAGGACCAGGTTGGCGGGCGCTCCCACCTCGATCCGGGGCGCCGGGATGCCGAAGGGCTCGCCGCCGGCCGTCATGCGCTCGACCAGCGTCTCCAGGGGCAGAACCCCCGGCCCCACCAGCTCGGTGTGCAGCGCTGCGAACGCCGTCTCCAGCCCGGTCACCCCCATCGCCGCCTGCGCGAAGGGAACCTCCTTGTCCTCGGGAGCGTGCGGCGCGTGGTCGGTCGCGACGCAGTCGATGGTGCCGTCGCGCAGACCCTCGATCAGCGCCTGGCGGTCGTCCTCGGAGCGCAGCGGCGGGTTCATCTTGAAGCGGGAATCGAGGCTCCGCACAGCCTCGTCGGTCAGTGTCAGGTGATGGGGGCTCGCCTCGCAGGTGACCTGGACGCCGGCGGCCTTGGCGCCAGCGATCTCCTCCACCGATGCCCGCGCGGAGAGGTGCTGGACATGGACCGTCGCCTGCTCGTATTGAGCCAGGGAGCAGTCGCGGGCGATCATCGTCGACTCCGAGACCGCGGGAATGCCTTCCAGGCCGAGCACCGCGGAGACCTCGCCCTCGTGCATGACCCCGGCCCCCGAGAGCTCGGGGTCCTCCGCGTGAAGGGCGATGACGCCGCCGGCAAGGCGCTGGTACTGGAGCGCGCGGCGCAGCACGCGGGCGCTCCGGATCGGCAATCCGTCATCCGAGAAGCCGATCGCCCCCGACTCGCGCATCTCCGCCATCTCGGTCAGCTCGGAGCCCGCCATCCCCTGGGTGACGTTGGCGATGAACCCGAGCGGAACCGAAGCCTCGCGCTCGGCGCGCTCGCGCACCGAGCCGAGCACGGCGGCCGAGTCGATCGGCGGCTCGGTGTTGGCCATCGCGATCACCGCGCAATAGCCTCCGGCCGCGGCCGCGCGGGTGCCGGTTTCCAGGTCCTCCTTGTGCTCCTGGCCCGGGACCCGGAAGTGAACGTGAGGGTCCACGAAGGCCGGCAGCACCAGCAGGCCCTCGCCGTCGACGATCTCGGCTCCCTCCACCGCGGGGGCGGCGCCCGGCCCCGCCAGTTCGGCGATGGCGCCGTCGCGGACGACCAGGTCCCGAACCTCGTCGATCCCGGTTCGGGGGTCCAGCAACCGTGCGCCCCCGATCACCAGGTCGGCGGGCTCGCCGTCGCGCTGGATCAATTGCGTGGTCTGCTTCGCCATCACATTCCCCTTACCCCTTCGGCTGGCGCGGTGATCAGAGCCACGCTCCCCTCGTGGTCACGCCGGCTGTCCGATCCGCGGCGGCTCGGCGGGTGCGGGGCCGCGCTCGGGCTTCGCGCGGTCTGTGCCCGTCAGCAGCTCGTAGAGGATCGCCATCCGCACCACCAGCCCGCTCTCGACCTGGGCCGTGATCAGCGACTGCGGCGAGTCGATCACCTCGGGCGCCAGCTCGACCCCGCGGTTGACCGGCCCCGGGTGCATCAGCAGCTGGCGGGGCCCGAGTCGCCGCGAGTCGATCTGGTAGCAGGCCGCGTACTCGCGCAACGAGGGAACGAAGCTCTCGCTCATGCGCTCGTTCTGCATCCTCAACGCGTAGACGACGTCGGCCTCGCCGAGGCCGTCGAAATCGTAGGCGACCGTGACCCCGGTCGCCTCGGCGATCCCGCGCGGGATCAGGGTCGGCGGCCCGCAGAGGGTGACCTCGGCGCCCATCAACCCGAAGGCGAGCAGGCACGATCGGGCGACCCTGCTGTGCGTGACGTCGCCGACGATCCAGATCTTGATCCCCTCGAGTGAGCCCAGCCGCCGGCGCAGGGTGAAGACGTCGAGCAGCGCCTGGCTCGGGTGCTCGTGCATGCCGTCCCCCGCGTTGATGACCGAGGCGTCGGTCCAACCCGCAACCAAGCCGGCGGCGCCGGCCTGCGGCGAGCGGATCACGATCGCCGCCGGGTCATACGCCGACAGCGTCGCGATCGTGTCCTTGAGGCTCTCGCCCTTGTCAACCGCGGAGCCTGCGGACTTGATCGAAATCAGATCGGCCGAGAGCCGCTTCGCCGCCAGCTCGAAGGAGGAGCTGGTGCGGGTGCTCGCCTCGTAGAAGAGGTTGACGATCGTGCGCCCGCGCAGGGTCGGCACCTTCTTGATGTCGCGCCTGCCGACCTCGGCGAAGCTCTCGGTGCGGTCGAGTATGCGCTCGACCTGCTCACGGCTCAGCCCCTCGATTGCCAGCAGGTGCTTCATCGCTCCTCCCCACCTGTGGCCGCCGCCGCTGCGGCGGGCGCGGCGATCGCGACCTCGTCGCGCCCATCGGCCTCCTCGAGGCGGACGTTGACCCGCTCGCCCGGGGCCGTCGGCAGGTTCTTGCCGACGTAGTCGGGGCGGATCGGAAGCTCGCGGTGGCCGCGGTCGATCAGCACGGCGAGCTGGACGCGGTCGGGTCGGCCGTAATCGAACAGGGCGTCGATGCCGGCGCGCACGGTGCGGCCCGTGTAGAGCACGTCGTCCACCAAGATCACCGTGCGCCCCTCGAGCTCGAAATCGAGGTGGGAGGCGTGGACGACCGGCGCGGTCAGCGGCTCGCGCCGCTCGATGTCGTCGCGGTAGAAGGAGATGTCGAGGTCGCCGAGGGAGACCTCGGAGCCACCGATCAGCTCGCCGACCAGCGCCCGCAGCCGCGCAGACAGCAGCGCCCCCCTTGTGTGGATGCCGACGAGCGCGATCGCCTCTCCGCCCGGGTTCTTCTCGACGATCTCGTTGGCAATGCGCACGAGCGCCTTGCGCAGATCGTCGTGGCTGAGCACGACCCTGTCGTCCATCTTCGCTCCTTCCCGGCCTCACGGGACCGTGGTTAAAGGTGCTGCGCCAGCCTAGCAGCGGTGCTGGCGGCAGCCGCGCGCGAGCCTGCTATTCGCCTTCGACGAAGGCTGCCGGCTCCGAATCGGGTGCCTCGGGCTGCTGCTTCGCTCCCCGCTCGATCAGGCTCGGCTCGCCACGCTCGGGGAAGGGGATCTCGACGAGGTCGAAGTCGCGGACCGCGTAGCTGTTGGCGAAGGCCTGCTTGGCCTCGTCGAGGACAGCGCCGACGTGGTAGCGCGAGGAGATGTGGACCAGGGCCAGCAATTTCACCTCGGCGTCCGCGGCGAGCTCGGCGGCCTCGCGCGCCGTGGAGTGCCCGGTCTCCGCGGCGCGCGCCGCCTCCTCGTCGGAGAAGGTGCCGTCGTGGACCAGCAACTCGGCCCCATGCGCAGCGATCCGGGTCATCTCGCACGGCCGCGTGTCTCCGGTGATCACGATCTTGCGCCCCTGGCGCGCCTCACCCAGGACCTGCTCGGGCAGCACCTCCCCGTTTGAGCCCTCGACAGCCTCCCCTCCCTGAAGCCGCCCGAAGTCGCGGACATCGGTCACCCCCAGCTTGCGGGCGGCATCGGCGTCGGAGCGCCCAGGCCGCTCGAGCTCGACCAACGCCCAGCCGAGGGCCGGCATCCGGTGCTCCACCGCGAAGCAGCGCATCTCGAATCCCTCGTCGGGGTGCGAGAGCGCCTCGCCACCGGTCAGCTCGACCAGCTCGAGCTCGTAGCGGATCCTGCCGAAGACGCGCCGCAGCGCGTCGAACAGCGCTCGCAGCCCCGGGGGGCCCGCGATCCGCAGCGGTGCCCGCCGGTCCTGGAGGTCATAGGTCTTGAGCAGCCCCGGCAGGCCGAGATAGTGGTCGGCGTGCAGGTGGCTGATCAGGATCTCGTCCACGTGGACGAGCCCGGTCGAGCGCATCATCTGGCGCTGGGCGCCCTCGCCGCAGTCCAGCAGCAGGCGGCTGCCGCCCGCCCGGATCAGCACGCACGCGGTCGCCCTCCGCGCCGTGGGTACCGAGCCGCCGGTGCCGTAGAAGATCGTCGAGAGGTCCATCGGCCCAGCCTAGATGACTGATTCCCAATCTCCGTGTGCTCGGGGATTCGCCCGGCCAAGCAGCTCAAGGACGCAGGGCGAAGCCTTTGGCGGTGCCAAAGGCGAGACCGAGGACGCCGAGATGCGCCGCGCTGGGCGAATCATCCGGGCGTGCGTGGATTGGGAATCAGTCATCTAGATGACGTCCGGAACTTGCCGGATGTACCGCCAGATACGATGGCGGTTCAGATGTCGCCGCGCTGGAAACGAGAACCACGGACGCAGCGGGAGAGGCTGGGTCACGAGCAGCCGGGCACTGCGCTGCGCGGGCCTCCGATCACCCT
>SHVA01000059.1 GCA_009691195.1 Solirubrobacterales bacterium | reverse complement strand
GGCGTGCAGCTGCGTCAGCAAGAGCAGCCCCTCGGGGCGCGGGCACGCCGCCCGTGCCTTGCTCCATGCCTTTCCCCTCGTCGCCATCCTGGAACCCGAAGCTAGGGCCCAAGCCAGACAGAATGCTCAACTAGAAGCGACGGGGGGGCGCGAGCTAGGACCTCATCGCGGGGAACAGCACGACCTCCCGCAGGCTCGCAGCCCCGGTCATGATCATCACCAGGCGGTCGATGCCGAGGCCCACGCCCCCTGTCGGCGGCATCCCGGCCTCCAGCGCCTCGACGTAGGCCTCGTCATAGGGCTGGGCCTCCTCGTCGCCGCGCTCAAGCTCCTCCTGCTGCTGCTCAAAGCGGCGGCGCTGCTCGTCGGGGTCGTTGAGCTCGGTGAAGGCGTTGGAGATCTCGACCCCGCCCACGAACGCCTCCCAGCGCTCCACGAGCCCCTCCTCCGAGCGGTGGGCCTTGGCGAAGGGCGAGAGCTCGACGGGGTAGTCGGTGACGAAGGTGGGCTGGATCAGGTGGGGCTCGACCTGCTTGGAGAGGAGGCCGTCGACGAGCTTGCCCCAGCCCTCGCTGGAGTCCGGCTCGGAGTCCATCGCCTCGGCCAGGGCTTCGCGCGAGGGATGCTCGGCGATGTCGATCCCGGTGCGCTCGCGGATCGCCTCGCGCAGCGTCACGCGACGCCAGGGGGGCGCCAGCTCGATCACCGCGCCGTCGCGCGGGACCCTGGTGGTGCCGAGAACCCGCTCGGCGACGAATGAGACGAGCTGCTCGAGCTGCTCGGCGACGTCGTTGTAGTCCGCGTAGGCCTCGTACCACTCGAGCATCGTGAACTCCGGGTTGTGCTTGAAGGAGACCCCCTCGTTGCGGAAGTCCTTGCCCAGCTCGTAGACGCGGTCGATGCCGCCGACGACCAGCCGCTTGAGGTAGAGCTCGGTCGCAATCCTCAGGTAGAGGTCGCGGTCGAGGGCGTTGTGGTGGGTGACGAAGGGCCGCGCAAGCGCGCCGCCGTAGAGCGGCTGCAGCACGGGCGTCTCCACCTCGACGAAGCCCCGCTCGTCGAGCCAGGCCCGGACCGCCGCGATCGTCGCCGCGCGCTTGCTGAAGATCTCGCGGGTGTCCTCGTTGGCGATCAGGTCCAGCTCTCGCCGGCGGAAGCGGGTCTCGACGTCCTCGAGGCCGTGGAACTTGTCGGGAGGCGGCCGCAGGCTCTTGGCCAGCAGCACCGAGGACTCCACCTTCAGCGTCAGCTCCCCCCGCCTGCTCGCGAAGGCCGTGCCCTCGACTCCCGCGATGTCTCCCAGATCGAGGCCTACCAGGGCGTCGAAGCCCTCGTCGCCGAGGACGTCGGCCAGGGCCTGGAGCTGGAGCTTGCCGCTGCCGTCGCGGAGGTCGATGAAGGCGGACCGGCCCATGTCGCGCCGGGCGCTGATCCGGCCGGCGACGCGGTATCGCGAGTCGGTCTCGGCACCGGCCTCGATGCCCTCGTGGGCCGAGCGCACCTCGGCGATGTCGGTGCGCCCCTCGAAGGAGTGGGGGAAGGGCTCCACCCCCGCCTCCCGCAACCGCTCGAGCTTCGCCCTGCGCTCAGCGAGGAGGTCGGATGCGGGCTTTTCGTCGGACATCGAGGCGCAGCCTAACCGGGAAGGTCAGGCCGCCTCGATCTTGGTGATCTTGAGCTTCTTCTTGGGGCCCTTCGGCGTCTCGACGGTGACGATGTCGTTGCGCTTGTTCCCGATCAGGGCCTTGCCGATCGGGGACTCGTTGGAGAGCTTGTGCTCCGCGGGGTTCGCCTCGGCGGAGCCGACGATCTGGAACTTGTCCGACTTGCCCGACTTCTGGTCCTTGACGTGGACCATGACGCCTACCCCGACCTGGTCGGTGTCGACCTTCTTCTCATCGATCACCGTGGCGCGGCGGACCCTCTCCTGGAGCTGGGAGATCCGCTTCTCGAGCATCGCCTGCTCGTTCTTGGCGTCGTCGTACTCGGAGTTCTCGGTGATGTCGCCGAACTCCCGTGCCTCCTTGATTCGGGTCGCGACCTCACGCCGCTTGTCCGTCTCGAGCCGCTCCAGCTCTTCCTTGATCTTCTCGAGTCCCTCGGGGGTTATCAGTGTCTCGCGCGCCACGACTCGCTACCTCTTCCTCTCGTTGCGCCCTTCAAGGGCACCAGAAATCCCTGCTAAGGGCCGAAAAAAAAGTTCCGGGTGGCTGCCTGAACCGGCCGCCTACCCGAAATGAGCGCGCAAGTATAGCGATGCGCCCGAGGCGGCCCGGGAGGCCGTTTTCAGCGCATTTTCAGGCCGAATCCGAGCAAGCGACCGCCCGCTCGAGAGCCTCCGCGATGCGCTCGGGCGCCTCTATCTGCGGGTAGTGGCCCAGGTCCGGGAGCTCGGTCAGGGGGGCCTGCGGCCGTAGCGCCCTCACCGCCTCGAGCACCCTCGGCGTCGCCACTGGATCGAGCATCGCCCAGATCAGGCTCAGCGGCCGCTGCCAATCCCGCAGCGCCCCGTGCCAACGGGCCGTGTAGCGCTCGCGCTCGTCCATGTAGACGATCAACTTGTGGCCCAGCCGGCGACCGTCGTTATGTGCCAGCAGCGACCACTGGTCCTCCGCCTCATCATCGGTGAGCGGGTGCCCGGGCGAGAAGATGGAGCCGAACTGCTGGCGGAAGAAGCGCTCGCTCGACATCCTCGCCGCGAGCGGCCCCAGCGGCCCCCTGAGCAGGCGCTGGGCAAGTGTCGGGCTCGCAGCCGACTGGACCATGCTCCCGTTGAAGAGCACCGCGCCGCAGGCCTTGAAGGAGAGGCTGCCCTCGATGTCGCGCGCCATCAGCTCGGTCGCCACCGTCGTGCCCATGTCATGTCCGACGATGAAGATGGGCCTCCCGGGGCAGTGGCGCACGACCAGCTCCTCGGCGAGGTCGGCCTGCCAGGCGAGCGTGTAGTCGAAGTCGCGTGGCTTGTCGGAGAGCCCGTAGCCGAGGCAGTCGAAGGCGAGCAGCTCGCGGCCGGGCACGTGCTCGAGCAGTAGCCGCCAGTCGTATGAGCTGGAGGGGAACCCGTGAAGGAGCAGCAGCACGGGGGCCTCCCCCTCGCGCCGGAAGACGTGGATGCTGCGGCCCCGGAACTCCTCCGCGGCGCCCCGGCTGCGCCAGGCGAGGACTCGCTCGGTGAGGCTCATGCCGCCGTCGTCACCCGTGGGGAGCCGAGGCCCCGGACGATCTCCCGGGCGAGATCGAGGTCATCGCTTCGCTGCAGGGTCGAGGCGGCGGCCTTCCCGGTCCCGAGCCTCTCGAGGTACCAGGGGTAGAACTTGCGCAGGTAGCGGGCGGCGCGCTCCTCGCCCAGGTGCTCCTCGGCCCGGTCGATCACCCAGAGCAGCTCGCCCACGATCTCGCTCTCGGCGGGCGGCTCGCGCCGGTCGCCGGTCAGCTCCTCGAAGATCCAGGGATTGCCGAGCGCGCCGCGGGCGATCATCACGGCGTCGGCGCCCGAGGCGGCGTAGGCGCGACGCGCGGCCTCGGCATTATCGAGGCCGCCACTGATGATCACCGGGATCTCGAGGCGGCCGCAGAGCTCGCGCGCAAGCTCGTAGTCGGGGCCGCCCGAATGCCCCTGGTTGGCGACGCGGGGGTGGAAGGCGATGGCGGCGACGCCCGCTTCCTCCCCGAGCCGGATCGCGAGCTCGAAGCCCGAGCGGTCCCCGGCCCGAAGGCCGGAGCGAAGCTTGACCGTCACCGGCTTGCCGCCGCCCTCGGCCGCGGCGAGCGCGAGCGCGAGCGCGAGCTCGGGCTGCTCGATCAGGGCCGCGCCGGCGCCGGTCTTGCAGACCTTCCGAACCGGGCAGCCCATGTTGATGTCGATCAGGTCGGCGCCCGCCTCGGCCACAGTCGCAGCGGCCGAGCGCATCACCTCGGGGTCCTGGCCGAAGAGCTGGAGCGAGACCGGATGCTCGTCGGGATGGAGCCGCAGCAGCTCGCGCAGGGTGCGCTCGTTGCGGTGGTGGAGCCCGAAGCTCGAGACCATCTCCGAGACCGCCATCCCGGCACCGTGGCGACGGGCCTGCAGGCGAACGAACCAGTTGCCGATCCCCGCCAGCGGCGCCAGCAGCACCCGGTTGGCGATCTCGACGTCGCCGATCCGGAGGGGGTCCGTGAGAGGAGGCTGCGCCATGCCCTAAGTATGGGCGAGCTAGGCGTTGAGTTCGTGGATGAGGCGAAGTCCCTTCAAGGTCAGCAGCGGATCCACCCGGTCGATCGTCTCGCACTGCGGCGAGATCGTCGCCGCCAGGCCTCCGGTCGCCAGGTAGGTCGCGTCCTCGCCCAGCTCGGCGGCGAGGCGGCGGTTGATGCCGTCGACCAGGCCGGCGAAGCCGTAGGCGAAGCCCGACTGGATCGCGGTCACCGTGTTGCGGCCGATCGCGGCGCCGGGGCTGGAGACGTCGATCCGGGGGAGCTTCGCGGTGCGGTCGGTGAGCGCCTCCAGCGAGATCTCGACCCCGGGGCCGATCACGCCGCCCAGGTACTCGCCGGCGCCCGAGACGACGTCGAAATTGGTCGAGGTTCCGAAGTCCACGGTCACGCAGGCCCCGTGGACCTGGTCGTGGGCGGCGACGGCGTTGACCAGCCGGTCGGCCCCGAGCTCGTGCGGGTTGTCGACCATGATCGGCATCCCGGTCTTCAGGTTGGGGCCGACCTTGAGGTAGCCGCCGCCGATGTGGCGCTCGCAGAGGCGCTTGTACTCGGGGCCGAGCTGCGGCACCACGGTCGAGACGATCGCCGCGTCGATGGACGCGAAGTTGAGGCCGTCCAACTCCAGCAGGTTGCCGAGCGTCGCCGCCAGCTCGTCCGAGGTGATGTGCGGATCGGTTCCCAGGCGCCAGTCGTGGGCGAGCTCCTCCCCCTCGAAGGCCCCGACGTGGGTCTGGGTGTTGCCGATGTCCACCGCGAGCAGCATCGGGCGATTATCGCCGGGTCCGGGCCACCGGGCGGTGCGACACCGGAAAACCTCATAGAAGTACAGTCCTGGACTTTGCTTCACGTCCTCAAAAAGGGAACAAGCTGCGGAATTGGTTGGAGAGAAAGCATTCTGCCTTGTGATAGGTTGGCAAGCTCGCTTCCTCGGGTCGATCAACCGCCACCACCTCCCGAACTTCGCAGAGTCCCGCCGACGACGATTTCCTGCATCGACGGCTGGATCGCCGACGGCGTGCTCGGCGGCGACGCGATCAACGCCGCCGACCTGCAGATCGCCACCAGCCTGCGACTGCTCATGAGCTTCGACGACCTCCGACCCCATATCGAGCCGCGCCCGGCCGGCAAGCTCGCTCTCCGCGCCGTGCCCGACTTCCCCGGCAAGTCCCCGCCCGTGCTGCCGCCGGAGTGGCTGACGGGCTTCGGTTCTCAGTCGGCGGCGACTGATACCTAGTCGGCGGCGGGGAACGGCCCGGCCCGGTCCACCCGCTCGCCCTCGGGCAGCGCCTCGAGCGCATCCCTCAGCGAGGCGCCGCCGGGCAGCGCCAGCCCGGGATCGAGCTCCAGCAGCGGCATCAGCACGAAGCGGCGCGCGGTCACCTCGGGGTGCGGCAGGGTTAGGCGCTCGGTCCGCAGCTCGAGCTCGCCGAGCAGCAGCAGGTCCAGGTCCACCGGGCGCGGGCTGTGGCGGGGGGCGCTGAAGTCGCGGCCCCGCTCGGCCTCGATCGCCTTACACACCGCAAGCAGGTCTTCCGGGCCCAGATCGGTGCGGACGCGGGCGACGGCGTTGAGGAAGTCGGGCTGGTCGAGGACCTCGCCGACCGGCTCGGTCTCATAAAGCGAGGAGACGGCCTCGACCTCGACCCCATGTGCCCGCAGCGCCTCGACGGCGGCGGCGAGCTCGGCCTCGCGCTCGCCGACGTTGGAGCCGAGGCCGATGTAGCCGACCCTCAGACGCCCTCCGCCTCGTCATCGACCTCGCGGTCGGCGGCGCGCTCCAGGGTCACCTCGACCGCGGCCTCGTCCACGGTGTAGGAGAGAGGCGGCTCGGGCTTGGCGGCCCGAACGCGGACCTCCTCGCAGTCGAAGCGCTCGATCAGGCGCTCGGCCACCACCTGGCAGAGCCGCTCCAGGGTGCGGTGGCTGCGCTCTGTCGCCGCCAG
>SHVA01000058.1 GCA_009691195.1 Solirubrobacterales bacterium | reverse complement strand
ACAGCCGCAGGCGGAATCCGAACAGCACGTCATCCTCAGTCATCGTGTCCTCCTTGCTTGCTTCTCGATTTGGTCGTCAAGGAGCGTGAGAAGGCGCGCGGACGCCCCCGGGCATGCCCGGGGGCGTCCGACTTGGAGGTGTGGCTATGGATCCCCGGGGTGTCCGGGGAACTTGGGGTTAGTCCGGACTAGCCGGCCGGGCTACTCCTCGGCGAGCAGCGAATAGAGCCGGCGACGCGACTCGGTCAGCAACTCGACCGCCTTGCGCACCTGCCCCTCGCTGCCTGCCTGCCCGACCTGCATCGCTGCGGCGCCCACCTGGTAGGCGACAGCGCGCAGCTGCTGGAGCGGCGCCTCCTCGTCGTTCCCGTTCTCCCAGGGGAGCTTCTGGCCGGCGCGCTCCTCGAGCGCCTTGCGCCCGGCGTCGCTGAGGGAGAAGACCTTGCGGCCCTCGACCTCGTCGGCGCTGACCAGCCCCTCGTCCTCGAGCAGCTGGAGGGTCGGGTAAATCGAGCCGGCGCTCGGGCGCCAACGTCCCCCGGTCCGCTCCTCGAGCGTCTGGATCATCTCGTAGCCGTGCATGGGCCGCTCGTCGAGCAACGCGAGGATCGCGCTGCGGACGTCACCGCGGCGACGGCGTCCGCCGCCACCGTGGCGCGGCGGGCCCCAGCCCGAGCGGCCGCGGCCCTGCGGCCGGCCGCCCCGGCCTCTGTGTCTTGATGCGTGCATGTCAATCTCCTGTCGATGTGTCACACTGTAACGCGATATATCGTAACAGGTCGCCCACTGCGGCCGGCGGCTTGGTAGCGTCGCCATGCGCAAACAAGCAGCCAATTCCCGACGTGGCGGCTGCGAAGATCGCCCCGCAGCTCGCGCTAGAGCTCCCAGCTGTACTGAAACGAGCGCCAGGACGGGCCCTCGCGCTCATAGAAGCGGTGGGCGTCCTTGCGGGCCTCGCCGCTGTCGAGCTCGAGGTGGGTCGCCCCCCGCTCACGGCCCCAATTCTTCGCTGCGTCCAGCAGCACCTTGCCGATTTCCTCGGAGCGGTGCTCGGGGTCGACGACCAGGTCCTCCACCCAGCAGCGGGGGCCGAACCTGACCGAGTTGAGCTCCAGATAGGCGGTGCAGAGCCCCGCCAGCCGCCCCTCCCGCTCGGCAACCAAGATGGCGCTGTCCTCGGCGGCGATCGCCGCGGCGAGCGCCCGGCCCGCGCGCTCGGGGTCCCACAGCGACGGCCGCGAGCCGGGCGGCAGGAACAGCCACTCGTAACAACCCAGCACGGCGTCGAGCTCGTCGCCTCGGGCCTCTCTGACCGCCTCGGTCACGCGGGAACCGTATTCGAGCCGGGCTAGGTTAGGGTTGCCGCCGCTTACTGCGGCCCCAGTCCAACCACTCCCGGGAGACCATGAAAAACCCTCGCGACTTCTTCCATCCGCTGGCGCTCGACGCGCCCGAGCCGCTGCGCGAGATTCCGGTAACCCCCTCCCGCATGATCCACTTCTTCGACGCCTCCAACGAGAAGATGGCGGCGAAGGTCCCCGAGATGGCCAAGCAGGCCGACATCCTGCTCGGCAACCTCGAGGACGCGGTCCCGGTGGACAAGAAGGTCCCCGCCAGGGAGGGCCTGATCAAGGTCGCCAAGGAGGTGGACTTCGGCGAGACGCAGCTCTGGACCCGCGTCAACGAGCTCGCCAGCCCCTGGGTTCTCGATGACCTGACCGAGCTGGTCACCGAGATCGGGGACAAGCTCGAGGTGATCATGGTCCCCAAGGTCGAGGGGCCCTGGGACATCCACTACGTGGACCGCCTCCTCGCCCAGCTCGAGGCGAAGGCGAAGCTGGAGCGGCCGCTGCTGGTCCACGCGATCCTCGAGACCGCACAGGGGGTCACCAACCTCGAGGAGATCGCCACCGCGAGCCCCCGAATGCAGGGGATGAGCTTCGGCCCCGCCGACCTGGCGGCCTCGCGGCGGATGAAGACCACCCGCGTCGGCGGCGGTCATCCTGGCTACCGCTCGATGGAGGACCCCAAGGACCCCGAGAACCCCGAGGCCGGCCGCGTGACCGCACAGCAGGACCCGTGGCACTACTCGATCGCGCGGATGGTGGACGCCTGCGCGGGAGCCGGAATCCTTCCCTTCTACGGCCCCTTCGGCGACATCAAGGACACGGCGGGCTGCGAGACCCAGTTCCGCGCCGCATTCATCCTCGGCTGCGTCGGCGCCTGGTCGCTGCACCCCGTTCAGATAGAGATCGCGAAGAAGGTCTTCAGCCCGCCGCCCGACGAGGTCCTGTTCGCGAAGAAGGTGCTCGAGGCGATCCCCGACGGCCGCGGCGTCCACATGATCGACGGCAAGATGCAGGATGACGCCACCTGGAAGCAGTGCAAGGTGATGGTCAACCTCGCCGAGATGCTGGCGAAGAAGGACCCCGAGCTGGCGGAGGCCTACGGGATGAAATGAGAGGGGCGCCCCGTAGAGCGCCCCTCCCAGGTCACGATCTCGCCTGCCCGGCTAGGGGCAGAGCGCGACCACGTCGAACTCGGCGCTTCCGGTGCCGTTGGCGCCCACACCGTCGTACGCGACCAGCTCGAGCTGGTCGCCCCCCAGCCGCCTGATCGAGGTTTCACGCGGCGTGCTGATGGCGCTGTTGATGACATCAGCGGTCACCGCGCAGTTCGAGATGTCCCGCGGGAAGGTGATCGAGCACGACAGCCCGAGCCCCAGGTTCAGGGTGTAGGTGCCGCCGATCGCCGAGGCGACCGCGCAGGCGTTCGTGGTCTTGATGCCGAGCACGTTGCCCGCCGTGACGCCCTCGAGCGTCGACTCGTTCACCTTTGCCCCGGTGACCGTGTTGCTCTTCAGCTTCTTGCCCGGGATCGAGGCGTTCTTGATGCTCTTGCCGTTGATCTTCTTCGCGGCGTAGGCCGTGCCGACGAGCGCGGCGATCAGCGCGATCACAGCGATCACCAGAGCCGGCGACGGGCGCCGCTTGAGGATCTTCCCCATGCTTCCCTCCTTGGTCCGTTATGAACGTGTCTTCTGCGGGCGCGAGTCTACGCCACGTCACCAACGACCCCTGCCAGGGCCACCACTACAGCGGCGGTAACGGCTTCGACATCGCCGGCTTCGGCCGCTACGACCGCGCCCTGGCCGGCCGCGGCGGCGTCAAGGTGACCATGGGCGGGACCGCCTCCGACCCCAGCGTCCGCGACTGCAAGCCGACCCGGCTGGACTCCGACCTGGAGATCCTGGAGGGATCAGCCGGGGACGACACCCTGATCGGCTACTCCACCCGGCCGAATCTGCTGATCATCGGCCGCGAGGGCGCGGACACCTTCGTAGGAGGCAGCAAGCCGGACACCTTCACCGGAGGCCCCGGCGCCGACACCTTCCTCGGCAACGGCGGCTTCGACTCGATCGACGCCAACGACGGCGAGCGCGACAAGAAGATCGACTGCGGCAAGGGCTCGGGCGAGGCCTCGGTGGACGGCAAGGACCCGAAGGCCTCGAACTGCAAGAAGGGCTAGGGCCGGCATGAAAGGGGTGGTTCCGCACACGCCCGCTTGCCGTCATTGCGGGGCGCCCGTGCAGCCGTTACACAAGTGCCCGAAGTGCGGGCGGCGGTCGGTGCTGGCGTTCTTCCTGCCCCGGTACGGGGCGCGCTGGTAGCGGCTAGGCGAGGCGCTTCTCGAGGGCCTCGAGCTGCTCAGTGATCTTTTCGGGGAGGCGATCGCCGAAGCGGGCCAGGTGCTCCTTGACCTGGGGAAGCTGGGCCGCGACCGCGTCGTGGTCGACGGTGGTCAGCTCCCGCATCTCCTCGCCGGAGAGGTCGAGGTCGGCGACGTCGATCCCGCCCTCGGCCGGGACCAGCCCGATCGGGGACTCGACCGTCTCGCCCTCACCGTCGCACCGGCGGAAGACCCACGCGAGCACGCGGACGTTCTCGCCGAAGCCCGGCCAGATGAACTTGCCGTCCTCGTCCTTGCGGAACCAGTTGACGAGGAAGATCTTGGGGAGCTTCGCGCCCTCCCGCTTGCCCGTCCTCAGCCAGTGGGCGAAGTAGTCGGCCATGTTGTAGCCGGTGAAGGGCAGCATCGCCATCGGGTCGAAGCGAAGCTTGCCCACCTCCCCCGCCGCCGCCGCCGCCGTCGTCTCGACCGACATCGTGGCTCCGAGGAAGGTGCCGTGCTCCCAGTCGAGCGCCTCGGTCACCAGCGGCACCACCGTCGCCCGGCGCCCGCCGAAGAGAAAGGCGTCGATCGGGACTCCCGCCGGGTCCTCCCACTCGTCGGCGATGGACGGGCACTGGGCGGCCGCGGTGGTGAAGCGCGAGTTGGGGTGCGCCGCGGGCTCGTCGGAGTCGGGCGTCCAGTCGTTGCCCTTCCAGTCGATCGCGTGCTCGGGCGGCTCGCCCGTCATCCCCTCCCACCAGATGTCGCCGTCATCGGTCAGCGCGGTGTTGGTGAAGATCGTGTTCTTCTCGACGGTTCCCATCGCGTTCGGGTTGGTCTTGTGGCTCGTGTTGGGCGCGACGCCGAAGAACCCGGCCTCCGGGTTGACGGCGTAGAGGCGCCCGTCCTCGCCGAACTTCATCCAGGCGATGTCGTCGCCAACGGTCTCGGCGGTCCACCCCTCCAGGGTGGGGATCAGCATCGCCAGGTTCGTCTTGCCCGAGGCCGAGGGGAAGGCGCCGCCGAGGTACTTGACCTCGCCCTCGGGCGAGGTCAGCTTCAGGATCAGCATGTGTTCTGCCAGCCACCCCTCGTCGCGCGCCATCACCGAGGCGATCCGGAGCGCCAGGCACTTCTTGCCGAGCAGGGCGTTGCCGCCGTAGCCGGAGCCGAAGGACCAGATCTCCCGGCTCTCCGGGTAGTGGACGATGTACTTCTCGTCGTTGCACGGCCAGGGAACGTCCTCGGCGCCTTCGGCCAGCGGAGCGCCGACGCTGTGGACGCAGGGGATGAACTCACCGTCGTCGCCGATCGCGTCGAGGGCTGCCTGGCCCATGCGGGTCATGATTCGCATCGAGGTCGCGACGTAGGCGGAGTCGGTGAGCTGGACCCCGATGTAGGAGATCTCGGAGCCGATCGGGCCCATCGAGAAGGGCACGACGTACATGGTGCGGCCGGCCATCGAGCCCTTGAAGAGCCCGTTCAGCGTCTCGCGCATCTCGGCGGGATCGCTCCAGTTGTTGGTCGGCCCGGCGTCCTCCTGCTTGGCGGAGCAGATGAAGGTGCGGTCCTCGACCCGGGCGACGTCGGATGGGCTGGAGCGCGCCAGGTAGGAGTTGGGACGCTTGGCCTCGGACAGCTTCTCGAAGGTGCCGGCGTCCACCAGCTCCTGCGCGAGGCGGTCGTACTCCTCGGCGGACCCGTCGCACCACTCGATCGAGTCGGGCTGGGTCAGCTCGGCGATCTCCTTCACCCACGAGGTGAGCTTGGCGTTCTTGGTCGGCGCGTCTTGCGCAACGGCGCTGTAGGTCACGGGTTCGGTTCAGCTCCTTTGGTGTCTCTGCTGCGTCATATCCCCTGCTGCCGCGGCAATGTTGCCATACGGTGCAGCGGCCCGGCGCCACGCCCTCCTGTACCCTTCCGCGCCGCTGGCCATGCGCTTCTACGAGTACGAATCAAGACGAATCGTCGAGCGGTCGGGGATCCCGGTCACGAAATACGGCTTCGCCAAGACCGCCGACGAGGCGAAGAGCGCGGCGGTCGAAATCGGCGGTCCGACCGTGATCAAGTCCCAGGTCCTGACCGGGGGCCGGATGAAGGCCGGCGGCGTCAAGTTCGCCGACACGCCCGAGGAGGCCGAGCAGCACGCCGCCGAGATACTCGAGCTCGAGATCGGCGGCCACATGCCGGTCGGCGTGCTTGTCGACCCCAAGGCCGAGGTCGAGCAGGAGTACTACGCCGCCGTGCTCTGGGACGGCCGCGCCAAGCGGCCGATGATGCTGTTCAGCGACATGGGCGGCATCGACATCGAGGAGGTCGCCGAGCAGCACCCCGACCACGTCGGGCGCGGACACCTCTCCAACCTCCACCCGATCCCCGACTTCAAGGCCAAGGAGGTCGTCTCCGCCGCCGGCGGACTGACCGGCCGCGAGCTGACCCGCGCCACCCCGATCCTCGCCCGCCTCGCCCAGCTCCAGCGCGACTACGACATGACCCTCGCCGAGATCAATCCCGTCGCCCGCCT
>SHVA01000026.1 GCA_009691195.1 Solirubrobacterales bacterium | reverse complement strand
CGACCAGCGCACCTCGCGCTCGCCTACGGCTCGCGCTTCGGCGCCCTGGTCGCCCTTCTTGCTTCCTTCCATTCCGACCTCCGTGGTACCCGACATCTTGACCTCCTCGGTCTAATCGGGTGTCCGGTCGGAACCGGGCGCGGGGGATCAGCAGCGAGCCGATCTCGTCGGCGAGATCGCGGTCGCTGAGCGGGCCGCCGCCGTTGCCTCGATCGGCGAGCAGCAGCGAGAGCACGTCGTCCTGGCCGTTGGAGGACGCACGCCGGCTCGCCACGGCATCCAGCACGACGCCATCGCCGGCGTTGCGCGCGGCGGCGAGCCGGCGGCCGGCGGGCCACGGCAGCCCCGGGCGCGGGATCTGGTGGAGCATCGTCCCCAGCGCGGGGACCAGCGTCTCGGCGTGATCCTCGAGGTCCAGCGAGAAGATGGCCTCCCCGGCGATCTCGAGCGCGAGCCGGCTCATCTCGGCGCCTGCCTCGATCTCGGCGCCGTCCCGCCAGCGCTTCTCGATCCTCTCGGCGCGCTCGACCAGCGCGGTCGCCTTGCGATCGAGGCGGCCGCGGTCGAAGCCGGGCTGCAGCAGCGCCCGCCGCGCCCGGTGGGGATCTCCTTCGCGGGTGATCAGGCAGTCGCCCATCACCCGCTCGCCCCGCAGCGTCCACTTGCCCTCGCCGAAGCGGTCGGCGTCGGTGACGAGGATGCGATGGATCGTCTCCGGGCTCTTGATCAGCGTGAACTCGCTCTGGCCGGCGCGGAACCGGATCAGGTCCCCGCCCCCGTCGATGGAACGCAGGAAGGCCAGGGGGTCACGGCGGAACGCCAGGCCCGACCGCAGCGAGAACCGCGCCGGCCCGCTCACCGCGGCACCAGCTCGTAGCTGAGATCGATTTGCGGCGCCCGCGCGAGTCCCCCCCGCAGTGACTCCCGATCGCTGAACGTCCGCTCGAGCAGCCTGGCCTCGGTGGAGGCGCTGACGCGCTCGGACTGGAAGGGCCAGGGGTCCAGCGTGTGGTGGCCGTCGCGCTCCCCGAACTTGAGCCGCGCCAGCCGCCCGTCGGCGCTGGGGACCGCCTCGAGGGCGCCCGGGGCGCGGTCATACATGAGGCAGTGAGAGAGCCCGTCCCAAGCTCGCACCAGGCGCCAGTTTCGCTCGACCTGCGGGTCGGGCGCGCCCAGCTCCTCCCGCAGCTGTCGCTGGAACTCGGCGCTGCCGGCAAGGTAGGAGTTGATCTGGCGGCCCCGCTTTCGCAGCAGCCCGAGCTTCGGGGGCTGCGCGTAGAACGAGGTGTGGTGCAGCGAGACGAGCAGGGCGGCGTAGGGGCTTTGGGCGCGGAGGCGCTCCGGTCCCAGCAGCCTCAGCGGCAGGTGGGTGGAGAGCTCCATCCCGCTGACGGTGACCGGTAGGCCGGTTTGGGGGTCGAGCGCCGGATCTCGGTCCCACTCGAGCATCCCGAGCTCGTGCTGCTCGGCTGCGAGGCAGAGGTCCTCGGCGGGATCGAGCTCGCCGAAACGCTCGTTCCCCCAGGCGCGGGCGAGCTCACCGCACATCGCCGCGTGCGCCTGCTGGGCAACGGCCGCATGGCCCTCGGGATGCGGCAGGATGATCACTGACGCAGCGTACCCAGCCACCGAGGGGAGGGATGAGGGTCAGGGAGAGCGACAGCTTCAAGATGCAGCCTCCTCTCAGGGGGCCGCGGCGGCTGCTCAGCGCGCCCGCCCAGGCCCTGCAGAAGGGCGATATGAGGCGCCTGGGGCGGCGTCGGACCTCCGCGATCGCCCGCCGCGTCAACCGCAGGGGTGGGCGCTCGATCGAGTTCCGGCGCCGGCTCTACGAGGAGCGCTTCGACCGCTTGCTGGAGGAGAACGGCGGAGTACCAACCCACCCGCTGGAGCTTTGTGACGGCTTCGCGATCGACCGCTCGGGAATGATGCCCCTGCTCGATTCGATGCTTGCCGCCGGCGCCGAGCTGATCGACGAGTACGGCGCGCAAAGCTGGGAACAACAGAAGCCCTTCCTTCAGAACATCAACCCCGAGGACGCCGTCGACCGCCACCCGGCGCTGCTGGACTTCGTCACCTCCTCGGCGATGCTGGCCGCCGTCGCCCCCTGCTTCGGTTACGTGCCGCTGCTCTCGGGCCTGGTGCCGCGCGGCGTCCGGCTGATGGAGTCGAGCACCCGCTTCGACCCGAAGGCCGAAGGGCCCTGGCGCGAGAGCCAGCTCTACAACCTCGACTACCACAGCTCTCCGACTCTCTACGTCGTCGTCGCCCTCCGGGACATCGGCCCGGACGACGGGCCGCTGCATTTCCTCGGCAGGGCGGCTTCCCGACGCGTTGCCGAGGCCCTCGACTACGGGGCTCGCGGGGTCCCCTACCGCCTCAGCGACGAGCAGGTCCACGCGTTGGTGGACGAGAGCGAGGTCAATCGCTTCTCGGAGCCGGCGGGAACCGTGCTCCTGATCGAATCGAGCGCCTGCTTCCACTTCGGCAGCCGACGGCCCGGCAACGACCGCTACCAGATGCAGTACGCCTTCGTTTCGCCCGTCCGCAACGACTTCCTCGAGCTCTGGCTCCCGCAGCGTGTCTATCCGGCCGCAGCCTCGGACCCCGACCTCAGGCGCCTGGCCCTCGATCGGTCACTGCTTGCCCTTGGCTGAATACCGCGATTCTCGCCCGGGCGGTGGCGGCATGGCCGCCCGGCTCGGCCGAGTGCTGGCCGCTCTGATCCGATTCAGCGGACTGGCCTGGCTCGTCCGCAACACCCTCGCCCGCGACCGGGTCTCGATCCTCCTCTACCACGACCCCGCCCCCGAGGATCTCGAGAGCCAGCTCCGCTGGCTGCTGCGCCGCTACTCGGTGATCTCCCTCGAACGCTTCGTCGATGCGCTTCGCAGCGGGAACTGGAGCGCCCTGCCGCCGAGGAGCCTCGTGATCACGATCGACGACGGCCGCGCGGGCAACTTCGCGCTGCTGGAGGCGTTCCGCCGTCACCGCGTGGTCCCGACCATCTTCATCTGCACGGGAATGATCGACGCACCCCGCGCCTGCTGGGCGAAGGGGATGGATGAGGTCGCGGACCGGGCGCTCGGCAGCGACGAGCTCGGGCTGATGCTCGGCGCCTGCGACTTTCAGTCCCACACGCGGCTTCACCCCAGGCTGCCCGGTTGCGGGGACGCGGAGGCATGGGAGGAGATCGCGAGCTCCCAGAGCGATGTGGAGGCGCTGACCGGCGCGGCCTGCGACCACTTCGCCTACCCCGCCGGGGCCTTCACGGACCGCGATGTCGAGCTGCTCGAACGCGCCGGCTACCTGTCGGCTCGCACCGTGGACATCGGCTGGAACCACGCCGGGACCGACCCCTACCGGCTCAGGGTCCTGAGCATGGACCCTCCCTCGGTCTCGATGCTCGCCGCCGAGCTCTCGGGGCAGAAGTGGCTCTCGCGGCTGGTCAACGGCAAGGGCGGGCTGGGCGGGAAGCGGGTTCACGCCCGTAGCTGAAAGAATCCCCGCCAAGCGGTTACTCGGACACCGAGCGAAGGCCGAATTCGGCTTGGAGGAGCGGGCGGATGGCGTATGACGTGGTGGTCGTTGGGGCGGGGCTTGCCGGCCTCTCCGCCGCGCGCGACCTGGCGGCGGGGGGCGCGGACGTGGTGGTGCTGGAGGCGCGGGAGCGCCCAGGCGGCCGGGTCGAGCAGACTCAACTGCCCGACGGACGGCTGCTGCAGCTCGGCGGCGAGCTCACCGGGCCGTTCCACAGCGCCTACCGGGGACTTGTCGAGGAGCTCGGCCTCACACTCGAGCCCTCCTTCCCAGAGGCGCCGGGTGAGGAGACCTACATGCTCGCTGAGGGCCGCTTCGTCGGGGACGGTTACCCCTGGATGAGTGACGAGGACCGCGCCAGCTACGCCGCGGTCGACAAGGAGTTCGGCCGCCTGGTCGGCACGATCGACCCCAACGACCCCTGGTCCCATCCGGACGCCGAGCAGCTGGACCGGCTCTCCGTCGGCGCCTGGATGCGCGACCAGGGCGCCACTCGCAATGCCGTTCGCGCCAGGGATATCTTCTCGCTGGCGCTGTCCTGCGAGTCGGTCGAGCGCACCTCCCTGCTCTCGGACCTCCGCAAGGAGGCGGCGGCGGGAGGCACGGGCTTCTACGCGTACGAGAACTGGGAGTGCGAGCAGGTCGCCGAGGGATCGGCGAGCGTCGCCCTGCGCATGGCCGACGAGCTGGGCGCCCGAATCCACTACGCGACGCCGGTCGGGCGCATCCGCGTCAGCGTGGACGGCTGCGTGGTCACGGGCTCCAAGGGGGAGGCGTTCAAGGGGGCCGCCGTCGTCTGCGCCCTACCGGTCGGACCGCTGCGACGCGTTCAGGTCGAGGGGGTCTCGGAGGCCCGTCTGGGCTCATTGCACCGCCAACGCAGCGCGACCGCGGCCAAGGCCGTCTTCGCCTACGGATCCTCGTTCTGGGAGGCGCAGGGACAGAACGGCACCGGCTACTCCGAGACAGGGGTCATGGGCGGGATCTGGCCCCAGGTCGAGGGGATCCTCTCGAACCTGGTGCCGCCTGAGCGGCTGGCGCCGCTGCTCGCCACCCCCGCGCACCTGCTCCAGGAGGAGCTGACGGCGGAGCTGGTCGGCCTCTTCGGCGAGGGCGCCCGCAACCCCGAGGCCTTCTTCGTTCGCTACTGGGGGGCGGACCCCTGGACGCTCGGCTACATCACCTCCTGGCGGCCTGGCGACGTGATCGCGGTCGGGCCGCTGCACGGCACCCACGAGCCGCCCTTCTACGTCTGTGGCTCCGACCAGTGGGTCGCCGGCTACATGGAGGGGGCGGTCCGGACGGGCCGCGCGGCCGCCGCTGAAGCCCTGGCCAGCGGCTGACGAGACCTATTCAACGATCAGCAGCGTGAGCAGGTCGCCGACCTCGCGCTCCTGGGCGAGGGGATGGCGCAGGGGCAGCTCAGCCCGGACCTCGTAGCGATTGCGCCGCCCCTGGCGCTCGCGCAGGACGTAGCCCTCGCCAACCAGCTCCGAGACGATGCGATGGGCCGCCCGCTCGGTGATGCCCACCGCGGCGGCGATGTCGCGCATGCGGATCCCGGGGTCACGAGCGACGCAGACGAGCACGTGGGCGTGATTGGTGAGGAAGTCCCAGCGGGGGGCAGGCCCCGAGCGGGGCTCCGAAATAGTTGAATTGCTATTCATGAATGACTGGTAGAGTCGTCAAATATGACGGTGGATCTCCACAACGAGCACCCGGCGCCAGTGGTGCCGCCGGCGTCACCGATGCCCCCCGTCTCGCCGATGCCACCGGCGTCACCCCTTCCCAACAGGGCGTGAGCGGGAAGGGCGGAAGCCCGGCGGGTGCCTCGGAGCCGATCCCCGGCTACGACGGGCGTGACACCAGGCGCCTCGTCGCCTCCCTCTCCGAGCATTCGCAGGTCGAGCTCTCCGCGATCGAGAGCTACGAGCGCAGCCACCAGGAGCGCACGGTCGTCTTCGACAAGCTTCGCTGGCTCCAGGGCAAGGAGCCGTTTCCCGGATACGACGGGCTCGACGTTGATCAGATAATCGCCGAGCTCGAGACCGCCGACCTGCTGACGGTCAAGAGGGTGCGCGCCTACGAGCGCAAGTTCGGCGCCCGCAAGGACATCCTCGACGCCGTCATCAGCGCCCAGCGGGCGCACTCCAACGGCTCGAAGAAGTAGAGCCTCCCACACCCGCCTTGTCGAACCGCCGTCCTCATGCGAGGGTAGGCGGACCAGTTCCGACCCAAGGAGGAGAGAGATGGCAGACAGCGTCTATCGAGTAACCGAGGTCGTCGGCGTCAGTTCCGACTCATGGGAGCAGGCCACCAAGAGCGCCGTCGCGGCGGTCGGTGAGTCCGTGCGCGACCTGCGCGTCGCGGAGGTCATCCGCCAGGACGTGACGATCGAGGACGGCAAGATCTCCGGGTTCCGGATTCGCCTCGGCGTCTCGTTCAAGTACGAGAAGGGCTAGCCGGGCGCCGGGTTCCCGGCGATCAGTTCGAGCTTTTCGCTCCTCGTCAGGCGCTTGATTCGCGCCTCCTCCCGCCGTGCGCTGGCCGGGTCGGGGAGCTCGATCACGGCCACCAGCTCCAGCGGTGGCCGGCTGCGCGTGTAGCGGGCGCCGCGGCCCGACCGGTGTGCTTCGAGCCGGCGCTCGAGGTCGAAGGTCCAGCCGCAGTAGAGGCTGGCGTCGCCGCAGCGCAGAAGGTAGACGTAGGCGATGCGCTCGCTCACGAGCGCCAAGCTAGTGCCCCGGGCGGCGCAACGGCCGCGGCGCCGGGCGCTGTGCGCTGTGCGAGTCAGCCCGCGGGCAGGCGCTCTTGGAAGAACGCCAGGGCGTCGTCCCCGGCCGCGCTGACGACGCCGCCGTGGTCGATGCCCGGGTAGACCGTGTAGGTGACGTCGTCCCCGAGGCCGAGGAGCTCAACGTTGAGGGCGTCGGTCAGCGCCGGGTAGGCCGTGGTGTCGGCGTCTCCCTGGGCGAGGAAGATCGGCGGTGCCGTCTCCACCGCGGGGTTCATCGCATCGAGAGCCGAGTAGAGGGCCGTTGTGTCAGCACCGTTGCGCAGCAGCGTCGAGGGAGCGATCCCGCCGAGCTTGTCCGCCGCTCCGAGCTGGGGCAGGCAGGTCTTGTCCACCTGTGGGAAGAAGAGAAGTGGCGGATCTGACAGCAGCTCGGCCGGCTTGATCTGCTTTGAGGTGGTCGCGGCCCCCTTGACCACCAGCGTCGCGAGCGCGCTGAGCGAGCTCGGGATGACAAACCCGGGAAGCGCCTGGGCCTGCAGCAGCAGATGCGACCCGGGCGCGTATGAGACCGTCCCGCGCAGCTTCAGGTCCGGGACCCAGGTCTTGGCGAGGCTCGCAGCGAACAGCGCAGACTGGCCGCCCTGGGAATGGCCGGCGAGCAGGAAGCGCTTACCGATGCCGGGGTTGAGCTGGTGTGCGGCGCGGACGATGTCGAGCATGCTGCGGCCCTCGGCCTTGCCGACCAGGAAGGGATGGGTGCCCGGGGTCCCGAGGCCCTGGTAGTCGCTGCGGACCACCGCGTAGCCGGCGTCGAGCCAGTCGTTGAGCTGGGGGTCGATGTAGTCGATGTAACCCTGAGCGGGGCCGCCTTCGGTGTTGCGCGAGGGGGCGCAGACGTCGGCGATCCCGGTGGTCCCGTGGCCGTAGCTGATCACGGGCCAGCCGCCCTTGGGCGCCTTACCCTCGGGGACGCTGACCGATCCGGAGACGGCGGTGCGCTTGCCCTGCGGCGTGATCGAGCTGTAAAGGACCAGCTTGGTCGAGGCGGCTTCGGCGAGCGGCACCACGCCCTTGGCGTTGCGCGCCCAGATCAGCTTGCCGTGGTGCTTGGGAAGCTTCTGGGGCGGCTTGTAGAAGGCGAGCTTGCCCGGGCCCTTGCGCACCTTGGCCTCGGCTCCACCCGCCTGCGCGAGGGCGACGAGCCCCAGCGCGGCGATGGTGATGGCGACGGCGGTGCGGAAGCGAAGCGTCATTGCGGCAGCCTGACTGGGCAAGTCTCTGTCCTCGTTCGTGAGTCCCCCGTGTGGAGCCCCCTGTGAAGCGTATTAACTGTAGAACCCCTGCGCCCGCACGATGTTGCGCGGTTCCCGCCGGCGGGCTTGAAGAGACTCACTTGCGAGTAGATGATGGGGGGGTGAGCGTTCTCGACCTCAAGCGACTCGGCCTCACGATCGCGATGGCGCTGACCGCGGTCAACATCTGGACCGGCGGGCCGCTGCTGGCCGTCTGGGTCGGCTCCCGCGCCCAGGGCTTCGGGAACCCGACGATGGGTGCGGTCGTGCTGGTGATCGTGGTCCTGATCGCGATCAGCGTCGGCTTGGCGATGTTGCTGGCCAGGCTGGGCGCGATCTACGACGAGATGACCGGGCGGACCCCGACCGTGCGGGCGCACTCGCCCTGGCTGCGCAGCATGCGGGGCGAGCGCGTCAAATACCCCGACCAGGAGGTGAGCATCAGCGCCCTCGACCGGATCATGGTCGTGATGGTGGTCCTGGTCGTGTTGCTGTTCGAGTTCTGGTTCTTCTTCCTCTCGCCCTCGCCGATCTGACCGGCGGGACTGAGGCCCTATCGTCCCGGCCGTGCCCGACCCCCGGCTCTCACTGGTCGAGTTCCCGGCCGACGACCTCGAAAGGGCCCGCGCCTTTTGGCGCGGCCTGCTCGGCGCCGAGCTGCAGCCCCGCTCGGGTGATGAGGGAGAGGGCTGGCAGACGCGCACGTCGACAACGGCCGTGGGGGTCCACGAACGCGGCCGCGGCCCGGGAGACTCGTTCTCGCTCCCCTACTTCGTGGTCGCCGACGTGGCGGAGGCCCTGGCCCGGGTCGAGGAGCTCGGAGGAAGCGTCGTCCATCCGGGGGAGCGCTTCGCGATCTGCAAAGACTCCGAGGGCAGTCCCTTCGGGCTGGCGCTCGAGCCGCAGTGAGCGCCCGCCGGCGCTCGCCGCCGCGCTCGTCCTCGCCGCGCTTGCGGCCATACTGCTGGCGCCATGAGCTCGTTCACACGGTTCGTCGCCATCGGCGACAGCACCACCGAGGGCGTGGGGGACGACCCCTACGCCGACGGGCGCGACCGCGGCTGGGCCGACCGCTTCGCGGAGGAGCTCACGAAGGCCAACCCTGCCCTGCTCTACGCCAACCTGGCGATCCGGGGTCGCCTGATCGCCCCGATCCGCGAGGAGCAGCTCGAGCCGGCGCTGGCGCTGAAGCCCGACCTGGCCAGCGTCATCGGCGGGCTCAACGACGCGATCCGGCCCAGCTTCGAGCTGGAGGCGGTGCTCGCTGAGATGGAGCTGATGCAATCGCGCCTGCGCGACCAGGGCGCAACCGTCCTGACCATCACCTATCCCGACCTCTCATCGTTCGCCCCGATGGCACGGCTGGTCCGCGCGCGGATGGCGCGCTTCAACGCCGGGCTGCGGGCGGTGGCTGGGCGCACCGGCGCGACCCTTCTCGACTTTGAGGCAGCCCACCCTTCCTCGGATCCGCGCCTGTGGTGCCCGGACCGGCTCCATCCCAACGCGGCGGGCCATGCGCGAATCGCGGCGGGGGCGGCCGAGGTCCTCTCGCTGCCGGGCAGCGACGGCAGTTGGGCGGCGCCGCTCCCCGCGCTGCCTCCACTCTCAGCGCCGGAGCGGATCTGGACCGAGCTGCACTGGGTCGGCGCTTTCATGCTGCCGTGGGTGGGCAGGCGCCTGACGGGACGGTCCTCAGGCGACGGCCGCGCGGCCAAGCGGCCGAGGATGCTGCCGCTCGAAGCCTCCGCCTAGCCAGGGGGGTGGCGGCATCCGGCCGACCGAGTTTGTACGGTCGCTTGCAATGGCACGCAAGCCCGACAGCGAGACGGCAAAAAGGCAACAGAAACGGCGCGAGGAGAAGCTCGAGGCGGTCAAGCAGCAGGTCGCCGACGGCAGCCTCAAGATCAGGAAGATGACGCCCGCCGAGCGGGCGAAGTACCCGCCCCAACCGCGCAAGACCAAGAAGCGCGGGAGATAGAGCGTGAGGGCGACCGGCCTCCCGACCCGGGTTGCGGCCACGGGCCTGTTGGGGATCGCTGGGCTGCACGTCCTCTGGGCCACCGGGACCCGGTGGCCGGCCGGGGGCGACGGCGGCTCGGTCAGCGGCCGCTCCGACGGGCGCTCCCCGTCGGCCGCCTCGTGCCTAGCGGTCGCGGCTGCGCTTGGTGCCGCGGCCGCGTTCGTCGCCGGCCGGCCGCGCAGCCGGCCGGGCCTGAGCCGGCTCGGGGCGGCCGGGGTTGTGGCGACGCTCGCGACGCGAGGGGGGCTGGGGATGGCCGGGCAAACGAAGCTGATAGCCCCGGGAACGACGACCGAGAGGTTCAGGGAGCTCGACCGCGCGCTCTACTCACCGCTGTGCCTGGCACACGCGGCGCTCGCCTCGCCGGCGGCGTTCGCCTCGCCGCGCCGAAACGGCGCCTAACGGGGTGAGCGGCATATAGGCTCGCAGCCGAGCAGCGCCCAAGGCGCCGCCCCGTTCAGCCCTACGAAAGGACCTGATGCGTCATGTGCGCGCAACCCTCCTCCTGTTGGTCGCCGTCCTGGCGCTGAGCGTCGGCGTCGCCGCCTGCGGAAGCGACGACGAGAAGACGACCACCGAGATTCAGACAGAGGTTCAGACCGACGTCAAGACCCAGGACGTGCCCGTGACGCCGACCGCACCGACTACGCCCACGAACACGACCAACACGACCACAGGCGTGTTGGCCCCGTGTCCGCAGGGCGAGGTCCGCTCCGCGCCCGGCAACAAGTGCCGGCCCCAGCCGGCTGAGTAGGCGCTGCGCTCCGCCCGCCCGGGCGCTGCTCCGGGCGGGCGGCTTTACGTTTCGGCCTTACCCTTTGAGGCATGGAGAAGACAGTGTCGGCGTCCGGAGCGGTTGCGTCGGCAACGAGGAGGCGGGGGTCTCGAACGCCAGCTTCGAGGTCGCCGACGTACAGGTGACGCAGTTGGATGCACCGTGCCGAGACCGTCGTCGAAGTCTTCGTGGAGGAGCCCGAGGAACCCGATGAGCCCACCTGCGGCCCCGGGCCGTTCTCGATGGCCAACGCCGACACCACCAGCGGCATTCTCGCCGGCGCCGGCTTCGAGGACATCAGCCTGCGTCGCTGCGAGATCCCGATTCAGATCGGCGATGACCTCGACGAGGCGGTCGAGTTCGCGATGGCGCTCGGGCCGGCCGGCGAGGTGACCCGCCTGGCGGGCGACGAGGCGGAGAAGATCCGCCCCGAGATTGCCGGCGCGCTGCGCGAGGCGCTGGAGGAGTTCGCGGGGCGCGACGGAGTTATCGCCCCGGCCTCCACCTGGATCGTCACGGCGACCGCGTCGTCCGCGTGATCTCGCGCCTCCTCGTTCTGCTCAGCGCCGCCGCTCTCCAGGCCGGCGCTGCCGCGGCGCCCGCTGCCGCGGCGCCGACCGTCATCCGCACGGGTGGCCCCAGCGCGCCGAAGGAGTCCAAGGTGGCGATTGTGGCCAGCGACCAGAACCTCTCGGGCAAGCGCTTCCACGTGACCCGGGGTGGCCGCGTCGTGCTCAGGGGGCGGCTCGGCTCGGCGCCGGGCGGCTCGAAGCCGTGGGCCAACGCCTACCGCGCGAACCTCAGCCGCCTGCACCTGCCGGGTTCCTATGTGGTCCACGCGGGCGGCCGGGTCTCGCGACCGTGGCGGGTGCAAGGCGAAGGAGCATCGGCCCTGGTGCCGCTGATGCTGAAGTTCTTCGAGACCAATCGCGACGGCTCGCAGCTGGCCCTGCTCCACGGACCCTCCCATCTCAACGACGCGACGATCCAGGGAGGGCCGCACGCCGGCGAGCAGTTCGACCTCGACGGCGGCTGGATGGACGCGGGGGACACCCTCCACTTCGCCCAGAACGCCGGCTTCTCGACGATCGCGCTCGAGGCGGCGGCGCGGCTGGACGCCGGAAACCGGACTGCGCTGCGAGACGAGGCCGACGTCGGCATCGACTGGTTCGTCAAGGCCCACCCGGCCTCGGACCTGTTCATCGTCCAGGTCGGCGACGCCCGCGACCACGAGCGCGGCTTCCGGGACCCCGCGGGGGACGATTCCTCGGGCCTGCCCGGGATAGCGAACAGGCTCGCCTTCCACTGGGGCGACGGCGTCGGGGGCGACATCGGCGGCAAGGTGGCGGCGGCGCTGGCGATGGCCGCGGTCCGCTCGCCCGAGCCGCGGCGCTCGGAGCTGACCGATCAGGCCCGCGACTGGTACGACGCCGGACGAGCGAGCGGCGCCGCGACCCCGTCGCTGCCTGGGTCGGGTGGCTTCTACGTCGTCGATCCCTGGAAGGACTCCCTGGCGGCGGCCGGGGCCGCGCTCTACCGGGCGACGGGGGAGGAGCCCTACCTGACCCAGGCTCTCCAGTACCTGAAGGCGTCGGTTCCCTACGACCTCGTCGGCTACAGCAACTCGGCGCCGTTCGCAGCCGCCGACATCTGCGGGCGCCTCGGCGCCCCGCCGCTGGGCAGCGCCGGGCAGCGCCGGGCAGCGTGCTCCTTCCTGCGCCTGGCCGGCAGCCAGGGCGCCGAGTACGCGCGGGCGAACGCCTTCGGCCAGGCCGGCTACTTCAGCTGGGGGACGACGGCGGCCAACGGCGCCGGCGGCGCCATGGCCGCGATCTCGGGCATCAAGGGCGGCAGGGGGGTGGCGGCGGGAGCCCGCGACTACCTGCTTGGCCGCAACCCCTGGGGCGCGAGCTTCGTCGCCGGCTTCGGCCCTCGCGATCCGCGCAAGATTCACAGCTGGGCCTCGGCCTTCGGCAACGGTCTGCCCCGGGGAGCCGTGGTCGGCGGCCCCTCCCAGATCGGAAACCTCAGGGCGGAGGGGTTCAAGCCGGCCGGAGCGTTCCGGAAATTCAACAGCCGCATCGTCTACGAGGACCGCCGCCCGGACTACGTCACCTCGGAGCCGGCGATCGACTACGTCGCCGGCTCGATCCTGCTGGTCGCGGCCCTCGGCGCCGGCTAGGGAATCCAGCCGGGCGGGAAGGCGCCCGCCGTGATCTCGCCCGGGTAGTCGGGAAACCAGCGGCGGGCGACCCGCTCGGCCGGCCGCGCCTCGATCAGCGGACGCGGAAGCAGCACCGGCGCCCCTCGGGCGCCGGTGCGAAATCGATGGGAAAGGGGGGACGGTCCCCCTCGCTGCCTATTTGATGAAGAGGATCTCCGAGTACTTCGGCAGCGGCCAGAGGTAGTCGGGGACGACCTTCTCCAGCTTGTCGGCGACCTCGCGGACCTCGGCCATCTTGGCGAGCTGGTTGTCACGCGCGTAGATGGCCAGCTCGAGGCCCTCGATGCCGTCGGGGTAGCGGTTGGCCTGCTCGAGCTCCTTGATCCTTGAGATCAGCTCGTCCACCAGGGGGCGCACCTCGTCGCCGACGGCCGAGACCTCGGCGTTGACGCCCAACTCGAGGTAGCGCAGCGCGGCCGGCAGGATCATCGTCCTCGCGATCGAGTCGGTCGTCTCGCCCTCCATGTTGGCTCGGGTCGTGTACTGCTCGACCCAGACCTCGAAGCGCGACTCCAGCTCCCGCCTCGAAAGCACGTCGTAGTTCTCGAAGGCCGCAACGGTGTCGTCGGCCAGCACCTCGGGCAGCGCGTCCGGGGTGGTTCGCAGGTTCTTGAGGCCGCGCTTCTCGGCCTCGGCATGCCACGCCTCGTCGTAGTTGTCACCCATGAAGCAGACCTGCTTGCTGGCTCCGTAGGCCTCCTTGACGACGGCGGCCACGGCCTCGGGGATCTCCTTGCCGTCGGCGAGGTTCTTCTCGAGGCTGTCGGCGAGCTCGTCGATCGCCTCGGCGGCGATCGTGTTCAGCGCAGTGTTGGGGAAGGCGAGCGACATGCTCGACCCGAGGGCGCGGAACTCGAACTTGTTGCCGGTGAAGGCGAATGGCGAGGTCCGGTTGCGGTCGCCGCCGTCCATCGGCAGCGGCGGCAGCACCGAGACGCCCAGCTCGAGGAACTCACCGGGGCCCTCGGCGTCGCTCGGGTTGCCCGAAATCACCTCGAAGGCCTTCTCCAGCTCGGCGCCGAGGAAGATCGAGATGATCGCCGGCGGCGCCTCGTTGGCGCCGAGGCGATGGTCCTGGCCGATGTTGGCCACCGAGGCGCGCAGCAGGCCCTGGTGCTTGTTGACGGCCTGGATCACGGCGGCGCAGAAGAACATGAAGCTGACGTTGTCCTCCGGGGTGTGGCCGGGGTCGAGCAGGTTGCCGCCCGTGTCGGTTCCCATCGACCAGTTGTTGTGCTTGCCCGAGCCGTTGACGCCGGCGAAGGGCTTCTCGTGGAGCAGGCAGATGAGGCCGTAGCGCCGGGCGACGCTCTCCATGATCTGCATCGTCAGCTGCTGGTGGTCGGAGCCGACGTTCGAGTTCTCGAACACCGGCGCCAGCTCGTACTGGCCGGGGGCGACCTCGTTGTGACGGGTCTTGACCGGGACGCCCAGCTCCTGGAGCTCGCGCTCGGACTCCATCATGAAGGCGAGCACGCGCTCGGGGATGGAGCCGAAGTAGTGGTCGTCGAGCTCATGGCCCTTGGGCGGCTTGGCGCCGAACAGCGTGCGACCGGTCGTGTAGAGGTCGGGACGCTCGTAGAAGTACTGCTCATCGATCAGGAAGTACTCCTGCTCGGGGCCGACGGTGGTGAACACCCGGGAGGTCTCGTCGTCGCCGAGCAGCTTCAGCGCCCGGACCGCCGACTTCGAGAGGGCGTCCATCGAGCGCAGCAGCGGGATCTTGGCGTCGAGCGCCTCGCCGGTCCATGAGGCGAAGGCCGTCGGGATGCAGAGCAGCGCGCCGTTGGGGTTGTCGAGGATGAATGCGGGGCTGGTCGGGTCCCAGGCCGTGTAGCCGCGGGCCTCGAAGGTGTCGCGGACGCCGCCGGTGGGGAACGAGGAAGCGTCCGGCTCGCCCTGGATCAGCTCGGAGCCCTTGAACTTGGCGATCGCCTTGCCCTCGCCGTCCGGGTCGAAGAAGGAGTCGTGCTTCTCGGCCGTGGAGCCGGTCAGGGGCTGGAAGACGTGGGTGTAGTGGGTCACGCCCTGCTCGAGCGCCCAGTCCTTCATCGCGGTCGCGACCTCGTCGGCGAGCGACGTGTCGAGCGATTCGCCCGTCTCGAGGGTGGCCTGCAGCTTCTTGATCGTGTCCGCCGAGAGCCGGTCGGTCTGCTCGCTGATGGTGAAGACCTTGCTGCCGAAGGGGACGTTCGCCTGATCGGTCAGGTCGACGATGTCGATCGAGGAGCCATTGGCGCTCCACTGGCTGGCGGTCACGTTCTTGTTCCGAGTCCGGATCATTTCTCGAGGCGTCCTTCTGCTTGTGGATCTCTGCCGACGCGCAGCTTACGGCCAACGGCCACAGCGGCCCTTATCCACCCGTCCAAAGTCCGGCGGAAAAATTTCGCCTCGTGGTTGAGCGAGGGCCGCAACTGGATCGGATTTAGTGTGTTCTGTTACGGGGTCGCCGCGGACGGGCCAGGGAAACTCGTTGCGGTTCATTCTTGGAGAGAAGAGGAGAGGGTATGCGACGTTTGGCGATGCTCGTCGGGATGACGATCTTTCTGGTGGGAGCCTGCGTCGGCAGCGCCGCCGCCAAGGACACGGCTGGGGTGGCATTCAACATCCTGCCCTCTGGCCAGTTCGGCGTCCCCGGTCCTCCCGCGGCCGACGATCAGGCGCTGATGTATGACGGCCTTGGCCTGGACCCCTCCAACGTTGTCACCTCAGGCCGCGTGATTTCGTAGACATCTCGCTCTCCTGAGCATCCTCCCAGGTCTTCCTCACCTTCTTCGGCGCCCTAACTTGCGCCCGCCTCCTGGGCGCCGCACCCGCCCCGGCTCGAGCGTCTCGCCGGATTCCAGCTCGCGGCGGCCCTTGCGGATCGTGTCGGGCGCCATGCCCGTCGCCCGCGCCACCGCAGCGCTCCCGCCGCGACCGTGGGAGCGCGCTTCAGCCGCCGCCCACAGTCGCCGGCGGCGCTCATCGAGCTCTCCCGCCAGGGCCCGGTAGCGCTCGCCGATCGACCCTGGCGCCGATTCAACCTGAATTGGATGGATACCCCCCCGTCGAATAGGAGCCGCACCAACTCGCACCGCCAGCTCCGTGAGGATGGTCGCGGATGACGCGAATGCTCATTTCGGAGATCCTCGCCGTCAACGTCGAGGACCTGGACCTCGAGCAGCGCCCGCCGTCGGCACCATATTTGGCCCATCAGCTCGCATGGCGTCAGTCCCGGCCTTGCGTCCGACCTTCAGCGTGGACCGGGATCGGGTCGAAACAAACGAGGCATTGGCTCGGCCGCGCGCGTCGACCTCTTGGACTACAACCTCAAGCGCCTCAAGCAGAACGGCAAGTGGTCGCCGGCCTTGATCACCTCGGCGATGAACGCGGCGGCGCCGAGGAGGGGCCCCACCACATAGACCCAGAAGTCCGTCCAGGTGCCAGCCATGGCCATGATCACCAGCCCGAAGACCATGGCGATCCCGACGACGCCGAGCGCGCCGCCGAGACGTCATCGGCGACGATCGCCCCGCAGCCCGCGAAGACGAGGGCGAACGCCGCGCAGCCCCTCGGCGAGGGCGCGGCGGGGGAGGTCCGGATGCTGCAAGCCGCTACCCCGGGGCGATCTCGGCGAGGAGCCTTCCGACCCGAGACTCGATCTCGTCGCGGACGCGCCGCGCCGTCGCGACGTCCTTGCCCGCGGGGTCCTCGAGCTCCCAGTCCTCATAGCGCTTGCCCGGGTAGATGGGACAGGCATCGCCGCAGCCCATGGTGATCACGACGTCCGCCGCCCGGACGAACTCGTCACTGAGCGGCTTGGGGAACTCCTGCGAAAGATCAACGCCGACCTCCTCCATCGCCTCGATCACCGCCGGGTTGATCTCGTCGGCGGGATCCGAGCCGGCGGTGCGAACGTGCACCCGTCCCTCGGCCAGCTTGCTCAGCAGCCCGGCAGCGATCTGGCTCCGCCCGGCGTTGTGGACGCAGACGAAGAGGACCTCGGGAGGACCCATGTTCATGGCGGCAGCGTATTCCATTGACGTTTGTAATTTCAATTGATATACGTGTATTGATGAGCGTTGATTTGAAGCTCGCGCCGAAGCAGAAGCGCGCCGCCGGCGAGCCGTGCTGCGAGCCGGTGGCCTATCCCGAGATCGAGCGCGAGAAGGCGGAGAGGCTGGCGCGTGTCGCCAAGGCTCTCGGCGATCCGATCCGGATGCAGCTGGTGGACGTTCTCAGGCAGAACGCGGGAGAGGTCTGCGTCTGTGAGCTGGTGCCGTTATTCGATCTCTCCCAGCCGACGGTCTCCCACCACCTGAAGGTCCTGCGCGAGGCGGGCATCGTCGGGTCGGAGAGGCGCGGCCTCTGGGCCTACTACTACGTCAATCCTGAGCCAATGGAGGAGCTGCACGGATGGCTGAGCTAGAGACATCGACCTGTTATTCTACCGAGGTGCAGGAGAGCTGCTGCGAGCCGGCCGAGAAGGCCGAGTGCTGTGGGAGCGGCGATGACTGCGAGTGCGATTCGGGGACAATGCCTGAGAGTGCATGAGCACCCCCGCTACGGTCAACCTCAAGAGCCCCCAGGAGCTCTACCTGGACTGGGAGCAAGCCCACTGGGCGGCCCAGGACGTGGACATCTCGCGCGACTCCGCCGACTGGGCCTCGCTCCAGGATGGCGAGCGAGACCTGCTCTACTGGGTGCTGAGCTCGCTGATGGTCGCCGAGGAGCGGATCTCGACCCAGTTCTGCGGGCTGGTCCTGGCCCAGGACGACGAGGAGGAGGGCAGCTACCTCTCGACCCAGCTCGTTGACGAGAACCGGCACATGCAGTTCTACGCGCGCTTCCAGGACGAGGTGATCGCCGACCCCGCTGCGATCGGCTCCCACGTCGCGCGCGCCCGGGAGGTATTGGGGGAGCCCTTCAAGTACATCTTCGACGACGCCCTGGTCAAGGCCCACGACCGGCTCCGGCTCGAGCCCGGCGATCGCGCCGCCAAGGTTGATTTCGTCACGATCTACCACATGGTGCTGGAGGGGACGCTCGGCTTGGTCTCCTCCCACTTCCTGCTCGAGTTCCTGCGAGAGCGCGGGCTGCTGCCCAACTTCGTCGAGGGCTATGGGCTGATCGCGGCCGATGAGCAGCGCCACATCGCATACGGCACCTGGTTCCTGCGGGAGGCCGTCGCTGAGGACCCCGCCATGGCCGACGTCGTCAGGGCGAGGCTGCGCGACCTGCTGCCCGTCGTGTCCGAGTCCATCACGCCCCCCAGCGAGGGCGCCTGGGATGTGCTCGGCGTCGAGGACGGGGCACTCGCCGAGTTCGGGCTGGGCGCGCTGACCCGGCGGCTGCAGCTGATCGGCGTTTCGCTCGAGGCTGCCTAGCGGGCGAGGCTGGGCGGGTCTAGGCTCCACGGCATGCAGCCGGCGCTTCCTCCCGGGCCGAGAGTGCCCGCGGCTATTCAGTCGGTCGCCTGGTGGGCGCGGCCGGTTCCCTTCCTCGAGCGCTGCCGGGCGAGCTTTGGCAACCGCTTCACGCTGCGGCTGGTGGCCACGCCACCGTTCGTCATGCTCGCCGACCCCGACGAGCTCAAGCAGGTCTTCACCGCGCCGCCGGATATCCTCCATCCGGGCGAGGGCGGGCGCATCCTCGAGCCCGTGGTGGGCGCCAACTCGGTGCTCCTGCTCGACGGGGCCGCTCACATGGAGCAACGCAAGCTGATGCTCGGCGCCTTCCATCGTGAGCGCATGGAGGGGCTTGCGGACCTGGTCGCCTCGGTCACCGAGCAGGAGGTTGCCGCCTGGCCTCGGGAGCAGCCGCTGGAGCTTCATCCGCGCCTCCAGGCACTCACCCTCGAGGTGATGCTCCGGGCAGTCCTCGGCCTCGAGGCCGGGGAGCGCCTCGAGCTGCTCCGTGACCGCCTCACCCGGATCCTGGAGTTCGGCTCGCGGCCCACGGTCATGATCCCGGCACTCCAGGTGAGCGTCGCGGGCCGAGGCCCGTGGGCGGCGTTCGAGCGTCTGCGCGCGGACGCCGACCGGCTGCTCTTCGAGTTGATCGACGAGCGCCGCCCGAAGGGGGGAGAGGGCGACGACGTGCTGGCGATGCTGCTGGCGGCGCGCCACGAGGACGGAAGCGAGATGTCCAAGCAGGAGCTTCGCGACGAGCTGATGACGCTGCTGGTCGCCGGGCACGAGACCACGGCCTCCGAGCTCGCCTGGGCCTTCGAGCGACTGGTGCGCGAGCCCCGTGTCCTGGGAGTGCTCTGCGACGAGGTGGACCGCGACGACGGCGAGGAGTACCTGACAGCCACCGTCCAGGAGACGCTGCGGCGGCGACCGGTCCTTCTGAACGCGCAGCCCCGCTTCGTCAAGGAGCCGTTCGAGGTCGGCGGCTGGACCTTCCCGAGCGGGGCCTGCCTGGTGCCCAACGTCCACCTCGTTCACCACGACGCCTCGATCTACCCCGATCCCTACGCCTTCCGCCCCGAGCGCTTCCTGGAGCAGCCGCCGGGCACCTACACCTGGATCCCCTTCGGCGGCGGCCGGCGCCGCTGCCTGGGGGCGAGCTTCGCCACTCTGGAGATGAAGATCGTCCTGCGCGAGGTGCTCTTCCGGGCTCGGATCGCTCCTGCCTCCGGCGCGCTGGAGCGGACCCGCCGCCGCAGCATCACCGTCAGCCCACGGCTGGGCGCCCGTACGATCCTCAAGGATCGCACGGGCGCCCGTGAGCCGGTCGGCGTCGGCTAGCCGCCCCTGGTGTAGCTGACCAGCGCAGCGGTGCCGAAGCTGCCGTCGGTATGCATGCTCAGCAGCGGGCCGACGCCAGGCGCGTAGAACTTCAGCTCCTGGACCTTCGGCTCAAGCGGCATGAGATCGCGCGTCATCAGGACCCCGTCGGTGTAGAACCCGAACGGGACCTGCACGTGCTCCTCGCCCACGGTGACGACCGCGGCCCTGTCCTCCGCCTGGCCCTTGTAGTACTCCTGGCGATAGGAGAGGCCGGGCTCGGGGTTCGCCGGCAAGGCGATCCCGGGCTGAGCTCCGTCAACGCCGGCCTCGAACGAGCCGGCGCGGCTGGAGACTTTGCCGTTCTTGTACTCGGCCGTGTTCTCGCCGAGGTACCAGATGTTGCCGTCGGCGTCCTGGGCGTACCAGTCGTCCGTGGCCTCGACCGTCTGGCCGTTCTCGGTGAGCACGTCGCGAACGACGCGGGCCTCGATCCCGTTGGCGATTCGCTTGGTCTTGTCGGTGACGGTGGTCACCACCCTCTGGATGGCGCCGCCGCCTTCCTCCCGATAGACCCAGCGGCTGCCGGGACTCATCGGCCAGTAGGGGTTGTCGATCTTGGTGGTGAAGTCGGCCGGGTTCAGGTTGACCGGCTCGCTCCCCTGGGGCAGCGCCGAGTTGCTCGTGGAGGATGCCGCCGCGTCGCCTGACGAGGAGCCACCGTCACCGTTGCCGCCGCAGGCGACCGCGCTCAGCGCCAGTGCCAGGGCGCCGATCGTGATCGCGATCGTCCTCAACCGATGCTTGATGGTCTGCATTCTGATCCTTCCATTCTCGTGGTTCGGCCGGCTTCGAGACCGGCCCGGTTTGTGTTGATGGCGGCAGGTCTACGCCGGTCGAATGAGACTTCGGTGAGGTTCCGGTGAGCCGGGGATGAGAGCGTCGGCCGGCCGGATCGAGGCCTCCACTCCCTTCAGGGCAGAAAAAAGGGCGGCGGGCCCGCGGCCCGCCGCCCTGCCCTGACCGGCTTCAATCACTGACCGGCGTCGTTGCTGCTTTCGCTGTCGCCCTCGATGACGACCTTGTTGTACTGGTCGTCGAGACGGACATCGACGGTGCTCCCGTCGGGCTTCGTGACCTCGACCTCCCAGGTCGCCCCGTTCTCGCCGTCGCGCTCGACCGAGTTGGCCGTGCCGCCGCCGGTGAGCTCGAGCGCCGCCGCGGTCGCCTTGTCGGCGCCGGGGCCCTTCGCGTTCTCGCCGGAGTCTCCCCCGGTGGCGCCGGCGATTGCCGCGCCCCCCGCGCCGAGCGCGGCGATGGCGCCGCCCACTGCGAGGATCTTCTTCGTACGGCTCATTGCCGTTCTCCTTTGGTTGGTGTTGATTGCCATTGCGCAAACCAGGTTGAACGGCAGCAATGAGATAGCGATTAGAGGCTGATTTAGGCGCCGGTTAGAAAGTGATTCGGACGCGGGATCCCATGATCTCGGCGGCTCCGCCGTGTGCCTCGGCGACCGCCTTGACGATGGCGAGCCCGAGCCCGGCGCCCTCGCCGGTGCGCCCGGAGTCCGCGCGGGTGAAGCGCTCGAACGCCTGGGGGGCGAAGTCGGCGGGAAAGCCGGCGCCCTGATCGGAGACCTCAATCACGCAGCGCCCGGCGTCGTCGCCGGCTGCGACCAGGCGGATCTCGCCCTCCCCGTGCCGGAGCGCATTGTCCACGAGGTTGCCCAGAGCCTGCTCGACGCGCATCGCGTCGAGCTCCGCGGTGGTACCCGCCGGTGCTGAGACGACCAGCTCCCGCCCGCCCTCGGCCGCTCTGGCGGCGAACCGCTCGCTGACCCGGCCGAGCAGGACGTCGAGTTGGACGGCCTCGCGGGAGATGGGGAGCTCGCCGCGGTCGGAGCGGGCGATCACCAACAGGTCCTCGGCCAGGCGGGAAAGGCGATCGACCTCCTCGCCGGCTGAGCGCACGGCCAGGAGCAGCTCTTCGGTCGAGCGACCGGGCCGGTCGGCCAGCTCGAGCTCGGTTCGCAGGATCGCCAGCGGCGTTCGCAGCTCGTGGCTGGCGTCGGCGACGAAGACGCGTTCCCGGTCCAGGGAGACCTCGATTCTGTCGAGCATCGCGTTCAGGGTCTCTCCGAGCTGGTGGATCTCATCGTCGGCGCGCGGCAGTGGCAGCCGCTCGCCGCTGCGCTCGAGCGTGATCTCCTCGGCACGTCGGCGCATCGCCGCGACCGGCGCGATCGCCCTGCCGGCGAGCAGATATCCGAAGCCCGAGGCGAGCAGGATCGCGACCGGAGTCGCGATCAGGAACGTCCCCCGCAGGGCGCTCAGCGCCTCCTCGCGATCTACGGTCGAGGCCCCGACGACGATCACGACGGTCCTGCCGCCGCCGGTGGCGGCCCCTGCCAGGATCCTCGCGGTGCCCTCGATTCCCGGCAGCTCACGATCGGCGAGCAGGATCTGCCTGCGGCCCGCCACTGACGTCTCGGCTCGGTCGAGCGCCGGGCCCGCCCCTGGCTCCAGCGTGGTGGATGCGATCGGAGGGCCCGCGGCAGGCCTGGTCACGAGGACCGTGCCCCGCGGGGTGAGGATCTGGGCGAAGCTGTCCTCGCTCTCGACCAATCCCTGGGAGCCGAGGTTGAGCGAGCCCGGGGCGCCACTGGAGACTCGCGCCGCGAGCTCATCGGCGCGGTTCTCGAGGCTTCCGTCGATCGAGTCGGTGAGGTCGCTCTGCACCCGCAGGTAGACGAAGAGGCCGGCCAGGGCGAGCACGAGCAACGAGGCGGCCGCGAAGGCCGCGGTCAGCTTGGCCCGGATGGAGAGCCGGCGCACGCTCAGCTCTGCTTCCGCATCCGGTAGCCGGCGCCGCGGATCGTCTCGATGCTGTCGCGGTCGAAGGGGCGGTCGATCTTCTCGCGCAGGTAGCGGACGTAGACGTCAACCACGTTGGAGCGGTTCTCGTACTCGTAGTCCCAGGCGTGCTCGAGCAGCTGGAAGCGGGACAGCACCTCGCCGGGGCGACGCATGAAGGTCTCCAGCAGGGCGAACTCCTTGGCCGAGAGCGAGATCTCGTCCTCGCCGCGCCAGACCTGGCGGGTGGAGGGATCGAGGCGGAGCTCGCCGACCTCGAGCAGGACCGGACGCTCCACCGGGCGGCGACGGACGAGCGCCCGGAGCCGTGCGAGCAGCTCGGCGAAGGAGAAGGGCTTGGTCAGGTAGTCGTCGGCGCCGCCGTCGAGACCGGCGACCCGGTCCTCGACGGAGTCGCGGGCAGTAAGCATCAGGACGGGAGACCAGACCCCGTCGTCGCGAAGCTTGCGGCAGGTCTCAAAGCCGTCGATACCGGGGAGCATCACGTCGAGGACGATCGCGTCGTATTCGGTCGAACCGGCCATCCAGACGGCGTCCTCGCCGCGGACGGCAACGTCGCAGGCCATTCCCTCCTCGCGAAGACCGCGGCGAACAAGCGCCGCCATCTTGACCTCGTCTTCGACCACCAGAATTCTCATCGCTGCTCCACGGCGATCATCCCAGCTCCGGATGAGTGGCGGATGAGAGCGTCTCAGGCATCCGCCGCAGTGGGATTCCCGGTGGGCTCGCTTAGCCGGGGCCGATCTTCAAGCGGAAGTCGGCCGGAGCGCTCGTGACCCCGTTGTCGGCCGTGGCTTTCGCGGTCCCGTGCAACGTCGCGCGCCGCAGCTTGGAGAGCGCCTTGCGAGCGCTCAGCCGGACGTTTTGGAGAAGGCTGCGACCGCCCGGTTCGACCTCCAGCTCAGAGCTCGAAACCACCACGGTGTCACCGGTGGCACGCTTCATGCCGAGCTTGCGGGCGAGGGGCGAGGCGAGCCGCAGCTTCAAGAAGACGTGACAGCTCCTGGCGCAGTCGAGGCGGGTGGTGACCCCCCGTCGCAGCGCGGCTCCGAGCGAGTGGGCCGCCAGCGTCAACGTGGGCCTGGGCTCCTGGACGGCGCAGCGCGCGGACCCGTCGGGCCTCACAACGTCGGCGGTGCAGAGGTAGTCGGCGAGGCGCCCCGGGTAGGCGCTCATGATCCCGTCAACCCCGAAGCCGATCAGCCGCTCGTAGCTTTCGGGGGTCTCGTCCTGGTCGCCGTCGGTCCAGATGTGGACGGCGTAGCCGGCCTCCTGCACGTGCTTGGTGTTGATCAGGAAGTCAGGGACGTCGATACCGCCGTACAGCGGCGGCACCTGCAGGGCGACGCCGTCGGGCATCAGCGGCTGGTCGGCGAGCGCGAAGTTGACGAGCGCGTCCTGGCTGGGCGCCAGCCAGACGTCGGGCGCCAGCGAGTGGAACTCGACCATCGGCTCCTGGGCGAAGGAGACGACGATGATGTCGTCGCGCGAGGCGTAGGGAGCGCTGTTGAGCAGCTCGGCGAGAGCGTCGGCGATCGGAATCGAGAGGTCGGGATCGTCATCCGGGACCTTGATCTCGATGTTGATCGGGGTGTCGGGAAAGGCATCGAGGACCTGGTTCAGCGTGGGGATGCGGAAGTCGTCGGCGCTGTATCCGGTCGGCGGCTTCGTGGCGCCGGTGCGGACCGCCCTGAAGGGATAGTCCCCGGCGGGATGGCCGTGGTTGGCTCCGAGCTGGGGCACGAACCAGTAGCCGGCGTCGAGCGCCTGGATCTGGGCGAGGGCCATGTTCCTGATCTCCCCGCTGCCGTCGGTGGTGCTGTCGACGCTGTCGTTGTGGAGCACGACCAGGTGCCCGTCCGAGGTTAGGTGGACGTCGAGCTCGAGCATGTCCGCGCCTCGATCGGCGATCGCCGATCTGAACGCGTACATGGTGCTCGAGGGGGCCTCGTTCTCGCCGCCCTGGTGGGCGATGTTGAGAAAGCCCCGGTTTAGCCAGGGGTTGGGAGATGTCGCCGCGCTCGCCGTCGCCGCGGGCAGCAGCGCAGCCACCATCGCGGCTGCGAGGACGAGGGGCATCAGGCGCCTGCCGGTCACCGACTGACCCTATCTGAGCGTCGGTGGAGCGGCGGTTCCGCGGCCGACCTTAATGCCAGGCCCCGTGGCGGGTTTCCTGGTTGATGGATTCTCAGCGGTGGGGCCGCCGCCGGCTCGGCACCGGGCGGCACCGATCCCGCGCCCTGGCAAGCCGGCATTCCGTAATAGCGGGTAGCGGTCCAGGTTCCTGTTCGCAAGTGAAAGCGAAGCAAGGAGGGAACGAGATGAACGGGAATTCGATGCCGCGCTGGGGCGCGCTGGTTGCCACGGCGGTCGCCGCCGCGGCGATGCCGGCCCTGCCCGCGATCAGCGCGGCCAAGGACAGCAACAGCGACAAGCTGCCCGACCGCTGGGAGCACAAGCACGGGCTCAGCCTCAAGCTGAAGCAGACCAACAAGGACCAGGACACCGACGGGCTGTGCAACATCGGCGAGTTCAAGGCCGGTACCAACCCCCGCGACGCCGACAGCGACAACGACGGCGTCGAGGCGAGGAGAACGCCGGCACGATCACCTGCTTCGACGGCGAGACGCTCGTGATCTCGCTGTTCGCGGGCGGGGATGTCAGTGGCGCCGTTACGGACGCCACCAGGGTGATCTGCCCTGCTGATCAAGAGGAGCCGGAGGACGAGCTCACGGTCGGCGCCGAGGTCCGGGAGGCGGATCTCAAGGTCAAGGCCGGGGGAGTCGTCTACAAGCTGGTGAAGCTGGGCTAGCCCCTTCACCTCCGATCGCCCGGCGGCGGCTCCCTTTGGTCCCTCCCCCGGGGCCGCCGCTACGTGGTTCGGCCGGCGGCGACGAGCTCGGGGACGGTGACGAAGCGGTAGCCCTGCTCGGTGAGGCGGCTGAGGACGGCGTCGGTCGCCGTGACGGAGGCCGAGCGATCGTGCGCCGGGTCGAGGTGGGAGCCGTCGTGGAGCAGGATGATGTCGCCGCCCTCAGCCCGCATCGCCCTCCTGATGATCTTGTCGGCGGTGACGGTCCGGCGCCAGTCGAAGCAGGTGATCGACCACAGCAGCGGCACATAGCCCTGATCGCGGAGGGTCCTGAGCGTGGCGGGGCGGCGGCGGCCGTAGGGCGGGCGCATCAGGGCCTCCCCGTCCACCCGGGAGAAGTCGACCCCCGCGGCATCGACCGCCTCCCGGCAGCGCAACAGCTCCTCGCGAAGCTGCGAGGAGCTGCGAAGCGGCATCGTCGGATGCGTGAAGGTGTGGTTGCCAATCGCATGGCCGCGCGCGACCAGCTCCTGGATCAGCTCTGGCTCCCGTGCCGCCCAGCTCCCGATCAGGAGAAAGGTCCCCTTGGCGCCGTGGCGCTCGAGCACGTCCATCAACCCTGGCGTCTGCTCGGGGTTGGGGCCGTCGTCATAGGTGAGCGCGATCAGCTTGCCGGCCTCGGGGACGCGGCAGATCGTCGGCCCGTAGAACTGCGAGGTCGGGACCTGGCCGTGGTACCAGGCGAAGCCGGCCGCCCCCGCGGCTGCTGCTCCCAGCGCCTTGGTCACCGGGCTCGCCATCAGGCCCCCTGCCTCTGCCGCCCGCGCAGCCGGCGCCTCGCGCCCCTGCGCGCGCGCCGGTTGGCGGCGGTGGCACGCCCGAGCTGATCGGAGACGACCTCGAGCGTTCGCCGGTTTCCGTCCTGGCGGTAGCCCTCGAGCGCGGAGCCGAACTCGTCCAGCCGGCCGACGAAGCCGGAGAGCGCCTCCGGGGTGACGGCCGTGGCGCAGGCTCCGTAGCCCAGCCGCTGCACGTAGCGCGCGTTCATCAGCTGTTCGAACTGGCCCTGGAGCGGCACCGCGAGGATCGGCTTGCCGAGGTAGACGGCCTCGCTCATCAGCGAGAAGCCGCCGCCGGCGACGACGCCGCGAGCGGTCCGCAGCGACTCGACGAAGCCCTCGCTGGAGCGGGGACGAAACTCCAGGTTGCCGTCGGTCTCGACCTCGTCGGGCCCGCCCCGCATGCCGTAGACGTGGCAGGGCAGCTCGATCGAGCGGAGCGCCTCGAGCAGCTGCGGGTCGCCGCTGGAGTAGACGACGAGGTGCTCGCCCGCCTCGGGCTTCGCCGCGATCACCTCGGGCCGCACGATCGGCGGCACGAGGGTGGTCCCGCCGCGGCAGAGCGGGGGCTCGAAGAAGGTCGTGACCAGGTAGTGGAAGGCGCCCGGGACCATCTGGTGGGCCACCGCTCGCGCGAGCAGGTAGTCCTGGCGCTCGGCGCCGACGATCTCGTCGTCGTGGTGGCAGCGGTCGAGCATGTTGATGTTGTCCACGGCGATCAGCGGGGTCTTGGTGCTGCGTGCGTAGACGCCGCTGAGGGGCTCGAAGTCGGTGACCACAACGTCAGGCTGCCACTCGTCCACGTCGGCGATCCAGCGCCGCACCGTGTCCGGGAGCTCATGGACGGCGGAATCGACGTTCTGCCTGACCGTGGCCCAGCGCTGGATCTCGCCCTCCTGCATCGCGAAGCTGGGCCCGAAGATCTCATCCACCCGAGGGAGGCGGTCGCGGAGGTGGCGAAAGGCCGCGCCCGAGGCCACAACGCGGACGTCGTGGCGCTCCAGCAGCGCCCCGATCACGACCTCGGAGCGGGTGGCGTGGCCCATGCCCTCGCCGTTGACTCCGTACAGCACTCTGGTCGGCGCGTCGGGCATCGTTTGCCTCACGCGGGCGCGGGGGCCGTGGAGTGGGCGAGGTCGTGGCTGTGCCGTCGCAGGATGAAGGCACCGTAGAAGAAGCAGATGCCGCCCACCAGGGTCCCGGACGTCGCAAGCGAGGCGTCTACGAAGCTGTCGGTGTCGGGGATGACCCACGCCGCCAGAGCCGCCGCGCCGAAGGCGAGCGAGCCGATCATGTTCAGCCTCGCGATCCGGCGCGCCGGGGCGAACAGCGGCGCCCGCAGCACCCCGGCGAGCGCGATCCCACTCGCCGCGAGGAAGCACGCGCACCCGATCGCGTCGGGGACCAAGACAAGGAGGTCCTCCTGGTGGGCCGAGAGCCCGTCGAGCATGCCGTCGAAGGTGTTGACGTTGAACAGCAGCGTGCCCGCAAACTGGATCATCGACGCGGAGAGGTCGAGCCGGTTGTGGCGCTCGACCGTGCGGAGCTGCTCGAGCGCCGCCGTGGTGAAGAAGAGTGAGCCGACGAAGTAGGTGACGCCCACGACCTCGGGCGTCACCGACGAGGCTCCGGGGAGCGAGGCGACCGCGAAGCAGGCCGATCCGATCATGAACAGGCCCGCGATCCGCCTGGTGGAGGCTTCGTCGACGCGGCTGCGGATCGCGCGGATTGCAGATGCGGCGCTCACGGGAGCGTCAGGCTATTGGTTGCTCCGCGGCAGGGGCGACGAGGGGAGCTCAGGCGGGGACGGCGGCCCGAGCGGCCTCGGCGCGGTCCGTGTGGAGCTTGATCGCGCCGATCAGGTGGGGCCAGGCGGGGCGGGGAAGGTCGTGGCCCATCCCCTTGACCACCAGGAGCTTGGCGCCGGGAATCGCGAGGGCCGTCGCGCGGCCGCCGGAGGGCCGAACCAGGCGGTCGGCGGACCCGTGGATGACCAGGGTCGGTACCGAGATGCTCGCCAGAGCCTTGCTGCGGTTTCCGGACGCGAGGATCGCCGCGAGCTGGCGGCCGCCACCGGCAGGGTCGTAGCCGCGGTCGAAGCTCTTCGCAGCACGGTCGCGGATGTAGGACTCATCGCGGGGGAAGCCGGGGGAGCCGACCGTGCCGAAGACCTCGGTGGCGCGGTCGATGAAGGCGTCGCGATCGGACGGGGGTTTCGCGAGCAGGTGCCGGAACATCGCCGGCGCGGGCTGTCCCTGCCAGCGGTTCCCGGTGGTCGACATGATCGACACGAGCGACCGCACCAGCTCGGGATGCTCGGCGGCCAGGTTCTGCCCGATCATGCCTCCCATCGAGGCGCCGACTACGTGGGCCGGCGCGATCTCGAGCCGGCGGATCAGCCCGGCGGCGTCCTCCGCCATATCGGAGAGGTTGTACTGCTCGATGCCGAAGCGCCGGCGCAGGAGCTGGCGCACCCCGGGCGGGGGAAAGTCGAGGTGCGTCGAACGCCCGCAGTCGCGGTTGTCGAAGCGGATGACGTAGAAGCCCTGCTCGGCGAGCTGCTCGCAGAAGTCCTCGTGCCAGCCGATCATCTGGGTGGCGAGGCCCATGACCAGCAGCGCCGGGGGGTCGGCCGGGTCGCCGAAGGTCTCGTAGCAGAGGGTGATGCCCCGGCCGACGTCGCAGAACTGCTCAGCCATAGACGTAAATGTTACGCGCCCGCATCAGGGGCGGCCACTGGCGACTGCAGACCATCAGTCGCGGCTGCGAGCAGCCGCTCCGAAGTAGGGCGGTCTTGTGGCCGCTAGCGGTTCTGGAGCTTGGTGACCTTGCCCGAGAGCTTGTCCACGCTCTGCTGCAGCTGCTTGACCGAGTTCTGGAGCTGGGCGATGCTGTTCGACTGGCTCTTCTCGTCGGCCTGGAGCTTGCTGATGCTGGCCTCGATCGTGTCGATCCGCTGATCGGTGACGGCGTTCTTGCTCGCCTGGCCCTTGGCGGCCTTGCGGAGATTGGCCTGCTGCTTCTTGGCATCGGCGTTGTTGACCTTCTGGCCCTTCTTCAGCTGAACGCCGGCGGAGACGACGCTGGCGCGGAGGGCGGAGACCTGCGCCGTGACGTCCTCCTTGCTGGCCGCGTCATCGTCGCTCGCCTTGTTGGCGATCACGATCGCAGCCACGGCGGCGATCAGGGCCAATGCGCCGATACCGACAGCGATCCAGCGAAACCGGTTCTCACGCATGTACACGGGGCTCCTCCATCGAAGGGCAATCGGATCGCGCCGTTGGCGTTGTGCTGACTCTATCGGCCCGCCGGCCCGACGAGCTTGAGTACGTCAGCCCAGCTCGGCTCGCGCCAGGGCCGAGGCGTCGATCTCACCCGGCGTTGCGTACCCGCTCAGCGCCATCGTCAGGTCGAGCTCGGCCAGCGTGTAGCGCAGCACCGCCTCGACCCCGTCGGCGCCGCCGAGCGCGAGGCCCCAGAGGTAGGGGCGGCCCAGCAGGACCGCGTCCGCTCCCAGCGCCAGCGCCTTGAAGGTGTCGGCCCCGGTGCGGATGCCGCTGTCGAGCAGGATCGCCAGATCGCCCCCGGCGGCCTCGGCGATCGCCGGGAGCGCGTCCAGGGAGGCGATGGCGCCGTCGATCTGGCGGCCGCCGTGATTTGAGACGACGACCCCGTCGGCCCCGCGCTCACGCGCCTCGCGTGCGTCGTCGGGGTGGAGGATGCCCTTGAGCACGATCGGCAGGTCGGTCCGCTCCCGCAGCCAGGCGAGGTCGTCCCAGCTCAGCGCCGGGTTGGTGAAGACCCCGAGAAAGTGCCCGACGGCCGCTCCCATGTCCTCCTCCGGCGTCTTCTCGAGCGCCGCCCTGAAGACGGGGTCGGAGAGGTACTGGGCTATCCCGATCCCCTCGAGGAAGGGCAGGTAGGCCTGCTCGAGGTCGCGCGGCTTCCAGCCGGGGGCGAAGTTGTCAACGGTGACCACGATCGCCGAGTAGCCGGCGCGCTCGGCGCGCTCGACAAGGCTGGCGGCCAGCTCCGGCTGGTTGGGCCAGTAGAGCTGGTACCAGCGCGGGGACCCGCCCGCGACCTCGGCGATGTCCTCCATCGAGGTGGAGGAGGCGGTGCTGACGATCATCGGCAGCCCGACCGCCGCCGCGGCTCTCGCCGTTGCCAACTCCCCATCAGGATGGATGACCTGCTGGACGCCGATCGGGGCGAGCAGGACCGGGGCCGGAAGCTCAGCGCCGAGCAGCGTGCCGGCGAGGCTGCGGCCGGTCATCTCGCGCAGCACGCGGGGGGCGATCCGCCAGCGCCGGAACGCCTCGAGGTTGTCCCGCATCGTGTCCTCGCTGCCCGCGCCCCCATAGACGTAGGCCGAGGCGCGGTCTTCCATCGCCTCCTCCGCGGCGGCCTCGAGGCGTCGCCAGTCCACCGGGATCGTCGGCGTCTCATCGGCGAGCATCCCCCGGGCGAAGATCTCCCGGGAGTGGTCGCCGAAGGGCTGCTGCGGGGGGTCGGGCATCGGCGCGCTCAGCATATGCTGGCGCCCGCAGTGGGAGCCGATTCGACCAGCCCTACCGAGCTCACCGAGCTCGTCCCGGAGCCGGGCTCGGGGCGGGTCTTCGAGCGGCGGTTCAGGCCCGGTATCGCCGAGGTCACCCGCAGCGGCCGGGTCAGGCTCGACGCGATCGCCGGCTGGCTCCAGGACATCGCCTACCTCGACTCGGTGGACTCCGGCTACGCCGGCCGCGGCGCCTGGATAGTGCGGCGGACGAGGATCAGGGTGAGCTCGTTCCCGCGCTTCGGCGAGGAGCTGTCGCTCCGCACCTACTGCAGCGGGATCGGCCGCTTCTCGGCGATGCGGAGCACGACGATCCGCGGGGAGGCTGCCAGCGTGGACTCGATCGCGCTCTGGGTCTTCCTCGACGTCGAGGGACGGAGGCCGATGCGGCTGCCCGACGACTTCGTCGCGGCCTATTCGGAGGCCGCCGGGGGCCGCGACGCCAACGTCCGGCTCCGCCACCCCGAGCCCCCTCCCGGCGCCGCGCGCTCGGAGTGGAGCTTCCGCGCCACCGAGATCGATATGGCCGACCACGTCAACAACGCCCACTACTGGCTTCCGGTGGAGGAGGAGCTCAGCGCCGGGGACGAGCCCGACTCGATCGACGCCGAGGTCGAGTTCCGGGAGCCGGCGCTGGCGGGGACCGTGGCGCTGCTCCGCGCGGACGGCGGACTCTGGGTGGCGGCCGCTGACGGCGAAGAGCTCCACGCGTCTATCCTGCGCGCCAGGTGAGCTGACGGTGGCCGAGCAGCTGAACGAGGACGGACTGGCGGCGCTCGGGCGCCGTCTCTCGGACGGCCCCGTGGTGATGCTCAACCTGCTCGAGTTCGTCCCCGACGGCGGCGCGGAGCGCTACGCCGAGTACGGGGAGGCGGTTGCGCCGCTGCTCGAGCGGGTCAGCGGCCGGCCCGTCTACGCGGGCAGCCCGGACGGCGTGCTGATCGGCGAGGGAGGCTGGGACCTGGTGGTCCTGGTCGAGTACCCGACCCGGCAGGCGTTCATGGACATGGTCTCCTCGCCCGAGTACCAGGAGATCGGGCATCTGCGCACCGAGGCCCTCGCCCGCGCCGAGCTGCACCCGATGGACCCGGTCAGCCTCGAGGGCTAGGCCCGACCCACGCCTGAGGTCCATCTGCCTCGCGCCTGAGGGGCCGAGTCCTACCTGCGCAATAGAAGTTTCAGCGTGTTAGCAAGTGCTGATATTTCGGCCCAACCCAGCTAGCCTGGGCTGACCGTTCGGGCGAGGAGTGCCCGTTCGGTGTCTCAGATGCGGAGCGCCGACTACGAAAACCGCCACCCCCGGACCCGTGGCAGGGCCGGGGCCCTGATCGCGCTGCTGCTCACGGCGCTGGTCGCCCTCGCCGTATTCGGCGGCGCCAGCGCGCCCGCCCAGGACGCCACCACCGAGCTTCAGAACAAGGTCGATGAGTTGGGCCAGAACCAGAGTGAGCAGGGTGGGCTCGAGGCGACGATCAACCGTCAGAACGCCGAGATCAACTCCCTGATCGCTCAGGAGTCCGAGGCGCGCCGGCGCGAGGCCGCCGTCCAGTCCCAGCTCGACGCCAAGCAGGCCGAGCTCGACGAGGCGACCGCCGCTCTCGAGCGCGAGAAGGTCCACCTCGAGGCGATCCGCGCCCACTACGACCGCGCGATCAAGGCGCTCGAGGGCCTGCTCGTGGACATCTACAAGTCGCAGGAGCCCGACACGCTGAGCGTCCTGCTGCAGTCGGCCAACTGGTCGGACGTGATCGCCCAGAGCGAGTACCTCGACCAGATCCAGGACTACGACAATGCGGTGGTCGGCCGCGTTCGGGAGCTCCGCGACGAGATCCGCACCCTGGTTGACCAGCTGACCGAGAGCCACGCCCGCGTCAAGGCCGCCCGCGACGAGATCCAGGCACAGCGCGATCAGCTCGCGAGCACCCGCGCGGAGATCGAGTCACAGCACTCGAGCCTCGTCGCCGCCCGCGGCGCGCGTCAGTCCACGCTGGCCGCGCTTCAGGCCCGCGAGAAGTCCCTCGAGGGCGACCTCCACAAGATGGGCGCCCCGGTCCCCGGCGAGCAGGCGACGCTGCTGCCGAACGGCGACGCGGTCCCGCCCCCGAACGCGCCGCTGGTGGTCAAGGCCGTGATCGAGGCCGCAAACCAGATCAACGATCTTCCCTACGTCTGGGGTGGGGGCCACGGCTCCTTCTCGGACTCCGGCTATGACTGCTCGGGCGCGGTCAGCTACGCCCTCCACGGCGGCGGCCTGCTGTCGAGCCCGCTCGACTCGACGGGCTTCACCGCCTACGGCGACTCCGGTCCCGGCAGCTGGATCACGATCTACGCGAACTCCGGCCACGTCTACGCGGTCATCGCCGGCCTTCGCTTCGACACCGGCGGCAACGGAGGCGGCTTCGGCCCCCGCTTCCATACCGACCAGCGCTCCTCCGCAGGCTTTATCGCCCGCCATCCGAGCGGCTACTAGCCCGCTCCCCCCCGTCGCTTCTCGTTACGCATTCTGAGAAGGGAGCCGAAGGCGATCAGCGCAGCGAGGGCTCGCCGCGGCGGTCGGTCACGGCGCGACGGGCGACCCGCGGGCGACCCTCGTTGGCCTCCAACCAGACTCGGATGTCCTTGGCG
>SHVA01000057.1 GCA_009691195.1 Solirubrobacterales bacterium | reverse complement strand
CGGATCTGGGGAGCGAGCAGGTCGCGGAGCATCTTCATCCCCTCCTCGCCGGGGGGCTGGCGGCTGTCGTCGTGGCCGCGGTGGTAGTCGAAGAGCCTTGCCAGGGAGGTGTTCAAGTCCTCGATTCCGCTCTTGTCGATCACGATCTCGGGCGGCGCGTCGGGCGCGAGCACCAGCTTGTGGACGGTGATGTCGGTGAAGCAGACGCCGTGGGCGAGGAAGAGGTCGTGGTTCTTCCAGCCCTTCTGCTTGGAGATCTTCCGCTTCAGGGCGTAGCGGTGGTCGAGTGCCTGCTTGAAGGGGTCCTTCATTCGCACCGACTTGCCGTGCTCGATCCGGTACCAGGCGCCGTTGCGGCACTCGATCCCGCCGCCCTTGACCTCGAGGCAGAGGATGCCCTGCCCGGGGTGGGCGATGACGAAGTCGATCTCGCCGTCGGTGGCCCCCTTCTTCGGATGGCGGATCATCCAGCTCGCCGAGTGGAAGCACTCCCACTTGTTGTCGAGCTGGTCGCGAAGGCGGTCGAAGACGACGACCTCGGCGGCGCTCTCGACGTCTTCGGGGTTCAGCGTGCGGGGGTACATGAGCGCCATTGGGTGAGGCGCTTCTATCGCATCCGGGGGGGACGAAGGGCGGCGCGCGGGCCTTAGACGGGCTGTGACCCGAAAAAGAGCGCAGGCCGCTCGGCCGCATGGGCCGGAAGCCCTCGGGTTCCCGGTAGCGGTCAGCCGCAGACTAGGTCCGACGTGGCTCCATCCTTGAGTCGTACGAGTTCTCGTACTGGTCTATACTGCGGCGGAGATGGCACGCGGACGTGATCACGGGGCGGCAGCGGCGGGCGTTCCCCGCGAACGACAGCTCGCCACGGATGAAGCACGCAAGCGCCTCTACGAGCTAGTCAACCGGATGAGCCGGCTGCATCGGGGCCAGGCCTCACTGCTCGAGCGCGCAGTCGAGCTGGGCCCTCGCGGCAAGGGCGGGGCGTTGCTGATCCCGACCGTTGACGTTGAGGCGACGCTGGAACGGCTGGCGGAGCGGGAGGACGAGATCGAGTCCCTCCAGGACGAGATCGAGGACCTGACGCTGGCTCAGCTTGTCGCCGACAGACGTGAGACCCCTGAGGAGGAGCTCATCACCGTTGAGGAGCTCGCCTCGAGCGTCGGGCGCAGCCACCTCGTCGAGAAGCGGTGAACTACGACGTCCGGGTTGATCCGGGCGTCAGCGAGGATCTCAACACCCTCGGCGACGAGCAAGAGGGCGTCCCAGAGGACTGGCGACTGGGGCCGGAGGAGGTTGAGGCGGCGATCGATCGTGCGATCAGGCTGATCGCGTCGCTGCGCGAGGATCCCTACCAGGGTGATGTGCTTCGGGGCAAGGGCACCCAGCGGATTCTCGAGGGCTGCCGCCGCCTCCGATTCGACCCTGCCGACCCGCCCCCGGTTGATCACCGCGGAGCGCCACGGCCGAGAATGCGTCTCGTCTGGGTCAATGAGCCCGACGAGAGCGCAATCGCGCTTGTTCGCGTCCTCGCCGTCACTCATCGCTACGACTCCCGTCCGTTCAGGCGCGCGGCGAGTCGCCTGGGTGCTCTGCGCCGGCGCCGGCGGTAGGGAACTCCGCTACCGGCCGCGCTTGCGCGACTTGCGGTGGTGGTCGGCGAGGGCGCGCTTGCGGGTGATGATCGCGTCCACCAGCGCAAAGAGATCGCTCAGCGAGGAAGAGCGAGAGGCCCTGCGGGCCTAGCCATGCGGATGATCGGACCAAGGGGGTGGTGCCGCTGCTAACGGCGAATGACGCCCTCGGCGAAATCGACCAGGTGCTTCGCTTGGCGCCGCGCCCTTGTGAGCTGCGCGGTGCTGACGCTGATCAGCCCGTAATGGGCTGAGTCCTTCAAACTGAGCAGCTGATCCAGATTCTTCGCCGCGCCCTTGCCGCCGGGGGTGATCTCCGTGAGGAGCTCCTCGGCGTCCCGATGGTCTTGCGATCGTGAGCGCTTGCCGAGGGCGTGGCAGCAAGCGGCGTCAGATGCGGCAATTCCAGCCAACACAGCCAGTGAGGCAGCCACGCTCCTGTACTCGACGTCGGGATCCGTCTCATCAGCCGCGAGATGTGCAACATCGAGAAAGCTCTGCGCATCGGCCTGGCGCTTGCGGGCCTGGGCCGGGGTGCAGTCCTGTGTCCGCCCCTTCTGTCGGGCCATCATCTACCCACCAGGAGCTTGCGTGCCTTCGGACCGGCGAGATGAACGGCGTCCTCCTTGAGATCACGGACCACCGGAGGCTGCTCATCGACCAGACGCGAGAGATCGTCCTCGGCCACCTCGGAGATGCCGGCATGGTTGCCGGTCCAGCTCCGCACAGCAACTGTGAGGTCCTCGAGCTGCCCTCGCCAGACCGGGTCCTCAGGGTCGAGGTTGGCCGGTCGAACGATGAACAGGTCGATGTCGCTCTCGGTGTCGCCGTCCCCGCGAGCAGTGCTGCCAAAGAGCGAAGCGTGGAGGGCGGGCTTCTGCCAGGACTCGACAGTCGATCGCAGGCGGTCGAAGAGCGTGGTTCGGGCGGCGGCCATCAGCTCCACTATCGGGAAGAGGATGTGCTCGCGGTTCAGGGTGTAGAGGGCAGCCCTTCCTGCGTCCTCGCGCTCGACCAGTCCGTGGCCGACGAGTCGATCCAGAACGGCTTGAACACCTGTCGGTGAGCGCCCGGCGAGCTTGGCGATCGCGCGACCGGTGCGTGGGCGCGTCGAGCCGGCAAGGACGATCAAGACATCGCTATCGACGCCTGGGGCGACCGCAGTCGAGGGCTTGGACACGTTCACGATGCCCTAAATATAGGGCATATGACCTAAAAAACGTGCATTGCTCTGGCTCAGGCGGCGCTCGCCGTCACTCATCGCTACGAACGGCCGCGCTTGCTCGACTTGCGGTGGTGGTCGGCGAGGGCGCGCTTGCGGGCGACGGTCGCATCCATGCTGGACTCGTCGGCCAGGTTTGTGAGCAGGTCGGCCTCGGCGGCGAGCTCCTCGGCCTTGTCGGCCGGCGCCTTGCCCGCCGCGCCGCGCAGGTCCTCCGAGGCGGTCAGCCAGATCTCGGCGGCGCGGGTCTGGTCGCCGTCGCGGAGCGCGTCGGTGGCATCGCGCTTGGCGCGCTGGGCCCGCTGGAAGGCCAGCTCGGTCTCGACTTCGGGGTTGGCTGTGCGGCCGGCGGCCTCGTCTCCGGGGACGACGTTGACGTTGACCGGGATCGTGGCGAGCTTGCTCTCCATCGAGGTCACGTCCACCCAGCGCAGCTCGAGGCTGGCGACCTCGGCGAGGCCGATGCCGGTGATAGCCGGGACGTCGACCTCGAGCAGCAGGCGGCGGGTCTCTCCGCCGTGGAAGTCGCCGAGCTCGGCCATGAAGCCGTCGGTGATCTCACTCACGGGGAGGTCGTTGTAGAGGCGGAGCTCGCTCACCTGGGCGCCGGGCCTGACCGTGAGGCTGGCGGCCTGGACCGTGGTTTCGAGCAGGCCCTCGACCTCGGAGGCGAGCTGGGCGCCGGCCTCGTCGCCGTTCTCGGCGAAGTGGGCGTTGCCCGATCCGCCGCGGGAGATCGCGGCGAGCAGGTCCTCGTCGTACCCGTCGCCGATCCCGATGGTGGAGCTGGTGATGCCGGCGTCGAGGGCGCCGGCGGCGAACTCGGCGAGCGGTGTGTGGTCGGTGACGCCGCGGTTGGCGTGGCCGTCGGAGAGCAGGACCAGGGTGGCACCCGAGCCGTCGGCGGCGCGCTGGGCTTCCTGGATCCCGCGCAGGACGCCGGCCGAGAGGTTGGTCATGTTGCCGGGCTCGATCCGGGTCAGGGCCCGGCGTACCGCGGTCCCGTCGCCGATCTCGCCAGCAGGTACCGGGACATCCACGTCGTCGTCGAAGGTCACGAGGCCGAAGCGGTCTTCGGGTCGCAGGCGCGAGCTGAGCGAGTGAACCGCCCGCAGGGCGGCATCGAGGCGCGGCCCGAACATCGATCCGCTGCGGTCGAGGACAACCTGCAGGGTCGCCGGCGGGCGGGTCTCCTGGGCCTCGAGCGTCGGCGCGGTCAGCTCCAGGAGCAGATGGACCGTGTCCTCGGACTCCACCGCGATCAGGTCGAAGTTGAGCTTGGCGTCTAGTTCCATGGTTACTTAGAGGTGTGCCCCGCTGGCGAGGGGGAGAGTTGTTGTCGGTCGGGTCTCAGACACAGATGGGAAGTCTCCGGAGAACGCCGATTCCTGACGCTTGGCCGAGTTTGACATGTGATGCACACGCGTTACTGTGGAGGACATGTCGAAGATGATCCAGATCCGCAACGTCCCCGAGGAGCTGCACCGGACGCTGAAGGCGCGCGCCGCGGCCGAGGGGATGTCCCTGTCGGACTACATCAAGCGTGAGCTCGAGACCGGAGCTCGCCTCCCCACCTTCGCCGAGGTCAACGCCCGGGTGCGCTCGCGAAAGCCGTCGGGGATCAGCACGGAGACGATCGTCTCGATCATCCGCGAGGCTCGCGACGCCTGATGCCGGTCGTCGATGCGTCGGTGCTGGTGGAGTTCGTGGCCCGAGGCGACCGTCACGAAGCTGCCGAAGAGGCAATCGCCGCGGATTACGACTCCCTCTTCGCGCCCCACTTGATCGACGCCGAGGTGGGCCACGCCATCCGCGGGCTTGTGGCCCGCGGCGAGCTGGAGGAGGGCGCGGGGGGTGCTGCGCTGGATGAGCTGGCTGACCTTCGACTGATGCGCGCCCACCACGGCATGCTTCTCGGCGCGGCGTGGGAGCTGCGATCGACCCTGACCTTCTACGACGCCCTGTATGTCGCGCTCGCCGAGCTTCTGGAGGTGGAGCTGATCACGTTGGATGCCCGCCTCGCCCGCGCGATCGAGGGCGGGCCGGTCTCGGTCGAGCTCCTGAACTAGGCGCCGTCTGGCCCGTCCTCCCGCTGCAGGCTCATCAGCTCTCCCCAGACGTGGTGGTAGGTGTTGGCGCGCTCCTGTCCCTGGCGCTCCCCGACCGCGGTCTTGAAGTTGTCGTAGTCGATCGCCTCGATCAGCTCGGTGACGGCGTCGCGCCACTGCTCGCGGGTGATGAAGGCCCGCCAGCGGTAGTCGGCGCCGGCGTTCTCGACCGGCTCGAGGCCGGGGATCTGGGCTCGCAGCGCCTCGATGTCGCCCTTGGTGCGGGCGCGGACGATGATCGTGTCGGGCTCTTCTCGGTGGGCGACCGCGCTGTAGAAGCCCTGGGTGGTCAGGAGCCACATCAGTCGGCCTCACCCTCGGGGAAGGCGGTGAGCGCGACCAGCTCGTCCTCGTGGACGAGGGAGGTGCCGGCGACGCCGTTGGCGGCGAAGCGGCCGTGCTCGCCGAGGCCGAGGACGGGGCCCCGGGAGGCCGCCGGCTCGCAGTCGGCGACGAGCAGGGCGAAGCCGCTGGCGGCCTCGAGCGAGGGGGCGGCGGCCTCGTCGGCCTCGATCGCGTCGAGGGCGTAGCCCTGGACCAACGGGGCGTGCAGGGCCCGGTAGGCGTCGGGGCGGCTGACGTGGTCGAGCACCTTGAAGGAGCCGCCGATTGCGACGATCGCTCCGCTCTGGCCGGGGCGGAGCTTGATCGAGCCGGCCATCTCGGCCAGCGCCGAGCGGTGGCTCTCGTAGATGTCGTGCATGGCGCCCGAGGTCGAGTGGACCTGGAGCCGGGCCGACTTGGCGGCCACCTCGCCCCACACCTCTCCCTGGTCTGCGCGGGCAGGGCCCTCGGAGACCATCTCGCGGCGCATCTGCTCGGCCTTCTGGCGACGCAGGTCGGGGTAGGCCATCTGGGGCGCCGGGGTGAGCGACTCGCCGCGGCGCGAGCCCTCCCAGCGGCCGGCCTCGACGCAGCTGACCGGCACGACCACCTTCTCGCCCGCGCGGACGAGGATCGTGCGGTCGAAGTTGCGGTTCTGCTGGGCGCCGAGGACCTCCTCGCCCTCGTAGAGGAGGACCGCGTCGGAGGTCTTGTTCTGGACGACCAGCTCGCGGACCGAGGCCCCGCCTTCGAGCTCGGTGATCTGGGCGCCCAGGTCTCGCGCCTGGGCGAAGGAGAGGTAGCCCTGCCGAGGCGCGGGCCCGAACAACGGGTAGACGGCCAGCGGGCCGGCTACGTCGGGGTCGCCGACGCGCAGGGGCTCGGAGAGGAAGTTGCTGAGTGCTGGGGCGGTTTCGGTCGAGGTCATTCGAGGTCTCCTTGTTGGGGTCCGGGGACTGAGTCGTGCCGGCGGGACGAAACCTGACACGGAGC